>NZ_CP101442.1:4507500-4584349 GCF_059134105.1 Stenotrophomonas sp. FBCC-B152 | reverse complement strand
ACTGAACTTACCGGTCGGTGTCCTATACGGCGTGGCCGCCTTGTTGGATATCGTTCGCTTCTTTGCTCTCACTATCTTGAACCCGGCTGAGAGCAATGATTCGGTGAGGTGGCTGGCGTTGTCCACATCGATTCCGCGATATTTGGTATTACCAATGACAAACATCGCCACGCCACCCGGTCGGACGATGCGCATTGCCCTGGAGGCAATCGCCTGCATGTCGATGAAGTAATTCGCCACGGATTGCGCCGCGCGCCTGTCCTGCTCGTAGAGGGAAAAGACGGTGCGTGTAGCTGTCCGATTGAGTTCGCGGATACCCTTCGCCAGACGAAAGTCGTGCTGCGTACTTCCGATTGACCCATCGCGGAGCTTGCGGTGGTCGTCGGCATACCCAAGGAACAGCGAGGAGAGCTGGTGGAGATCGGCGTATTCGTACGAGGTCACATACGGAGGACTGGAAACCAAGAGGTCCACACCTCGCTTGGGCAGGCCAACGCTCAGCGCGTTGCCTAGCTCAATCACTGCCGCCGGGCTGCAGGAAAGATCTCCAGCGTCTTGTATGGCCTGGGCTACGCTGTTCGCGTGCTTCAGGAAGGTCGCAAAGACCTCAGGAGGCAGCTTCCCATTGTCCATGGTGGGCTTAATCGCCCTCTGCTGCCATTGGGAGCAGGGTTTGAGGATCGCGGAGAACGTGCATAGATAGGCCTCATGCAGCGCCGTAGGCTCCGGAATAACGTGCCTGATGGCGTTCAGAATCCTGGAGAGGTCGGCAAACTGCTGCGGCAGGAACCAGCGGTTGAGGCGCTCGCGCGCGGGAGCAGCCAGCTGGATGTCGCCCTTGGACCAGCGGGCACGACGCATTACCCTATCAAGGGTGTCGCGGAACTCGTCTGGGCAGAGATCGGCACTCTTCGTGCGCGCGATCAAGGTGGCAACCGGGTTGATGTCGCAACCCCAAAAGCCCAGCCCTAAACGTCGCGCCTCATGGGCCACAGTTCCACAGCCGCAGAAAATATCCCCCACGGTCCTAACCCGAATGCCTGCATCCAAAGCGTAGCCTATCCCGCGCTCCGCCAGGAAAGCAGGGAACTTGGCCGGATACGGATGTATCCGATGCATGCGCGACTCTTTGGATGCGTGGCTATCCCACTCATGATCCGTCGGAGCATTAAGTAGAGGCTTGTTCCAAAGTTGCCTCACATCCGTGATGTCCACGAACTGCCTATCCATAGCGCTTTCCCCTATGGGCTGATCGTAGGCGAATTTCACCCGCTTGCATACTAGTCTCCGTATGCATATCATGCAACTTATGCAAGCTGTCAAACATCCATTAACGGCGGAGCTGGTGGGCAAGGCTCGGCAGAAGCTGGGACTTAAGCAAAAGCATTTCGCTGAAAAACTTGGGAAATCCCAGGGCGTAGTCTCGCGCTACGAGAAGGGGGAGGTAGAGCCTCCTGGCGAAGTGACAATGCATTGCATGCAAATTCTCGGTGGGGGCGAAAGCATCTCAGGCCGCCCACAAACCCTGGAAGATCTGGTTCAAACCCTTGAACGGGCGCTTTCTCTGCTGCGAACCATGCGAGACGCTTCGCCCGTTCTCATCCAGAGCGACGACATTAGCGAAAATACCCATCAGCCACGGCAGGCTTGAGGACTTCATCTAAATGCAAACCCGCACAGTCCACCCGTTCCCTGCCCGCATGGCCCCGGAGCTGGCACTCAACTCCTTGGTGTCTCTACCGGCCAAGAGTGTTGTTCTGGACCCCATGGCCGGGTCAGGCACCGTTCTGCGCCAAGCCTTGTCGCTTGGGCATAGCGCCATCGGCTTTGACATGGATCCACTTGCGGTGCTGATGAGCCGCGTCTGGACATCTCACTTCGATGCCAGCGCGGGCCAGGCTGAACTCCTGTCAGTGCTCGAAGAGGCTGCCTCCATCGACCTAAGACGCATACGACTCCAATGGCAGGATGAAGAGACGCTTGAGTTCATTCGCTACTGGTTTGGCGATCAACAGCGACGCGACCTGACACGTATAGCTGCCGCATTCGATCGCAGGCGGAAGTCGATCCGCTCAGAATCGCGCCGCTCAGCATTGGATGTGCTGCAGGTTGCTCTCAGTCGCATTATTGTGACGAAAGAGCAGTGCGCCTCCCTTGCGCGCGACACGTCCCACAGCCGACCACACCGGGTTGCCTTGGAATCGTCTTACGACGTTGTTGAGGGATTCAAGCGATCGGCCGCACAGCTGATGACTCGACTGACTGCCAATCAAGCGGTCAACCACGAGCACGGTCAAGTGAAGGTTGCTTTGGGCGACGCGCGGGCAATTGATTTGCTGGATTGCAGCGTTGATCACATAATGACGTCGCCGCCTTACCTCAACGCAATTGACTACATGCGAGGCCATCGGCTTTCTCTGGTGTGGCTGGGGTATAGCATTGGCGAGCTTAGAACCATTCGATCGAGCACCATCGGTGCCGAAAGAAGTTTCGACGCCCAGTGTTCCGTCGCTGACTCTATCGCCGCCGCAATGTGCGATCTGGATCGCCTGGAGCCTAAACAGCAGCGCATGATCATCCGATATGCCGGCGACTTAGAGCGCATGATGCGCCAGGCAGCTCGGGTGCTTCGAAAGGGGGGAAGGGCCACTTATGTCCTGGGCAATTCCTGTCTCAAGGACACCTTCATCCGCAACTCTGAAGGCGTTGCCAAGGCGGGTATCCAGGCAGGCTTGACCCTGGAAAGCGAATCCGAGCGTGACCTACCAGCTGCCAGTCGCTACCTTCCGGTTACCCAAAGCGGCAGCCTGTCAAAAAGAATGCGTACCGAGACAATCCTCACCTTTCTACGATCGTAAGCTGAACTTGCGGAACAACGGGCGGCCGGCCAAGCTATGACGAAGCCCGTTGAGGGGTGGGGACGCTCTCCAGGCGCTGCAGCGAAAGATGCAGAGCTTACTCACATTGAGCGGAGGATCCAGATGGTGAAGGTGCAGGCCGAGCTGCCCGAAATGGAGGCGGCAGCGTCGCCTCCGGCCTCGTTGCTATATTCGCGGGTCCAGATTGAGGCGCATTCCGTCCGGTTCGAAGTGAAAAGAACGCGGCAATCTGCGTCGGGAGCATTGCGACAGCAGATGCACTAAGTGCCACGTGCACAGGAGTGATAGATGGCTTGCGCCCACCCCTAAAAGGCGTGGAAGTCTGAAAGTGATGCGACTCACTCATCCAGGGACGAGAAGTCCAAGTCTTTCCAGAAGAGACTGAAATCGATCCCCTCGGCTTTCGCGAACGCCGCAAGATCAGTCCAAATCGACCAGCCGTCCAAGGAGAGGATGCTCACGACCCAGGGCATCTCCCAATCGCCGGTATCGTCCAAGCCACCCAGGCGGTAGTTCTCGAGAAGCTTGCACTTCTCTTGAATCTGACCCCCGTTTAGCGCAAGTGCCTGCTCGATGTCGGTAACGGTAATCTTGTATGTACCATGCGTCTGATACACCGCCCCAGTATCGATGACCTTGTGCATGCGCGCGGCAACGGCACCGAGGAAGTTGCGCGTTGGTTCAGGGACGAGTTCAAGCCGCTCGGCGTACGTACGTAACGCGCGCACCATATCCTCCTTGTCGGATTGGTCCAGCTCCAGGCCAAGCACGCGATTGATGCGATTAAGGTTGCATGCGGTCACCACGACGTTGTCATCGGTGGAGTCTTTGATGGAACTGGCAATCTTCTCGCCGATATCCATGAACTTCGTCTCATGGAACTCTTTGATTTCCGCAAGCTTTGTGACCGGGAAGAGCTCGGTGTTGTCGGTCTTCTTGTGGTGGTTTCGACACATCAGCATCAGGTTTGAGATCTCCCTATTCTGCTCATTCGTACGGTCCGGGTTGAATCTCTGTCCGCCCGCCTCTGCCGCCTCGATATGACAGACCTCGCCGATGAAGTCTCCGTCTGCATCGACCATCCATTTGTCGCAGCCGGGATAGCAGCACCGATTGCCGGACAGAAGGTACAGCCGACGGAGCACTGTAGGCTTTGGGGGCAGCCTGCTAACCATTTCACCACTATTGTTCAACGCCACGTTGCAACTCCCTGTAGTGCGCTTGCTGGTTGAGTGACGCCACTCCTGCTTTTGATGAGGCGAGAGTACCTCTTCGACGGAGGTGAACGACATTTCACCCCCGAGCTAAAGCGCATTGGCTTGACTGGTGCAAGGGCCTGGCTGGCCATCACTACCCTTCAAAATGCCACTTCAATTAGATTGAGCTCGTTGCTTGCTCCAGCTCCGCTCTCTTGCCGGATGATACCAGCGCAAGCAGAGGCGATGACCTGCGCTCTGCCCCGATGACCTATGTGCCTGAGAAGAGCAGGACGTAGTACATCGTCATCTCCGTGGGCGTTGCCGCGCACTCACCGGATATCGGCGACTACGTGATGGCTTTCGGCTTGCAACAGGCGGGAAGAATTCAGCGGCCTTCGCGTGAAATCGCATTGCCCCTCTGCAGGCAGGCGAATACGCTGCCGCCCTTGGTGAGGCGACGTGTTTTTGGCTGTTTATGAGCCGACCAGACGCATCAGGTGAGGGTTGGTGTTGTGCCACGTATGCACGACGAATGATACGTACGCGTTGCGCGAGTCAATGATGGAGTGGTCACCTGGACGACTGGGAAGCCTCGGAGTGTTGCTGATGGCCAGTGCAAACGGCTTAAGTACCGCCATGAACGGCTCAAGCTCACGGAGCAGGGTGTCGCTCAGGCCGCTGGCAGGTTCGGCGGTTCGGAATCCATCCCTATAAAGTTTTCGGTCTCTTGCACGCGCCAGCTCCTGGTAAAGCTCCAGTACCTCGTTGAACTGATAATCGGTCAGTCCGCCACTGAAATCGTGCTGGGCCAGTGAGACAATGAATTGCGGAGACGCTGCTATCCCTAGATATGAAGGCGCCTCCGCCTTAACTCGCAGGGCACTCTCCCGGTCTGCGATGGCGCGAGCAAAGGCTCCATAAAGATCAGGCCAGAAGTCCCTCAAGATATTCGGCTGCGCCTGAGCGGCCGCCTGGATCTCGGGCCAGTAGATCACCCTGCAGCTGAAACGCCCTTCAGCCTGAAGTCGCCTGGTGATCAGGTGGTTGGCATCGGAGTTATCGGCAGACGTAGCAAAAATGAATTGACTGATGGGCAGGTCAAGGCCCTTGGACTTCGCCACATCCTGCTCGACATGATCCACCAAAAAATAGACCGTATTCTTGCACTGAACTGCGACATGGGCCCTGGGGCAATAGATATCAATTCCGTACTGCCTGTATCCCCGTCCGGCAACACCTTGGCAGTCGCCATACGAAACGCCGTTCACCAGCGAAGGTAGAAGCGCAGCAACGAGTTGTTCAAAGAGAAGCTCGCTCTGCAGTCTGGGGAGCATCGAAATCATCGCAGCCTCTTCCTTCTTCAGTTCACCGGCACCCCCTCTTACTAGGTTCGATCTGCCAGCATCTTGTACAGCGCGACTGAAAGGCCCAGTGCGGACATAAGCACAATCGCCCAGAGCTGCCCGACAATCCAATGGTCTACGGCGCCGAGTGACAGGAGAGTTCCAAGGATTAGGAGCAGGAAGCTGCTTCGTAGGAGCAATAAAAAGTGACGCTACTCTCTAGCAACGAGGTCGTCCGCAGTTCGATACAAAGCTGGAGTGTCTTCGGCGCGCATCCTTGCCCCATCACCAATGTAAAGAGGGACGGCCAGTTGCCGTCCCTCAAAGTTACTTATCAAACCCCAACCGGATTAGCCTTCTCAGGATCAATCTTGTACTGCTTGATAGCCCGGGCCACGTCCTTCCCGGTCATCTTCCCGTCCTTGGCCAGTGCCGCAATCGCGGCATGCGCGATGTAGTACCGGTCAACTTCGAAGAAGCGACGCAGGTTCGCACGGGTGTCCGAACGGCCGAAGCCATCGGTGCCCAGCACGGTGAAGGTGGCCGGCACGAACGCGCGGATCTGGTCCGCATACGCACGCACATAGTCGGTGGCGGCAATCACCGGGCCCTGGCGGTCTTCCAGCAGCTCGGTCACGTAGGCCTTGCGCTGGGTGTCTTCCGGGTGCAGGCGGTTCCAACGTTCGGCGTCGAAACCATCGCGGCGCAGTTCGTTGTAGCTGGGGCAGCTCCAGATATCGGCGGTAACGCCGAAGTCCTTCTCCAGCAGCGCGGCCGCTTCAATGGCTTCGCGCAGGATGGTGCCCGAACCCATCAGCTGCACGCGCAGCTCGCCCTTCTTCGGCTTGCCGGCGTCGGTGAGCAGGTACATGCCCTTGACGATGCCTTCGGCCGCACCTTCCGGCATTTCCGGGTGGGTGTAGTTTTCGTTCATCAGAGTGATGTAGTAGTACTCATCAATCTGGTCTTCCATCATGGCCTTGGTGCCGTGCTGCAGGATGACCGTGACTTCGAAGCCGAAGGTGGGGTCATAGCTGCGCACGTTCGGAATGCCGCCAGCGGCCAGGTGGCTGTGGCCATCTTCGTGCTGCAGGCCTTCACCGTTGAGCGTGGTGCGGCCGGCGGTGCCGCCGAGCAGGAAGCCGCGGGTACGCATGTCGGCGGCCTGCCAGGCAATGTCGCCCACGCGCTGGAAGCCGAACATGCTGTAGTAGATGTAGAACGGCAGCATCGGCACGTTGGAGACCGAGTAGCTGGTACCGGCGGCCATCCAGGAGCTGATGGCGCCCGGCTCGCTGATGCCCTGCTGCAGCACCTGGCCGCTCTGGTCTTCGCGGTAGAACATGAGCTGGTCGGCGTCGACCGGCTTGTACTTCTGGCCGAACGGGGCGTAGATGCCGATCTGGCGGAACAGGCCTTCCATGCCGAAGGTACGGGCTTCGTCGGCCACGATCGGCACGATGTGCGGGCCCAGTTCCTTGTCGCGCAGGGTGATGTTCAGGCTCTGCACGAAGGCCATGGTGGTGGAATAGCTGCGCTCGCCGCTGCTCTTGAGCAGGCGTTCGTAGGTTTCCAGCTTCGGTGCGTTGAAGCTCTTGGTGGCCTTGCGGCGGCGCTGCGGCAGGTAGCCGCCCAGTGCGGCGCGACGCTCCTGCAGGTACTTCACTTCCGGCGAATCCGGGCCCGGGTGGTAGAACGGCACCTGGCCATCGGCCAGCTGCGCGTCGGTCACCGGAATGTTGAAGCGGTCGCGAAAGTGCTTGACCGCTTCGTCGTCCAGCTTCTTGGTCTGGTGGGTCGGGTTCAGCGCTTCACCGGCGCTGCCCATGCCGTAGCCCTTGACCGTCTTGGCCAGGATCACGGTGGGCATGCCCTTGGTGTTCACGGCCTCGTGGTAGGCGGCGTACACCTTGTGCGGGTCGTGGCCACCACGGTTGAGGCGCCAGATGTCGTCGTCGGAAAGACCGGCCACCATGGCGGCGGTTTCCGGGTACTTGCCGAAGAAATGCTCGCGCGTGTACGCGCCGCCGAAGGCCTTGCAGTTCTGGTATTCGCCGTCGACGGTTTCCATCATCAGCTTGCGCAGCACACCGTTGGTGTCCTTGGCCAGCAGGGCATCCCAGTAACCGCCCCACAGCAGCTTGATGACATTCCAGCCGCCGCCACGGAACACGCCTTCCAGTTCCTGGATGATCTTGCCGTTGCCGCGCACCGGGCCATCGAGGCGCTGCAGGTTGCAGTTCACCACGAAGATCAGGTTGTCCAGGCCTTCACGGCCGGCCAGCGCGATGGCGCCCAGGGTTTCCGGTTCGTCCGATTCGCCGTCGCCGATGAAGCACCACACCTTGCGGTCGCTCTTTTCGATCAGGCCACGGTTTTCCAGGTAACGCAGGAACTGCGCCTGGTAGATGGCGGCCAGCGGGCCCAGGCCCATCGACACGGTGGGGGTCTGCCAGTAATCGGGCATCAGCCACGGGTGCGGGTAGCTGGAAAGACCACCGCCGTCCACTTCCATGCGGAACTTGTCCAGCTGCTGCTCGTCGATGCGGCCTTCGAGGAACGAACGCGCATAGATGCCCGGGGCGCTGTGGCCCTGGATGAAGAGCAGGTCGCCGGGGTGGTTGTCGCTGGGGGCGCGCCAGAAGTGGTTGAAGCCCACGTCATACAGCGTGGCACCGGAAGCGAAGCTGGCGATGTGGCCGCCCAGGTCGCCCGGCTTGCGGTTGGCGCGCACCACGGTGGCCATGGCGTTCCAACGGATGATGGAACGAATGCGCCATTCCAGTTCGGCGTTGCCCGGGCTCTTGGCCTCCAGGGTCGGCGCGATGGTGTTCACGTACTCGGTGGTGGGAGAGAACGGCAGGTAAGCACCCGAACGACGGGTCAGTTCCACCATGCCTTCCAACAGTTGATGCGCGCGCTCAGGGCCCTCGACATCAATAACGGCCTTCAGCGACTCGATCCATTCCTGGGTTTCCACAGGATTCGGGTCGTTGTTCAGCACCTCGTTCAACCAGTTCATTAGCGCTCCCATGACCGCACGCACGCGCGCGACTGTTTTAGATTTCTAGCCGCAAAGTGTAGCGCACCAATGGGTTTGCTTACTTCGCTACGGGTGCGTATGGAAGTGGTTCGGTTGTGTCTTAGGGACATGGGGCGACAGTGGCGTGCTGTCTCAAGAGGGTTCCACGGGCGGTTTCAGGGGGCCTGCGTTGGCTAGCGCTGTCATGGTGGGCGTGGAACCTGGGGAGTGTTCTACCTGGGGGACGAAGCGTTGTGGTGGCCGGCCCGGGTGTAGAGCCACGCCTTGCGTGGCTGGGCGCGGTCCTTCCGGGTCATCGGTTTGCTGAACGGTTGCGCAGCCACGCAGGGCGTGGCTCTACACCGGCTGGGGTTTTCGATATATCGTTTGCGCACTTCATTCGATATATCGAAATGACCGCTCCCCGTGATCTGGATGGCCCTGCCCGTCCGCTGACGTCCCGCCCGCTCAGCCGCGGCGACCTGCGCCTGCTGGTGCTGTCGCTGCTGGCGGCGCAGCCGCGCCATGGCTATGAGCTGATCCAGTGCATCAGTGAGATGTTCGTGCGGGTGTACACGCCCAGCGCGGGCTCGATCTACCCGGTGCTGGCGCAGTTCGAGGCCGCCGGCTGGGTGAGCGCGCTGGAAGAGGCCGGGCGCAAGCGCTACCAGCTCACCGCACTGGGCCAGGCCGAACTGGCCGCCCAGCGCGAGGAGGTGGACGCGGCGCTGCACCGGGTGCGCCACAGCGCGCGCTCGATCGCCAAGGCCAACCTGCCGCCGGTGGTGCGCGATGCGATGCGCGAGCTGAAGCAGGCGCTGGGCCTGCACCACGCGCGTTGGCAGGACGACAACGCGGTGGCGGTGGCCCAGGCGCTGCGTGAGGCTGCGGCTCAGATCCGCGCGCAGGGCCGCTGAACCGTTCTTCCCCTTATTCGACCCCGCCCGCGTTTCGCCAGCCAGGTCTTTCCCCCTACGCCGCTGCGGCGGCTTTGAAACAGGTACATCGCCATGGCTCTGCATGAAAACAAGTTGGTGCGCCACACCGTGAAGTTCCGCCCACTGCAGGTGCTGCGCACCGAGGAAATCAGCCCGTGCATGCGCCGGGTGATCGTGGGCGGTGAGGCGCTGCAGGGCTTTGAGTCGCCCTCGCCGGATGACCACGTGAAGCTGTTCTTCCCGAATGCGGAAGGCCAGTTCGTGGTGCCCACCATGACCCCGGAAGGCCCGCGCTACCCGGAAGGCCAGGAGCCCTCGCCCGCCCGCGATTACACCCCGCGCTGGTGGGACCTGGAAGCGAAGGAGCTGGCCATCGACTTCGTGATGCACGGCGATGGCGTGGCCTCGCGCTGGGCGGCCAATGCCATGGCCGGCGATGCGATTGCGGTGGGTGGGCCGCGTGGCTCGCACATCACCGCCGATGACTTCGATACCTATGTGCTGTTTGGCGATGAGACGGCGCTGCCGGCCATTGGCCGCTGGCTGGAGACGCTGCCGGAAGGTGCGCGGGCGGATGTGTACATCGAGATTCCGGAAGCGGATGACCGCCAGCAGCTGCCGGAAGATGAACGCATCCGGGTGTCGTGGCTGGAGCGCAACGGGTTTGATGCGGCCACCAGCACCCTGCTGGAGGACGTGCTGACCGATTTCGAGGAGCCGGAGGGCGATACGTTCTACTGGATCGCCACCGAATCGCGCCGGGCGCGGATGATGCGCAAGTACGTGGAGGGGCATCTGGGGGTGCCGAAGGACTGGATCCGCTCGAAGAGGTATTGGAAGGCGCATCCGGAGCACGAGGGGGATTGACCCCCCTCCCGCCATGCGACAATCGCGTTTTGGGCCGGTGCCTTTCGATGCAAGCAGCTTCTCTTTCGGCACTGGCCGACCTGATCGCGCGCCTGGAGCGCGCCGATGCCACGCTGGACGCCACCCTGGCTGAAACCGCCCCGCAGGCCACCGTGCCCATGCGCGAGGCGGTGCTGCCACTGGCCCGCGCCCAGCTGGCGCTGGTGCAGGCCAACGCCGATATCACCCTGGTGGCCGATGAGCTGCGCCGTTACCAGAAGTACGCGCTGCCGGGTAAGCCGAGCCTGCAGATCGTGCAGCTGCGCAAGCAGCAGGGCGCGGTGAAGCAGACGGCGTTGATCGCCCGGCAGAATTTCGCGCAGGCCACGCATGCATTCCTGCGCGAGAGCGGGTTGACCGCCCCGGCACGCCGGCTGCCAACGGATTTCGCCACCGGATGGTTGGCGAAGATCGCCACGGCGTAATCCGGATTGCACAAACAAAAATCCCGCCTTTCGGCGGGATTTTTGCGTTCAACATCGTTACCGCTTACGCAGCCGGCTTTTCGCCGGTGGCTTCGGTGGTGATGCGGATGTTCACTTCATCGCTCACGTTCGGGGCGTACGCGCCGACGCCGAAATCGCTGCGCTTGATGGTGGTGGTGGCGTCGAAGCCGGCGGCCGGAACCTTGGCCATCGGGTGCTCGCCGCCGGCGTTGACGGTCACATCCAGGGTCACCGGCTTGGTGATGTCCTTGATGGTCAGGTCGCCGGTCACGGTCAGCTTGTTGGTACCGGCAGCTTCAACCTTGGTGCTCTTGAAGGTGGCGGCCGGGAACTTGGCGGCGTCGAAGAAATCGCCGCTGCGCAGGTGCTCGTCGAACTTGGCGGTGAAGCTGTTCAGGCCGCTCAGCGGCAGCTTCACTTCCACGGTGGACTTGGTCACGTCGGCCGCGTCGTACACCAGGGTGCCTTCGGCGCTGCCGAAGTGCGCGGTGGGGTGCGAGAAGCCGAAGTGGCTCCACTGGGCCAGCACGTCGGTGTGGCTCGGGTCGAGCTTGTAGGTGCCCGAGGCGATCTGGATGGCTTCAGCGGCCGGGGCGGCAGCCGCCGGGGCAGCGGTTTCGGCGGCCGGGGTGGTGGCGGCAGCCGGGGTCGCATCGGCGGCCGGGGCAGCGGTTTCTTCAGCCGGCTTGGAGCAGGCGGCGATGGCCAGGGTCAGGGCCAGCGGCAGGAGCAGTTTGCGGGTCACGGTCATGTCGGTTCTCTCTCGAATTCGTAGGGAAAAAGGGAAAAGTAAGGAAACAACCCGTCCGCACGGACGGGCCAGGGTCCGGCGGGAACGCTTATTCGATGCGGGCAGCTTCGTCGAAGGCCAGGCGAGGCAGCCGCGGGAACAGGCCCGAAGAATCACCGTAACCCAGATTGACCAGGAAATTCGACTTGATGGCGGTGCCCTTGAAGAAGGCCTCGTCCACCTTGGCCGGGTCGAAACCGGACATCGGGCCGGCATCCAGGCCCAGCGCGCGGGCGGCCAGGATCAGGTAGGCACCCTGCAGGCTGCTGTTGCGGAACGCCGATTCGTGGCGGCCTTCACGCGGGCCGTCGAACCATGCCTTGGCGTCGGTATGCGGGAACAGGTACGGCAGCTTTTCGTGGAAGTCTTCGTCGAAGGCGACGATGACGGTAACCGGGGCGGCCAGGGTCTTGTCGTGGTTGCCTTCGGACAGCGCCGGGGCGAGCTTGGCCTTGGCTTCGGGGGACTTCACGAACACGAAACGCGCCGGGCTGCCGTTGGCGGCCGTGGGGCCCCACTTCAGCAGTTCGTACAGCGCCTTCAGCTGGCTGTCTTCGACCGGCTTGTCGAGGAAAGCGTTCTGGGTACGGGCGGTACGGAACAACTGGTCAAGCGCAGCATCGTTGAGCACGTTGGACATGAAGCCTCCGGTAAAACACGTTGGACGAAGAAGGAATCCCGCACGCCGTGCGCTACCTTTACGGGGCACTGCGCGGTCGGCGAAGGCTGGCAGTGTAGAGTGTCGCGACTGTTGCAACACCCAGCCTGACTGAAACGAATTAATGCCATACGTGAAACGATGGAGTCCGCCCTGGACGATCACTGACGGCCGTGCCGGCAATGTGCGGCAGGCGGTGGCCCTGGCCACGGCATTGAAGCTGGGGGTGCACCGCCCGCTGGTGCTGCTACCGCGCGCGCCCTGGAAATGGGTGGCGCCGCGCTGGCTGCCGGGCATGGCCCACGGCTTTGGTGAGGCATTCGCGACATTGACTGCGCAACCGCCCGAGCTGGCGGTGGGCTGTGGCCGCCAGGCGGCCGGGGCGCTGCGCGAGCTGCGCCGGCGCGGGAGCAAGGTGGTGCAGATCCTGGATCCCCGGCTGGGTACGCGCCATTGGGACCTGCTGGTGGTGCCCGAACACGATGCCCTGCGCGGCAGCAACGTACTCACCCTGCTGGGCAGCCTGAACCCGGTGGACGACGACTGGCTCACGGTGGGCCGCGCGGCGTTTGCGCCCTTCGGCGACCTGCCCGGCCCGCGCACCGCGCTGCTGGTGGGCGGGCCTACCGCGCACGCGCCGTGGCACGAGCCGGACATGGTGAAGGTGTTCCAGCAGTTGGCCGAACAGCTGCGCGCCGAGGGCGGCAGCCTGCTGGCCACCACTTCGCGGCGCACGCCGCCGGCGCTGGTGGGGGCGCTGCGTAGCGCATTCGCCGATGTGCCCGGGGTGATCTGGGGCGATGGCGGCGATGGGGTGAACCCGTATGCGGGGCTGCTGGGCTGGGCTGACCGTATCGTGGTGTCGCCCGATTCGGTGAACCTGCTTTCTGAGGCGTGCGGTACGCGGCTGCCGGTGGCGGTGGCGCTGGAACAGCAGGCGCAGGGAAGGATGGTGCAGTTCCAGCAGGCGCTGCGTGCACGTGGGCGATTGCAGGAGCGTTGGTTGGATTGGGGTTATCCCGGGCCGATCGAGCCGCTGCGCGAGACCGGGCGGATTGCCGCGCAGGTGCGCGAGGCTTTGGGTATCCCGGCTTAACGGCGATGGGCGCGTGGCTACCGATGCGGCGGTGATGCCGTTAGATTCGGGGTTCACCAGGGAAGGAGCGTGCGTATGCGCAGTGCTGTAGTGGCGTTGATGGTTGTGTTGATGGCGGGGTGTTCGAGCATGCCTGCCGGGCAGGATGCGGTGTCGTGGAGCTGCCATAAGGAGCTCACTGCGTATCGCAACCAGCCGCCGCGTACGGATGAGCAGAAGAAGGAGCGGTGGCCGCCGGAGGATCAGCCTGCGCCGGTTAGCGAATCCTGCGAGCGTGAGTTGAGCCGGTGATGGCGGCGGTTGTCTGGCACCGCGATGACACCCATGGACTCCGATGACACCCATGGGGTGTCACTACGTGGCTGGTACCTGACCCGCTATGATGCGCGCGCGGCCCCGTACCGCTGGAGACTGAAACGCAATGGATCTGCCCTGCCCCGGATTGCCTGAGCACCCGCCGTTGAAGCGCATCGCGCTGCCGGCACTATTGTGTGCGGCGTTGTTGCTGGCCGCGCCTGGGGCGCTCGCGCAATCGCAACAGCCCGAATGCATGGAGCGCCACCCTACCCCGGCTTCGCTGGCTTCGATGTTTGATGTGGCCCAGCGCGCCGATGAAACACTGGAAGCGCTGGACGACGTGGATGTGGTGATCATCGCGCGCGGCGGCCAGGACCTGAGCAGGTACGGCCTGCACCACAGCCACCTCGCCTTCGCCGTGCGCGAAAGTGATGGCAGCTGGCGCGCGGTGCATCTGTTGAACCACTGCAAGTCGCCGGAGTCCTCGCTGTTCCATGAAGGGCTGAGCAACTTCATCGGCGAAACCGGCACGCATACCGATCTGCGCGTGGGCGTTCCCACGCCTGCGGTGCGTGCGGCGTTGAAGACCATGCTCACCGCGCCGGGCATCCAGGCCAAGGCGCTGCACGAGCCGCGCTACAGCGTGGTGGCCTACCCCTTCAGCGTTGAGTACCAGAACTCCAACCAGTGGGTGCTGGAAGTGCTGGCGGCGGCAATGGCGCAATCGGGCGACGGCACGTTGCTGGTGCGCCGTGCGCAGGTGCAGGCTTGGCTGAAGGAACAGCAGTACCAGCCCAGTTCGCTGCACATTGGCGTGGGCAAGCGCTTGGGTGCGCGGTTCTTCTCGGCCAATGCGGCCACCACTGACCACCCGGCCAGTGAGCGCATTTCCGGTGACTACTCGGTGGTGACGGTGGAATCGGTGTTCGATTTCCTGCAGCAGCGCAAGGCGCTGGTGCAGGAACTGAGCGTGGCGCACGTGCCGGTGGCCGGGATGGCGGCGCCGAAGCCGTAAGCATTTTTCCCTTTGCAGAAGGAGTTGGCATGAAGCGTTATTCGATCCTGGCGGTGGCCCTGAGCGTGGCCATTGCAGCACCGCAGGCCGGTGCGCAGAACTTCACCCCGAGCCAGCAGTCGGTGAGCTACGCGGCGATCAGCGCGTATGTGAGCATCGCGGTGATCACCGCGCCGATCTGGCTGACGGCGGCCGGCTTCAAGGGCTCGGCCAAGGGTTCGGAGCGACGCAGTGCGGCCAAGGACAAGGGCGCCGGCGCCGCCGGGGCGAAGGCCGGGCCGTTGCCGCCGCTCACCGTGGAGAAGGTGGAGCGCCAGGCCGATGGCGCCTACCAGGTGGCGCTGAAGAACCCCGATGCCCCCGCCGACCTGGCCGTGGTGCAGTGGCCCGCGCGCGACGACAACCCCGCGCAGGCGCTGAAAGCCGGCGATGTGCTGGCCTTCACGCCCACCGAGGCCGGCGCCGGCTGGATGGTGGCCGATGCCCAGGGCACGCAGCTGGCGTTCCTGCCCACCACCGATGCGGCGGCCGGCAACCTGAGCGAACGCTGGTGACTGAACCGGCCCGGGGTGGCTGCGGCCGCCCCGAGCCGGGATAATCCGCCGCTTCCCTGTCTGCCTTCTGGTTCGCCATGACCGCGCGCCCTGCCATCGTGTTTGCCCCGTTGACCCTGCGCTCGCTGCTGCTGGCGGTGCTGGCCATGGGCGCGGTGGTGCTGGGCTCGAACGTGCTGGTGCAGTACCCGATCAATGATTGGCTGACCTGGGGCGCTTTCAGCTACCCGGTGGCGTTCCTGGTGAGCAACCTGATCAACCGCCGGTTCGGCCCGGCGGCGGCGCGGCGGGTGGCGTGGGCGGGGTTTGCGCTGGCGGTGCTGTTGTCGATCTGGATTGCGACGCCGCGCATTGCGGTGGCGTCGTGCCTGGCGTTCATTGCTGCGCAGCTGCTGGACATCACCGTGTTCGACCGGCTGCGCCGTGGGCACTGGTGGCGCGCGCCGATGGTGGCGACCACGTGCAGTGCGACGTTGGATACGACGATTTTCTGGAGCATCGCGTTTGCCGGCTCGAGTTTGCCGTGGGTGAGCTGGGCCGCGGGCGACCTGGCGGTGAAACTGGCGATTGGTGTGTTCCTGCTGGCGCCGTTCCGCGCGTTGCTGTGGAAGATGGCGCCGCGTACGGCGTAGGGTAGAGCCACGCCCTGCGTGGCTGGGATCCAACGCCAACGCGAAAGGCATCCACGCAGGGCGTGGATCTACCGTAGTTCGTCGTTACCCCGGTGACGGACCGTACGGCGATTCGTCATTGCGGTGGTGACGCGCCGAACGGCAGCTCCGCTGCTTCACAGGCGGCTGTGATCACGCGCTGTGCTTCTTCCAACGCGGGGGTCAGGACCGCCAGGCGCGGCCTTCTGTCCAGCGTGCAGGCCAAGCCTACGTCGAGCAGCGCGGCGTGCGCTTCGTGCAGCGCGTCGCGCGTGCCGCCGGGCAGCCAGGCGATGCCGGCCAGCTGGTCGATCAGGCTGGGGGTGTCGCGCGGCGCCAGCACCTGCGGGTGCGTGCCGGCGCTGTCCAGCACGCCGGTCTGCAGCAGGAACTCCAGGTCCACGATGCCACCGGCGCCCTGCTTGAGATCCCAGCGCGCGGCGTCGCTGCGGTCCAGTTCGGTGCGCATGCGGCCGCGCATCTTCACCACATCGGCGTACAGCACCTCGCGCTCGCGCGGGCGCGCCAACGTGGTGGCACGGATCTGTTCGAAATCGGCCAACAGGCTGGCATCACCGGCAATGCCCCGCGCGCGTACCAGCGCCTGGTGTTCCCAGGTCCACGCGCGCTCGCGCTGGTATTCGGTGTAACTGGCCAGCGAGGACACCAGCGAGCCCTTGCCGCCATCCGGGCGCAGGCGCACGTCGATGTCGTACAGGCGGCCGGCGGCGGTGACCGCACCCAGCAGCGCCATCACCTTCTGCGCCAGCCGCGCGTACCAGCGGCCCGGGTCGAGCGGGCGGGCGCCGTTGCTGCTGTCCTGGTCGGCCGGGTGGTCGTGCAGGAACACCAGGTCCAGGTCCGAACCGAAGCCCAGTTCCAGCCCGCCCAGGCTGCCGTAGCCGATGATGGCGAAACGGCCGCCCGGCACTTCACCGTGCGCGCGGCGCATGTCCGCATCGGCCATGGCCAGTGCGGTGACCACCACCGCTTGTGCGAGCTGGGCAAGCTGGCGGGTGCTGTCCACGGCGCGCTGGCGGCCATCCAGCGTGGCCAGGGCCATGCGGAAGCTCAGCGCAAGCCGGGTTTCATTGAGCAGGCGCAGCGCGGCTTCGGGGTCGTCCACGGCCAGCGCGGCATCGCACTCGGCCTGCATGGCGGCGGCATCGGGCATGGGGCCGGACACGCGCACGTCCAGCAGTTCGTCCAGCAGCAGCGGGTAGGCGGCGATGCGTTCGGCCAGCAGCGCGCTGCGGGCGAGCACGTCCACCAGCCTGGCCAGTGCGCTGGGCTGTTCGTCGAGCAGTGCGAGGTAACTGGTGCGGCGCAGGATGGCCTGCAGCAGGCCGAGCACGCGCTTGAGCGCGGCGTCGGGCTGCGGTGACCGGGTGGCGGCGTGCAGCAGTGCGGGCAGCACGCGGTCGAGGCGTGCGCGGGCGTTGTCGCTGAGCGACTTCACGCCCAGTGATTGGGCGAAGTCGCGCAGTGACTGGTCGGCGCCGTTGGGATCGTGGAAGCCGGCGTTGGCCAGTACCTCGGCATCGCCGCTGTCGGGCAGGCCGCGCCAGTAATTGGCCAGCGCATCGGGGGCGGCCTGGCCGGCGCGCGGGGCGAGCAGTGCGGCAAATTCGGTGCTGACCCGGTCGCGCTGTACATCGAGTGCGGCCAGCAGCGCGTCCCAGTCGGCATAGCCCAGGCCACAGGCGATGCGCAGGCGGTCGGTGGGGTCGGTGGGCAGCGCGTGGGTCTGGGCATCGCGCAGCATCTGCAGGCGGTTTTCCAGGCGGCGCAGGAAGCCGTAGGCGTGCAGCAGGTCTGCGCCATCTTCCGGTGCCATCTGGCCGCAGGCGACCAGCGCGGGCAGCGCATGCAGCAGGCGGCGCTCGCGCAGGCTGGCTTCGCGGCCGCCGCGGATGAGCTGCAGGGCCTGCGACAGGAATTCGATTTCGCGGATGCCGCCGGGGCCGCGCTTGATGTCGTCGAACATGTCGCGGCGCGAGACTTCGGCGGTGATGGCCGCCTTCATTTCGCGCAGGCCATCGAGCGCGGTGAAATCGAGGTAGCGGCGGTACACGAACGGGCGCAGGGTCTGCAGCCACGCTTCACCGGCGGCGATGTCGCCGGCCACGGCGCGCGCCTTGAGCCAGGCGTAGCGTTCCCAGTCGCGGCCTTCGCGCTGGAAGTACTGGTCCATGCCGGCGAACGAGAGCGCCACGCGGCCGGCGCTGCCGAACGGGCGCAGGCGCAGGTCGACGCGGTGGCTGAAGCCGTCCACGGTGGTTTCGTCGAGCAGGCGCGCCAGGCGCTGGCCGAGCCGGGCGAAGTATTCCTCGGCGGCGAGCGGGCGCGGGCCATCGGATTCGCCGCCCTGCGGATAGGCGTAGACCAGGTCCACGTCCGAACTGAAGTTGAGTTCGCCGCCGCCCAGCTTGCCCAGGCCGAACACCACCAGCTGCTGGGCGCTGCCATCGGCAGCACGGACCACGCCGTGGCGGGTGGCGAATTCCTGTTCCAGCGCGGCCAGGGCCAGGGCCAGGCATTCCTCGGCCAGGCGGGTGGCGCCGGCCAGGGTGGCGGGCACGTCGTCCAGGCCTTCGAGGTCGCGCCAGATCAGGCGGGTGGAGCAGGCGGTGCGGTAGCGGCGCAGGCGTACGGGCCAGTCGGCGGGCTGCTGCGGATCCAGTTCCGGGAGGAGCAGCGGCGGGCAGTCGTTTTGGGTCAGTTGCGACAGAAGCGCCGGCTGCCGGCACAGGGTGTCGAGCGCGAAGTCGCTGGTGATGGCGAGCAGGCGGAGTTTGGCGAGGACCGGTTCCGGGGGCGGCCAGCTGCCTGAGTCGTTCAGGCTGAGCGCAAGCCGCGCAAGCGCGCGGTCGACGAGCGGGACAAGGGCGGCGGGCACGGCATCGGCGGAAATCGGCATATGGGGATTATGCATGGGGCCGCCGGGGACGGTCGGGCGATGAACCGGCGCGTGGGACACGCATGGCGTGTCGCTACGCAGCCCCGACGCGTAGAGACACGCCATGCGTGTCCCCCGCGATGCCGGCCGAAGCCCCGGGGTAGAGCCACGCCCTGCGTGGCTGCCGTTCGCGTGTATCCGTAGAGGATCAACGCCATTCACCAAAATTTGGGCGTAAAAAAGCCCGCTTGCAGCGAACTGCCAGCGGGCTCTGCTCCCTCCCCCACGTCGGGATGCAGGGCGATCTTCTAGGCTCCGCGAACAAGTTGCACGCTGCACTGCAAAACAATACTGGTGGGTACAGAAGCCCCCATTTACCTGAATAGCACCTCACATGACCGGTAAACGCCATTCCACCTTGGTCGCACCCGGCCGGGGGTGCCAATGGCGGATAATGAAAATCCCCCACAAAACGTAGTCGTCATGTCCGTTGATCGCATTGCCGACGCGCGCCTGCGCGGTCGCGTTGTATCTGCCGAAGCCGCCGCCGCGCTGATCCAGCCGGGTGAAACGGTGGCCATGAGTGGTTTCACCGGCTCGGGCTACCCCAAGGCGGTGCCGGTGGCGCTGGCCCAGCGCATCGAGGCCTTCCACGCCGACAACCTGCCCTTCCAGATCAGCCTGATGACCGGCGCGTCCACCGCCCCGGAGCTGGATGGCGCGCTGGCCAAGGCCGATGGCATCGCCATGCGCATGCCGTTCCAGAGCGACCCGGACGCGCGCAACCGCATCAACGCCGGCCTGCTGGACTACATCGACATCCACCTCAGCCACGTGGCCCAGCATGTGTGGTTCGGGTTCTATGGCGAGATCGATACGGCGGTGATCGAGGTCTCGGCGATCCGCGAAGACGGCTCGCTGGTGCCCTCCACTTCGGTGGGCAACAACAAGACCTGGCTGGACCTGGCCAAGAAGGTGATCGTCGAGGTCAACGAATGGCAGCCGGCCGGCGTGGACGGCATGCACGACATCTACTACGGCACGGCGCTACCGCCACACCGCAAGCCGATTCCGCTGGTTCACGGCAACGACCGCATCGGTGAAACCTCTCTGCGCTGCGACCCGGACAAGATCGTGGCGGTGGTGCGCACCAACGGCCCGGACCGCAACAGCCCGTTCAGCCCGATCGATGCGACCAGCGAGCAGATCGCGGCGTACCTGATCGAGTTCCTGCAGCACGAAGTGGCGCGCGGGCGCCTGCCGGCCAACCTGCTGCCGCTGCAGAGCGGCGTGGGCAACATTCCCAATGCGGTGCTGGCGGGCCTGGGCAAGAGCGGCTTCCGCGACCTGAGCGCGTTCACCGAGGTGATCCAGGACGGCATGCTGGACCTGCTGCGCGACGGGGTGCTGAGCTATGCCTCGTGCACCGGGTTCGCGCTGAGCCCGCAGGCCAACGAGACGTTCAAGGAGAACATCGATTTCTACCGCGAGCGCATCATCATGCGCACGCAGGAGATTTCGAACCACCCGGAACTGGTGCGCCGGCTGGGCTGCATCGGCATGAACGGCATGATCGAGGTGGATCTGTACGGCAACGTCAATTCCACGCATGTGATGGGCACGCGGATCATGAACGGCATTGGCGGTTCGGGTGACTTCGCGCGCAACGGGTTCCTGTCGGCGTTCCTGAGCCCATCCACGGCGAAGAACGGCATCATTTCGGCGATCGTGCCGATGGTGAGCCACGTGGACCACACCGAACACGATGTGTCGGTGATCGTGACCGAGCAGGGCCTGGCGGATCTGCGCGGGTTGCCGCCGCGCAAGCGCGCGCGGGTGGTGATCGACAATTGTGCGCACCCGGATTTCCGCGACCAGCTCAACGATTATTTCGAGCGGGCGAGCCGCGACAGTTATGGCAAGCACACCCCGCACCTGCTGCCCGAAGCGTTGTCGTGGCACCAGCGATGGCTGGACACGGGCACGATGAAGGCCTGAGTGGTTGCAACAAAAAACGCCGGGATTTCCCGGCGTTTTTTGTAGGTAAGAATAAAACGGTCAACCGCGCAGGCGGTCGAGCGATTCCTGCTGCAGGCGTTCGTAGATTACGAACTCGTCTTCTACCTTCATGCCCAGCGCCTGCTCGAACGCATCGCGGTTGGCATGCGCGGCATAGGCACGCTGCTCTTCGCCGCCGAGGTTCGACTGGAAAATACCCGCGGCACTGACCGGCAGGAAATCTTCGTAGACGATGGGGTCGGCACTGGCCAGCCCTGCCGCCACCAGCGCTTCGGCCGGCAGGTCGCCCACGGCGGCCGGATTGGCGCGACCGGCGTCGGTCAACGCGTAGCGGTAGTAGCCCAGCCCTTCGCGGCGCAGGGTGTCGTGGTCGTCCGGGAATGCGGTGAATGCCGCGGCCAGGCGCGTGGGGTAATCCTGCCCGGTGCTGCCGGCGCCGCCGGCATCGCGCGCCTGGGCCAGCAGCTGGTCGTACAGCGCGCGGCCCTTGGGGGTGAGGGCCAGGCCGCGCTGTTCGATCTCGCCGAAGCGCGCGGTGTGGGTGCCGGCATCGCCGCCTTCGCCATCGGGGAAGTTCACCGTTTCCTCCAGCGCCTTGAAGCTGGTCTGGCGCAGCAGGATCGGGCAGCGGCGCGGCGGCGGGCCTTCGACCACGGCCTTGGCATCGATGCCACGGGCCAGCATGCCGGCCTGCGCGGCGTCGATATCCAGCGTGCGCGGGGTGAGGTGGTTGATGTGCGGGCCACGGAAGCTGACCACGTCGGCCACCAGCCGGTGGGCGTCGTGCAGGGCGTGGTAGGTGGCCAGCGAGACGGTGGCATCGCTGTGCCAGCGGAAGGTTTCCAGCGCAGCCAGCACGAAGCGGCGCGCGTCGTTCTGGTCCAGCCCGCCATCGCGTTCGGCCTGGTCGATCAGCGCCAGCGCATCATCGGTGAAGATGCGGCGGCGCGCGAGGATGCGTGCGGATTCGTCGCGCAGGGCTTCGTCTTCGATCAGTTCCAGGCGCAGCAGCGAGGTGAACACGCGGAACGGGTTGGCGGCCAGCGCGGACGCGGTGCGCGGGCGGAAGGCGGTGGAATGCACCGGCACGCCGGCCACGGAGAGGTCGTAGTAGCCGATGGGGTGCATGCCCATCACCGCGAACACGCGGCCCAGCGTGGCCAGCTCGTCGGCGGTGCCGACGCGGATGGCGCCGTGGCGTTCCTGCGCCAGGCGGCCTCGCTCGTCATTGCGCTCGAGCTGCTCGGCCAGCGCCGGGTTGTCGGTGAGCACGGCATCGTTGATCTCGGCCACCAGGTCGACCAGGGTGCCGTACAGCGGCACTTCGGTGCGGTACATGGTGGACATGGCCTGGGCGAACAGGCTGCGGATATCGTCGGGTGAAACGAAACGGTCGGCGCTCATTACGTACTCGGCAACGGATCACGGGGGAACAGCAATCGCCCATTGTCGCCGAGGTGCCCTGTACCCGGCGAGGTGCACAGCAGCATAGGGGCCAGCGGATCAGCGGGCGCGTTTGGTTTCGGCGTCTGCTGCGGCTTTGTCGCGCTGGGCGCGGTCGCCGAGCTGGCGCTTGAGGGTGGCGTCGAGGGTGACCGGGCGGTCCCAGTGGTCGTGGCTGGCCACGATGGCGTGGCGCAGGGTGCGCCAGTGGGTGTTGCTGGGGGTGACCGGCATCGTGGTCACCACTTCGGCCCAGCGCTTGTCATCGCCTTCGTCGGGGACGAAGCGCGACCAGGCCTGCACGGCATCCCGGCACGAACGCTCGGTGGCCTTGGCCCAGAAGCAGGCGAAGTAGATGTCGCCTGCCTGCCAGCCATGGGTGTAGAACAGCGCGGCGATGTAGTCGCGCGGAACACTGGCGTAGCGCGCTACCTCGTCGAGGAAACTCTCCGGGTAGCGCTCGGCGTAGTGGTTGATGTCCTGCAGCTGGGTATCGACCCAGGCGTCACCGGTGTGGATCTGGTAGGCCTGGGACTTTTCCGGGGTCTGCTGCGCGGCCGCCAGCAACGGCAGCCACAGCAGCACGGCAACCAGCAGCAGGCGCAGGCGCTTCACCGGCTCAGCCGCCCGCGGCCTTGGCTTCGATGGCGCGCAGGGCCTGCGGCCACTCGAACGCGGTGGCCGCTTCGACCATGCGCGGCTCATCGGCGGCCACGCCGTGCTGGGTTTCATGCGCCCAGGTCACCGCGTACGGGGTGTGGATGCCCCAGCCACCCAGGGTGACCACCGGTTCGATATCCGAGCGCAGCGAATTGCCGACCATGACGAAACGCTCCATCGGCAGGTCGAACTCTTCGAGCACGCGCGCATAGGTTTCCGGATCCTTCTCGGACACGATTTCGATGCGCGGGAACAGGTCACGCAGGTTGGCGACCTTGATCTTGGCTTCCTGGTGGAACAGGTCGCCCTTGGTGATCAGCACCACCGGGTAATCGCGGGCGATTTCGGCGACGGACTCGCGCACGCCGTCGATGATGTCGACCGGGTGGCGCAGGGTGTCGTGGCCGATGTCCAGGATCAGTTGCAGATCGCGTGCGGCGATGGTCTTTTCAGTGATCTCGATGGCCGCTTCCAGCATCGACAGGGTCATGCCCTTGACGCCGTAGCCGAACACGCCGAGGTTGCGCTGCTGCACTTCCAGCAGGTGGCGCGCGGTGGCGGTGTCGTGCACGTCGATGTAGCGCGACAGGATGTCGAGGTAATCCTGCTCGGCCTTGCGGTAATAGTCCTCGCTCTTCCACAGCGTGTCGTCACCGTCAAAACCGACCAGACCGATGGCGCCGGTGGGCGCGGGCATGGAGGTCATCATCGGGCAAGGATACCAAGCCAAAAAGAAGGAAGGGCGGCCCAAGCCGCCCTTCCGGGCCATTCACCGTTGTCCAGCGGTTTCAGGCTTGCTGCTGGGTTACGGGCTCCGGGTGAATTCAGCCGACCAACGGTCGGCTGCTACCGCAGGTGTTACGCGCTGGCTGTTGGCTGGCTCAGCGGCCCGGGGAGGCGTTGCCACCGGCTGCGGCGCCCTGCTGGGCGGCAACGTAGGCCTTGTACTCGTCCGGGGTGAGCTTGCCGTCCTTGTTGGTGTCGGCCTGGTCGAACACTTGGGCAAGGCCGGCGTTCACCTGGGCCTCGGTCTTGCTGATGGCGCCGTCACCGTCGGTATCGACGCTGGCCCAGGTCTGGCCGCCACCGCCGCCGCCGGCCTGCGCCGAGGCCTGGGCGGCCGCGCCGGTGGCCGCATCTGCCGCCTGGTCTGCCTGTGCCGCCGACTGCTGGGCCTGCGCGGCCTGGGTCTGGGCCTGCGCGGCACTCTGCTGTGCGGTCTGGGCCATCGCCGGAATGGCCAGAACACTGCCGGCGGCGACGATCAGGGCGATCAGGGGCTTGCGGTTGCGAATAGTCATTTGGGTGGTCTCCTTGTGGGATGTTGCGCGGCTCGTTGTTTTCCGCACGGCCCCACACTGACACCCCGTTTGTGAATCGACCTTGCCCTGCAACCGGCCTGCGCACGCGGTCTTAACCACACGCGCGCAGCGCTCCGTTACCCCTGCGGTTACGCGCAGGTGAGTGGTTGGTAAGACGATCATTCAATGGGCCCGGATTTAACCGGATGCGAACGAAAACTCAGGAGTTGCTGGCGCTTTTTTCGCCTGAGCGGGAACTGAATATCAGCCAGCCCAGTGCAACACCACCGAGCGCACCGGCCACTTCAATCACCACGCGCGAGCCCAGTTCGTTCGGATCGTGGATGGTGGCCAGGAACAGGCGCGCGTACAGCGGCGACTCCAGCCGCATCATGCCCATGTAGAACAGGTTCCAGGCATCGATGCCGGCCGCGCCCACTACGCTGATGACGCAGGCCCAGCCGATGGCGTGCCCATCCGACCACCCGGCCCAGCGGCACACGCGGTGCCACAACGCATACACCAGCACGCCCAGCAGCAGGGCAATGAGCCCGGCTTCCAGCGTGCCCAGCAATCCAAAGTGCAGCGGCAGGTTCATCGTGATCCGTGGGTTCGGTGAGCGCGCATTGTAGGCGCTCAGCGCACCGGGACGTCGTAGGCCGTGCGGGGGCTGGGCTCGGGCGTGAGGGTGTAGTGCCACCACTCCTGCGGGTAGTTGGCGAAGCCCTGGCGCTGCATGGCCTGCAGCAGGGTCTGCCGGTTGCGGTACTGGGTGGGGGTGATGTCGGTGGCGTCGGTGTGCGCGCGCGGGCCGAAGAAGTCGAAGTCGGTGCCCATGTCGACCACGCTGCACGGGTCGCTGCGGCAGTCGAGCAGGCCCAGGTCGACGGTGGCGCCGCGGCTGTGCCCGGAGGTTTCGGCGATGTAGCCGCCCAGCAGCGCCGGCTTGTCCAGCCCGGGGTACTGCTGCGCCTTGCGCGACTGCTCCAGCGGGTCGTTGGCCCAGGCCACGAACGCGTGCACCGACTGCGCCGGGCGGTAGCAGTCGAACAGCTGCAGGCCGTAGCCATTGGCGCGCAGGTCGGCTTCCACCTGGGCCAGCGCCTTCGCCGCCGGGCGCAGCAGGAAGCATTTGGGGGCTTCGTAGCCCGGCACCGGGCGGCCGGTGAAGTTGTTGCTGCCGGCGTAGCGGATGTCGAGTTTGATGTCCGGCGCCAGCGTGGTGATGTCGACCAGGCCGGCCTGCTCGGCGGTACGCACCAGGGCGATGTGCACCGGCTGGGCCGACACCATCGCCGGCGCGGCCAGGGCGAACAGCAGGCTAAGGGCAATCGCCGATGCGGGTGAAGTGCAGGTCCTGATAGTCATAGCTGAAGTCGATATCCGGATCGATCGCGCTCAGGCGGAGCGTCGGCGGGGTGCCCGGCTCCACCTGCAGCCAGGGTTCTGCATCCGCCCCGAGGGTATCCCACTGCACCAGCCAGCGGGTATCGAGCTGCATCACGGTTCCGCGCAGTGTGGGCGATTTGTCCACGCTGAAGCGCAGGGTGTTGTTTTCCGGGCAGAGTCTGGCCTGGCCGAGCCAGGGGTCGCGATAGAGGCCTTGCACGGCTGCGGGATGGCCGCCACCGCGTTGAGCCACGCCCTGCGTGGCTGCAGGATGGTCGGCGCTGCTCAGCCACGCAGGGCGTGGCTCTACGGGTTTGCGGGTGGTCGTATCTGGCAGCGCGTGGGTGGTGTTGCGGCGCTGGGTTCGTTCGGCCTGCAGCTGTTCGGTGTAGCTGGCAACGCTCTGCCGCTGCGCCGGTGCGGTGTAGTGTTTGAGCGCGGCCTGCATCAACACCGTGCGCGCATCCTCGCCTTCGCCGTTGATCAGGATCACCACGCCCACCTTGCGGTCCGGCAGCAGCGCGAGCGAGGAATACATGCCGGACAGCGTGCCGGTGTGGGCGACCTTCCACTGCCCGTCCATGTCCGACAGCCGCCAGCCGTAGCCATAGGCGGAGAAATGCGCGTTGTCCCAGCGCCGCTGGCGTTCGCCAAGCGGCATGGGCATGTGCGCGGTCCACAGCGTGCGGCGCTGGGTATCGCTGAGCCAGCCGGGCACCAGGGTGGGATCCAGCAGCACCTGCATCCAGCGGGTCATGTCGCGCAGGCTGCAGCGGATGCCGCCGGCGGCCATCGAGGTCAGGTCCGGGGCGATGTCGCTGTCGGCGTTGACGACGACGTTGCCGCCCTCGCGCGGGGCATGCGGTTGCGCCACGTTGCCCACCTTCGCCACCGACCACGCGCCGGCCTGGCAGCGGGTCATGCCGAGCGGGATGAACACTTCCTCGCGCAGCAGCTGGTCATAGGGTTTGCCATCGGCGGCGGCGGCCACTTCACCGGCCACCACGTACATCAGGTTGTCGTAGGCGTAGCCGCTGCGGAAACTGGTGACCGGCTTGAGATGTTCCAGGCCGGCAATGATGTCGGCGCGGGTGAAGGCGTTGGGTTCGGGCCAGAGCATCAGGTCGCCCGCGCCCAGGCCGAGCCCGCTGTTGTGGATGAGCAGGTCGCGGACCTGCATGTGCTCGGTGACCCATGGGTCGTGCATGCGGAACTGCGGCAGGTACTTCGTAACGGGGTCGTCCCAGGACAGCAGGCCACGGTCGACCAGCCGCGCCAGTACTGCCGCGGTCATGGCCTTGCTGTTGGACGCGATCTTGAACAGGGTGTCGGCGTCGATGGGTTCGCCGCTGCCGGCGCGACGTTCGCCACGGGTGCCGGTGAACACCACCTGGCCGTTGTCGACCACCGCCATGGCGATGCCCGGCAGATGATGGTGTTCGACGGTGCTGTCGAGCATCGGGGCGAACGGGGACAGGTCGGCCGCTGACGCCGGCAGCGAAGCCGCCAGGGCGAGGGACAGCAGCAGCGTTGTGGAACGGAACAGGGGCGCGTGCATGTTCACCGTATCCGCGGGGGACGGACTGCCGTCCCCCGCGCTGTCGATCAGAAGTTCCAGGTCACCATCAGCTGGGTGTAGCGCGGGGCCTGCCAGCGCGTGCCGGTGTTGAAGGTGTTCTCGCGGTACTGCCCCGGCTGGGCTTCGTAACGCTGGTGGACGTTGATGACGGTCTGGTTGTTGAACAGGTTGAACACCGACAGCCGGGCGCTCAGGTCGATACCCTCCACCGGCAGGCGCCAGGTGACGTTGGCGCCCATGGTCCAGGTCCATGGCAGCCGGCCGTAGGCACCGCGCGGGGTGTATTCGAACTGCCGCTGGTCGTACGGGCCGGAGCAGTTGGCCACGCACAGCCAGCCGGTGCCACCGCCGCCGCTTTCATTGGAGGTGCTGCCGCCGGCCACGGTGTCGTTGGGCCACATCACGCCGAACGCGGTGATCGGGCCACCGGACTGCACCTGGAGCGTGGTGCCGAACGACCACTGTTCATTGAGCGCATAGGCGGCGCGCAGCTTGAACTGGTGGCGGAAGTCGTTGAACAGCACGCCATAGCGTTCGTTGTTGGACGGGTGGTCCCAGTGCTGGACCATGCCGGTGTCGCCGTAGCCGGTATCGGAGTTGACCGGGCCTTCGAAATTGCCGTCGCTGCGCGACCACAGGTAGGAGGCATTGAACAGCCACTTCTCGTCCCATGCGCGGTCGATCTGGAATTCCAGCGCCTTGTAGGTGCGCTTGGGATTGGAATAGCCCACCACTTCACCGCTGCCGCCCTTGCGGTAGCCGCTGTTGGCGGTATCGATGGTGATCCAGCCTTCGGTGGTGCAGCCGATGCTCGAGTCGCCCCAGATGGTGAGGCTCTCACCCGGGTTGGCGATCGGCCACAGGGTGGTGCCGGTCGGGCCGCACGGGGTGTAGTTCAGGCGCATGTCGTCCAGCGCGCGGTCCATGGTGCGGTAGGTGGCGTTGACGCCCCACGACCAGGCCTGGTTGATCATGCTCTGGAAGCCGAGGATGTATTCGTCCTGGTACACGGCCTTGAGGTCGCGATCCACGCTCTGGCGCAGGTCGGCCGCGCCGGTGTTCATGCGGGTATCCACCGGGCCGATCTGCTGGCCGATGATCGGCGCCATGTAGGGCGCGCCGGTGACCGGGTTGGCCTGCTGCTGCCAGCCCTCCAGCACGAAGTAGGAGTATTCGTCGGTAAGGCCACCAGCGAAGTTGACGTTGATGTTGTTGGTCACCGGCAGGTAGTAGCGGCCGGCGTTGCCGAACAGCTTGGTGGTGGCATCGCCCTTCACGTCCCAGGAGAAGCCCACGCGCGGTGCGATGAGGTCGTCCATCTTGATGAAGGCGTTGCCATCGGCGGTACGGTTCTCGAAGCGGTCCCAACGCACGCCCAGGTTGAGCATGAGGTTGTTGGTGACGTTCCAGATGTCTTCCAGGTAGAAGGCGTTGGCTTCGGTTTCGAAGGTACCGCCGGACACGCGGTTGCGCCCGCGCAGCATCTCGGTGACACCCGGCGGCACGTAGGCGTTGGCGCCATCCCACACTTCATCGCCCGGGCGGGCCACGTAGGCGGTGTAGCTGAGCTGGGTCGGGCCGGGGTAGCGGGTGGACTGCTCGGTGGTCATCAGCTCGCGGTCCACGCCGAACCGCAGAAGGTGGCGGCCGAGCTGCCATTCGAAGTCCAATCGGGCCACGTCGCGGGTGTCGTCGCGCTCGGCCACGGCAGCACCGGTGGGGTGGCAGCCAGGGCGCAGGCCGTTGAGCTGGCCCAGGCGCGGGGCATAGCTGGCATCGGTGAACACCGGGCTGCAGGCTTCATCCAGCGAGGAGCGGGTGAACGCGCGCTGGTTGTTCTGGCCGACCATGGCACGCGCGGTGAAGTTCTCGCCGAAGTGGCCGGTGTAGGTGGCAGAGTAGTTGCGGCCGCCGCTCTCGGTGACCGAGTCGCCGCCCCAGGCGCCGATCTCGCTTTCGTCCCAGTCGTAGTTGTAGGAGGCGTTGGTGACATCGCCTTCGTCGGAGAACGCCAACAGGGCCAGGCTGTGGTTGTCGGTGATGTTCCAGTCGAGCTTGGCGCCCCAGAAGCCGTTGTTGGCTTCGTTCTTGAACCAGGTCAGCGCATCGTTGGAGGTGTTGTGGCCATGGTCGTTGCGGTCTTCGTACATGGCGAACAGGAACAGCTTGTCCTGCACCAGCGCGCCCGAGCCCCAGACATTGGTCTTGAAGAACGAGCTGTCGTCACGGCTGGCGTAGGAATGCGCGGTGCCGTCGCGGTGGAAATGGTCGCGGCCGCTGGAGCGCCACGCGCTGGGTTCGGCGGTGACTTCCACGCCGCCCTGCAGTTCGTTGCTGCCCGAACGGGTCACCGCGTTGATCACACCGCCGGTGGAACGGCCGAACTCCACCGAGTAGCCACCGGTCTTGACCTGGAATTCGCTGAAGAAGGCGAACGGTGCGCTGGAGAAGCCGCGCCGGGTGTACATGTCGGTGACGTTGAGGCCGTTGATGAACACCGCGTTTTCGGCCACCGACGAACCGGCGAAGGACAGGCCGCCGAACGTGGAGTTGCCGCCGACCACGCCCGGCGCCAGCAGCGCCACCGCGCTGAGGTCCTGCGCCACGGGCAGGCGCTGCAGTTCCTGGCGGTTGACGTTGAACGAGGTTTCAGTGGTGGACACGTCCACGCGGTTGACCACGCGCGTGCCGATCACCTGCAGCGCGTCGAGGTTGACCACGCCGCCGCCACTGGCCAGGTTCACGGTGGTGGTGCCGCCAATCGCCACGCTGACCGCCACCGGGTCGCCGAGCTTCTGGCCGTCGCGGCTGAGCTGCAGCTGGTAATCGCCCACCGGCAGCTGGCCGAGGCGATAGCTGCCATCGGCGCTGGCGGTGACGGTGCGGGTCAGGCCGGTGCTGTTGCTGACCACGGTGACCTGGTCACCGGCGCTGGCCCGACCGGCCACCGCACCACTGACCGCCTGCGCGTACACAACCGTGGGCAGCATGCTGCCGAAACACGCACCCAACGCGACGCATAGCGCCGCCCGCTTCAAACCGTTCGCTTTCATTCCCTGCTCTCTCCTTCAAGGGTGAAATAGTGATACCGCCGATTACCGCGTCGACTTCGCAGGCACCACGTGCGATTGGAAGTCGTAATTCCATTGATCGAAGTACAGGTTGCCGCCAGCCCATTCGACTTCGCCGCGCTGCGAATCCACGGTGTCCGAGCGCGGGTGCTGCTTGGCCGGTTGGAAGGGCTGCTGGACGTCATCGTTGAAGGCGATGCGGTAGGCATCGAGCCCGCCGAAGTAGAAGTTGCGCAGCGCCGGGTCTGCGCTCTGCAGGCGGCCGGTAGTGACATCCATCGGCACCCAGCCATACGGGGCCAGGTACAGCGCGCCCCAGTCGTGCAGGTTGTTGTAACCCACCGCATCGTCCGAATAGACCATGCCCGACTGCCAGCGCGCGGGAATGCCGTTCAGGCGTAGCAGGGCGATCAGCAGCAGCGTCTGCTGGCCGCAGTCGGCATGGCCGGCATGCAGGGCGTAATCGCTGATGTTGGAGATGGTGGAGTACTCGCGCGCACCGGCCCACGGGATCTGGTCGACCGCGTCGAACAGCTTCTGGGCGATACGGTACGGATTGGTTTCATTGCCGACCACGCGCTGCGAGAACGCGCGCAATGCCGGGGTGAACACCACGTGCGGCGGCTGTTCGGCCAGGTAGGGCTGCAGCGCGGCATCGGGCGGCGTGGGCAGCACCTTGGCCGGATCGATCTCGATGTGGCGCGCATACACGGTGACCGCGTAGCGGATCTCGAAGCGGGTCGGCTTTCCGGCCACCGCTTTCTGCTGCAGGTGGACCGTGCGCTGCTGGGCAGCTTCGGGCGCGATCACCGCGCCGCTGTTCGGGCCGATCCAGCTGATGTCTTCCTGCTGGCCGCGAATGGCGCGCGGGTAAGGAATCCACGCCTGCAGCAGTTCACCGGCGGGCACGGCATCGGGTTTGACCGTGATCGACTGGGTGACTTCCACACGGCGCGGCACCACGCTGCTGGCGCCGCTGGCCTTGGCCGCCGCGATGACTTCTTCATGGTGCGGGGCGAGGTTCTCGTACGGACCATCCACCGGCAGCGGAACGTTGGGTGCGCGGCGTGCCTTGGCTTCGGCGCTGACCCGGAACAGGTTGGCCGGCGCGCGCTTGAAGTAGCGGCGCTGCCCGTCGATATCCAGGTGTTCGATCAGCCCGGCGGCATCCCAGCGCGCGAATTCGTCATCGCGCAGGTCCGGGATCTGCTTGCGCACCAGCGCCTTGGCGGCGGTTTCGTCCAAGGTGAAATCGAGCCGCATGCGGCGCATGCGCTCGCGCTGGAACGCATAGGCGGCACGTGCGTCTTCGCTGAGCGCGGGGTCGTTGATCGCCGTGGCGATGCGGGCATCGGCGGCGGCAAAGTCGCCCTGGTCGATCTGCGCCACCACCGCATCCAGCGCCGGCCCCTGCGCCCCGGCCGAGCCGATGCCCAGCAGCAGGCACGCCGTCGCGGCGCGCCGGGCGAAGGTCGAGGCAGAAGAACGCGGTTTGCGTACGGGCAGATCCACGGCGACACTTCCCAAGGTGCAGGTGGTAATCGCTGTGTAACACGGGCCTGACAGGTGGTCAATAATTTATTCTTGCTTTCGCTGGAAAAAGGAATAAATATTCCTGACGCTTTCGAGGAGGGTGACCGCTCCATGATCCAGGCTTCCCCCCGCCGCCCTGCGCGGCTTGCGTGGCCGGCGCGTGCCTTGCTGGCCGCTGTGCTTGCCCTGCCCGGCGCTGCCGCGTGGGCCGAGGCGCCACTGGCCGGCCCTTCCGACTTTGCTGGCGTGGTGGGCCTGCGTGAGACCTATCTGGACCCGGCGTTCTGGGCGGCGCGGCTGCCCGATGCCGACCGGGTGATCCTGGACCGCGCGGGCATTGCGGCGCAGAACGCGCGCATGCGCGCCGAAGACGACTCCATTCATGACCTGCGCGCCCTGCCCGCGCGCCTGCCGCGCGCCAAGGTGCTGGCCGACATCCAGGCGCTCTCGCGCTGGCCGCAGAAGCCGCTGTTCGGTGAGGACGGCAAACCGGTGGCCGCCACCGCGCGTCCCGCGATCGAGGCCAACCTGGCGCTGGACGCCATTCCCACCGAGCGCCCGCTGCAGTACGGCCTGGTCACCCACCGCGCCGCGTTGCGCGCGTTCCCTACCGCGCTGCGGGTGTTCACCTCGCAGGGCGATACCGATATCGACCGCTTCCAGGAGTCCGCGCTGTTCCCCGGCGATGCGGTGGCGGTGCTGCATGAAAGCGCCGACGGCCAATGGCTGTTCATCACCAGCGAACGCTATTCGGCATGGATCGAGAAGCGCTTCGTTGGCGTGGGCGATGCGGCCACGGTGCTGGGGTACGGCCAGCACGGTCCGTACCGGGTGGTGACCGGCGCCACGGCGTATACCGCGTTCACCCCGGAAGAGCCGCGCGTGTCGCGGCTGCAGCTGGAGATGGGCGTGCGCCTGCCGGTGCTGGCCGACTGGCCGGTGGCGCAGGCCGTGAACGGCCAGCAGGCACACGGCGCGCATGTGGTGCAGCTGCCGGTGCGCAACGACGACGGCACGCTGGCACTGGTGCCGGCATTGCTGCCGCGTTCGCAGGACACCGCCAGCGATTACCTGCCGCTGACCCCGCGCAACCTGCTCACCCAGAGCTTCAAGTTCCTGGGCGAGCGCTACGGCTGGGGCCATTCGTACGACACCCGCGACTGCAGCGGCTTCGTCTCCGAGATCTACCGCAGCTTCGGCGTGCTGGTGCCGCGCAATACCAGCGCGCAGGCGGTCAGCCCGGCGCTGGACCGCATCGCCTTCAGCGACAAGGACGGCAAGTCCAAACGCAACGCGGCCGTGCAGCAGCTGAAGGTGGGCGACCTGGTCTACATTCCCGGCCACGTGATGGTCACCCTCGGCCAGCTCGACGGACAGACGTGGATGATCCACGACACCGCCGGCGGCAGCTGGTTCGGCCCGGACAGCAAGCGCGTGCAGGCCCACCTCAACGGCGTTTCGGTGACTCCGCTGCAGCCGATGATGGCCAGCGACACCGTGAGCTACATCGACCGCATCACCAACATCCAGCGCATCCGGCCCCAGACTCCTTGATGAAAATCACCGACATTGAACTTGGCATGCTGCGCGTGCCGCTGAAAACCCCGTTCAAGACCGCACTGCGCACCGTGGATACGGTGGAAGACGTGGTGGTGCTGGTCCGCACCGATACCGGCCACACCGGCTATGGCGAGGCGCCGGCCACGGCGGTGATCACCGGCGATACCCACGGTTCGATCATCGAGGCGATCAACACCTTCATCAAGCCGCGCCTGGTCGGCCAGGACGTGGCCGAACTCAACCGCAACTGCGCGCTGATCCAGTCGTCGATGGAGCGCAACACCAGCGCCAAGGCGGCGGTGGAAATCGCGGTGTACGACCTGTGGGCGCAGCTGCACAAGGCGCCGCTGTACCAGATGCTGGGCGGTGGCGACCCGGTGATCACCACCGACATCACCATCAGCGTGGATTACATCGACAAGATGGTGGCCGATTCGCTGTCGGCGATCGACCGCGGCTTCGAGTCGCTGAAGATCAAGGTCGGCAAGGACATCGGGCTGGATATCGAGCGGGTGAAGGCGATCCACGCCGCCGTGCAGGGCCGCGCCCTGCTGCGGCTGGATGCCAACCAGGGCTGGACCGCCAAACAGGCGGTGCACGCCATGCGCACGCTGGAAGAGGCCGGGGTGGTACTGGAACTGCTGGAGCAGCCGGTGAAGGCGGCCGACATCAGCGGTCTGAAGTACGTGACCGACCGGGTCAACACGCCGGTGATGGCCGATGAGAGCGTGTTCAACCCGGGCCAGGTGTTCGACCTGATCCAGCAGCGCGCGGCCGACATCATCAACATCAAGCTGATGAAGACCGGCGGGTTGTCCAACGCGATCCGGATTGCCGACATCGCCGCCATCTACGGGGTGCCGTGCATGATCGGCTGCATGATCGAATCGAGCATCAGCGTGGCGGCGGCCGTGCACCTTGCGGTGGCCAAGAGCGAGGTGATCACCAAGGTGGACCTGGACGGACCGTCGTTGGGGCAGTTCAATCCGGTCACCGGCGGGGTACATTTCAACGAGTCGGAGATCACCATCAGCGACGCGCCGGGCTTGGGCATAACGGAAGTACGGGGTTTGGAGATGATTACACCCCCGCGCTGGTAACCTCCCGGTGTACGTCAGCCACGCAGGGCGTGGCTCTACACCTCCCACACATAGGAACCAACGCGTCCTCCATGCCGCCCCTGGTGAAAATCCGCTCCGAGCGTGACCACATGTCGGCGATCGAACGCCGCATCGCCGATTTCATCCTCGACAATGCCCACCTGCTGCGCGATTACTCGTCGCAGCAGCTGGCCAGCGCGCTGGGCATCAGCCAGTCAAGCGTGGTCAAGTTCAGCCAGAAGCTGGGCTTCAAGGGCTACCCGGACCTGAAGTATTCCATCGGCCAGGCCGTGGCCCGCGCCGGCAACGACCCGGCCGCCGGCCCGCCGGCCGCCGCACCGGGGAACGATTACGACCAGCTGGCCGAGCGCCTGCGCCTGAGCCGCACCGCGGCCGACGAGGAAACCCGGCTGGCCAACCCGCAGGCGGAAGTGGAAGCGATCGTGCAGCTGATCGACGGCGCGCCCAAGCTGTTCGTGTACGGGCTGGGCGACGATGGCCTGTACGCGCGCGAGTTCGCGATGCGGCTGTCGCTGCTGGGCATGCTCACGGTGCACCACGCCGACCCGATCCTGATGATGGCCAACCTGTCGGCGGCGCGGCCGGGCGATGTGCTGCTGGTGTTTTCCGAATTCGGCAAGCTGCCGCAGCTGTTCCAGCTCTCGCGCCAGTTCCAGGACGTGGGCGGCAAGGTGGTGTCGATCACCCGGCACAGCGCCAACCCGCTGCGCGCTCACGCCGATGGCGCGCTGGTGGTGTGCGCGCACGACCTGGCGCCGCACGTGGCGCAACTGTTGTACCGTTCTGCCTTGCAGTCGCTGCTGGACTTCGTGTTCGTGCTGCTCTGCCACGCCAACCCGGACCGCCACCGCCAGCTCGGGGTGAACCTGGAACGGATCGAACACCTGATCGACACCTGATTCCCGGAGTGCACCCGATGCTGTCGCTGCTGCGTACCGCCTTTGCCACCGTGCTGGTTGCCAGCGCCCTGCCCGCCTCGGCACTCACCCCGGTGGCCACGCCGCTGCACGACAACGGCCAGATGATCGTGGTCACCACCGATGGCTGGGATGCCACCCAGGGCAGGTTGCAGGCGTATGCACGCACCCCACAGGGCTGGCAGCCGCACGGCGCCGCCTTCGATGTGGCGGTGGGCCGCAATGGCAGCGCGTGGGGCGTGGGCGTGCTGCCGGCGCCGAACGGGGCGGGTCCGCAGCAGCCCGGCGAGCCGGTGAAGCAGGAAGGCGACGGCCGCAGCCCGGCCGGCATGTTCAGGGTCGGCCCGGCATTCGGCTATGCGCCGAAGATCACCAGCGCGATGCCCTACCAGCCGATGCTGGAGAGCAGCTACTGCATGGATGTACCCGATTCGAAGTACTACAACCGCATCGTCGATGCCGAGGTCGTGGGCGCCGATGCGGTGGAAGGCTCCACCGAACCGATGCGGCTGGACCTGCACAACAAGGGCGACGTGCGCTACCGCGAGGGCTTCGTGATCGAGCACAACCCGAACGCGGAACCGCGCCGGGGCAGCTGCATCTTCGCGCACCTGTGGCGCACGCCGGGTGAGGCCACTGCCGGCTGCACGGCGATGCAGCCCGAACACATGCAGGGCCTGCTGGCTTGGCTGGACCCGGCCCAGCACCCGGTGTTCGTGCTGCTGCCGCGCGCGCAGTACCAGCGGCTGCAGCAGGACTGGCAGCTGCCGGCGCTGCCGAAGGCCGCACGATGAGCGCCGCACCCGAACCGCAACTGGAACGCGCGGTCAGCCGCTGGCAGATCGTGGGGTTGTCGATCAACGATGTGATCGGCAGCGGCATCTACCTGCTGCCAGCCGCTACCGTGCTCCTGCTGGGGCCGTTCAGCCTGTGGGGCGTGGTGGCGGCGGGCATCGTGGTGGCGCTGCTGGTGCTCTGCTACGCGCAGGCGGCCAGTTACTTCGATGAACCCGGCGGCAGCTACCTGTATGCGCGCGAGGCGTTCGGGCGCTTTGCCGGGTTCGAGATCGGCTGGATGATCTGGCTGACCCGGATCAGTTCGGCGGCGGCGTTGAGCAACGCGCTGGCCGATTCGGTGGCACGGTTCTGGCCCTGGGCCGGGCACGATGTGGGCCGGGTGCTGGTGATCGTGGCCTCGCTGGGCTTCCTGACCGCGGTGAACGTGGCCGGCGTGCGCTCGGCGGCGCGCACCGGGATCGTGCTGGTGATCGGCAAGATGCTGCCGCTGCTGCTGTTCGTGGCGATCGGCGCGTTCTACGTGGATACCGACCTGGCCTTCTCCGGCACCCGCCCGGACCCGCACGACCTGCAGCGCATGGGTGAGGCGGCGTTGCTGCTGCTGTATGCCTACGCCGGCTTCGAGAACATCCCGGCCGCGGCCGGTGAATACCGCAACCCGCGCCGCGACATTCCGTTCGCGTTGATCACCATGATCATCACGGTGACGGTGATCTACGGCGCGGTGCAGTTCATCGCGCAGGGCACGCTGCCGGGCCTGGCCGATTCGGCCACGCCGCTGGCCGATGCCGCCGCCGGCTTTGGCGGCGAGGCGCTGGCCCTGATCCTCACGGTGGGCGCGACGATCTCCATCCTGGGCACCAACAGCAACACGATGATGATGGGCCCGCGCTTCCTGTTCGCGCTGGCGCGCGATGGCTACGGGCCGAAGCTGCTGGCGCAGGTGCATCCGCGCTTCCGCACGCCGGCCGCGGCGATCATCACCCAGGGCCTGATCGCGCTGGTGCTGGCGTTGTCCGGCTCGTTCGTGCAGCTGGCGCTGCTGTCGATGACCACGCGCCTGTTCGCCTACATCGGCACGGCGGCAGCCGTCATCGTGCTGGCCCGCCGCTTCCGCGACCGCCCCGGCGCGCTGAAGCTGCCCGGCGGCCCGCTGATTCCGATCCTGGCGCTGGTGCTGTGCCTGGCGCTGTTTGCCAGTGCCAGCTGGCAGAACATCGCCGCGGCGCTGATCGCGTTCGCGGTGGGCGGGGTGATCTACCTGCTGCCGCGCAAGGAGGCGTGAGGAACCGCGCTTGATCTGCTGTTCACTCCGCGCGCCCATGGCGTTAACCCGGTGCTGGGTACGGTGAAGCCTCACCCCACCGGAGCCAGACATGAGCCCTGATTACCAGATTCCCGGCCGGGTGCCGGAAGACGGCGTACCGCGCGAAGCAGTGTCCGATTACTGGCGCGAGCGCTTCAGCGCCGAGCCGTATTACGACAGCGAGCAGACGTTCGAAGATTACGAACCGGCCTATTACCTGGGCCACAGCGCGCGCCTGGGCGGTACCCGCGCCGATGAGATCATCCAGGCCTACGAACAGGTGGAAGCCGAACTCGAATCGCGCTGGGCGCGTGAACAGGCCACCAGCAAACTGACCTGGGCCCAGGCCCGCAACGCGGTGCGCCGCGGCTGGGACGAGTCCACCGCCCTGCACCAGGCCCACCTGGACAAGGGCGTACCGCGCGGCACCTGAGTACCGCGCGGCGCGACGCCGGATTTACTCCGCGCGCGGAATCGGCGGGATCTCACGATCACCTGCGGCCATCAGGTCGCGGGTGTTCTTCTGTACGGCAACGGCGCCGAACAGGCTCAGGGCGAAGGCCATGCCGTAGAAGCCCTTTTCGCTGAGCAGCAGGGTGGCGTTCCACAGGCCGACCAGCAGCAGCAACAACGACACCAGCAGCGCGAACCAGCACAGCGAGTAATACAGCGCACTCACCGGAATGCCTTCCACCCGGTCACGCACGCTCTTCTGCAGTGAGACCGCGGCGAACAGACCGAACAGCAGCAGGGTGAGGTAGTAGCCCTTTTCGTTCAGGGCCATCTCGGCATTGAACAGGCCCACCAGGTAAGCCACGGCGCCGAGCAGCAGTGCGGTCCACGAGGCGGCGATGAACGCCGGAGACGGTTTGGTGACCTGAGGCTTCATTGTTCAAACTCCCTTTTGATGGCGCCTACGGTAGCCGATTCCCCCGCACCCGCCTACGGGGGTGACGTATGGTCCACGCCCCTTTGATGGCCATGGTGTACAACAACGGCTGGCCATTCGCGTCCCCTTCCGGAGATTTCCCATGACCCGCCGCCTGCTGCTCAGCCTTGCCCTCGCCGCCACCCCGGCCCTGTTCACCACCGCCTGCGTGGCCGCCGATACGCCCGGTGCGGCCTCCGCGCCCGCGCTGGAAAAGGCGCAGTGGCCGTTCACCGCCACCGAATTTGCCACCTTCGACCAGCCCTGGGCGATGAGCTTCCTGCCCGATGGCACCCTGCTGGTGACCGAGAAGGAAGGCCGGTTGAAGCACTTCAACGTGGCCACCCGCAAGAGCGCGGAGATCACCGGCGTGCCCAAGGTGGCCTACGGCGGCCAGGGCGGCTTCGGTGATGTGCTGCCGCACCCGGACTTCGCCAAAAACGGCTTCGTGTACCTGAGCTACGCCGAGGAAGGCGACAACGACACCCGCGGCGCCGCCGTGGGCCGCGCCAAACTGGTGTTGGCCGCCGATGGCAGCGGCAAGCTGGAAGACTTCAAGGTGATCTGGCGCCAGACCCCGAAGGTGGAAGGCAAGGGCCATTACGGCCACCGCCTGGCGTTCGGACCGGACGGCAAGCTGTGGATCACCTCCAGCGAGCGGCAGAAGTTCGACCCGGCGCAGGACATGTCCGGCAACCTGGGCAAGATCATCCGCCTCAACGATGACGGCAGCGTGCCGGCCGACAACCCGTTTGCTTCCCAAGGCGGCGTGGCCACGCAGGTGTGGTCGCTGGGCCATCGCAATGCGCTGGGCATCGCCTTCGATGCGCGCGGCAAGCTGTGGGTGCACGAGATGGGCCCGGCCGGTGGCGACGAGTTGAACCTGATCACGCGCGGGGCCAACTACGGTTACCCGATCGTGTCCAACGGCAACCATTACGACGGCCGCGACATTCCCGACCACAGCACGCGCCCGGAATTCGCCGCGCCGAAGGTGACCTGGACCCCGGTGATTTCGCCGGCCGGTTTCATCATCTACAGCGGCAAGCTGTTCCCGCAGTGGACCGGCAGTGGCTTCATCGGCGGGCTGTCGTCCACCTCGCTGGTGCGGGTGGCCTTCGACGGCGACAACGCGCGCGAAGCCGAGCGGTTCCTGATGGGCGAACGCATCCGCGAAGTGGAACAGGGCCCGGACGGCGCGACCTGGCTGCTGGAAGATGGCAGCAAGGGCAAGCTGTTGAAGCTCACCCCGAAGGGGTGAACAGCAAGTGCCGACCAACGGTCGACACCTACCGGTGACACACCCTCGGTAGGTGCGGACCGTTGGTCCGCACATGCACCGGCCAACACGCCACGGTAGGTGCGGACCGTTGGTCCGCACGCCGTCGTGTTATTGCCCGATGTTGTTGACCTTGACCTCGCTCTTCGTGCATTCCTTGTCCAGGCAGGTGCCGTTGATCCACACCTCGCCCTGGCCCAGCATCACGCCCTGCCAGTTGACGAACAGGGTGTCGAACGTCTGCTCTGCGATCAGCTTCGCCAGCGCCGGGGTCACGATCTTGTCGTAGTCGCGCTGGAAAGCGGCGGCGTCAGCCACCTTCTGGTTCTTCCCAGCGATGGTGACCCGCACCGGGTACCGCATCAGCCCGGCCACGGCGGCACGGTCACCTGCGGCCACGCCACGCTGCAGTTCGTTGAACACGCTTTCGTAGGGAGCCGCATCACCCAGCAGCTTGGTGATGCGCTCGCGCGCGCCACCCTCGGCTTCGGCAGATGCATCCGCAGCGGGCGTCGCCGCCGAATCCGTCCCCGCCACCGGCGGTGCAGTATCCGGCGTGGGTGCCGTGCTCGGCTCCACCGCATCCGGTGACAACCCGGCCTGCGGCGCATCTTCAGCGGCGGTGGGCGCGGTGGCCGGCGGCGAGGTAGATGGCGCCGCCCTCTCATTGGCCGGCGGCGTGGGCTGGCTGCAGGCAGCCAGCATCAACGTGGGAAGCAGGATCTTGATCAGGCGCATGCACGGCTCCGTCGGTATCGCGAAGATGCCAGCGTAGCCGGTAATGCGTGCAGCACCCATGATGGTAGTGCCAGGCCGTGCCTGGCAATCCGTCAGCCCGCCAGCAGCTCGAAGATCACCGGCTCACCGGCGGCAGACGACGCACACACCCACACATCGAACTGGCCCGGCTCCGCACGGAACACGCCATCACGGCCGGTGAAGCCCAGCGCATGACGATCCAGCGTGAAGCGCACCTGCGTGCTCTCGCCCGGCTGCAATGCCACCTTGCGGAAATCCTTCAGCTCGCGCACCGGCCGCACGCGGCTGGCCACGCGGTCGTGGATGTACAGCTGCACCACTTCCTCACCCGCCACCGCACCGGTGTTGGTCAGGGTGGTGGTGATCTCCAGCGTGTCATCCCAGCCCAGCTGGGCGCTGCTCAACTGCGGCACGCCATAACCGAAGCTGGTGTAGCCAATGCCGTGCCCGAACGGGTACAGCGCCGCGTTCGGAATCTCGCGCCAGCGTGCCTTGAACTCCGACATGGTCGGCAGTTCCGGGCGGCCGGTGCGCGGGTGGTTGTAGAAGAACGGCTGCTGCCCCGACACCTGCGGGAAGCTCACCGGCAGGCGGCCGGACGGGTTGTAATCGCCGAACAGCACATCGGCCACGGCCGGGCCGGTCTGCGTGCCCAGGTACCAGGTGATGGCCACGGCCTGCGCATTGCGCACCGCACCCTGCAGGGCCAGCGCGCGACCATTGCGCAGCAGCACCACCAGCGGCTTGCCGGTCATTGCCACCGCCTCGGCCAGCGCCTGCTGCGCCGCCGGCAGGGTGATTTCAACGCGCGACTGCGCTTCACCGCTGTAACGCTGCGGTTCGCCCAGTGCCAGCACCACCACGTCCGCGCGCAGCGCGGCGGCCACGGCCTGTTCGATGCCATCCTGCACGGCCGCTTCCAGGTCGCAGCCGGGCACGATTTCCAGCAGGCTTTCATCGCTGATCGCCGCGCGCACGCCGGCTTCCAGGGTGAGGTAGCGCGACTTGTCGCCGAACAGTGTCCAGCAGCCTTCGATGTTGTCGCGGTCCTGCACGAACGGGCCGATCAGGGCGATCTTCTGCCCGTCCTTGCGCAGCGGCAGCACGTTGCCTTCGTTCTTCAGCAGCACGATGGAACGGCGCGCGGCATCGCGCGACAGTTCGTCATGCGCGGCGATGTAGGAGGTATCGGCTTCGCGCACCGGATCCAGCGAACGGTAGGGATCGTCGAACAGGCCGATCGCTTCCTTCAGGTTCAGGATGCGGCGCACCGATTCATCCAGCGTGGCCATCGGCACGTCGCCGCTGTCGATCAGGCCCGGCAGGTGTTCGGCATAGAAGCCGCTCTGCATGCTCAGGTCCAGGCCGGCGGTGAAGGCCTTGGCGGTGGCGTCGCGGTCGTCGGCGGCATACCCGTGCGCCACCAGTTCCATGTCGGCGGTGTAATCGGAGATCACCACGCCCGGGAACTGCCACTCACCGCGCAGGATGTCGGTGAGCAGTTCGGCGTTGGCGCTGGCGGGCACGCCGTTGATGTCGTTGAAGGAGGACATCACGGTGATCGCGCCGGCTTCGAACGCGGCCTTGAACGGCGGCAGGTGCACGTCGCGCAGGGTCTGCGGCGAGATGTCCACCATGTTGTATTCCATGCCGGCCATCACCGCGCCGTAGGCGGCGAAGTGCTTGGGCGTGGACAGCAGCGCGTCGGCGGCGCGCAGGTCCGGGCCCTGGAAGCCGCGCACGCGGGCGGCGGCGAACGCACAGCCCAGCACCACGTCTTCACCGGCGCCTTCGGCACCGCGGCCCCAGCGCTGATCGCGGGCGATGTCCACCGCCGGTGCGTAGGTCCAGTGCAGGCCGGCTGCAGTAGCTTCGACGGCGGTGGCGCGCGCGGTGCGCTCGGCCAGGTCCGGTTCGAAGCTGGCCGCTTCACCCAGCGGGATCGGGAACACGGTGCGCATGCCGTGGATGACATCGGCGGCCAGGATCACCGGAATGCCCAGGCGGCTTTCTTCCAGGGCGACCTGCTGGATGCGGCGGCCGGCGTCGACGCCCACGCCGTTGAACAGCGAGCCCACCTTGCCTTCGCGCACCTGCTGCAGCACCTGGTCGGCGTTGCTGACATTGGCTTCGGGGTTCACGTCCGGCGCGAACGGCCGGACCATGTCCGCGAACACACCCAGCTGGCCGACTTTTTCTTCGACGGTCATCTGGGCAATGAGGGTTTCGATGCGATCGGAGGCCACCGGCTATCCTTATGAAAACGTTTACAAGGCCGAGATTCTAGCGTTCCCGGCGCCACCAAAGCAAAGCGCGGGGCACAGGAGCTTACTCTGCGGCGGCCCGCTGCTGCTGCGCGGCCATCAACATGGCATCACTGGAGGCCTGGAAGACCCGCAACCCGAACGCCGGCAGGATCGCCAGCAGGTGATCGAACACATCCGACTGGATGCCTTCGTAGTCCCCCCAGGCGGTGGTGCGGGTGAAACAGTACACCTCCAGCGGCAGCCCTTCGGTGGTGGGCTGAAGTTGCCGTACCAGCAACGTCATATCCGTATGGATACCGGGGTGCTGGCGCAGGTAGCGCTCCACGTAGGCGCGGAAGGTGCCCAGGTTGGTGACCCGGCGCGCGTTCACCGCCGCCACGCCCTGGGCCTGCAGCTGGGTGTTCCACTGGGTCAGCTCGGCCTGCTTTTCACGCAGGTAGTCGCCCAGCACCGCGAACTGCTCCAGCCGCTGCAGCGCCGCCGCGTCCAGGAAGCCCACGCTGTGCTGGTCCAGGTACAGCGCGCGCTTGATCCGGCGGCCGCCGGCTTCCTGCATGCCGCGCCAGTTCTTGAACGACTCGGTGACCAGCTTCTTGGTCGGGATGGTGGTGATGGTCTTGTCGAAGTTCTGCACGGTGATGGTATGCAGGGCGATATCGATCACATCGCCATCGGCGTTCTGGCTGGGCATTTCGATCCAGTCGCCCAGCCGCACGCGGCCATCGCCACTGATCTGCACGCTGGCCACCAGCGACAGGATGGTGTCCTGGAAGACCAGCATCAGCACGGCGGTAGCGGCGCCGAGGCCGGCCACCATCGGGCCCAGCTTCACCCCCAGCAGGGTGGCGACGATGGACAGCCCGGCCACCACGAACACCACGATCTTCACTACCTGCAGGTAGCCCTTGATCGGCTTGCTGCGGGCATCGGGGCGGCGTTCGTACAGCTCGTTGGCCGCATCCAGCGCGTGCGAGACGGCCAGCGCCACGGTCAGCACTGCCCAGGCCTGGCAGGCGCTGACCACGCCCGACACCAGCTGCGGCGGCAGGTCCGGCACGATGCGGATGCCGGCGGCGATGACCATGCTGGGCACCACGTTGGACAGGCGCGAGATCACCCGCAGGTTGCTGCCGCCTTCCGTGCCCGGCAGGCGGCGCACCAGCCGGCGCAGGCCGCGCAGCAGGATGCGCTTGGTGACGAAGTTGGCCAGCCAGGCGGCCAGCGCCAGCGCGCACAGGACGAAGGTGGTGTAGGCCCAGGGCCAGGGTTCGAGGGTCTGTTGCAGGCCTTCCAGCCATTGCACGGCGATTACTGCATCTGTCATTTCTTGGGGGTCTCTCATTACTGCCAGGGCCGGCCAACGGCCGGCGCTACCGGGGCAGCTCAGGCGGCGCTGCGCTCGATGATCACGCCAACGGCCTTGGCGCCACGCACGGCACCGGGCTTGCTGAGCTTCAGGCGCAGCCACTGCACGTTGAATTCGCGCAGCACTATCTCGGCGATGCGCTCGGCCAGGGTTTCGACCAGGCCGAAGTCGGATTCGCGCACGAACTGCTCGATGCGCTTGCTCACGGCCTTGTAGTTCAGGGTGTCGGCGATGTCGTCGCTGGCCGCCGGCCTGCGGTTGTCAAAACCCATTTCCAGATCGAAGCGCAGGGTCTGGCGGATCCGCCGTTCCCAGTCGTAGATCCCGATCAGGGCATCGATCTCAAGCCCTTCGATGAATACCTTGTCCATAGGAGTGCCACGTAGAAGATGGCGACCATGGTAACGGGACGGCCCCGAACGTGCCTCGAACCGGTGCCTGGCAGCGCCCGATGTGAAATGCGGGCCGAAAAAGACAAAGGGCCCCGCGCGGGGCCCTTTGCTTACTGCCAACGTCCCCGGGGGAAATGGGTCTCCCCATGAACTGGCCCCGGCGGCACACGCAGCGACCGTAGCTGGCTGCGTGCGCGCGGTCAACCACCTAGGTTCATTTTTGAGACGCGGCGCGCGTTGCATGTACGGCCCGGGGATGCCCACACCATGAAGGCGACTTTCCTGATTGGGCCAATCGTCCGCTGTTACCAGGATGAGGCAATGTAGATCCAATGGAGCACGGGATGCGTGACTGGCACCTCATACGACGATCGTTCTCGGCTGAGCGCATGCAGACGTACGAGGCTGCGGCAGCACGGGATGCGACCCGTATCCATCCTTTCGAACTCTATCAATGGAACATGCAGATCAGCGGCGCTTTCATGCTTCCGCTGCATACCTGCGAGATAGTCATCCGCAATGCCGTGGCCGAAGCCATTGCGCTGAGACATGGGCCGGCGTGGCCTTGGCGGGAGAGCTTTCGGCTGAGCCTGCCGAGCAGTGTCCACGGGTACAACGCGCGCGAGGAACTACGTCGTGCCGCGAGTGGGTGCTCCTCCACCGCAGGGGTGGTAGCTGCATTGCGCTTTGCATTCTGGCAACAGATGTTCACCCAGCGATTCGATCAGTCGCTGTGGTCAGGAACGCTACAGAGCGTGCTCCCTGGCTCTCATGGCGACGCGCGCCGAACGCGGGCCGGAGCGTACACTGATCTTGAGCGGGTACGCCAATTGCGCAATCGCATCGCGCACCATGAGCCGATCTTCGCGCGGGACCTGCGCGAAGACCTGACGACGATCATCCGCGTCGTAGGGCTTCGTTGCCCACACATCGGCATATGGATGCAGGATCACCAATCGGTGACGAGCGTGCTCGGGCAACGCCCCGGCCGCGCTACACCGCCGGCAGCGTCGCCATGTCCCAGCGCGGGGTGACCTGCACCTGCGGCGGGTTGTGCTGGCCGGCCTCCAGGCGAAGCGCGCCAGCGAAGGCGATCATGGCGCCGTTGTCGGTGCACAGCGAGGGGCGCGGGAAACAGGCACGGCCGCCACGGCGTTCGGCCATCTGCTGCAGCCGGGCCCGCAGGCGCTTGTTGGCGCCCACGCCACCGGCCACGACGATCACGTCGGTGCCCGCCGCATCCAGCGCGCGCTCGCATTTGATCGCCAGCGTTTCGACCACGGCATCTTCAAAGCCGCGCGCGATGTCGGCGCGGGTCTGCTCGCTCTGGTCGCTGTCGCGCCAGGCCAGCAGCACCTGGGTCTTCAGGCCGGAGAAGCTGAAATCCAGCCCGGGCCGGTCGGTCATAGGGCGGGTGAACTTGAACCTGCCCGGGGTGCCCTTTTCGGCCAGGGCTGCCAGCTGGGGGCCGCCCGGGTACGGCAGGCCCATCAGCTTGGCGGTCTTGTCGAAGGCTTCGCCGGCGGCATCGTCCAGGGTCTCGCCGAGCAGGCGGTACTGGCCGATGCGGTCCACCGCCACCAGTTGGGTATGCCCGCCAGACACCAGCAGGGCCACGAACGGCGGTTCCGGCGGGTCTTGTTCCATCAGCGGGGCCAGCAGGTGGCCTTCCATATGGTGGACACCCACCGCAGGCACTTCCAGCGCCCAAGCCAGCGAACGGGCCACGCCCGCGCCCACCAGCAGGGCGCCGACCAGCCCCGGGCCGGCCGTGTAGGCCACCCCGTCGATGTCGCCCACGCCCAGCCCGGCCTCGGCCAGGGTCTGGCGGATCAGGGGGAGCAGCTTGCGCACGTGGTCGCGGCTGGCCAGTTCAGGCACCACCCCGCCGTATTCGGCGTGAAGGGCGATCTGGCTGTACACGGCATGGGCGCGCAGAGCGTCCGGGCCGGCCACGGCGGTGTCATACACCGCTACGCCGGTCTCATCGCAGGAAGATTCGATACCAAGGACTCGCATAACGGGTATTATGGACCTCTTGAGGCCTTGGCAGACGTACCGCCGACGTGCCCTTCACTACCCCAGGCCAGGAACTTTGCCGGGGTGGGTTGCAACTTCTTTTCTCGCCGCTATAATGTGCGGCTCTCACCGGGCGTGACCCGGTTCTACTGTGTCCCGGAGATTCCATGCCCAGCGTTAAAGTCCGCGAGAACGAGCCCTTCGAGTTTGCGCTCCGTCGCTTCAAGCGCACCTGCGAAAAGGCCGGCGTGCTGGCCGAAACCCGCAAGCGCGAGTTCTACGAAAAGCCGACCCAGGAGCGCAAGCGTAAGGCTGCCGCTGCTGTGAAGCGTCAGCTGCGCCGCTCGTCGCGCGACGTCACCAAGCGTCAGCGCCTGTACTGATCGGACGCAACTTCGATGCGGCAGGCGTGTCCTGTCGCGGCGGAGCCGAAGCCGGAACGCGCGAGCGTTACCGGCTTTTTGCGTTTCCACCCTTTTCATCGATACGAGGTGTTCCATGAGCCTGAAGCTGCAGCTCACCGAAGACATGAAGGCCGCCATGAAGGCGGGCGACAAGCACAAGCTGTCCGTGATCCGCCTGATCAAGGCGGAAATCCAGCGGCGCGAAGTGGATGAGCGCATCGAGCTGGACGACACCGCTGTCATCGCCGTGCTCGACAAGATGGTCAAGCAGCGCAAGGACTCGATCAGCCAGTACGAAGCGGCCCAGCGTGAAGACCTGGCGCAGATCGAGCGCGACGAACTGGTGGTGATCGACACCTACCTGCCGGCCAAGATGGGCGAAGCCGAGATCGTGGCTGCGATCCAGGCCGCCGTTGCCGAAACCGGCGCCGCCAGCGCCACCGACATGGGCAAGCTGATGGGTGCGCTGAAGCCGAAGCTGGCCGGCCAGGCCGACATGGGCCTGGTGTCCAAGCTGGTGAAGGCGCACTTCGCCGGTTGAGTTTGAGAGGGACACGACCAACGGTCGTGTCCTACCGGGTGGCGTCACGGTCCCCGCAGCCGGTGTCGTCCATTGGGTGGCGTCACGGTCCCCACGGCCGGTGTCGTACTCGGGCGGCTTCGCACCATGCGGTAGGCACCGACCGTTGGTCGGTGCATGTTTCACCCGGTCTTCGAACCGGGCCTGCTAGAAATCCAGGCATGTCTTCGCTGCCGCCTTCCCCCGCGCCCGAGCCCGCGCACGATCCTTCCCGCGTTCCGCCCCGCCTGCGCAAGTACGTAGACCGGCTTGAACGCAGCTTCCCGGTTGCCGTGGGCAAACGCTTCGTCGATGTGGACGTGCTGACCCAGGCCGCGTCGGTGTCCTTCTATGCCCTGCTGTCGATGGCGCCGTTGCTGGTGCTGCTGCTGTGGCTGACCGCCTCGCTGTACCCGCCCGCACAGCAGGCGCTGATCGGCCAGATCAACGATGTCGCCGGCAGCAGCGCGGCCACCGTGGCCGATACCGTGCTCAAGAACGCCGACAACCAGCCCTCGATGGGCTCGCTGGCCGGCATGTGGAGCACGCTGCTGCTGTTCATCGGCGCCACGGCGGTGTTCGCCCAGCTGCAGAACGCGCTCAACCTGATCTTCAATACCAGCGGCGAACGCCTGGACGGCATCGTGGCGTGGCTGCGCAAGCGCGTGTTCTCCTTTGGCGTGGTGCTGGCGCTGGGCTTCCTGCTGATCCTGTCGATGACCGCCACCACCATGCTGCAGGTGGCGTTCGCGCAGCTGCCTTCGGTCCTGCCGGCGGTGGGCTACCTGACCAGCCTGCTGCTGTACACGGTGGGTTTTGCCTTCCTCTACCACTACCTGCCCGACCGCCGCGTGGCATGGCGGCAGGCGTTCATCGGCGGGGCGATCACCTCGGCGCTGTTCGCGCTGGGTCGCTATGGCATCGGGCTGTACATCGCCACGGTGGCGCCGGGCAGTGCCTACGGCTCGATGGGCGCGCTGGTGATCTCGCTGGTATGGATCTACTACGCCACGGTGGTGTTCTTCGTGGGCGCGCTGATGACGGCGGTGATCGACGAGCGCCTGCGCGCCCGCGTCCACCTGGCCGAGGCCGGCATCGTGCCGCCGAAACCGGGCGAAGGCACCGCCAGCTAGTAGACTAGCGGGGTCCCCCGCTTCCGTGCGTGGCCGTTGCCGGCCGTGCCCCCTGCTGCTGCCCATGGCCCGTATCCCCGACGCATTCATCGACGACCTGCTGGCCCGCTCCGACATCGTCGAAGTGGTGGGCAGCCGCGTGCCGTTGAAGCGCCAGGGCAAGGAATATTCGGCGCGCTGTCCGTTCCATGACGAGCGTTCGGCCTCGTTCACGGTCTCGCCCACCAAGCAGTTCTACCACTGCTTCGGCTGCGGCGCGCACGGCACCGCGATCAGCTTCCTGATGAACTACGACCGCCTGGAGTTCCTCGACGCGGTCGATGAGCTGGCCAAGCGCGTGGGCATGGAAGTACCGCGCGACACGCAACCGCGCACCGCCCAGCAGCAGGACGACAGCCGCGAGCTGTACGCCGCGCTGGATGCGGCGACGCGCTTCTTCCAGAAATCGCTGGAAGGCAGCGACACCGCGCGTGCCTACCTGGACCAGCGCGGCGTGGATGAGGAAAACCGCACGCGCTTTGCGATCGGCTACGCGCCCGATGGCTACAGCGCGCTGAAGGATGCACTGGGCAAGGACGAGCGGCGCATGAAGCTGCTTGATCGTGCCGGGCTGTTTTCCAAGAACGACCGCGGCCATGTCTACGACAAGTTCCGCGACCGGGTGATGTTCCCGATCTTCGACCGGCGCGGGCGCGTGATCGCCTATGGCGGCCGGGTGATGGAGAAGGACGACGGCCCGAAGTACCTCAATTCACCGGAAACCGCGCTGTTCCACAAGGGCCGCGAGCTGTACGGGCTGTGGCAGGTGCGCCAGGCCAACCAGAAGATCGAACGGTTGATCGTGGTGGAAGGCTACATGGACGTGGTTTCGCTGTTCCAGTTCGGGGTCACCCAGGCGGTGGCCACGCTGGGCACGGCGACCACGCCGGACCATGCCGAGCTGCTGTTCCGCAATGCGCCGGATGTGTTCTTCTGCTTCGACGGCGACGCCGCCGGCCGCCGCGCCGGTTGGCGCGCGCTGGAATCGGTGCTGCCGCGCATGAAGGATGGCCGCCAGGCCTTCTTCCTGTTCCTGCCCGATGGCGAAGACCCGGACACCATCGTGCGCAAGGAAGGCAAGGATGGCTTCGACGAGCGCCTCAAGCAGGCCACGCCGCTGTCGCAGTTCTTCTTCGACGAGCTCACCCGCGAAGTGAACATGGCCACGCTGGATGGCAAGGCGCGCCTGGCCGAGCGCGCGCGCCCGATGCTGGCGCAGATTCCCGATGGCGCCTTCGGCGACCTGATGAAGCAGCAGCTGGCCACGTTGACCGGGCTGGGCGCCAAGCCGGCCGCCACGCCGGTGTCACGCCCGCCGGCACGCGCCGTGGCACCCGCGCAGCGCCGCAGCCTGGTGCGTGCGGCCATCGCCATCCTGCTGCAGCAGCCGTCGCTGGCGATGACGCTGGAAGGCCACCACTTCAGCGGCCTGCGGTTGCCGGGCGTGGAGCTGCTGATCGAGCTGCTGACCCTGGTGGAACAGCGCCCGGACATCAGCACCGGCGCGCTGCTGGAGCATTTCGAAGGCCGCGAAGAGCAGGAATCGCTGCACAAGCTGGCCGCGCAGACGCTGCCCGGCGATGAGGCGATGTGGAACCAGGAGCTGCACGATGCGGTGGCGCAGCTGGAAAAACAGCTGTTGCTGCAACGTCTTGAGGAGCTTCAGGCAAAGCAGCGGCAGCAGGGGTTGGACGATACTGACAAGTACGAACTGCGCGAGCTGTTGAAGGCGCGCGCCACGCTGCGTTGACCGATGAAGGAGGAAGGTGAAGTGATGCGACGTTGGAACCGCCCCGCCTTCTTCAGTGCCTTCCTGCTGTGTCTGGTTACCCTGGCTCCGGTGGGCAGCGAGGCAGGGCCTCGCTCTACCGGGGATGGTTCTGTTGCTGGCGGCAGCGAGGCAGGGCCTCGCTCTACGCAGGATGGGTCGGATGCTCGGCTGGTAGAGCGAGGCCCTGCCTCGCTGGCCGAAGCCGACCTGACCCGGACCTTCAGGAATCCCGCCGAAGACCTCTACACCGGCGGACAACCCACTGCAGAACAACTGCAGCGGGCCGCCACCGCAGGCATCACCACCGTGATCGACCTGCGCCAACCCAGCGAAGACCGCGGCTTCGACGAAACCGCCACGGCTGGGTCGCTCGGCCTGCATTACGTGCGCATCCCGGTCGCCGGTGCTGCCGGCCTGACCCCCGCCAACGTGCAGGCTCTACAGACCGCACTTTCCCAGGCCAACGGCCCGGTACTGCTGCACTGCGCCTCCGGCAACCGCGTCGGCGCGCTGCTGGCGCTGATGAAAGCGAAACAGGGCGCATCCACCGAACAGGCCCTGCAGTTCGGCCGCGACGCCGGCATGACCTCGCTGGACGCCCAGACCCGCACCCTGCTCGAGCAGGACACCACGCGTTGAGCCTGCTGCCGCATCACCCCCTTTCCCCCTGCTCTACAGGAGCCTGCCCACCATGACCCGCTGGTGGTCGCGCCTGCGACCGGACAATTTCACCCTGGCCCTGCTCGGCACCGTGCTGCTGGCATCGTTCCTGCCCATGCACGGTGCTGCGGCCATGGTGCTGGACGATGTCACCGACGTGGCCATCGCCGCGCTGTTCTTCCTGCACGGTGCGCGCCTGCCGCGCGAATCGATCATGGGCGGGCTGCTGCACTGGCGCCTGCACCTGACCATCCTGGCCTGCACGTTCGTGCTGTTCCCGCTGTTCGGGCTGTCCTTCAAACCGCTGGATGGCTGGCTGCTCACCCCCGAGCTGTACATCGGCGTGCTGTTCCTGTGCGCGCTGCCGTCCACGGTGCAGTCCTCGATCGCATTTACTTCGCTGGCGCGCGGCAACGTGCCGGCGGCGGTGGTCAGCGCTTCTCTGTCCAGCATCCTCGGCGTGTTCCTCACCCCGCTGCTGCTGGCCCTGTTGGCGGGTACCGCAGGCGGCATGCACAACCCCGGCCAGGCCATCCTGAGCATCATGCTGCAGCTGCTGGTGCCGTTCGTGGCCGGCCACCTGCTGCGCCCGTGGATCGCCCGCTGGGTGGAACGCCAGCGCGCGCTGCTGCGCTACACGGATCAGGGCACCATCCTGCTGGTGGTGTACTCGGCGTTTGGCGAAGCGGTGAACGAAGGGCTGTGGAGCAAGACCCCGCTGCTGTCGCTGCTCACCGTGGCGGTGGTAGCTGCGGTGCTGCTGGGCATCGCCATGCCGACGATTGCCTTCCTGTCACGGCGGCTTGGCTTCAACCGCGAAGACCGCATCACCATCCTGTTCTGCGGTTCCAAGAAGAGCCTGGCCACCGGCGTACCGATGGCCAAGGTCCTGTTTGCCGGCGGCAGCCTGGGCGCCATCGTGCTGCCGATCATGATCTACCACCAGATCCAGCTGATCGTCTGCGCGGTGATCGCACAGCGCTACGCACGCGACCCGGTGGTGAACCCAGCGCCATTGGAGTGACGGCGCAGCACGCGGTACGCGACGATGTTGGTAGGGTCGCTTCCCAAACGACCGCCGATAACGGTGATCAGCCGATGGTGGGCATGAAAATCATCGCGGCTGCGCATTACGACGTGGCGCCGGCCAGGGTCATGCCGCAATCGCGGCGATCGTTGCCGAGGGCGGTCGTTTGGGAAGCGACCCTACCGGAGCACCGCATCGCCTGGATCTGGCCGCGTTACGGGTCGGTCAACGTGCCTACGCTCAGCTCCGGCAGGTACACCCATACGTCGTACGAGCGGTCCAGGTCCGTGTCGGCAACCGGATCACGTGCCGGCCGCTCGAGCAGCGGCATCGCGCGGCAGGGGCTCATGCAATGCCAGGTGTGGCCACGCAGTGCCTCCACGCGCACGCTGTACAGCGGCAGGTCCAGAAGGAAGGCCGCCATGGTGCGATGCTGCATTTCCGGGGGCGCATCTTCGAACGGGTGGCGCATCGCATGCACGTTGCCTGTCAGTACCAGCATCCGCGCCGCGCTGGGCAGGGCGTTGAACTGTTGGCGCACATGGGTGGCCATCTCCGCGTCGCGATCCACGTCGCTGTCGTACGCGCTGATTTCCATGTCGTAGCCCGCTACGCCGATATCGCGACCCTGCGCCCGCAGCACGCGCAGCGTTTCGATCAACGCCAGCATGTCGCGACTACGGCGCCCGTCATGCTGGCCATCTTTCACCCGCCAGAATGGCGAGGTACGCAGTGCTTCGCGCGCATCGGCATCGCCATTGGAGCGGAGGTACCGCGCCAGTGCCGCGTTCTCGCTCATCGGCAGCTCCAACCCCAGCCGCACCGGTGCGTTGTCGCGGCTGTAGCGTTCCATCAGGTCGGCCACCAGCAGCGGTGTCTCGGCGGTGCCGTGGTATTCGCCCAGCACCACCAGCCGGTGGTTGCCCGCCAGGGTCACTATCTGCGTTGCGGTGTCACCGACACCGCCTGCCGGCGCGGCAGCGGCCGGGCCGCACACCATCGAAGCCACCATCACAGCCATCCAGAGCCATCGCTTCATGCCGTCACGTCCTGTTGGGGTCATGAAAGCAATGGCGACGGGATGGCCGCTTTCAAGGCCGGCGCAGGAAGCTCACAGGAACGGCAGCATCCAGTGGTCCACCATCAGGAACGCGAACAGCGCCATGAGGTAGACGATGGAGTAGCCGAACATCTTCATCGAGAACAGCTCATCCGGCGGGTTGAGCATGCGCCAGGCGTACCAGAGGAACACGGCGTTGAGCACCACCGCGCCGCCCAGGTAGAACATGCCGCTCATGCCCACCGCAGCGGGCAGGATGCTGACGATGGCCAGGGCGATGGAGTACGCCATGATCGACTTGCGGGTGTAGGCCACGCCGTGGGTCACCGGCAGCATCGGGATCTTGGCCTTGGCGTAATCCTCGCGACGGAAGATCGCCAGCGCCCAGAAATGCGGCGGGGTCCAGATGAAGATGATCAGCACCAGCAGCGAGGCGTAGGCCCAGTCCATCGGGCCCTGCATGCCGGTGATGGCCGCCCAGCCCAGCAGGGGCGGGGTGGCGCCGGCGAGGCCGCCGATCACGATGTTCTGCGAGGTCGCGCGCTTGAGGTACACCGTGTAGATGACCGCGTAGCCGATCAGCGAGGCGAAGGTCAGCACGGCGGTGATGACGTTGACCCACACCACCAGGATGGTCATCGACAGCACGATCAGCGCGCTGGCAAACACCAGCACCTGCCACGGCTTCACCTTGCCCACCACCAGCGGCCGCCACGAGGTGCGCGCCATCTGCGCGTCGATCTGCGCGTCCAGCAGCTGGTTGATGGCGGCTGCGGCGGAGGCTGCCAGCCAGATGCCGAGGAACCCCAGCGCGCCGCGCACGGCCTGCTCGGCGGTGGGCAACGCGGGAATAGCCAGGAACATGCCCACCAGCGCGGTGAACACGATGAGGGCCACGACCTTCGGCTTGGTCAGATCCCAATACTGCCGGACGCTCATGGTGTCGCTCCAGCTGCTTCGCGCTGGAGCTCCCGCGATTCGCTGTGCGAATCGCGACCATGAGGGGCGTTCTTCCACGCCCCCGCGCCTTCGGCGCCGCCCCCGAACTTCGGGGGCTCTGTTCCTGCACTTTCATCGACTACGTCGGAAGGAGAACGCAGGCGCGCCATCAGTGTGACCAGCACGAACAGCAGCGCGACCGCGCCGCCGCTGTGCGCCACCGCCACTTCCAGCGGCACCGCCAGCTTCACGTTCAGGATGCCCAGGGTGATCTGCAGCACCACCAGCAGCCCCAGCGCGCTGGCCCAGCCGCGCATGCTCGGCAGCCGGTACAGGCGCACCGCCAGCCACAGCAGGTACACGGCCACGACGACGGCAAACATGCGGTGCGCCATCTGGATGGCGATACGCGAAGCGCCATCGAGCACGCCCCCTTCGTAATCCACCCCGATCCCACGCCACAGGGTGAAGCCTTCCTTGAAGTCGTGCTGCGGCCACCACTGGCTCACGCAGCGCGGGAAATTATCCAGCGAGGCACTGCCGCCACCGCAGGCCAGCGCGGCGTAGTTGGCGCTCACCCAGCCGCCCAGCGCGATCTGCATCACCAGCACGGCCACGCCGATGCGCAGCAGCCACTTCAGCTTCGGCGCCTGCACCAGCGTGATCGGCATGTGCGTGGCGCGCCAGGCCATCCACACCAGCAGCCCGAACATCAGCATGCCGCCGAGCAGGTGGCCCATCACCACGATGGGCTTGAGCAGCAGCGTCACCGTCCACATGCCCAGCAGCGCCTGGAAGATCACCACCGCCAGCGTCAGCAAGGCCGCGCGCGAGAGGTCGATGTTGTTCCAGCGCAACGCGGCGATCAGCAGGATCACTTCGCCGGTGATGGCCAGGATGCTGGCCGACACGTGCATGCCCATCATGTACAGCGGTATGCCGGTAGCCACCAGCACGCACGCAGTAACCACGGCGGTGGTGCCCCAACGCCGGCGACGCGTGGCCAGCAGCGCCAGGGTGAGGATTTCAATGCCCAGCGCGCCGGCCAGGAAACGGTGCACCTGCTCGCGCCACGCCTTGTGGGTTTCCAGCGGGCGGATCTTGGCCGCTTCGTGGCCGATCACTTCCTGCGCATGCTGCGGCCAGGTCACGCGGCCATAGCAGGTCGGCCAGTCCGGGCAGCTCAGGCCGGCATCGGACAGGCGCACGAACGAACCGAACATGATCGTGCTGGCCGTCATGATCAGGGCGAACCACGCCAGACGGTGGAAATTGCGATGCAGCGCCGGGCGCGCGGTGGGGTTCATCAAACGGAACTCACTTCAGTTTCAACAGCGTGGCCATGTCCTTGCGCAGACCGGCCAATTCGAATCCCGGCGCATACCGCATGATCACGAACCCGTTCGGGTCGATGACATACACAGGCGTGCCGGCGGCGTCATCCACGGCGGGCAACACGGCACGCAGGTTCGGCTGGGGGGCCAGCACGCGCAGGGCGGGAAAGCCCTGGACCTCGGCCGGCGGCGTACCCAGCCACAGGATCTCGACATTATCGGCCCTATGGCCGAACAGCTGCCACACCTTGTCCAATCCCTGCGACAAAGTGACGCACTCGGCTGCGCAGCCCGGGGCGGGTGCCACCAGGATGCGCCAGACATGGGCATCGGGGTTCCACGGGTACGGTTGGCCGTTGGCCAGGGTGGGCGGCAGCGCGCGCGCGTCCACCGCCGGGGTGAACACTTCGCCGGTGTTGCGGTGGGCGGCCGGCTGCCAGCCGGCGAAGCGCAGCACGCCGGCCAGCGCCATGGCCCCGAAGAACAGGCCGAACAGGGCTACCAGGGTCCAGCGGCCACGGTTGCGGGCCTTGAGCTGTTCCGGGGTGATGGCATTCATGCGTGGGATTTTCTCATGGAAGGAGGGGGCGTGCCGGGCGCCGCCGGCGCCATTCGAGGACGAGGGCGACGATCAGCACGGTCAGGGCCAGGCCGAACCACTGCACGGCGTAGCCGAGGTGGCGGCTGGGCGGCAGGGTGTTGGGCAGCAGCTCCAGGTCACGGGCGTAGCGGCCGGGCAGCGCGGGGTCCAGGCGCAGCACCGGGCCGTGCAGGCTGCCCGCGGGCAGTGCCAGCGCGGTGGCCACTTCCGCGGGCGGCATGCGGTTGGCCAGCCACACGCCTGGCTGCGGGGTCGGGGTGAATGCCGGGCCCAGCACCAGGCCGCTGGCCGGCGGCGGCGCCAGCAGGCCGGCCACGTGGGCGGTGCCCTCGCGCGGCACGATGGCCGGCAGGGTGCGGTCGCCCGGCATCGGCAGCCAGCCCAGGTCCACCAGCACCACCGCGCCGCCATCGCTGCGGAACGGCTGGTACACCTTGATGCCGGCGCGGCCTTCGCGGGTCTGGTTGTCCAGCAGCAGCGTGCCGGGCAGAAAGCGGCCGTGGTCCTCCACCCAGCGCAGCTGCACCGGTGCGGCCTGCGCCTGGGCCAGGCTGAGGGTCTGCGCGCGAGCGGGCAGCTGCTGGTCCAGCAGCGCCTGTTTTTCATGCATCCGCTGCAGCTGCCAGCGGCCCAGCTGGCAGAACACCATGATCACCAGCACGGCGGCGACCCAGCCGATCAGGCGCGTGTGCTTGCGCATCATGACAACGCCGGCAAAACGCGGTCAGATAGGCATACCCGCCCTGCCCTCGAGCTGCGCATGAATGATTCGTTGAAGACCCTGCTGGTAATCGCGTTTCTGATCGTCATCGTCTGGAATCTGGGCGCGGGGCTGTATTACCTGCTGGTCGACCGTGGCCAGACCAAACGCACGGTCAATGCGCTCACCCGCCGCATCGCGGTATCGGTGGCGCTGATCGTGCTGGTGGCCATCGGCATCTACAGCGGCTGGATCAAACCCCACGGCGTGGGCGGCTGATACCGCCCGACGCTACAGCACGTAGACGAACAGGAACAGCATCAGCCACACCACGTCGACGAAGTGCCAGTACCACGCGGCGGCTTCGAAACCGAAGTGGTTGTCGCGGGTGAAGTGGCCCTTGGCCGAACGCAGCCACATCACGATCAGCATGATCGTGCCCAGCAGCACGTGCGCACCGTGGAAGCCGGTGAGCATGAAGAACGTCGAACCGTAGATGCCCGAGCCCAACGTGAGATTGAGCTCCTTGTAGGCGTGGATGTATTCCTCGGCCTGCAGGGTGAGGAAGAACGCGCCCAGCAGCACGGTGATGCCCAGCCACACCAGCAGCTGGCGGCGGTGGCCGGCCTTGAGCGCGTGGTGGGCGATGGTGAGGGTGACGCCGGAGGTGAGCAGGATCAGCGTGTTGATCAGCGGCAGGCCCCAGGCCGGAATGGTCTGGAAGTGGCCGCCGATGGCGCCCGGGCCGTTGGTCGGCCAGGCGGCCGAATAGCCATCCCAGAGCAGTTCGTTGGTCATCACCCCGTCGCCCTCGCCGCCCAGCCACGGCAGGCCCAGGTTGCGGGTGTAGAACAGCGCGCCGAAGAAGGCACCGAAGAACATCACTTCGGAGAAGATGAACCACACCATGCCCATCCGGAACGAGCCGTCGACCTGGTGGTTGTAGTGCCCGGCCTGCGATTCGCGCACCACGTCGCTGAACCACCAGAACAGGGTCAGCACCAGCATGGCGATGCCGGCATAGAAGGTCCACTTGCCCCAGCCGGCATCATTGAGCCAGCTGGCCACGCCCACCATGGTCACCATCATCGCGATGGAGCCGATGAAGGGCCACTTGCTGTGGGTGGGCACGAAGTACACGTTGGCGTCTGGGCTGTGCTGGGTGGCCATGATCGGTATCCGGGTACGTATCAGGGTGCCGAGCGCGCGGTGGCCGGCGGGGTCGCCGTGGCCAGCTGCGCCGACAGCGCGTCGTTCTTGTAGAACGTGTAGGACAGGGTGATGGTCTTGATGTTGGCCGGCAGGTCCGGGTCGACGATGAAACGCACCGGCATGTCGCGTTTCTCGCCCGCCACCAGGGTCTGCGCGGTGAAGCAGAAGCATTCGGTCTTGCTGAAGTAACCCGAGGCCTTGGCCGGCGCCACCGATGGCACGGCGCTGCCCACCAGCGCGCGGTCGCTGTCGTTGCGCGCGTAGTACAGCGCTTCGTTGAGCTCGCCGGGCACCACGTCCATGGTCAGCTGTTCGGGGTGGAAGGCCCACGGCAGCTTGGAGTTCACGCCGCCATCGAACTGCACCCGCACGGTGCGCTTGGCCGCGCCGGGCGCGCCGACGGCCGCCGCACCGGGGCCACGCTCCAGCCGCACCCCGAACACCTTTTCGCAGGCAATGCGGTACAGCGGCACCAGCGAGAAGGTGAGCACGAACACCGCCACCGCCACCGCGATCAGGCGCGGCAGCCCGGCATGCGGTGCGGGGCGGGTTTCGCTCATCGCCCCAGCACCCCGCTCAGGATGAAGCCGACATAGACCAGGATCGCTACCGCACCCACCCACAGCGCGGTACGGCGGGCGCGTTGGCGGCGGGCAGCCAGATCCTGTTGGTGCACGTCATGCATGGCGGACCTCAGTGGGTGATGTCGTCATGGGCCAGATCGCCCGGGCGGATGGTCGGCGGCACGGTGAAGGTATGCGCCGGTGCCGGTGACGGCACCGTCCATTCCAGCCCGCGTGCGCCTTCCCACGAACGGTCAGCGGCCTTTTCGCCGTTGCGCAGCGAGGCGATCAGGATCGCGGCCATCATGAAGGGGGTCACGAACATGCCGAATGCGCCAATGGAGCTGATCAGGTTCCAGTCGGCGAAGGCCACGCTGTAATCGGGAATGCGGCGCGGCATGCCGGCCAGGCCCAGGAAGTGCTGCGGGAAGAACAGCAGGTTCACGAAGAGGATGGACCACCAGAAGTGCACCTTGGCCCAGAACTCGCTGTACATGCGCCCGGTCCACTTCGGCCACCAGTAGTACACCGCGCCGATCAGCGCGAACACCGCGCCGGTCACCAGCACGTAGTGGAAGTGGGCCACCACGAAGTAGGTGTCGTGGTACTGGAAGTCGGCCACCACGATGGCCAGCATCAGGCCGGAGAAGCCGCCGATGGTGAACAGGATCACGAAGGCCACCGCCCACAGCATGGGCGCTTCGAAGGTAAGCGAACCGCGCCACATGGTGCTCACCCAGTTGAACACCTTCACCCCGGTGGGGATGGAGATCAGCATGGTGGCGAACATGAAGTAGATTTCGCCGCCCAGCGGCATGCCCACGGTGAACATGTGGTGGGCCCAGACGATGAAGGACAGGAAGGCGATCGCGGCGATCGCGTAGACCATGGCCTGGTACCCGAACAGCGGCTTGCGGCTGAAGGTGGGGATGATTTCACTGACCACGCCGAACGCCGGCAGGATCATGATGTACACCTCCGGGTGGCCGAAGAACCAGAAGATGTGCTGGAACATCACCGGGTCGCCGCCGCCGGCCGCGTTGAAGAAGCTGGTGCCGAAGAACTTGTCGGTGAGCAGCATGGTCACCGCACCGGCCAGCACCGGCATCACCGCGATCAGCAGGAAGGCGGTGATCAGCCAGGACCAGCAGAAGATCGGCATCTTCAGCAGGTCGATGCCGGGCGCGCGCATGTTGAGCACGGTGGCGATGATGTTGATCGCGCCCATGATCGAACTGATGCCGGCCACGTGGATGGCGAACACGGTGAACGCCACGTTGTAGCCGCCCTGCAGCGACAGCGGCGGGTACAGGGTCCAGCCGCCGGCCGGCGCGCCGCCGGGCAGCAGGAAGGTGAGCAGCAGCAGGCTGAAGGCCACCGGCAGCAGCCAGAACGACCAGTTGTTCATGCGCGGCAGCGCCATGTCCGGCGCGCCGACCTGCAGCGGGATCATCCAGTTGGCCAGGCCGACGAAGGCCGGCATGACGCCACCGAAGATCATCACCAGCGCATGCACGGTGGTGAGCTGGTTGAAGGTTTCCGGCTTCACGAACTGCAGGCCCGGCTGCATCAGCTCGGCGCGGATGATCACGCTCATCGCTGCGCCGATGATGAACATGATGAAGCTGAAGAGCAGGTAGAGCGTGCCGATGTCCTTGTGGTTGGTCGAGAAGAACCAACGTTCGAAGAACGACTGCTGATGCCCGTGATGCCCGTCGTGATCAACTGCGGAATGCGCCATCGCCACACCACCTCGTTGGTTCGGTTTCAGCGCGCGCCGTGCGGCACGCGCGGTTCGTATCAGGCGTTTTCAGGCGCCGGTGCAGCTGCGGGTGCAGCCTCGGGTGCGGGCGCCGCCGGGTCTGCCGGTGCAGGCGTGGCTTCCGGTGCGGCCGGTGCCGGCGCCGGATCGGGCGCCTTGGGCCGCTTGGCGGCCAGCCACTTCTGGAAATCTTCCTTGGACACCGCTTCCACCACGATGGGCATGAAGCCATGGTCCTTGCCGCACAGCTCGGCGCACTGGCCGCGGTACACGCCGACCTTCTCGATGTTGGTCCAGGCTTCGTTGACGAAACCGGGAATGGCATCCTGCTTCCAGCCCAGCGCCGGCACCCACCAGGCGTGGATCACGTCATCGGAGGTGATGACGAAGCGCACCTTGGTGTCGACCGGCAACACCAGGCGGTTGTCCACGTCGAGCAGGTAATGCGGGTGGCTATCGCGGTCGGGCACCTTGCCGCTCTGCCGGACCCGGTCCGATTCGCGGTCCAGGCGGCTGGTGAAGGTGACCTCTTCGCCCAGGTATTCGTACTTCCACATCCACTGGTAGCCGGTGACCTTGACGGTCATTTCGGCATCGCGGGTGTCGTAGAACTTGATCAGGTTGGCCGTGGCCGGCCACGCCATCACCACCAGGATGATCACTGGTATGACGGTCCAGACGATCTCGGCCTTGGTGTTGTGGCTGAAGGTGGCGGCCACCGCCCCCTTGGATTTGCGGAACTTGAAGATGGCATAGAACATCGCGCCGAACACCAGCACGCCGATGACCGTACACACCCACAGCGAGAACATGTTGGATTCCCAGGCCAACCGCGAGCTCTGGGTGACCCCCTTGCCCATGTTCAGCTGCCACGGTACCGGGTCGGCCGATTGGGCCCACGCCAGTGCCGGCGCCATCAGCGCTGCCCCACACCCCACTGCCTTTGCGAACTGCGTGCCCCACTTTCTGCGTTGCTTCATTGCCTAGACCCTTAGCGTCGTCGGTTGCAGCCATCGCTGGCCACTAGCAAGCCTTCTGGTTCTCTTCCCGCCGACGATCAGCCCCCACCCCATGGGGGTATGCACTGAACACCGGCGATCGACCGGGTGCGGGTTCATCTCCGCACACTCCGTTCATTCGAGCGCCCGTGGGGGACGCGTTTTCCTGCCGCAGGAAACGTCTCGATGGTAGCCCTGATCTCGCGCGAGCGGCAAGGGTCCATTCACAGTTTTGGGAATGGTGCAATACAGCATAAGCATCGGCGACGGTTTTGACGAAATCGGCACAGTTTTTAACGACACCACTGGATCCGCCGAATCCCCCTGTATGAAAGGCTATGAACGCGATCCGCGGCGCAGCTCCGATTGCTTTCACGGATGAAAAAGCGATTAAAATGGTCAAGTTTTCCACGAGCCAACCGGCATGACCGCACCTTCCGCGCTTCCCCCTGCCCCGGCCCCGTCCGGCGCCTCCCGCCCGCCGCTGCTGTCCCCCGAGCTGCCGGGTGTTCCCAATGCGTTCCGCCAGGCCATCACCGATGCCTGGATGAAGGACGAGGCCAGCCACGTGCGCGAGCTGCTGGCGCAGGCGCGCCTGCCCGCCGACGAACAGGCCACGGTGCAGGCCACTGCCGCCGACCTGGTCAAGCGCGTGCGCGTGCGTGCCAAGGACCAGGGCGCGATCGAAGCCTTCATGCGCCAGTACGACCTGGGCAGCGAGGAAGGCGTGCTGCTGATGTGCGTGGCCGAAGCGCTGCTGCGCATTCCGGACCAGGACACCGCCGACAAGCTGATCCGCGACAAGCTCGGCGAAGCGGACTGGAAGAAGCACCTGGGCGGCAGCGATTCGGTGCTGGTCAACGCCTCCACCTGGGGCCTGATGCTCACCGGCCACATCGTGCAGATCAACGACTCCACCCGCGCCGACGTGCCGGGTGCGTTCGCGCGCCTGATGGGCCGCGTGGGTGAGCCGGTGATCCGCCTGGCCGTGCGCCAGGCGATGAAGATCATGGGCCACCAGTTCGTCATGGGCCGCACCATCGACGAAGCGCTGTCGCGCTCGCACAAGGGCGACAACGCCAGCTACCGCTATTCATTCGACATGCTCGGCGAAGGCGCGCTGACCATGAAGGACGCCAAGCGTTACCTGGAAGACTACCGCCGCGCGATCCACTCCATCGGTGGCGACCACAAGGCCCGTGGCGGCCGCCCGGACGGCGACGTCAATTCGGCCCCCGGCATTTCCATCAAGCTGTCGGCGCTGTACCCGCGCTACGAGCACGCCAAGCGCGCGCGCGTGATGGCCGACCTGGTCCCGGGCGTGCTGGAACTGGCGCAGCTGGCCAAGTCGTACGGCATCGGCTGCACGGTGGATGCCGAGGAGACCGACCGCCTGGAACTGTCGCTGGACATCATCGAAGCAGTGGTGAGCGATGCCTCGCTGGCCGGCTGGGAAGGCTTCGGCGTGGTGGTGCAGGCGTACCAGAAGCGCACCCCTTACACGATCGACTACCTGGCCGACCTGGCCCGCCGCATCGGTCGCCGCCTGCAGGTGCGCCTGGTCAAGGGCGCGTACTGGGATGCGGAAATCAAGCGCGCCCAGATCGACGGCCTGCCGGCCTACCCGGTGTTCACCCGCAAGCAGAACACCGACGTGTCCTACCTGGCCTGCGCCAAGCGTCTGTTCACCCATGCCGATGCGATCTACCCGATGTTCGCCACGCACAACGCGCACACCATCGCCGCGGTGCAGGCGATCGCGCAGGGTGGCCAGTACGAACACCAGAAGCTGCACGGCATGGGCGATGACCTGTATGCCGAAGTGGTGCCGGCCAACCGCCTGAACGTGCCGTGCCGCGTGTACGCACCGGTGGGTTCGCACGAAGACCTGCTGCCGTACCTGGTGCGCCGCCTGCTCGAGAACGGCGCCAACTCCAGCTTCGTCAACCGCATCACCGACGACGCAGTGGCCATCGACGACCTGATCCGCGATCCGGTCGAAGCCGTGGCCTCGTTCGACTCCATTCCGCACCCGAAAATCCCGCTGCCGGTTGACCTGCTGCGCAGCCAGAACCACGACAGGAAGAACTCCATGGGCGTCAATCTCGCCAACGACAACGATCTGCGCGCCCTGGCCGAGCAGCTCAACGCGGCCGTGAAGCCGTGGCAGGCCGCCCCGCTGGTGCCGGGTGCACAGCCCACCGGCGCACTGTTGAACGTGGTCAACCCGGCCGATACGCGCCAGGTGGTGGGCCAGTGGCAGCCGGCCGACAGCGCCACCGTGGAAAAGGCCCTGGCCAACGCCGTGGCCGCACAGCCGCAGTGGAACCGCACCCCGGCCGCCAGCCGCGCGGCAATCCTCGAGCACGCCGCCGACCAGCTGGAAGCACGCCTGCCCGAGTTCATGGCGCTGTGCGTCAAGGAAGCCGGCAAGAGCCTGCCCGACGGCATCGCCGAAGTGCGCGAAGCGGTGGACTTCCTGCGTTACTACGCCAAGCAGGCGCGCGAGCAGTTCGGGCATGCCGAAAAGCTGCCCAGCCCGACCGGTGAATCCAACGAACTGCAGCTGCACGGCCGCGGCGTGTTCGTGTGTATCAGCCCGTGGAACTTCCCGCTGGCGATCTTCCTGGGCCAGGTTGCCGCCGCGCTTGCCGCCGGTAACAGCGTGATCGCCAAGCCGGCCGAACAGACCAACCTGATCGGCTATTACGCGGTGAAGCTGCTGCTGGATGCCGGCGTGCCCGAAGGCGTGGTGCAGTTCCTGCCCGGCGACGGCGCCACCGTGGGCGCCGCGCTCACCGCCGACCCGCGCGTGGCCGGCGTGGCCTTCACCGGTTCGACCGACACCGCGCGTGCGATCAACCGTGCGATGGCTGCGCGCGATGCCGCCATTGGCGTGCTGATCGCCGAAACCGGTGGCCAGAACGCCTTCATCGCCGACTCCTCGGCGCTGCCGGAGCAGCTGGTCAAGGATGCGATCGGTTCGGCGTTCACCTCGGCCGGCCAGCGCTGCTCGGCCGCGCGCGTGCTGTTCGTGCAGGACGACATCGCCGACAAGGTGATGACCATGCTGGCCGGTGCGATGGCCGAACTGAAGATCGGCGACCCGGGCCTGCTGTCGACCGACGTCGGCCCGGTGATCGATGCCGATGCGCTGCAGATCCTGCAGGAACATGCGGTGCGCATGGAAAAGGAAGCGCGCCTGATCGCCGCTGCCGAGCTCAGCGAAGCCGCCGCGCACGGCACCTTCTTCGCCCCGCGTGCGTACGAGCTGAAGAACCTGGACCAGCTGCACAAGGAAATCTTCGGGCCGGTGCTGCACGTGATCCGCTGGAAGGGCGACCAGCTCGATACGGTGATCGACCAGATCAACGCCACCGGCTACGGCCTCACCCTGGGCGTGCACTCGCGCATCGACGAAACCGTGGACCGCATTTCCTCGCGGGTGAACGTGGGCAACGTGTACGTCAACCGCAACCAGATCGGTGCGGTGGTGGGCGTGCAGCCGTTCGGCGGCCAGGGCCTGTCCGGCACCGGTCCGAAGGCCGGCGGCCCGCACTACCTGCTTCGTTTTGCCACCGAGAAGACCGTCACCGTGAACACCACGGCGGCCGGCGGCAATGCCTCGCTGCTGACCCTGGGCGATTGATCGGCGTTGTAATGGCTTGAACGAAAAACCCCGCGAAAGCGGGGTTTTTTGTGGGTGATGCCAGCGCCGTCACTCGGCGTGGATCGCCTCGATTTCATCGCGCAGGAGCAGTTCTTCGCCCATGTAGCGCTCGAACTTGATGCGGCCGAACCCCGGGGCGTACCAGGCTTCCATGCGGTTGTCTTCGAAGGTCGCGGTGAGGTGGCAGGTGTCCTTGAAGGTGCGCGGCTGGTCGTCGACCGTGGCCTCCACGTCTTCGAAGCCGACGAAGGTGTAGTCGTTGAAGCCGTCGTAGTCGACCGGCTCGACCGTTTCTTCCACGTGGTGGGTGCGTTCGCCGCTGCCGTTGACCACGAAGCGCTCGCCCGGCTTGGCGCTCTGCGGGAAGGTCGGCGCGGGCTTGAAGGTATCGGTCATCACCGGCCGGGAAGCGTCGCCGCCCCAGGCGGAGATGCCGTAGCGGTCCTGGCCCAGCAGCTGGCGGCCGCTGGCATCGTAATAGGCGGCCGTACCGACGCCACCACCGGCGCTGTGCACCTTGATCGCGTCGTGGCCGTTGAAGGTGGCCTTTTCGATGGTCAGGGTTTCATCGCCGGTGGAGAAGCGCAGGCCCGGGGTGAGGGTGAAGCAGGTGGCGAAATCGGCGGCGGCGAAGGCCGGCGCGGCCAGCGCGGAGAGGGCGAAGGCCAGGGTGGAACGAAGCAGAACGGGCGACATGTGGTTTCCTTGTCATGGATCGTGAAGCGGTTCCTGCGCCGCAGGCGGCACCCGGCCGGCTGCGCGCGGACCGGGATTGTACGGGGCTGTGGCATGATCCGGCCATGCGCCCAAATGTCCTGCCGTTGCTGCTGGCGATGTTCCTGTCCACCGTTCCCGCGGCCATGGCGGCCGCCAACGAGCGTGTACTGGTGTTCACCAGCACCGCCAAGTTCCGCCACGACTCGATTCCCACCGCGGTGAGCACGCTGCGCCTGCTGGCCGAGCGGGAGCGCATGGCGGTGGACCAGAGCGAGAACGCAGCCGACTTCAACGATGCCAACCTGGCCCGCTACCGGGTGGTGGTGTTCGCCAACACCACCGGCGATGTGCTCGATGCCGCCCAGCAACAGGCGATGGAGACGTTCATCCGCGCGGGCGGCGGGTTCATGGGCGTGCATTCGGCCGCCGACACCGAGTACGACTGGCCCTGGTATGGGCAGCTGGTGGGCGCGTATTTCAAGAACCACCCCGAGGGCCTGCAGTTCAGCCGCGTGCAGCCGGAGCGCGGGGGCAAGCCGCAGGGCACCTCGTGGCCGGTACGCGACGAGCTGTACAACTACCGCAGCAACCCGCGTGGCGCCGTGCAGGTGATCGCCACGGTGGACGAGCGCATGTACCAGGGCGGCACCATGGGTGCCGACCATCCCATCGCGTGGTGCCACCCGTTCGATGGCGGGCGCAGCTGGTACACCGGCCTGGGCCATGACACGGGCCTGTACCGCAACCGCGATTTCCTGGCCCACCTGCGGCAGGGCCTGCTGTATGCGGCGGGTCGCTCGCCCGAATGTTGAAACGATAAGACCCAAACGCAGCAGGCCCCGCTTGCGCGGGGCCTTCCGTCTGTTACGCGACGCGAACGCCGTGGATCAGAACTTGTAGTTGAACGAAGCAGCCAGCACGTCGCCGCGGACCTTGTACTTGCCGGTCAGCGAGTTGCCTTGGTTGTTGGTGGTGGCGCCAATGTTCACGTTCGGGTCGCTGGTGAACAGGTGGGTATAACCGAAGTTGTATTCCATGTTCGCCGACGGGGTCCAGCCCAGGCCGAACGACAGCCACTTGCGGCTGGTGTCCGGCACGCGCACGTCGCGGTGTGCGTCGGTGGTCGGGGTCTGGTCGTACGCGACGCCGCCACGCAGGGTCAGGGTCTCGCTCAGCTTGTAGTCGGCGCCCAGCGACACGAAGGTGGTGTCACGGTAGCCGAATTCCAGCACCGAGTCCGGCTGCGCCGAGGCGTAGTCGATGGTGACCTGGTCGAACGCGGTCGACCATGCGGTACGGGTGACATCACCCATCACGGTCCACTTGTCGTTGATGTTGTGGGTCACGCTCATGGTGGCCGAGGCCGGCAGGGTCACGGTGGCCTTGCCCGAGGTGGTCACGAAGCGACCCGGCTGGGCAACGGCCAGCACGGCAGCAGCGTTGGACGGCACGTCGAAGGTGGCGTCGCCGCCGGTGATCTTGTGCTCGACCTTGGAGCGGTAGCTGAAGCCGATGTGGGTGTTCTCATCGGGGCTGAACAAGCCGCCGACGGTCCAGCCCACGGCGTTGTTGTCGCCTTCGACGGTCAGCTTGCCATCGGCGCTGCCCGGGGCGAAGCCCGGCACACGGGACTGGGCCAGCGCGGTGCCGAAGTCGATGTTGTTGCTCAGTTCGATGGTCAGGTGCTCAACGAACACCGACGCGCCGAAGGACACGTACGGGTTGACGTCGTACGAGGCGGCAAAGCCCAGGTCGATCGCCTTCAGGTCGGTCTTCAAGCCGCTGTAGCGACCCACCCAGCCGTTGTCGTAATCGGTCTTGAAGCCGAACGGAGCGGTCAGCGACACACCGAAGTGGGCCTTTTCGCCGATCGGCATGTGGAAGTACGCGGCCGGAACCGGGGCAATCATGCCGGCGTCGCCGCCGTCACCGCCGGTCTGCGGCTGGCCGGTCGGCTTGCGGCCGGTGCCTTCGAATTCTGCCTTGAAGCTGATGGCGCTCAGGTCGCCCTGGATCTGGGTGCCTTCCAGCTGGCGCATGCCGGCCGGGTTGACCGCGATGATCGAGGCGTCGCCCTGGGCGCTGCCCGAACCGGCGAAGGCGCGGCCGAGGCCCTTGGCGCTGTTTTCCTTCAGCTGGAAGGCGGCGGCGTTGACGTGGCCAACGGCCAGGACACCGGCGATACCGACAGCGAGGGCGGTGACGCGGGCGAGGGTGGAAGCGGTATGCATCGTTTGTTCTCTCCGGAAATGCGTGTGGTTTGGCAACGCGCGCCTGCGCTGTCCCAGGCCCCGAAAGGCTTGACACAACGCGCCGGATTCCCCTCCCGACATACGACGCCGTATGCGAGTATACCCAGACCAGTTAATGAAACAATAACGCGATCACCCTTTCCGGCTATTCAGGCTGAACGCGTCTTCGCTCCTTCAGGCGCGTTGCCGCGCTAGGCTAGCGCCCACGCATGTTCGTCTCGCTCCCCTCCCGCAAGAAGTCCGCCGTCCGCTGGGCGACGCCCCTGCTGTTCGCGACGCTATGGGCCGCATTCCTGTGGTCGATCTCGCGCCCGGGCGATGCCCGGCGCAGCCTGTGGATGGACTGGGGCGCGTTGTCCACCGGGCTGACCCGGCCATTGGACTGGTGGGCCACCTTCCAGGACGGCAGCGTGCTGCGGTTGTTCACCGCGCTGTTCCTGCACGCGGATTGGTCGCACCTGCTGGGCAACCTGGTGTTCCTGCTGATCTTCGGCCTGCCCGCCGAGCGGGTGCTGGGGCCGTGGCGGCTGATCCTGCTGTTCCTGGTGGGCGGGGCGATCTCCAACCTCACCGCGATCTACACGATGGGCAGCCCGGACCAGATCATCATCGGCGCCAGCGGCGCGGTGTCGGCGCTGATCGGGGCGTACCTGGCCCTGTTCCCGGGCGCCCGGCTGGGGGTGGTGATCCCGCTGGGGCTGTTCCTGGAATTCGTGCGGGCGCCGGCCTACCTGCTGATCGGGGTGTGGGCCGGGCTGCAGGTGGTGTTCGCGTACATCGGCCCGACCTTCGGCATGGTGGCCTGGTGGGCGCACATCGCGGGGTTCGTGTTCGGGCTGGTGTATGGGGTGTACGTGCGCGCGGCGATCGCGCGGCGGTTGCGGAAGCGGCACGGGTTTTAAGCGTGCGCGCCCCGGGGGGCCGACGTCAGGGCGTCGGCTTGGCTTCCGGCTTTGCTTCCGGCTTTGCTTCCGGCTTCGGCTTTGCTTCCACCTTGGGCGCCGGCTTCTTCGCCGCTTCGGCCTTCTGCTTGGCGGCCACCGAACCGGGCTGCTTCAACTCGGCCAGCGCGTCGTTGATCGGGCCGTCGCCGGGCAGCACGTCGCCGGCCTGGTAGCCTTCGCCGCCCTCTTCATCACCGCGCAGGTGGCCCGGCAGGGTCGCTTCGCTGTAATCGGACAGGCTGGCCGGCAGGTCGTCGTCTTCGCCCGCCTTCTTCTCCGGCACCAGCACCACGTCGGGCACGATGCCGGTGGCCTGGATCGATTTGCCGCTCGGGGTGTAATAGCGCGCGGTGGTCAGCTTGACCGAATCGCCGTTGTCCAGCGGCAGCACGGTCTGCACCGAACCCTTGCCGAAGGTGCGGCTGCCGATCACGCGCGCACGGCCGTTGTCGCGCAGTGCGCCCGCCAGTACTTCCGAGGCGCTGGCCGAACCGGCATCCGCCAGTACCACCACCGGCGCGCCCTTGAGCAGGTCGCCGGGCGTGGCGTCGAAACGCGCGTCGCTGATCGCGATGCGGCCCCGGGTGCTCACGATGTTGCCCTTGTCGAGCAGGTCATCAGCCACCTGCACCGCCGCGGTGAGCAGGCCACCGGGGTTGCTGCGCAGGTCCAGCACCAGGCCCTTGAGCTTGCCGCCGGCCTGCTGCTGCAGCTGGGCCACGTGCTTCTGGAAATCGGCGCCGGTATCGGCCTGGAAGGTGCTCAGGCGAATGTAGCCGTAGCCGGGTTCCAGCATGCGGCTGCGCACGCTGGTGACGCGGATGGTTTCGCGGGTGATCGGCACGTCGAACGGCTTGAGCTTGCCCTCGCGCACGATGGTGAGGATGACCTTGCTGCCGGCCTTGCCGCGCAGCGGCTCGGTGGCTTCGATCGCGCTGATCGGCTTGCCGTCGATGGCGATGATCAGGTCGCCGGCCAGGATGCCGGCCTTGGCCGCCGGGGTGTCGTCGATCGGCGAGATGACCTTGAGGCTGCTGTTGTCGGGCTGCTGCTGCAGCTCCACGCCGATGCCTTCATAGGCACCTTCGGCCTGTTCGTCGAAGGCTTCGGCATCTTCCTTGTCGAAGTAGGTGCTGTGCGGGTCCAGGTCCAGCAGCAGGCCACGGATGGCCGACTGCATCAGTTTCTTGTCGTCCACCGGTTCGACATACGCGGCACGCACCGCGTTGTAGACGGCTACGTAGCGGCGGATTTCATCCAGCGGCACACGCGAGGTCACCGCCTCTTCGGTGGAGGCCGCATCGCCGCCGCGTTCCGGAACCTGGGCGGTCTGCTGCGCCCATGACAGCGCCGGCACCAGGGCCAGCAGCAGGGTGGCGGAACGGGCTACGCGCATGAAGCACTCCAGGTTGAGCGGGGGACGGGACCACACGCACCAATGATGCGTGGCCCGATTATGCGCGAAGGCACGGTAAATTCCCGTTGAACGGCGGGCTACCGGCGCTGCAGCCACGACGACGGATCCACCGGCTGCCCGTTACGACGCAGTTCAAAATACAGCGCGGTAACGCCCTGCCCGCCCGAGTTGCCGACCTTGGCCACGGCATCGCCCTTCTTCACCGTGCCACCGGCATCGCGCAGCAGCGTGTCGTTGTGTGCGTAGAGGCTCATGTAGCCGTTGCCGTGGTCGACGATCAGGATCATGCCGTAGCCGGTCATCCAGTCGGAGAACACCACGGTGCCATCGGCGACGGCGGTGACCGTGCTGCCCGCGGGCGCGCTGATCAGTACACCACTGCTGGTACGCCCGTCCGGCAGCTTGCCGCCATAGCGCGCCAGCAGGTTGCCCGACAGCGGCCAGCCCAGGCCGCCCACCTTGGGGGCCGGCGCCGAGGCCACGGCGGGCGGGGTCTTGCCCGGACGCGGTGGCGGCTTGGTGCCACTGGCGGCGGCAGCGCGCTCGGCCTTCTCGGCGGCGGCCTTTTCGGCGGCGGCGCGGCGCGCGGCGGCACGGCGTTCCGCTTCGGCCCGTGCGGCGGCGGCGCGCAGGTTGGCCAGCAGCGTTTCCAGCGCCTTGGCATCCTGGCCCAGCGCTTTTTCGCGTTCGCTGCGGTCCTTGTAACGTTCGTCCAGGCTGGCCACGGTCTGCGCGCGGGTGCGCCGGTCCTGGGCCAGGCTGGCGGCCTGCTGCTTCTGCTGCTGGCGGGTACCTTCCAGCGTCTGCCGGCGTTCTTCGATCTGCGCTTCCACCGTTTCCAGTTCGGTCAGGTCGGCGGTCAGCGCGCCGATACGCCGGGCGCGTTCGCGCTGCAGGTAGCGGTGATAGGCCAGGGTACGGTTGGCATCGGCCACCCGGTCCTGCGACAGCAGCAGCTTCAACGGTGCGTTGTTGCCGATCCGGTAGGCGGCGCGCAGCAGCGAGGCCAGTTCCTGGCGCTGCGCCTTCAAGCCGGCCTGCAGTTCGGTGCGGCGCTGCTGCAGTTCCTGCAGGGCGCGGGTCTCGCGCTCCAGCGCGGTTTCGGTCTGGGCCAGCACGCGGCCGGTGCGGGCAACCTTCTCATCGGCCTCGCGCAGCTGGCGCGAGGCCTGCCCACGCTGCCCTTCCAGCGTGCGGCGTTCCTGGGCGACGCCCTTGAGCTCGGTACGCAGCTTCTGCAGCTTGCGTTCGGCCTCCTTCGGGTTCTGCGCGGCCAGCGGCGCAGCGCCCACCATGGCCAGCAGCAGTGCCAGCGCCGACAGCGCCACCGGCCAGCGCGAGCCACGGCCGTGCCCAGCGGTCGGATTGTTATTCCGGCGTGAGGAAAAGACGTTGGGGCGCAAGGGCTTTCCAGTGACTTCAGGCAGATGCGGATCGCAGCGCTGCATGGTGACATTCCTGAAGGCGGCCTGCCAGCCGCATACCGGACGATGCCCCCATGAAACTTTCCCCGCTTCCGCTGCTGTTGGCCCTGATGATCCCCTGCGGGTCGGCCTGGGCCGCTGACGACATCAGCAAGGTCAATGGCAGCATTACTGCTGAACCCGGCCAGGCCTATGGCGACCTGGAAACGGTGAACGGCAACATCAAGGTGGGCGCGGGCGCGAGCACCCACAGCATCGAGACCGTCAATGGCAGCATTGCCGTGGACGAAGGTGCGCGCACCGGCAGCGTCTCGACCGTCAACGGCAGGATCGTGATCGGCCCCCGCGTGATCGCGGGTGGCAACCTGGAAACGGTCAACGGCAGCATCTTCACCGATCGCGGCAGCCAGATCGAAGGCAGCATCGAAACGGTCAACGGTGGCATCGGCCTGGTCGAAACGCGCCTGCGCAACAGCATTACGACGGTCAACGGCGACATTACCGTCGGCGTCGGCTCGCAGGTCGAGGGCGGCATCCACGTCGAGAAGCCCAACTTCAACATCTCGCTCAGCGCGCCGCGCAAGCCGCGCGTGATCATCGGCCCGAAGGCGTCCGTCGCCGGCGAGCTGCATTTCGAGCGGGAGGTCGTGCTGTACGTGCACCGTACGGCCAGCATCGGCCCGGTGACCGGCGCCGAACCCGTGCCGTTCGACACCGACGCCGCGCCCGCCAATTGATACGCTTTCACCCGGTGCCCGCGCACCGGCCCTTTGTCTCCAGGAATCCATGATGTCCCGCAAACTTCTGTTGTGCCTGGCCGCCACCGCCGCGCTCACCGCGTGCAAGGGCGAGACCACTGCACCGGCCGCCGCGCCGGCTGCTGATACCGCCCCGGCCGCCGCCGGCCACGCCTTCTCGGCTGAGATCAACGCCGGCGACTTCGGCGAGCTGGTCAAGACCCTGTCGTCGGATGCGTTCGAAGGCCGCGCGCCGGGCAGCACCGGCGAAGACCGCACGGTGGAGTACATCCGCGACCAGATGCAGCGCATCGGCCTGCAGCCGGGCAATGGCGACAGCTGGTTCCAGGAGGTGGCGATGACCGAAACCACCGCCGATGAGACCACCGTGCTGAAGCTGGACCAGGCCGGCAAGCAGCGCGACCTGAAGTTCGGCACCGACATGGTGATCGGCACCCGCCGTGGCCAGAAGGAAGTGAAGATCGACGGCAGCGACCTGGTCTTCGTCGGCTACGGCGTGGATGCGCCGGAGCAGAAGTGGAACGACTACGCCGGCCAGGACTGGAAGGGCAAGACGGTGGTCATGTTCGTCAACGACCCGGGCTTCCACGTCAACGACGAGAAGCTGTTCGACGGCAAGCGCATGACCTACTACGGCCGCTGGACCTACAAGTTCGAGGAGGCCGCCCGCAAGGGTGCCGCCGCGGCGCTGATCGTGCATGACACCGCCGGCGCTTCGTACGGTTGGGACGTGGTCAAGAACTCGTGGGCCGGCCCGCAGTACGACCTGCCGGCCAAGGACGATCCGGAACCCCGCCTGCCGGCGCAGGGCTGGCTGAGTGCCGATGCGGCGCGCCAGCTGTTCGCCGATGCCGGGCTGGACCTGGACCAGGCCTACAAGGATGCCAACAAGCGCGGCTTCAAGCCGGTGCCGCTGAAGGCGAAGATTTCGCTGGACCTGAAGAGCACCATCGCCGAGAAGAAGTCGCGCAACGTGGTCGGCGTGCTGCCGGGCACCAAGCATGCCGACGAGGCCGTGCTGTACATGGCGCACTGGGACCACCTGGGCAAGCATGAAGGCGAGCAGGGCGACAACATCTACAACGGTGCCATCGACAACGCCACCGGCGTGGCCGGCATCCTGGAGATCGCCGACGCGATGGCGCATGAGCAGCCCGCACCGGAGCGTTCGGTGGTGTTCCTGGCGGTGACGCTGGAGGAATCGGGCCTGCTGGGTTCCAAGTACTACGTGAACCACCCGACCTTCCCGCTGGACAAGATTGCCGGCGTGATCAACATCGATGCGATGTCCGTGGCCGGCAAGGCCAAGGACCTGACCGTGACCGGCTTCGGCAGCTCGCAGCTGGAGGACATCCTCAAGCCGCTGGCGGCGGAGAAGGGTCGCACGCTGCATGGCGAAACCTCGGTACAGAGCGGCTTCTACTTCCGTTCGGACCACTTCAACTTCGCCAAGGCCGGCGTGCCGGCGCTGTATGCCGACGGTGGTGAGGACCTGCTCGACGGTGGCGTGGATGCCGGCCGCAAGGCGGCTGAAGCATACGGCCGCGACCGTTACCACGGCCCGAAGGACGAGTACGACGCCAGCACCTGGAAGCTGGACGGCACCGTGGAAGACCTGGAACTGCTGCACGGCGTAGGCAAGGCCATCGCCGTGGGCGGCCAGTGGCCGAACTGGTACGAGGGCAACCCGTTCAAGGCGGCCCGCGACGAGATGATGAAGGGCAAGACCGAGGCGGCTGCGAAGTAAGCCTGGCCCACATCGCTGGTTGAAAGGAAGCGGCGCCTTTGGGCGCCGCTTCTTTTTTGGGGGTCACTCGGTAGCGGAGGGCCACCGCGTCCAGCAATACGGGTACTCGCCTACCTTTGTAGCGAGCCCCGAACGAACCGGGTTCTGCATCAGGTTGTCGGCCTGGGCGAGCAGGGATTCGTCGGAGCGCACGCAATGATCGTAGAACCCGCGTTGCCACAAGGCCCCTTGGCCGCCTCGGTGCAGATTCACTGCGCGCGAGGAGCGGGATTTGAACGCCTGCATGCACCGGCTGATGTTGCCGTTGCCCAGTTGCATCAGCCAATGGACATGGTCAGGCATGACCACCCAGGCGAGCGTGCGCGAACGCTTTTCACGGTCTGAGCAACGCAGGGCTTCGATGACGGATTCCACCGTGGCGTCATCAATGAAGATGCGTTGGCGGTCGGCCACGGTGGTGGTGAGCATGTAGCAGGCGCCCTGGATGGAGCGGCGGCCGATGAGGAGACGTGGGCTGGACATACCCACAGGGTGGTGTTTACCCGTAGCGGGCAGTATCCGGCAATTGCGTATGGAGGTGCAGGAACCGCGTGCAACGTGATGTCGGGGAAACAGCCGATGCGGAAAAGAAAAAACCCCGCTGCGTGAGCAGCGGGGTTTTTGGGTGTAAACCCTGGCGATGACCTACTCTCGCATGGCTTGAGCCACACTACCATCGGCGCAGCTGCGTTTCACTTCCGAGTTCGGGATGGGATCGGGTGGTTCCACAGCGCTAATTTCACCAGGGAGACGGTTGGAGCAGCGCGGTGCGCCAGCTCAGCATTCTTGTCTCCCGTGTCACACGACCGACGGTCGTGTGCTACCGGTGCAGACTCCCGAAAAGCGGGGGCTTGCAAAAAAAGGAAAACCCCACTTCATCTGCAGCGGGGTTTTCGGGGTGTAAACCCCGGCGATGACCTACTCTCGCATGGCTTGAGCCACACTACCATCGGCGCAGCTGCGTTTCACTTCCGAGTTCGGGATGGGATCGGGTGGTTCCACAGCGCTAATTTCACCAGGGAGACGGTTGGAGCGTCGCGATGTCGTGATTTTCCCTTGGGGAAAAAGCACGGCCATACTGCGCCTGCCTCTCATAGTTCTTGTGACGTAGCGTGCACTTGGTATCTATCGACATGTCATGTCGGCCAAGGCAACTTGAGGTTATATGGTCAAGCCACACGGATCATTAGTATCAGTTAGCTCAATACATTGCTGTACTTACACACCTGACCTATCAACCACATAGTCTATATGGTTCCTTCAGGGGGCTTGTGCCCCGGGAGATCTCATCTTGAGGCGCGCTTCCCGCTTAGATGCTTTCAGCGGTTATCGCTTCCGAACATAGCTACCCGGCAATGCCACTGGCGTGACAACCGGAACACCAGAGGTTCGTCCACTCCGGTCCTCTCGTACTAGGAGCAGCCCCTCTCAAATCTCCAACGCCCATGGCAGATAGGGACCGAACTGTCTCACGACGTTCTGAACCCAGCTCGCGTACCACTTTAAATGGCGAACAGCCATACCCTTGGGACCGACTACAGCCCCAGGATGTGATGAGCCGACATCGAGGTGCCAAACACCGCCGTCGATATGAACTCTTGGGCGGTATCAGCCTGTTATCCCCGGAGTACCTTTTATCCGTTGAGCGATGGCCCTTCCATACAGAACCACCGGATCACTAAGTCCTAGTTTCCTACCTGCTTGATCCGTCGATCTTGCAGTCAAGCACGCTTATGCCTTTGCACACAGTGCGCGATGTCCGACCGCGCTGAGCGTACCTTCGAGCTCCTCCGTTACTCTTTAGGAGGAGACCGCCCCAGTCAAACTACCCACCATACACGGTCCCCGACCCAGATAATGGGCCCAGGTTAGAACGTCAAGCACGACAGGGTGGTATTTCAAGGATGGCTCCACTGCAGCTAGCGCCACAGTTTCATAGCCTCCCACCTATCCTACACAGACGAACTCAACGTTCAGTGTAAAGCTATAGTAAAGGTTCACGGGGTCTTTCCGTCTTGCCACGGGAACGCTGCATCTTCACAGCGATTTCAATTTCACTGAGTCTCGGGTGGAGACAGCGCCGCTGTCGTTACGCCATTCGTGCAGGTCGGAACTTACCCGACAAGGAATTTCGCTACCTTAGGACCGTTATAGTTACGGCCGCCGTTTACTGGGGCTTCGATCAAGAGCTTCGCCTTGCGGCTGACCCCATCAATTAACCTTCCAGCACCGGGCAGGCGTCACACCCTATACGTCCACTTTCGTGTTTGCAGAGTGCTGTGTTTTTGATAAACAGTCGCAGCGGCCTGGTTTCTGCGGCCCTCTTCAGCTATAGCTCGCATGAGCCACCAAAAAGGGCGCACCTTCTCCCGAAGTTACGGTGCCATGTTGCCTAGTTCCTTCACCCGAGTTCTCTCAAGCGCCTGAGAATTCTCATCCTACCCACCTGTGTCGGTTTACGGTACGGTCTGCGTAAGCTGAAGCTTAGGAGCTTTTCCTGGAAGCGTGGTATCAGTGACTTTGTCTTAAAGACTCGTCTCGGTGCTCGGTCTTGAAGGATCCCGGATTTGCCAAAGATCCAAACCTACCGCCTTTCCCCCGGACAACCAACGCCGGGTACACCTAACCTTCTCCGTCCCTCCATCGCACTTACGCGAGGTGCAGGAATATTAACCTGCTTCCCATCGACTACGACTTTCGTCCTCGCCTTAGGGGCCGAC
>NZ_CP101442.1:3970000-4502500 GCF_059134105.1 Stenotrophomonas sp. FBCC-B152 | reverse complement strand
ACTGGCGCAGCTTGTTCAGCAGGACGGTATGGCCCAGGTGCAGGTCCGGGGCGGTGGGGTCGAAACCGGCCTTGACCCGCAGCGGGCGGCCGCTTTCCAGCCGCTGGCGCAGCTCCTCGATCTTGAGGATTTCATCGGCGCCACGGCCGATCTGGGCAAGGGCTTGTTCAATCGAGGACACGTGCAACTCCCGGCGATGCCTTATTTACATGAATGACGTTAAGTACAAGTTAACCGCAAGCGCTTCACAAAAGCCAATAGGCACAAGGGTTTGACGCGAAATTTATACCTGTCTATGTTACCGACGTTTGGGCCCGCGCTCCCGGGTCAGCCAGGAACACACCGACGATGCTGAATACCGATCAAGGCCGCGCGCGCAAGCAGCGCTTCAAGGAACGCCTTCACGTTCTCCACGACACCGCCCTGCATCGGAAGCTTCGACAGCATCTTCCCGCTGCCTTCAACGAGCGCTGGACCCGCCGCCACTGGATGCACGCCAGCCTGTTCGCCACCATCGGCGCGCTGGTGGCCACCATTGTCCCCGGCTTCTCGCACACCATCGAGTCGCCCTACTCGGTCAGCCATTCCACGCTGGCCCTGCCCTTGCCGCCGCTCTCCCAGGAGCGCCTGCAGCAGGTGCCGGGCGACAGCTGGCAGGTACTGCGCGTGCAGCGTGGCCAGACCCTGAGCAACCTGTTCGACGAGGCCGGCATTTCGCCCACGGTGATGCACCAGGTGCTGGAGCACCCCGGTGCGCGCGAGGCGCTGACCAAGCTGCGCCCCGGCGCGGAAATCGCCTTCGACCTGCCGCTGAGCGGGGAGCTGCGCACGATCCGCTTCGATCGCGATGCCGACAACCGGGTGGAGCTGTCGCTGAAGGGCGAGCAGATCACCGAGAAGGTCAGCAAGCGTGAGAGCTCCACCCGCCGGGTGGTGACCAGCGGCGAGATCACCAGTTCGCTGTACGCGGCGGCGCGCAAGGCCGGGCTGTCGCCGTCGGCCATCGCGACGATGACCGACGAGATCTTCAAGTACGACATCGACTTCTCCAAGGACCTGCAGCCGGGCGACCGCTTCAGCGTGGTGATGGATGAAACCTGGCGCGAAGGCGAGAAGGTGGACACCAGCAAGATCCTGGCGGCGACCTTCACCTCCGGCGGCAAGACCTACAGCGGCTTCCGCTTCGACCGCAACGGCAAGTCCGAGTACTTCGACGTGAGCGGGCGCCCGCTGAAGAAGAGCTTCATCCGCATGCCGATTCCCTTCGCCCGCCTGAGCTCCACCTTCGGCGCGCGCAAGCACCCGGTGCTGGGCAAGATGCGCATGCACAAGGGCGTGGACTACGCCGCGCGCACCGGCACCCCGATCATGGCCGCCGGCGATGCCCGCGTGCAGTTCGCCGGCGTGCAGCGCGGCTACGGCAACGTGGTGATCCTGGACCACGGCCGTGGCCACACCACCCTGTACGGGCACATGTCGCGCTTCGGCAAGATCAAGACCGGCCAGCGCGTGGCGCAGGGCACGGTGATCGGCTACGTGGGCTCGACCGGCCTGGCCACCGGCCCGCACCTGCACTACGAATTCCGCGTCAACGGCGTGCACCGCAACCCGCTGTCGGTGACGATGCCGCCGCCGGAGCCGCTGCAAGGCAGCGAGCTGGTCGCCTTCCGCGCGCAGACCGCGCCGGCGCTGGCCCGCATCCAGGGCATGGAGAAGCTGATCTACGCGGACGCCAGCCCGGCGCCGAAGGCCGACCAGGCTGCCACCACCACGGCCAGCGCGGCCAAGCCGGCCAAGGGCAGCCGTGGCTGATCGCATGCATTGACGGCGGCAACAGGTTGCGCGGAAGCTGCACGCACCCTGTTGAACCGCCTGGCCATGACTTCAGCTGATCCGCATACCCCGCTCTACCTGGGCCTGATGTCCGGCACCAGCGCCGATGGCATCGATGCCGCGCTGGTGCAGTTTCCCGCCGAGGGCGGCTGCCGCTTCGTCGAAGGGCTCACCCACCCGTGGGACCCGGCCATCCGCGCCGAGCTGGTGGCGCTGGGCGAAGGCGGCGAGCTGGGCTCACTGGATACGCTGGGCCGGATCGATGCGCAGATCGGCATTACCTTCGCGGCCGCCGCCAACCGTTTGCTGGAACAGGCCGGGGTGAGCCCGGCGCAGGTGCGGGCGATCGGTTCGCACGGGCAGACGGTGCGGCACCGCCCGCTGGCCGATCCGGCGTTCACCTGCCAATTGGGCGATGCCAACCGCATTGCCGAGCTGACCGGCATCACCACGGTGGCCGACTTCCGCCGCCGCGACGTGGCCGCCGGTGGGCACGGGGCGCCGCTGATGCCGGCCTTCCACCTGGCGATGCTGGGCACGGCCGATGAGGACCGGGCGGTATTGAACCTGGGCGGGATCGCCAACCTGACCCTGATTCCGCGCGTCGGGACGCCGAGGGGCTTTGATACCGGGCCAGCCAATGCGCTGATGGATGCGTGGTGCGAGCGGCATACCGGCACGCCCTTCGATGCCGATGGCGCGTTTGCGGCCAGCGGGCAGGTGGATGAGGAGTTGCTGGCGCACTGGCGGGCCGAGCCGTGGTTCGCGCTGCCGCCGCCGAAGAGCACCGGGCGCGAGCAGTTCCACCTGGAGTGGGCCGAGGCGGCGCTGGGCGACCACCCGCGCGCGGCGGCCGATGTGCAGGCGACGCTGCTGGAGCTGACCGCGGTGACGGTGGCCGATGCGCTGCTGGCCCATCTGCCGGGGGCGAAGCGGGTGCTGGCGTGTGGCGGCGGGGTGCGCAATGCGCAGTTGCTGCGGCGGCTCAGCGCGCGCTTGCCCGGGGTGGTGATCGAATCCAGTGCAGTGCACGGGCTGGACCCGGATTACCTGGAGGCGATGGGGTTTGCGTGGCTGGCGCAGCGGACGTTGGACGGGTTGCCGGGGAATCTGCCGAGCGTGACCGGGGCGAAAGGGCCGCGGATATTAGGGGCGATCCACCTGGCGTGACCTAGAAGGATTTGACGTCCGGGAGGGCCTGGAGGGCGGCGATGGCTTCGGCCAGGGCGTTCACTTCCGGGTCGTGGAAGCCGCTGCGGACTTCCAGTTCGCTGGCGAACAGGCCCTGCTCGAGCAGGACCACACAGGTGTGTTCGCGGGTCCAGCCGCGCGCGACGGCCACCCGGCGGATGCGCTCGTTCAGCAGCGGATCGAGATCGCGCAGCACCAGATCAGCCATGTGTCTCCCCTGTTGGCAACGCACCGCCCCCACGGCACAACGGGGTCGATGATGGCCCACTGTACGCCGCGCGGCAACCGCGCGCCTGTTCGGTCAGGCAGCGCTGCGGTCGCGGATGCGGGGCCATAGCCAGAGCAGGAGCAGCAGGGTCGGGATGACCGTGGCCGAGCTCAGGATGAAGAAGGTGCTGTAGGAGGTGGCCTCGACGATGTACCCCGAGGCGCCACCGACGAACTTCCCGGGCAGGTTGGCCAGCGATACCAGCAGGGCGTACTGGGTGGCGGTGAAGTTGCGGTCGGTCAGCGAGGACATGAATGCCACCAGCACGGTGCCGGCAAAGCCCTGGAACAGGTTGTCGGCACACAGCGCTGCATAGAACGCCCAGAGCTGGCCGGGGTTCTGCGCCATCAGCAGGAACGCCAGGTTGGACAGCGCCACGCCGAGCGCGGCCACCAGCAGCATGCGGCGGAAGCCGAACGCCGCCACGGCGATGCCGCCGAGGAAGGCGCCACCGATGCCCATCCACACCCCGAACAGCTTGGACACGGTGGCGATGTCGGCCTTGGTGAAGCCCGAATCCAGGTAGAACGGACCGGCCATCACGCCGATCACCTGGTCGGGGAACTTGAACAGCCCCACGAACGCCAGCAGTACCACCGCCAGGACCACGCCATTGGTGCTGAAGAAGCTGGCAATGGGCTGCCAGAACGCGCCGAAGAAATCGATCCGGCGCTGGATCCGCACTTCCGGCTGGGCCGGTTCGCGGCACACCAGGGTGGTGATGATCGGCAGCAGCATCAGCGATGCCATGGCCAGGTACGCCACGATCCACCCTTCGAACTGGGCCAGGTACAGCGCACCGGCGCCGGCCAGGATCAGGCCGATGCGGTAACCGAGCGTGTAGGTGGCGGCCAGCGCGGCCTGGGCGCTTTCCGGCGCGATCTCGATCCGGTAGGCATCCACCACCGAATCCTGGGTGGCGCCGGCGAAGGACGCCACCAGCACCCACAGCACCAGGGGGGTGACGCCCAGCTCGGGACGCACGAAGGCCAGCGCGAACAGGCCGCCGGTAACGCCCAACTGGGACACCAGCAGCCAGGAACGACGGCGGCCGAGGACGCCGATCAGCGGGAAGGCATAGCGGTCGATCAGCGGCGCCCAGAGGAACTTGAGCAGGTAGAAGAAGCTGGCCAGGCTGATCAGGCCGATGCTGTGCAGGTCCAGCCCCACGTCGCGCAGGCGCGTGGACAGGGTCTGCGAGGCGATCAGCAGGAACGGCAGGCCGCTGCCAAAGCCCAGGAAGGCCATGGTCAGCGCCGACGGCGTGCCGAACGCACGCTTGATCCCGGCCCAGCCCTTGTAGCTCACCGGCGCTGCCGCTTCACTCATGGGGCGTAGTCCACCGTGAACGGGGCATGGTCGGAGAAGCGCTCATCGCGGTAGATCGAGCAGCCACGCAGGCGCTCGCGCAGGCCGGGGCTGACGAACTGGTAATCGATGCGCCAGCCGACGTTGTTGGCGCGGGCCGCGCCGCGGTTGCTCCACCAGGTGTAATCCTCGCCGGTGGGGTGCAGCAGGCGGTAGGCATCGGTCCAGCCCTGGCCGCCGGCCACGTCCAGCGCCTGGCCGGCATCCACGCACTGGCCGTTGAGCCAGTCGCGCTCGGGCGGCAGGCAGCCGGAGTTCTTCTGGTTGGATTTCCAGTTCTTGATGTCCAGCGCGGAGCGGACGATGTTCCAGTCCCCGCACAGCACGTAGTCGCGGCCGCTGGCCAGCCACTGGGCCAGGATCGGGCGCAGCCACTCCATCACTTCGTACTTGAAGCCCTGGCGCAGGTCGCCCGAGCTGCCGGACGGGATATAGAAGGAGACCACGCTGAGGTTGCCGTAGCGGGCTTCGATGTAGCGGCCTTCGTCGTCGAACGGGGCCCAGCCCAGCGAGGTGATGACCTGGTCGGGCTCGCGCTTGCTGTAGATGGCCACGCCGCTGTAGCCCTTCTTGGTGATCGCGTCACGGTAGAAGCAGTGGTGGCCGTCCGGGCGGAACATGGGATCGGTCAGCTGGTCTTCCTGGGCCTTGGTCTCCTGGATGCAGAGCACGTCGGCATCCTGGGCACGGAACCACTCGAGGAAACCCTTGGTGGCGGCGGAACGGATGCCATTGGCGTTGAAACTGATGATGCGCATGCTGACCCGGGTCTGGTACGTAACGGCCAAAGCATACCGGGTTGCCTGCCCCATCGGCTGGCCGGATCCGGCCATTGCAGGGGCCTGCGGCGGCCGGTCGCGAGCCTGAATTGCCGGTCATGCTTTAGGATCTGCGCTCCAAGAGAATTGTATAGAGCGTTAGATGAGCGACCACCGTCACCGTTTCCTGCAGCTGGCCCTGACCGCCGATGCCCTGCGTTTTGGCCAGTTCACCCTCAAGTCGGGCCGCCTGAGCCCCTATTTCTTCAATGCCGGCCGCTTCGATTCGGGCGCCAGCATGGTCCAGCTGGCCGCCTGCTACGCCGATGCGGTGGAAGCCACCGGGCTGAAGTTCGACGTGGTGTTCGGCCCGGCCTACAAGGGCATTCCGCTGGCCACCGCCACCGCCTGCGAGTTCGCCCAGCGCGGCCGCGACCTGCCGTTGAGCTTCAACCGCAAGGAAGCCAAGACCCACGGTGAAGGCGGCAACCTGATCGGCGCGGACATGAACGGCAAGCGCGTGCTGATCGTGGACGATGTGATCACCGCCGGCACCGCCATCCGCGAGGCGCTGGGCATCATCAAGCAGGCCGGCGGTACCCCGGCTGGCATCGTGGTGGCGCTGGACCGCCAGGAGATCGCCTCGGAAGACGACCGCCGTTCGGCCGCCCAGGCCGTGGCCGAAGAGGCCGGCATTCCGGTGGTGGCCGTGGCCACGCTGGCCGACCTGCTTGATTTTGCCTCCGGAAATCCGGAACTTGTCGGGTACCGGCAGCCGCTGGAGGACTATCGGTCCCGTTACGGCAGCCGTCCTACGCGTTGAGAGCAGGGGCTCCCATGTCCAGGATTGCCACGTTCACCATCATCGGCCTGTTGCTGGCCGCGCCCATGCTCCCGGCCCAGGCCCAGAGCAAGCACAGCAACACGCCGGCCAAACCGAAGAAGCTGTTCTGCTGGAACGAGGGCAAGGAGCGGATCTGCAGCGATGCCCTGCCCCAGGACGCGGTGAACAACGCGCGTGAGGAGTTCAGCGTCAACAGTGGCCTGCGCAAGGGCGGGGTGGACCGCACCCTGACCGAGGACGAGCGCGCCGATGCCGCCGTGGCCGCCGCGCAGCGCCAGCTGGACCAGGCTGCCGAGGACACCCGCAAGCGCACCGAGCAGGCGATGTTGTCCACCTACCAGGACGAGGCCGACCTGCGCCGGGTGTTCGTGGAGCGTACCGGGATCCTGGACAACAACGTGCAGACCGCCAACTACAACGTGGCCAGCCTGCGCAGCGCACTGGTGACCCTATTGGGCAGCGCGGGCGACCGCGAGCTGGCCGGCCAGCCGGTGGTGCCCAAGCAGGCCGAGGATATCCGCCTGCGCCACGCCGAGCTGGTGGCACAGAAGCGCATGCAGGCCTCGTATGTGGAGCAGCGCAAGGCGCTGGACGTGGAGATCGAGGAAACCCTGCAGCGGTACCGGTTGTTGAAGGGTGTGAGCACCGACCCGCGCGGGTGAGGTGAAGGCAGCGAAAAGGCGGATGCGCAGGCATCCGCCTTTTTTTATGCACTTTTTACGGGTTGGGCACGGGGCGGGCGTGGAGCGTTTACGCCGATGGGGAACACGATGGCGGCCTCCCTTCCCTACTACTGAGAACGCCCCGTGCCTGCCTGGCTTTCCTTCGTGAGCGGCGTGCTGGTGCTCGTTGCCGCCGCCTACCTGCTGTACGTCGTGCTTGCGCCCGAAAAGTTCTGACCGGAGCCGACCATGACCGAGATTCTGTTGATCCTGCTGGCCAGCATCGTGCTGGCCTTTCCGCTTGGGCTGTACCTGGCCCGGGTGATGCGCGGTGGGCCGATGCGCGGCGACGCGCTGTTTGGCTGGATTGAAAAGCCGCTGTACCGCGTACTGGGGGTGAACCCGGCGCGCGGGATGTCCTGGCGCGGCTACGTGGGCGCGTTCCTGCTCAGCAACCTGGTCATTGCCGTGCTGGTGCAGGCGGTGTTCATGACCCAGGCCTGGCTGCCGTTCAACCCCGACCAGATTCCCAACATGCGCTGGGATACGGCGCTGCACACGATGGTGTCGTTCCTGACCAACACCAACCAGCAGCACTATTCCGGCCAGGCGCAGCTGTCGTACTTCGCGCAGATGACCGCAATCACTGGCCTGCAGGTGGTCACCCCGATGATGGGGCTGGCGCTGGTGGTGGCCACGCTGCGTGCACTGTTCGGCGCCGCCCCGGCCGCCGATACGGTGGCGGGCGACCTGCCGGCCGACCGCCAGATCGACGTGGGCAACTACTACGCCGACGTGGTGCGCTCATGCGTGCGCTTCATGCTGCCGCTGTGCCTGCTGTGGGCGGTGCTGCTGACCAGCCAGGGCGTGCCTTCGACGCTGGCCGGCGGCCCGACCGCCACGCCGATCGATGCGGCCGCAGGCATGGAATCCCAGAAACTGCCGCTGGGCCCGGTCGCGGCGATGGTGGCGGCCAAGCAGCTGGGCACCAATGGCGGTGGCTGGTACGGCCCCAACAGCAGCATGCCGCTGGAGAACCCGACCCCGCTGTCGAACGCGCTTGAGCTGATCGGCATCCTGCTGATCCCGATCGCGGTGGTGTTCATGCTGGGCGCCTTCACCGGCCGCAAGCGGCTGGCGGCACTGGTGTTCGGCTGCATGCTGGCGATGTCCAGCATGTCGATCGCGGCCACGGTGTGGCTGGAAGGCCATTCGGCCACCGCTGCCAGCCCGCTGCTGATGGAAGGCAAGGAGGTGCGCTTCGGCGCGGACGGCACCGGGCTGTGGGCGGCGATCACCACCCAGGTCTCCAACGGCTCGGTCAACGGCATGCATGATTCGCTGAGCCCGCTGGCCGGTGCGGTGCCGATGGTCAACATGTTGATCAACGCGATCTGGGGCGGCATCGGATGCGGCCTGCAGCAGTTCATCGTGTACCTGCTGCTGGGCGTGTTCCTGGCCGGCCTGATGACCGGGCGCACCCCCGAGCTGCTCGGCCGCAAGCTGGAAACCCCGCAGGTGAAGCTGCTGGCGCTGCTGGTGCTGCTGCAGCCGATCACCATCCTGGCGTTCACCGCGATCACGCTGGCCATTCCGTCGATCACCGGCACCTCCAATCCCGCGTTCCATGGGGTGAGCCAGGTGTTCTACGAGTACGTATCGGCCTTCGCCAACAACGGCTCGGGCTTTGAAGGGCTGGGCGATGCCACCCCGTGGTGGAACCTGAGCTGCACCCTGGTGCTGCTGCTGGGCCGCTACCCGGTGCTGGTGATTCCGCTGATCGTCTGCGCCCAGCTGGCCGCCAAGCGGCGTGCGCCGGAATCGGCCGGCACGCTGCAGATTGAAACCCCGACGTTCGCGCTGACCCTGATCGCGCTGATCGTCATCCTGACCGTATTGCAGTTCATGCCGGCGCTGGTGCTGGGCCCGGTTGCCGACCACCTGTCGCTGACGCTGCGCTGAGACGTGAAACCATGAGTACCTATCCCTTGAATGCAGCTCCTTCCCGCCGCCCGCGCCTGCTCGATGCAGCGGGCCTGCGCCGGGCAATGCGCGATGCGGTGATCAAACTGTCGCCGCGCCACCTGGTGCACAGCCCGGTGATGGCGGTGGTGATGGTGGGCACGCTGGTGAGCCTGCTGGTCACGCTCACCGGCAACGCACCGCTGGGCTTCGGCCTGACGGTGACCGCGATCCTGTTGTTGACCGTGCTGTTCGGCAACTTCGCCGAAGCGGTGGCCGAAGCGCGCGGCCGTGGCCAGGCCGCCTCGCTGCGGCGTGCCCGCCAGGACCTGAGCGCGCGCCGGCTGGCCGCCGCCCATGCCGGGGCCAGCGAAACCCAGGTGCCTGCGGCCGAGCTGCGCCCGGGCGACCATGTGATCGTCAGTGCCGGCGAACTGGTGCCGGCCGATGGCGAGATCGTGCAGGGCCTGGCGACCATCAACGAAGCGGCGGTGACCGGTGAATCGGCGCCGGTGCTGCGTGAAGCCGGTACCGACCGCAGCGGCGTGATCGGCGGCACCAAGGTACTGTCGGACCAGATCATCGTGAAGATCACCGCCGAGCCGGGCCACAGCTTCCTGGACCGGATGATCGCGCTGGTGGAAGGCGCCAACCGGCAGAAGACCCCGAACGAAGTGGCGCTGACCCTGCTGCTGGCGGCGATGACGCTGACCTTCCTGGTGGTGGTGGCGACGCTGCCGGCCATTGGTGCCTTCGTTGGCGTGAAGGTGGACCCGCTGCTGCTGATCGCGCTGCTGGTGTGCCTGATTCCAACCACCATCGGCGGGCTGCTGCCGGCCATCGGCATTGCCGGCATGAACCGTGCGCTGGCCGCCAACATCCTGGCCAAGTCCGGCAAGGCGGTGGAAGTGGCTGGCGACGTGGATGTGCTGCTGCTGGACAAGACCGGCACCATCACCCACGGCGACCGCCAGGCGACCCACTTCCATGCATTGGCGGGCATTGAAGCCTCGCAGCTGCGCGAAGCGGCGCTGCTGTCGTCGCTGGCCGACCCGACCCCGGAAGGCAAGTCGGTGGTGCGGCTGGCACGCGAACAGGGCTGCACCACGAGCGAACCTGACAAGGCGGAGTACTTCGCCTTCAGCGCACAGACCCGGATGTCCGGCGTGGACCTGGACGGCGGCCGGCGCATCCGCAAGGGCGCGGCCGATGCGATCACCGCGTACGTGCGCGAGCTGGGCGGCACCGTGCCGGCCGAGCTGGCCGGGCGGGTGGAACAGGTGGCGCGCAACGGCGCCACCCCGCTGGTGGTGTGCGAAGGCCGCCACGTGCTGGGCGTGATCGAGCTGAGTGACGTGGTCAAGCACGGCATGCGCGAGAAGTTCGCGCAGCTGCGCGCGATGGGCATCCGCACGGTGATGATCACCGGTGACAACCCGCTCACCGCCGCGGCGATTGCGGCCGAGGCTGGCGTGGACGACTACATCGCCGAAGCGCGCCCGGAAGACAAGCTGGCCCGCATCCGCGCCGAACAGGCCGGTGGGCGGCTGGTGGCGATGGTGGGCGATGGCACCAACGATGCCCCCGCGCTGGCCCAGGCCGACATCGGCCTGGCGATGAACTCGGGCACGCAGGCGGCAAAGGAGGCCGGCAACATGGTGGACCTGGATTCGGACCCGACCAAGCTGCTGGCGGTGGTGGAAGTGGGCAAGCAGCAGCTGATCACGCGCGGCGCGCTGACCACGTTCTCGCTGGCCAACGACGTCTCCAAGTACTTCGCGATCCTGCCGGCGTTGTTTGCCGCCACCCTGCCGGCCCTGGCCACGTTGAACGTGATGCACCTGTCCAGCCCGCGCAACGCGGTGCTGGCGGCGCTGATCTTCAATGCGTTGGTGATTCCGGCGCTGATTCCACTGGCGCTGCGCGGCGTGCGCTTCCGCCCGGCCACGGCCACCGCGCTGCTGCGCCGGAACATGCTGGTGTACGGGCTGGGCGGCGTGCTGCTGCCGTTCGCCGCCATCAAGCTGATCGACCTCCTCCTCTTCTCGGTATTTGGCGCATGAACCGCTCCGCTGCTGCTTCGTTGTCCCGCCCGGCGCGCAACCGCGCCGCCCTCTCTGTTTCCCTGCAACAGCAGGGCGCGCTGCGCCCGGCGATCGGGCTGGGCGTGGCCAGCCTGCTGGTACTGGGCCTGGCCTATGCTGTGGCCGCCACCGGGATCAGCGGCGCGCTGTTCCCGGCCCAGGCCCAGGGCAGCCTGCTGCTGCAGCACGGCCAGGTCCGCGGCTCGCAACTGGTGGCGCAGCCGTTCGTGGGCGATGGCTACTTCCAGGCGCGCCCCTCGGCGGCCAGCTACGACCCGATGGCCGCGGCCGGCAGCAACCTGGCGCGCAGCAACCCGGCCCTGCAGGACCGCGTGGCCGAAGCCACCCATGCGGTGGCGGTGCGCGAAGGCATTGCCGTGGCTGATGTGCCGGGCGATCTGGTCACCCAGTCCGGCGCCGGCATGGACCCGGAGCTGTCGCCGGCCGCCGCTGCGGTGCAGGTGAAGCGCGTGGCGGGCAATCGCGGCCTCAGCGTGGAACAGGTGCAGGCGCTGGTGCAGGCGCATACGCAGGGCCCACAGTGGGGCGTGTTCGGCCAGCCCCGGGTGAACGTGATGACGTTGAACATGGCACTGGATGACAGCCGACCGGTGCACAATCCCTCCCCATGACCGACTCCCGCACCCGACAGGCCGACGCACTGGTGGAAAGCCTGCAGCGCGAGGCCGGCGGCAAGCTCACCGTGTTCCTGGGCGCCGCCCCCGGCGTGGGCAAGACCTACAGCATGCTCGGCCGCGCGCAGGAGCAGCTGCGCCGCGGCGTGGACGTGGTGGTGGGGCTGGTGGAAACGCACGGCCGCGCCGAGACATCGGCGCTGCTGGACGGCCTGCCGCAGGTGCCGCTGCTGCAGCGCGAGTACCAGCAGCATGCCCTGCAGGAAATGGACCTGGATGCGGTGCTGGCGCGCCGGCCGGCGCTGGTGCTGGTGGACGAGCTGGCCCACCGCAACGTGCCGGGCAGCCGCCACGAGCGGCGCTGGCAGGATGTGGTGGAGCTGCTGGACGCCGGCATCGACGTCTGGACCACCCTCAACATCCAGCACCTGGAAAGCCTCAACGATGTGGTGATGCGGATCACCGGGGTGCGGGTCAGCGAGACCGTGCCCGATGCGGTACTGGACCGCCTGCACGACATCGTGCTGGTGGACCTGCCGCCGCGCGAACTGATCGAGCGCCTGCAGCAGGGCAAGGTGTACGTGCCCGAGCAGGCGGCGCAGGCGCTGCAGGCGTTCTTCTCGCCCGCCAACCTGACCGCGCTGCGTGAACTGGCGATGCAGGAAGCGGCCGACCGGGTCGACAACAGCCTGCGCGAGACCCGCGCCGCGCGCGGCGAAGGCAACCTGCCGCTGCGCCGACGGGTGCTGGTGGCGATCGACGGCGGCGGCCAGAGCGAGTACCTGGTACGCGTGGGCCGGCGCATTGCCGAGCGCCGCGATGCGCCGTGGACGGTGGTGACCGTGCAGCGCCGCCGCGAAGACGACAGCACCCGCCGCGAGATCGACGCGGCCTTCGCGCTGGCGCGGCGGCTGGGCGGCGAGGCCGAGCTGCTGCATGGGCCCAGCATTGCCGATGCCCTGCTCGACCACGCCGCGCACAACAGCGTGTCCACCCTGGTGCTGGGCCGCACCCGCGAGCGCCCGTTCGCACGCATGCTCAACCGCACGCTGACCCAGCAGCTGATCCAGCGCGGCGCGCACTTTGAAATCACCATCATCGGCACCCCGCAGGCGCGCGCGCGTGCGCGCCGCCATGGGCTGTCGATGCCCACGCTGAGCACCGGCCGCGACACCGTGCTGGCACTGGTGGCCACTGCGCTGGCCTGCCTGGTGGCGCTGGTGGCCGAGCGCTGGGTGGGGCTGTACGACCTGTCGATGGTGTTCATCGTGGCGGTGGTGGTGGTGGCCGCGCGCAGCCGCACCAGCGCGGCGGTGATGGCCGCAGCGCTGTGTTTCCTCGCCTATAACTTCTTCTTCATCGCCCCGCGCTTCACCTTCGCGATCAGCGCGCGGCAGGGCGTAATCACCGTATTCCTGTTCCTGGTGGCGGCACTGGTGGCCGGGCGGCTGGCCTCGCGCCTGCGCATGCAGGTGGTGGCGCTGCGTGCGGCCAACCGGCACGCCAACGCGCGCCAGGTGCTGGGCGGGCAGCTGACCCGCGCGGCCAGCAACGAAGAGGTGGCGCAGGCCGGGCGCGAAGCGCTGGAACAGGCACTGGATGCACCGGCGTGGCTGCGCATCGGCGCCGATACCAGCACCAGCGGCAGCGCCGCGCCGGGCGACACCGACCTGGCCGCCGCCGACTGGGCGCACCGCCACGGCCAGCCCAGCGGCCGCTTCACCGATACGCTGGCCGGTGCGGAATGGTGGTTCCTGCCCCTGCTGGATGGCGACGAGCGCAGCATCGGCGTGGCCGGCATGCGCTTCCCGCGCAGCGCGCCGCGCCTGACCCCGGAACAGCGCCAGCTGGCCGAAGCGATGGTGGATGACATCGCGCAGGCCGCGCTGCGCACGCGGCTGGTGGCCGACCTGGAAAAGGCGCACGTGAGCAACGAGACCGAGCGGCTGCGTTCGGCGCTGCTGTCGTCGGTCTCGCACGACCTGCGCTCGCCGCTGGCGGCGATGATCGGCTCGGCCGACAGCCTGTCCAACTATGCCGAGGCAATGGACGCCAGCGACCGCCGTGCGCTGCTGGATACCATCCTGGTGGAAGGCGAGCGGCTGGACCGCTACATCCAGAACCTGCTGGACATGACCCGGCTGGGCCACGAGGGGCTGCAGATCAACCGCGACTGGATCGGCGTGGACGAGCTGGTCGGCTCGGCCGCGCGCCGCCTGCAGCGTTACCAGCCCGACGTGCGCCTGCAGCTGGATATTCCCAGCACGCTGGGCCCGATCTGGGTGCACCCGGCGCTGGTGGAACAGGCGGTATTCAACGTGATGGAGAACGCGGCGAAGTTCTCCCCGCCCGGCGCGGCGGTGGAAGTGCAGGCACGGCTGGTGGAGGGCGAGCTGCGCATCGACGTGCTGGATGCCGGCCCCGGCATCCCCGATGACGAACGCGCGCGCATCTTCGACATGTTCTACAGCGTGGAGCGTGGCGACCGCGGCCGGCACGGCACCGGGCTGGGCCTGACCATCTGCCAGGGCATGATCGGCGCGCATGGCGGCACCGTGCAGGCACTGCCGGGCCGTGATGGACGCGGTACCCTGATCCGCATCACGCTCCCCCTGCTGCAACCCCACCCTGCCGATGACCCCGACGATTCCTGACCCTTCCCATGGCGTGCCGCCTGCGCGCGTGCTGGTGATCGACGATGAAGCGCAGATCCGCCGCTTCCTCGACATCAGCCTGCGCGCGCAGGGTTACCGGGTGCTGCAGGCTGCCAGCGGGCAGGCCGGGCTGGAGCAGCTGGTGGGCGAAGGCGCGGACCTGGTGATCCTGGATATCGGCCTGCCGGACATGGAAGGCCACGAGGTGCTGGCCGAGCTGCGCCAGTGGAGCCAGGTGCCCGTGATCATGCTGACCGTGCGCGCCAGCGAAACCGAGAAGGTGCTGGCGCTGGACAACGGTGCCAACGACTACGTGACCAAGCCGTTCGGCACCCAGGAGCTGATGGCGCGGGTGCGTGCGCTGCTGCGCACGCGCACGGTTTCGGCCGATGGGGTGCTGCCGCATTTCGACGACGGCCACCTGCATATCGACCTGGTGCGCCGCGAGGTGCACCTGGACGGCGCGCCGGTGGCGCTGACCCGCAAGGAATATGCGTTGCTGTCGCTGCTGCTGCGCAACGCGGGCCGGGTGGTGACCCAGCCCCAGATCCTGGCCGAGATCTGGGGCCCCACCCACCAGCACGACACCCACTACCTGCGCATCCTGGTGGGCAAGCTGCGCCACAAGCTGGGCGATTCCGCGCTGGATTCGCGTTACCTGTTCACCGAACCCGGCGTGGGTTTGCGGTTCAAAGGCTAAAAGCCAAGTTCCACGCCCGGCAGCAGCGGCTGCAGCTGGTCGCGGAACAGGGCCTTGATGCGCTCCAGCGCAGCCTCGTCGTTGCCTTCGAAACGCAGCACCAGCACCGGGGTGGTGTTGGAGGCGCGCAGCAGGCCCCAACCATCCGGGAAATCCGCACGCAGGCCATCGATGGTGGACAGGCGCGCGCCGGCGAACGGCGAATCCTCCACCTGCGCGGCCGACACGAACAGCGACACCAGCGCATGCGGGGTACCCGATTCCACCGGCACCTTCAGCTCCGGGGTGGACACGCTGTCGGGCAGCTCATCGAGCACTTCGGACGGGGTCTCATCGCGCTGGGCCAGGATTTCCAACAGGCGCGAGGCGGCATACAAGCCATCATCGAAGCCGAACCAGCGCTCCTTGAAGAAGAAGTGCCCGCTCATTTCACCGGCCAGTTCGGCATCGGTTTCGCGCATCTTGGCCTTGATCAGCGAATGCCCGGTCTTCCACATCATTGGGCTGCCGCCGTTGCGCAGCACGTAATCGGACAGCTTGCCGCTGCACTTCACGTCGTAGATCACCAGCGCGCCGGGATTGCGTTGCAGCACATCGGCCGCGAACAGCATCAGCAGGCGATCGGCGTAAATGATCCTGCCTTCGCGGGTGACCACGCCCAGGCGGTCGCCATCGCCATCGAAGGCCAGGCCGATATCCGCATCGAAGCGCTTCACGGTCTGGATGAGGTCTTCCAGGTTGGCCGGGTCGCTCGGGTCGGGGTGGTGGTTGGGGAAGGTGCCATCCACATCGCAGTACAGCGGAATGACTTCGGCGCCAATGGCTTCCAGCAGCGGCTGGGCCAGTTCGCCGGCCACGCCGTTGCCGGCATCGGCCACCACCTTGATCGGGCGGTCCAGCTGCACGTCATCGGCAATGCGCTGGATGTAATCGGCGTTGACGTCGCGCTGCTGCAGGCTGCCCGGTTCGGCGGCCACGTGCAGCTGGCCATCGCGGATGCGCTGGTACAGCTCGGTGATGGCATCGCCGGAGAGGGTCTCGCCGCCGACGACGATCTTGAAGCCGTTGTAGTCCGGCGGGTTGTGGCTGCCGGTGACCGCAACGCAGCTGCCGGCACGCAGGTGGTAACTGGCGAAGTACACCACCGGGGTGGGTGCCAGGCCGATGTCGGTGACATCGCAACCGGCGCGGCGCAGGCCTTCGATCAGGCTGGCGCTCAGTTCCGGGCCGGACAGGCGGCCATCGCGGCCCACCACGATGTCGCGCAGCCCCTGCACCTGCAGCACCGAGCCGATGGCCTCGCCAATCAGCACCGCTACCTGCGGGGTGAGCTCGCGACCGATGACACCGCGGATGTCGTAGGCACGGAAGATGCCTTCCGGCACCTCATGGCCGGGGCCGGTGGGCAGCGGCGGCGGGGCCACGCCCGAACCGGCCGCCAGGGCCGGCTCCAGCAGCGGGTCCTGTACCAGGCTTTCGCGCAGGGTCGGGCCGTGGTCGGCCTCGCTGGCGGCGGCACGGCGGCGGGGCATGGGCACGCGGCCCTTGCCGAACTGCAGCATGCCGGCGATGGCCAGCAGCAGCACCGCCACGATGATGGACGGAATGGCGCCCAGGCCCAGCGGGCCCGGTTCGATATCCGGCACGGCGGCGGCCAGGCGCAGGCCGCTCTTGCCGATCGGCCGGGCCAGGCCTTCCGCGCTCTGGGAGAGGCTGCTGTCGCCCTGTTCGATGATGTTGTGGGTGCCCTGGCGCAGCGCCAGGTAGCCCGCGGACGGCACGCGCACCTGGTCGAAGGTGCCGGTCAGGCGCAGCAGCGGCTGGCGCACGTAGATCACCGCCGGGCCCGTGGTGCCCAGCTGCACCGGAACCGCAAGGCCCAGACGCTGGCCACCGGCGTCGCGCACCACGCGCGCCACCACGGTATCGCCGGCAATGGCGGCTTCCAGCAGGCCCAGGCGGGCGTACCCGAAGGCCTTGGGATCGGCGTAGGCCTGGTCCAGGTCGGCGGTGAGCACCTGCACGTCTTCCGTGCCCGGCCAGCCTTCACGCACGGCCAGCGCGGTGGCATCGGCATCGCCGGCGGCCAGCGCGGTACTGACCCGCTCGCTCTTCACCAGGGTGCCCAGCTGGGTGCTCTGCCCCTTGAGGGCGGCGTCCACGCCCTGCACAATCTGGTCGCGGGACTGTTCCAGCGCCTGCCCTACCGAGGCCTGCCGCCATTGCCGCACCCCGCTCCAGGCAAACCATGCCGCCAGCAGGGTCAGCAACCCCACCAACAACAGCCCGTTACGCTTGCTTGTCAATCGTGGCTGTCCTTCCGCCGTTGCCTTGCTCATTGATGTTCCCCCTGTCAGCGCACCCCGGTATGGCCGAATCCACCCGTTCCCCTGGCGCTGTCGGTGAAAGTATCCACTACCTGCAGGCCCACGCGTGCAATCGGCAGCACAACCAACTGTGCAATACGGTCACCCGGTTGCAGCGTGAAGGCCTCGCGGCCGCGGTTCCAGGCGCTGATCAGCAGCGGGCCCTGGTAATCGGCATCGATCAGGCCGGTGCCGTTGCCCAGCACGATGCCGTGGCGGTGGCCCAGCCCGGAGCGCGGCAGCACGACCGCGCACAGGTTCGGATCTTCGATATGGATGGCGATACCGCTGGGAATCAGCGCCGTATCCCCCGGCTGCAGGGTGAGCTCGGTTTCCAGCGCGGCGCGCAGGTCCATGCCGGCGCTGGCTTCGGTGGCATAGGCCGGCAGGGGCCAGCTATCGCCGAAGCGGGGATCGAGCAGCTTCACCTGCAGCGCGTGCAGGGACGGGGCTTGGGTCATGCGTGCAACCTCTGGGCAATCAGGGACAACAGTTGTTCGGCCAGCAGCGCCTTGGTGGTACCGGGGAACACCTGTTCCCCACCCTGCCAATAGGCGGTTGCTGCATTCTCATCGCTTTCGAAGCCGCCGTTTGTGATGCCCACCTGATTGGCGATCACCAGGTCCAGCCGCTTGTCGACCAGCTTGCCGCGCGCGTACTTCTCCACATCGTGGGTTTCGGCGGCAAAGCCGACCACCAGCTTCAGCGCGTTGGTCTGCTGGGCCACCTCGGCCAGGATGTCCTGGGTGCGCACCAGCTCCAGCGTGAGGGTCTGGGTGCCGGCGGTCTTCTTCAGCTTCTGCGGGGCCACCTGGCGGGGGGTGTAATCGGAGACGGCGGCGGCGCCTATATAGATGTCGGCCGGCAGCGCATCCAGCACGGCGCTGCGCATCTGCGCGGCCGAGCGCACGTCCACCCGCTGCACCCCGGCCGGGGTGGCCAGGTGCACCGGGCCACTGACCAGCACCACCTGCGCGCCCTGGCGCACGGCGGCGGCGGCCAGCGCGTAGCCCATCTTGCCGCTGCTGCGGTTGCCCACGTAGCGCACCGGGTCCAGGTCTTCATAGGTGGGGCCGGCGCTGATCACCACGCGCAGGCCTTTCAGCTCCTGCGTGGCTTCGGGCGCGTCGGCCGGGCCCTGCAGGGCAGCCAGCGCGGCCACGATGGCGTGCGGTTCGGTCAGGCGGCCGGGGCCGGATTCGCCTTCGGCCAGCGGGCCGTCTTCCGGGCCGACCACCTGCGCGCCGCGTTCGCGCAGCAGGCTGATGTTGGCCTGGGTGGCCGGGTGCAGCCACATGCGGTGGTTCATGGCCGGGCACACGGTGAGCGGCGCGGTGGTGGCCAGGCACAGGGTGGTGACCAGGTCATCGGCATGGCCGTTGGCCAGCCGGGCCAGCAGGTCGGCCGTGGCCGGGGCGACGATGATGCGGTCGGCCCAGCGGGCCAGCTCGATATGGCCCATGGCCTGTTCGGCCGCGCTATCCCACAGGGTGGTGCGGGTGGGCTGGCCGGACAGGGCCTGGAAGCTCAGCGGGGTGACGAACTGCTGGGCCCCGGCGGTCATGGCAACCTGCACCTGGGCCCCGGCGTCGCGCAGGCGGCGCACCAGTTCCAGCGACTTGTAGGCCGCGATGCCGCCACCCACGCACAACAACAGCTTCTGGCCTGCCAGCGGGCGCGCCTGCGCCGGGGAAGCCTGGGGGGAGTCAGCCACCTGCGAATTTCCTGTCGAACTGAGGCGATTAGCTTACCCGATGGGGTGTGCGGGGCTGATGCCCCAGGGGCATAAGGAGTGGGTTTTTGGTCATGAAGGCCTGGCGCGTGTCGCTCTCGGCGGCGGCCGGGCTACCCCACGCCATCGTTTCACCCCGCCCTGCCTGGGTTCCATCGGCAGCAGTGTTGATTCGTCGCAGCGCGGATGCAGACGACAGGGGATCAGCCCAGTATGGCGCGGACCAGATCCATCCACCCGCAAGGAACGCGCCATGACACCTGCACTCCCCAGACTATTCTCTGCCTTGTTCCTGCTGATGGCGTCGGCCGGGGCCGCTCCGCCGCCTGCGCCGAGCGATGCCTGCAGCCTTGCCCACCAACCGCTGACCGGCACGCTGGTTCAGATGCCCTTCGAGAGCGTCGATGGACGCATCTATGTGCAGGCGCGCGTCAACGGGCGTGAACCCTATCGGTTCGCCGTGGATACCGGGGCCAGCGGCATCGGCCGCGCTGACATGCGCCTGGTGTCGGCGCTCGGCCTGTCCCTGCACGGGGAGACCACCACGTCGGACGGCGTCTCCAAGGCCCGGGTGGAAACGGCGCGAATCGAAGCGCTGCAACTGGGTGAGTTGGTACATCGCGACGTGGAAGTGATCGCCCGCGACTACAATGCGCGCAATGCGCCAGAAGCTGCGTTCGACGGGATTCTCGCGCGCGACTTCTTTGCCGATGGCCTGCTGCGGATCGACTATCCGAACAGGATGCTGACTTTCTCGCGGACAGAGCAGCTGGGCGCCTCCTCAGCCAATGCGCTGCCCTATACGCGCGCCTTCCGCATACCGGTAACGGTAGATGGGCACCCCTTCGTTGCCCAGCTGGATACTGGCGCCAACATCGGCTTCGTATTGCCGCAGACTGTATTCGAGCAGGTATCCGACCAGCCCCTCGGCGAGTCGGTCCGCTCGCAGCTGACCAATGGACAGCTGGAAAGCTGGCGCGCCGTGGTGAACGGACCGATCCGGGTAGGACAGGTGAGCCATGCCCAGATGGAGGTGCGCGTATCGCCGAAGTATCCCGAGCTTCTGGTAGGTGCCCATGCACTACAGGACGCGGTGGTGATGATCGACTCGCGCAGCCAGGTCGTAGCGGTATGCCGTTGAGCGAAAGGCCGCCCGCAGGGCGGCACGCTGACCCGCCAAACGGGTGACCACCTTGGCGTAGGGTACAAGGGGGGACAGCGGACGACTTGACAACTTGTCCAGTCCGCGACGCGATGGGATTGTTAGCATTCATTGCAATGAATCAATGAATGCCAACTTCCTGTGCCGAACTCGACGTCCCCTGTTGTGCTGGATTCCCACGTTTCCTGCGACGATGCCTTCGCTGACATCGAACGACGCGTTCGTGCCGGCGTGCATCCCGACCGCATCCGGTTGCGACATAACGAGCGCGCCCTGTACTGGGTGTGCAACAACAGCATGCTGGACCATGACGGTCCGGACGAGGCCACGATTGCGCGGCGCATCGAGGCGCACCTGGCGCTGATCTCCCTGCTGCTGGCGGCGGGGGCAGACCCCAACAAGGCGGCCGGCCGTGGTGCCACGCCCCTTTCGATTACCTGCCGGGACTTCATCTTCAGCCCGGCCGCGTGGGCGGTGGAAAAACTGCGGCGGCTCCTCGCCGCCGGCGCGAACCCGCGCCTGACCAAGGATTCGCCGATCTGTACCGTGCTCGGCCTGCGCGAGATGCGCGGCGAAGTCTGGAACTCCGCGTTTGATGCAGATGCGGATCCGGCGGAGATGGGCTGCATCTTCGACGCCGTCGACGCGCTGCTGCAGGCCGGTGCCAGCATTGAAGCCATGGACCACCGGCAGATGTACACACCGGTGTTGATCGGCGCGTACCTGGGCAGTGTGCCGCTGCTGCGGTTCCTGGCAGAGCGCTGCGCCAACGTGCACGTAGTCAATCCCGCCGGTTCCACTGCGCTGATGTATGCGGCCGGCGACGTGGACGGGCTGAAGGCCAGCCGCGGCGGCATCTCAACCACATGGCACCGGATGGGCGACCCGGTGGCCGTTACCCGGCTGTTGATCGAATGGGGCCTGGACCCGGCCGCTGCCAACGAGCGCGGCCGCACGCCGCTCACGCTGGCGTTGAACGCCGGCAATGTTGACGTGGCGGCCGTGGTGGCCGAAGCGCTTGCCGAGCAGGGCAAGCTGCTGAAAACGGATGTACGACGCTTCAAGGGCACGGAGTTCGAGGCCCAGGTAGCGGCACTGGCCACCAGCCGCCGCACCAGCAAGACTCCCAGGAAGCAGACCAAGCCGGAAGGTGCCGCGCAGGCCGCGTCGTGGGACCGCGCGCGCCAGGAGATGAACCACCCTGATGCATGGCAGCGCCCTGCGTGGTTCTGCGCCTATAACAAGGCACTGTTCGAACACCTGGCCAGCGGCAGCCACCCGGCCATTCCGGTAAACCTGCTGTACGCCGATTACACCGACGCGCTACGCACGCTTCGCCTGTCGAAGACCAAAGACTGGATCAGCCGCAGCGGGGTGGTGACGGTGCAGCCGGACATCGTGACCTGGGGGAGCCTGCGTATCAGCTACGCGCAGCTTGATGCAGATGACCTGGTCTGCAGAGAGGAGGTCGTCATGCCGATGTCGCCGGAGCAGCAGCCCGGCATCGATGCCGTGGCGGAAGCGGTGGGGGGCATGACTTCCCGCTATTTCAAGTTGCCCGCCTGATCCTTCCAGCGGGCGGGAAGCATTGATCGAAGCCGGCGATCTGCTTGAACTGCGACGCCACTGCGAGCCTGTTGTCGCTGCCTACCCGCTCAACTACGCCAGTACCGACATCGGGTGTATTCGATCCATAGATACTTCCAAAACTGAGACGAGCTATTCAACTTCAGCCGTTTTCCGGCCATAGACTTCGCACCCTCAAGGTTCAACGCAGAATCGACGCGGGAGCAGGAGATGCAGACAGTCAAGAGCAAATGGCTTGCGTACACCGTCCTCATCGGACTTTTCCCTATCTTCTCCAGGTTCCTTGTCTGGTTGGTGACCAAGGAAGGAAGCATCGAGCCCTTTGTGCCGCAGGACTTCATCGCATTTGGACTCGTTCTGCTCATTTCCAATATCAATGAGATGGAACACCTTGTCGCAGCTGACAGGTCGTGGAAGACAGCGCAGAACGGAATATCGGCCTGCTTGATCGCCGTTCATGGCGTTCTTCTCTGCCTGACCTTGATTGGAGGCGACGCGGTTGACCGGCAGGCAATCATGTACTGCGTGGCGATCATCGCCCTCGCGTCGCTTGGCTTCAGCTACACGCTGTTCACTCGCATCTCAAAGATTGGCCTGACTCGCCAGGAGAACGTTCCATGACAGAAATCCTCGTCGCCTCAACCGTAGTGATTGCCCTCGTTGCGCTCGGCTTTGCTGCGTGGAGCATGGTACAGACGCACAAAGAAGTTCAGCGGCGGAAAGCACGGAATTCTGAGGACTAAGCCACGCGTCTGCTCTTTCTCACACAGCTGCGCGGCGGTTCCCTATGCCTGCTCGCCTGCGTCTCACCTGACACTGGCCGAATGGCAATCAAACATTGGCACGAGCACGATCGTCCGCGAGAAAAGTTGCTCAGGCTGGGGCCCGAGGCCCTCTCCGACTCGGAGCTGTTGGCCCTGTTCATCGGCAGCGGCTGTAACGGGCTGGACGCGGTGCAGTGTGCACGCCGCCTGCTCAAAGACCATGGCCCGCTGCGCAGGCTCATGGACATGGATGCCAGCAAGCTGAGGAAGCTGCCTGCCCTCGGCCCGGCGCGCGCCTGCAAGCTGGTTGCCGCACTGGAGCTGGCCAGCCGCCATCTGCTGGCCGACCTGGAGCGCGGCGACAGCATCTGCGATCCCGGCTCGGCCGGGCGCTACTTCAAGCTGCGGTTGCGCGCGCGACCGCAGGAGGTGTTCGCCGCGCTGTTCATGGACACCCGCAACCGCACCCTGGCGTATGAGGAGTTGTTCACCGGCACCATCGACACGGCCACCGTGTACCCGCGAGAGGTGGTGCGGCGAGCGCTGCTGCACAACGCGGCGGCCGTCATCGTCAGCCACAACCACCCGTCCGGCCGGGCCGAGCCATCACCCTCCGACCGGGAGATCACCTATCAGCTCTTTGAAGCCCTGGCGCTGGTCGGGGTCCGGCTGGTGGACCATGTCGTGGTGGGCGACGGCCCGCCGGTCTCCATGGCCGAACGGGGCTGGCTCAAGCGCGACCCGTTCGCCCGCACCTGAACGGCCCGGTCATCCCATTTCCCCTGCCCCCAAGGCCTCCCGCCCCACCCCACGCCCGGCTTCCCACCCCCGCTGTGCCCCGGTTCAATGGATCGGGGCGGCTTCTGGGCTAAAATTGCCGATTCCGCCGCTCCAGTCTCAAAGCAGGCCCTGTGAAAAATCTCCTCCGCGCCCTGATCAGCCAAGGCATCGAAGCCTTGCGCGCCAACGGCACTCTGCCGGCCGATACCCTGACCCCGGAATTCGTGGTGGAACGCCCGAAGACCCGTGAACACGGTGATTTCGCCACCAATGCCGCCATGCTGCTGGCCAAGCCGGCGCGCAGCAACCCGCGCGCCCTGGCCCAGGCGCTGCTGGATGCGCTGCCCAAGAGCGACGATGTGCTGCGCGTGGAAATCGCCGGCCCGGGCTTCATCAATTTCCACCTGGCCCCCAGCGCGTACCAGCGTGAAGCGGCCGGCGTGCTCAAGGAAGGCGCCGATTACGGCCACAACCTGAGCGGCAACGGCCGTACCGTGGGCGTGGAGTACGTGTCGGCCAACCCGACCGGCCCGCTGCACGTGGGCCACGGCCGCGCGGCCGCCATCGGCGACTGCCTGGCGCGCCTGCTGGACGTGAACGGCTGGAACGCCAAGCGCGAGTTCTATTACAACGACGCCGGCGTGCAGATCGAAAACCTTGCCCTGTCCACCCAGGCGCGCGCCAAGGGCATCAAGCCCGACGACGCCGGCTGGCCGGAAGGCGGCTACCGCGGGGACTACATCGAAGACGTGGCCAAGGCCTACCTGGCCGGCGCCACCGTGGAGCTGGAAGGCCATTCGGTGGTGGGCGAGCGCGACCCGGACAACCTGGATGCGATCCGCCGCTTCGCCGTGGCCTACCTGCGCAACGAGCAGAACCAGGACCTGGCCGCGTTCGGGGTGGATTTCGACATCTACTTCCTGGAGAGCTCGCTCTACAAGGATGGCAAGGTCGAAGAGACCGTGGCCCAGCTCAAGGCGGCCGGCCACACCTATGAGGAAGGCGGCGCGCTGTGGCTGCGCTCCACCGACTTCGGTGACGACAAGGACCGCGTGATGCGCAAGTCCGACGGCACCTACACCTACTTCCTGCCTGACGTGGCCTACCACCTGAGCAAGTGGCAGCGCGGCTATGAGCGCGCGATCACCGAGCTGGGCGCGGACCACCACGGTTCGCTGGCACGCGTGCGCGCCGGCCTGCAGGCGCTGGACGTGGGCATTCCCAAGGGCTGGCCGGAATACGTGCTGCACCAGATGGTGACGGTGATGCGCGGCGGGGAGGAAGTGAAGCTGTCCAAGCGTGCCGGCAGCTACCTGACCCTGCGCGACCTGATCGAGGAAGCCGGCCGCGATGCGACCCGCTGGTTCCTGATCGCGCGCAAGCCCGATTCGCAGCTGACCTTCGATATCGACCTGGCCCGCCAGCAAAGCAATGACAACCCGGTGTTCTACGTGCAGTATGCGCACGCCCGCGTGTGCAGCCTGCTGCGCCAGGCACAGGAAAAGGGTCTGTCGTACACCCCGGCCGAAGGCCTGACCGGGCTGGCATCGCTGAACGACGAACCTTCGCTGTGGCTGATGGTGGAAATGTCGCGCTTCCCGGAAGTGGTGGAAGCGGCCGGCATTGCCCTGGAACCGCACCTGATCGCGCAGTACCTGCGTGAATTGGCGCACGCCTTCCACACGTGGTATCACGGCACGCAGGTGCTGGTGGCTGACGATGCCGAGCGCAATGCCAAGCTGACGCTGGCCTGCGCGGCACGCCAGGTGCTGGCCAATGGTCTGAACGTCCTGGGCGTTTCCGCCCCGGAAAAAATGTAAGCAGTGGAGAAGTAGTAAATGGCAGCACGACGCGGCAAGACCCAGGCGCGACGCAACACCAGCCAAGGCACGCCGGGATGGGTGTGGCTGGTGGCCGGTGTGGCGATTGCGGCCGTGGTGTTCCTGGCGGCACCGAACCTGTTCAAGAACGATGGCGACGGCTTCCTGCGGGTAGGCCCGCAGCCGGACCCGAACGCGCAGCCGGCCCCGGTCAGCGACGCGGACACCGACGTGGGCGCTGAACTGCCCAAGCCGGGTGCTGCCACCAAGCCTGCCGAACCGGCCAAGCCGGCCGCCACGCAGTACGACTTCTACACCCTGCTTCCGGGCAAGGAAGTGGAGATGTCGGATGCGGAGCTGGCCGCCAGCGCGCGCGCCGAAGACCAGCGCCGGGCCAAGGCCGAAGCGCAGCGCGCGCAGGCCGCGCTGGAAGGCCGCCCGGTACCGGCAGCGGTGCCGGCGCCGACCACGGCGGCGGCTACTGCCGCCACCACTGCACCGGCCCCATTGCCGGCGCCGGTCGCCGAGCGCCCGGCAGCCGCGGCGGCACAACCGAAGCCGGTTGCGGCTGCGGCTGCGCCCAAGCCCGAAGCCACCGCTGCGGCAGCTCCGGCTACAGCGGCGGCCGAGCCGGCCAACAACGTGCGTTACATCCTGCAGGCCGGCGCCTTCGGGGCGTCGGGCGATGCCGAAGCCACCAAGGCCAAGCTGGCCATGATCGGCCTGGCGGCACGGGTGGAATCGGCGCAGATCAACGGCAAGACCGTGTACCGCGTGCGCATGGGCCCGTACGGCACCGCCGGCGAGCTGGCCGAAGCCAAGCAGAAGCTGGACGGCACCGGATTGCAGGCGATGGCGATCAAGGCGCAGTAAACCAAGCAGGATCGCCCCATTGGCCTTCGAGCCCGTAGCTTCACCTATTTGGCCTTGAGCCTTGAAAAAGCCCCGCACTGCGGGGCTTTTTCTTTGGGCAGCCGAATGCGGCATGCTGGCGCCTCCACATTCCGGGAAGCGCTCATGGGCACGTCTGAAGGCAACAACCACCGCATCGACAACATCGAGTTCAACGTGTCCGACATCGCCCGCAGCAAGGCGTTCTACGGCGAGGTGTTCGGTTGGACCTTCACCGATTACGGCCCGGGCTACACCGAATTCAACGACGGCCGCCTGCGCGGTGGCTTCACCACCGATGGGCCGGTACGGGCTGGCGGACCGCTGGTGATCCTGTACGCCGATGACCTGGAGGCTACGCAGGCGCGGGTGGAAACGGCCGGTGCAGCCATTTCCACCCCGGCCTTCGACTTCCCGGGCGGGCGCCGTTTCCATTTCCGCGACCCCGATGGGTACGAGCTCGCGGTATGGACGGCGGCCTGATCAGTCGCGCGCGACCTGGAAGCCGGCAAACGACTGGCTGACCGGCATCAGTTCAAGGCGGTTGATGTTCAGGTGCGCCGGCAGGTTGGCCACCCAGAAGATCTGCTCGGCGATGTCCTCGGCGGTCATCGGGTTGGCGCCGGTGTAGAGCGTGTCCGAGGCGGCCTGGTTGCCGTGGGTGCGCACCAGGGTGAATTCGGTTTCGGCCATGCCCGGTTCAATGGTGGTCACGCGCACGCCGGTGCCGTGCAGGTCCGAGCGCAGGCCCAGCGAGAACTGGCTGACGAACGCCTTGGTGCCGCCGTAGGCGTTGCCGCCCGGGTACGGGTACACGCCGGCCACCGAGCTGATGTTGATGATGGCGCCCTTGCGCGCCACCAGCTGCGGCAGCAGGCGGTGGGTGAGCGTGACCAGCGCGGTGACGTTGGTGTCGATCATGGTGCGCCAGTCTTCCAGCGAGGCGCTCTGGGCCGGGGCAGTGCCCTGGGCCAGGCCGGCGTTGTTGACCAGCAGGTCGATGTCGGCGAAGCCCGCCGGCAGTGCGGCCAGGGCCGCTTCCATGGCGGCGATGTCGCGCACATCGAACACTGCCGCATGCACGCGCTCGGGGCCGTAGGCATCGACCAGCGGCTGCAGCCGTTCTGCACGGCGCCCGGTGGCGATGACGCGCCAACCGGCCTGGGCGAAACGATGGACGGCGGCGGCGCCAAAGCCGGAAGTGGCGCCGGTAATCAGAGCGGTACGGGTCATCGGGGGTCTCCGTGGGATTCCCGACCATTTTCGCACCCTGCGCCGCGCTGTGTTGGCGGGCGCTGGCGGAATCAGCGGATGCGGAACACCCGGGCCTTGGGCAGGTCTTCATCCACCTGCAGGAACCAGCGCCCGGCGATGCCCGGCACCACCACGATGGGCGGGTTGCTGCGGCTGGCCTTGAGCTTCATCTCGCCCTTGAGTACCTGCCACTGCTGGCCGTTGTCGAGGGTGAACACAGTGCCCGGCTGCCAGCCATCCACCTGGCCGGTGACGCTGGCATGGATGGGGCCATCGTCCAGGCCGGGGAACATCGGGGCCGGGGTGGGCGCGCCGGGCAGCGGCGCCGGGACTGCCGCAGCGGCAACCGGGGCCGGGGCCGGGGCGCGGGCGTCGGCCTCGCGCAGCAGGCGGTTCAGGGTCTGCAGCTGGGCGGGGGTGAGCCCCACGTCGGCCAGCTGCTGCGGGTCCACGCGCTGTTCAATCGCCACATACGGGGCCTGGGCCGACGCCGTTACGGCCAGCCAGACCATGCCCACACCCGCCAGAACCTGCCACCTGCGCATTGCCTGCTCCACTGCCTGTTGATGCCTGAGGAGCGCACTGTGCTTCACTTTCATGGCAGCCAGATGACAGGCCGGACAGGCCCTGTGCAGGGCCCGGCGGCCGGGTGGGGGTAAAATGGCGGCCAGCCACGCAGCCGCGTCGGCGGTATTGGACGTCTCATGATCAACAACGATGTACTGCGCAGCATCCGTTACATGCTCGACCTGAGCGACGGAAAGATTGCGGAAATCTGTGCCCTGGCCGACCCGGCATTCGTGGTGGACAAGGCCGATGTGCCCGGTTGGCTGCGCAAGGAAGACGAGGAAGGGTTCGTGGCCTGCGATGACCGCACGCTGGCGCACTTCCTGGACGGGCTGATCGTGCAGTTCCGCGGCCGCGATGAAAGCCAGCCGCTGCGCCCGGTGGAAAAGCGCATCACCAACAACCTGGTGCTGAAGAAGCTGCGGGTGGCCTTCGAGCTGAAGGATGTGGATATGCACGCGATCTTCGAGAGCGCGGGGTTCCCGGTGTCGAAGCCGGAGCTGTCGGCGTTGTTCCGGCAGCCGGATCACAAGAATTTCCGCGCGTGCGGCGATCAGCTGCTGCGTAATTTCCTTAAGGGTTTGACGCTGCGCGTTCGCGGGGCATGAGGGGGAGCCACGCAGGGCGTGGCTCTACCTGCCGTTAGAAGCTTGTCTGGATCGCGAATTCCACGCGGGAGCCGGCGTTGCTGCCGAACAGGCGCTTGGCGGCGCGGTCGGTGTCGTGCGCGGTCAGGCGCAGCTCCCACGGGCCGTGCACCTTCCAGATGGCGCTGAGCTGGCCGTGCAGGTAATCGTCGGCGTAGGCGCTGTCGAGCCAGTACTGGCCCACCGCGCCTTCGATGCGCCACTGCTCACCCAACGGCAGGCGTGCGCCCAGCTGGGCGTACGTGCCGGTGCGGCCGCTGGCCAGGGCATCGTCGGATACTCCGACACTCACCCAGTAGCGCTCCTTCCAGGTCAACGTGCTGTTGAGCTCGGTCCAGTCCAGGTCCACATCGGTGGACGGGTACAGGTAATGGGTGAGGTTGACGTCCAGCGCCCAGTCCGGTGCCAGCGCGCCGCTCCAGCCGGCGACGATGTCGAATTCGCTGCGTGCACCGGCATCCGGTTCGAACGACACGCCCGAGCCCCACACCGAGGCATACCAACCCGATTCGCTGCTGAGTTTGACCCCGGCCTGCACGGTGGGATCTTCCATCGTCTGCGAACTGCCGCGCCAGACGTAATCGGAGGTCAGCGTGGCATTACCGTCCACGCCCGCCAGCGCCGAACCGCTGAGCGCCAGGCCAAGAACCATTCCGCTCACCCGGCGCACTGCGCGCCCTTTCTGCTGCTTTGCCACCACGTCCACCCTTGCTGAAAACGGCCGCGCCGTTGAAGCGCACAGTGTGGTGAGCACGCCCGTAAAGGCGCCATGCGGCGCGGCGGCGTGGCGCGCAAATTCGGCGTAAAAGCTGCCTACGAGACCTTCAGGCCGCCCGCGCTATCATGGCGGCCCTGACTGACCTGCAGCGAGAATGGCGTGGACGCGATCCTGACCCCGGTATCTATTGGCGAGCTGATCGACAAGATCACCATCCTGGAAATCAAGGCCGAACGCATCACCGATGCGGGCAAGGTCGCCAACGTGCGTACCGAACTGGATGGGCTGCTGCCGCTGTGGCAGGAACAGCTGGCGGCGCAGCCGGGGCTGGAGGCGCTGAAGACCCAGCTCAAGGCCATCAACGTGCGGATGTGGGACATCCAGGACCAGCTGCGCGACAAGGAAGCGGCGCAGGTGTTCGATGATCAGTTCATCCAGCTGGCGCGCGGGGTGTATGGCACCAATGGCGAGCGGGTGAAGGTGAAGAACGAGATCAACCGCATTGCCGGGTCACAGCTGGTGGAAGAGAAGCAGTACCAGGGGGAGTGATCGGCGCCAGCCACGCAGGGCGTGGCTCTACCGCGCGAATCTCGTAGAGCCACGCCCTGCGTGGCTGGATCCCTCAACGGGCGGTAGCGGCCAAAAACCGTTCGCGATCCTGCTGGGTGCGCCGGCGGATTTCCGCCAGCGCTTCATTCTCGGTAGCTTCCAGCATCGATTCGAACAGCCGCTGGAAGTGATTGCGCATTGCCGTGCGCGCCGCGCCCGGGTCACGCAGGCGCAGGCCATCGAGGATGGCGGTGTGTTCGTCGTTGCGGGTGTCGCCGTCGTTGTGGCACACGTTGGCATACACCTGGCGCACCCGCGGCAACTCGTTGCGCATGCGCCAGATCAGCTGCACGCAGTGCTCCACCACCGGGTTGCCGGCGATGCGTGCAATGGCCAGGTGGAACTGGCGGTCGGCCTCGCTGGCCGCCGCCTCGCTCGAGGCCGGGTCGGTCATGGCCGCAATCAGCCCTTCCAGCATTTCCACTTCCGCATCGGTGATGCGGCTGGCGGCCATGGCCGCCGCCTCGGCTTCGATCACCGCACGGGCGGCGGTGAGGTCGAACGCCGATACATCCGGCAGCGCGCCAGGGGCGGCCGCCGGACGTGCCTTCACGTACACGCCCGAACCGGTCTTGATGGTGATCAGGCCCTGCGCCTCCAGGGCGATTTCCGCTTCACGCACGGTCACCCGGCTCACCCCCAGCCGTTCGGCCAGGTCGCGTTCGCCGGGCAGGCGCGAGCCGGGCGGGAATTCGCCCTTCTCGATCAGCGCGACGATTTCAGCGGCAATGGACTGGTAAAGGCGGGGTTCGGACATCTTCAAGGCCTGGCTGTACGGTGGCTGGGAACCGGAGTTGCGCTTAGAAACGGTAGCGTACCCCCAGATAATACCGCCGGCCGTAGGTGGTGTACTCGCGGAAGCTGCCCAGGATGGGCATATCCGACACCCGCGGCTCGTCCGTGAGGTTGCTGGCCGACAGCGAGACCGACAGGTGCTTGTTCACCTTGTAGGTGGCGCGGAAGTCCAGCGAGCCATTGTCGCGCACGTAGCGGTTCTGCGCCGGGTCGCCGACGAACTGCTGGTAGTAATCGGAGCGGTACTTGTAGATGGCCTGCAGGTCCAGCTTGCCCAGGCCCCAGTACACCTGCGCCGAGGCCACGTGCTTGGACAGGCCGAAGATGTTGGCCGGCTCCACGATGCCCGGGGTGAAGATGCCGGTGCTCGGGTCGGTGGACTCGCCCAGGCGCAGGTCTTCGGTCTTGAAGTTGGAATGGGCGTAGTTGTAGCTGGCCTTCACGCCCAGCCCGGCGAAGATGCCCGGCAGGTACGAGAAGCTGTGCGAGCCCGTAAGCTCGAAGCCGATCAGGTCGCTCTTCTGGTCGCTGGTGGCCAACTGCTCCACCGGCACGGTGACGCTCACCCCGTCGATGTCGAAGTTCTCGCCCACCACCACCGGCACCGAACCGCCGTTGAACTGCTTGTAGTACACGGCAGTGGACAGCATGGAATCGGCGTTGGCGTACCACTCCAGCGAGACATCGGCATTCCACGACATCAGCGGGGTGGCGCGCGGGTTGCCGGTGGCAGTGATGTTGCCCAGCGCATCGGCGACGCTGCCGAACTCGGTATCCACCTCGTCCAGGTTGAAGCTGCGGCCGTAACCGAGCGCGGCCAGGTCCGGGCGCGACATCGCGCGGTAGGCGCCCACGCGCAGCAGCAGGTCCGGGCGCAGTTCGAAGGCGGCGTTGAAGCTGGGCAGCCATTCGTTGTTGCTGGACTTGAGCACCTGCCGGGTGAAATCGCCGGTGGGCCGCAGGGTCACGGTGCCGTCGGGGTTGTTGACCACGTCCAGCCCGCTGCGCAGGCCCATTGAACGCACGTCGGTGTGCACCCAGCGCACGCCGATGTTGCCGGTGACCGGCACGCCGAACCACTCGCTGCTGTAGTCGCCCATCAGGTAGATGGCGCTGGTTTTCTCAGTCACATCGTTGTTGGCCGGATCGCGCAGGTCCGCGCTGAGGCCGGTGTCGTCCACGCCGGTGAAGGCCTTGAACAGGCAGCGGCTGTCGAAGGTGGCCCACTGGTCGATGGTGTTGCCGCTGGCGTTGGCCAGGAAATCATCCTGCGGGAAGGCTTGGCGGCAGGCCTGGTTGGCGGCGCGGATCGCGGCGACATTGGTGGTGGTGACATCCACGGTGTCGGTGAAGTCGGTGTAGGTGGCTTCCGAACGGCGCAGGCCACCCTTGAGCGCGGTGAAGAAGCCGCTTTCCGGGGTGAACGCCGCATCGAAGCGGCCGGCGCGGATGGTGTGTTCGCGGTCCTGCTGGCGGCGGCGAACCAGGGCCGAATCGGTGAAGTTGTCCGGGTTGTTCACGTCGAACGCCGGATCGAGGTAGATGCTGGGCACATCGCCGCTGTAGTCGTAGGTGTAATCGACATAGCGGGTGTTCTTGATGCCGGCCACCGGGTTGCCGTTGACGTCGGTACGCCCGGCGCGCAGGCGGGTGGAGCGCTCGATCTGCGAACGCTGCGTATTGGAGTAGGACAGATCCGTGGAGAACATCCACGCCGCGCTGGGCCGCACGATCACGTTGAACCCACCGCCGGTGTATTCCTCCTTGCGTTCAAGGAAATTACCGGTGGAATCGATGGTGGTGCTGCCGGTGTGGCTGAGCAGCGCGCCATCGTCGCTGACCACGCGGTTGTTGAGGTTGCGCATCATCGACGACAACGTCAGGTCCGAACGGTCTTCGGTGTAGTCGCGCTTGGAGTGCTGGTAATCCAGGTTCACTTCCACCGCGTCGTTGGGCCGCCACTGCAGCGCGCCGAACTGCGAATCGCGCTTGTCGTGTTCGATGAACTGGCGGTACAGGCGGCTGCCGGGCACCAGGTAGTACGGCACGCCGTTGGCCACGTCGTTGCCGTTGATCTGGGTGCAGTTGCGGGTGGCGCCGACCACTTCGCGGCCATCGCAGGCGGCCCAGGTGGTGCTGCTGGAGAACATTTCCTCCGGGTTGCTGCCTTCCAGCGCCTGCAGCCCGACCGAGACGCCGAGCTTGCCGCCGCCGCTGAAATCGAACTGGTCGATGTAGCTGGCGGTACCGCGCCAGCCCACGCCGTCGCCGTCCTTGAGGCGGTCGTCGTATTCCTGCCAGGTGCCGCGCCCGTCCAGCTGGAAGGTGCGCTTGCCGTATTCGAGCGGCTTGACGGTTTCCATGTTGACGGTGCCGGCGGTGCCGCCTTCGACGAAGTCGGCGCGCTGGGTCTTGTAGATGGCCACGGTGTTGATCAGCTCCGAGGGGAACTGGTTGAAGTTCACCGAGCGGTCGCCGCTGCCGTTGGTGGCCTCGCGGCCATTGAAGGTGGACGAGCCCAGGAACGGGCCCAGGCCACGGATGGAGATTTCAGAGGCCCCCCCCTTCTCGCGGTGGGTGGAGGCGCCGGTGATGGTCTCGATGGCTTCGCCGATGGACAGCGCCGGCAGGTCGCCGATGTCTTCGGCCGAGAGCACATCGGACACCACGGTCTCGTCGCGCTTCTTGTCGATCGAGGTCTGGATGGTGCCGCGGGTGCCGGTCACCTGCACCTGGTCCAGGGTGGTGGCCTGCGCCGGCGCGGGGGCCGGGGCGGCGTCCTGTGCATGGGCCAGCGGCAGGGCCGCAGTGGCGCACAGGGCATAGAACAGCGCGCTGTGCAGCGCGGTGTGGCGGAGGCCTCGTGGCGAGGCCGTACGGCGGTCATGCAACATCGTGATCTCCCTCCCAGGATGGATCGTCCGAATACACGGATTCGATCCGGAAGATTCACGGTTGAAGGACCAATGTCAATGAATTGGTACTAAAGTCTACCCCGGTGATCCACCTAGACCAGTTTCAGCCAACTTTATGTGCGGATGCAGCAGATGTTTGCGCAAGTGGCTTACCAGCTGCGGCTAAAGTGGTATGTGATTGCGGTTGACGTCGTTGCGGTCGAGGCTGTTACCATCCGGACTCGCGTTGGGGTCTACGGTGATCTGGGAGGGTTAACCTGTGGCACAGCAACAAGATGTGGGTGTGAGTAGGGCGGTACAGCGTTGGCGTTGGTGGGGTCCGCGCCCCATGAAAGGCGGGCGCCATTGCGTTGAGCGCGTCGCCACGCGCCCGGGACCCGCCGCCCGACACGGAAAATGGTTTTCAACGGGGTTGGCACTGGCGCTCCTGCCTGGGGCTGCCTGGTCTGCTGAGCACTTGGTGCATGATGCCGCTGGGTACGCTGCTGCCGCCAAGGGCCTGAAACCTGGCGATACCGTGATCCTGGCGGATGGGGTGTGGCGGGATGTCGATCTGCTGCTGACGGGGACCGGGAAAATTGGTCAACCAATTCGGCTGACCGCGCAGACACCCGGGAAGGTGATCCTGAGCGGGCAGTCGCAGCTGCGGCTGGCCGGGGCCTATCTGGAAGTCTCCAACCTGGTGTTCCGCGATGGCTGGGCGCCGGGCGGCGAGGTGGTGAGCTTCCGCACTTCCTCCAAAGCATGGGCCGAGCACAGCCGGGTCACCGGCATCGTGATTGACGGCTACAACAAGCCCGACCGCGCCCAGTCCGATAACTGGGTGGCGATGTACGGTGCATTCAACCGCTTCGACCACAACCAGCTGGTGGGCAAGACCAACGCCGGCACCACCCTGGTGGTGGTGCGCAATGCCACCAGCGGGTTGGACAACCGCCACCGCATCGACCACAACTGGTTCGGGCCGCGCCCCAACCTGGGCAGCAACGGCGGCGAGACCATCCGGGTGGGCACCAGCCACGATTCGCAGTCGGCCTCCAACTCGGTGGTGGAGAACAACTGGTTCGAGCACTGCGATGGCGAGGTGGAGATCGTCTCCAACAAGTCCGGCGGCAACCTGTACCGCGGCAACGTGTTCAAGGAATCGCGCGGCTCGATGGTGCTGCGCCACGGCCACGGCAACGTGGTGGAGCGCAACATCTTCCTGGGCAACGGCAAGCCGCACACCGGTGGCGTGCGGGTGATCAACCGCGACCAGATCGTGCGCGACAACTACTTCGAAGGGGTGGCCGGCGATGGCTTCGCCTCGGCGCTGGCGGTGATGGCCGGCACCCGCGATGCGCCGCTCAACCGCTATGAGCAGGTCGACAACGCGCTGATCAGCCACAACAGCTTCGTGCAGGCGCGTTACCTGTTCCTGGGTGCCGGGCTGGATGACGAGCGCAACGCGATGCCCGTGCGCAGCAGACTCAGCGACAACCTGTTCGTCGGCGATGGCAGCGGCGAGCTGCTGCGCACCCAGGGCGACCTTTCCGGCATTGCCTTCAGCGGCAACGTGCAGAGCCCAGCGGCCTCGCCCGGGTTCCCGAACGGCGTGCAGGGCCGCACCCTCACCCTGCAGCGCGCGGCCAATGGCCTGCTGTATCCGCCGGCCGGCATCGAGGTTGGCGCGCCGCGCGACCTGGCGCCGATTGCACGCGATAGCGTTGGCGTGAGCTGGTATCCCAAGCAGGTCACCCGCACCGCGCTGGACAGCGGCCGCGCGCACCGCGTCGCGCCGGGCGAAGACACCCTGGTGACGGCGGTGGCGGCCAGCGCCGCGGGCGACCGCCTGCAGCTGCAACCCGGTGACTACCGCATCAGCCAGGTGCTGGCGGTGGACCACCCGCTGAGCGTGATTGGCCCGGCGAAGGGCAAAGCCACGCTGCGCTTTTCGCGGCCCTCGCTGTTCGAGATCCGCCCCGGCGGCTCGCTGCGCCTGGCCGGGCTGGAGATCGACGGCAGCCTGGCACCGGATGCCGCTGGCAACGCGGTGATCCGCGTACCGCCGGGCAGCCAGGCTTTCGACTACACGCTGGAGATCGCCAACAGCCGCATCCACGACCTGAGCAGCAACAAGGCCTTTGATGTGATCAACACCGGCAAGGGCACGTTCGCCGCGTCGATCCGGCTGCAGGGCGTGACGGTGAGCGACATCAGCGGCAGCGTGATCGCCGCCGCTGCCGAGACTGATGACCTGGGCACCTACAACGCCGAAACGGTGGAGATCGTCGATTCGGTGTTCCAGCGCATCGGTGGTCCGCTGGTGAACCTCTACCGCGGCGGCACCGATGAAAGCACCTTCGGGCCCGCCTTCGAGCTACGCGGCAGCCGCCTGGAACAGGTGGGCAACGCGGGCGACACGAGCCTGCGCCTGCATGGCGTGCAGCAGGCCCACCTGAGCGATACCACCTGGCTGCGCAGCGGCCGGGTGCGTTTCACCCACCAGACAGGCGAGCCGCACCTGCGCCTGCGCAACACCACGTTCACCGCTACGGCGGCGCTGCAGTCCGATATTCCAGCCGAGACTTTGCCATGACGCGTACCACGCCCCTGATGCTGCTGCTGGCGGCCACCTTCAGCGCCGCCGCGCTGCCCGCCGCGCAGGCCCAGGCGCCCAACGCGGCCACGCGCGGTGCCGAAGCGAGCAGCGCACCGGTGCTGGTCACCGCCGCCCAGTGGGAGCAGATGCGCCGCGATGGCGCCGGCTACCCGATGTTCGCCAAGGAACAGGCGCGTGCCGAGAAGCTGGTGCGCGCGATGATGAAAGCCGGCATTGACGTGCCGGTGCCCAAGGACAAGGGCGGCGGCTACACCCACGAACAGCACAAGCGCAATTACCAGGCCATCCAGGCCGCGGGCGCGCTGTACCGGCTGACCGGCGACAAGGCGTATGCGAACTTCGCGCGCGACGTACTCCTCGGGTACGCCAAGCTCTACCCCGGCCTGGGCGCCCACCCCGAAGGGCGCGGGCAGATTCCCGGCCGCCTGTTCTGGCAGACCCTCAATGATTCGGTGTGGCTGGTCAACGCGGTGCAGGGCTACGACGCGATCCGCGACAGCCTCGGCGCCGATGAGCGCCGCACCATCGACGACAACGTGTTCCGGCCGATGGCGCAGTTCCTGAGCGGCAACCCGGAAAACTTCGACAAGATCCACAACCACGCCACCTGGGCGGTGGCCGCCACCGGCATGACCGGCTATGTGCTGCGCGACCCGGTGCTGGTGGAACAGGCGCTGATGGGCAGCAAGCGCGATGGCAACGCCGGCTTCCTCAAGCAGGTGGACCAGCTGTTCTCGCCCGATGGCTATTACGAAGAAGGCCCGTACTACCAGCGCTATGCACTGGCGCCCTTCATCCTGTTCGCCAACGCGGTACAGCGCAACGAACCGGCGCGCGGCATCTTCAAGCGCCGCGACGGGGTGCTGCTCAAGGCGGTGGATGCCCTGGTACAGAGCAGCTACGGCGGCTACTTCATTCCGATCAACGACGCGATCCTGGACAAGGGCCTGGACACCGAGGAACTGGTGGCCGGCATCGACATCGCTTACGCCAACACCGGCGATGCGCGGCTGTTGTCGGTGGCCCAGTCGCAGAAGCGCGTGCTGCTGTCGCCCGAAGGCCTGCACGTGGCCCAGGCGCTGGCCGATGGCAAGGCCAAGCCCTATGCGTTCGCGCCCACCCTGCTGCGCGATGGCCCGGACGGCAGCGAAGGTGCGTTGGCCATACTGCGCATGGGCGGGGAAGACGGCCAGGCGCTGGTGATGAAGAACACCAAGCAGGGCATGGGCCACGGCCACTTCGACAAGCTCAACTGGCTGTTCTACGACAACGGCCAGCGCGTGGTCACCGATTACGGCGCCGCCCGTTTCCTCAACATCGAAGCCAAGTCCGGCGGCATCTACCTGCCCGAGAACAACAGCTGGGCGCGGCAGACGCTGGCGCACAACACGCTGGTGGTGAACGAGCAGAGCCACTTCGGCGGCGACTGGAAGAAGGGCCAGCCACTGGCCCCTGCCCCGCTGCTGTTCGCGGTGACCGACGACACCCAGATCGTGTCGGCACGCATGGACGGTGCGTATGACGGGGTGAGCTTCACCCGCACCCAGGCGCTGCTCTCGCACCCGTCGCTGGGCCAGCCGGTGGTACTGGACCTGCTGCGCGTGGACGGCAGCAAGCCGGCCCGCTACGACCTGCCGCTGCACATCAACGGCCACATCATGGACGTGGGCTTCAAGGCGCAGTCGGCGGTGACCACGCGCCCGGTGCTGGGCAAGGCCAACGGCTACCAGCACGTGTGGGTGGATGCCTCCAGTGAACCGGGCAGCGAGGCGCGCAGCCTGACCTGGCTGCTGGATGGGCGCTTCTACACCTACCGCTTCGCCAGCACCTCGCCTGCGCGGGCGTTGATCGGCGAGAGCGGTGCGAACGACCCTTCCTTCAACCTGCGCCGCGAACCGCTGCTGCTGCAGCGCGTGGATGGGCAGGCGTCCACCACCTTCTACGGGGTGCTGGAACCGCATGGCCAGTACGACGGCACCGCCGAAACCGTGCGCGGCGCCAACAGCCGCATCGACCGCCTGGCCCACTACCGTGGCAAGGACGCCAGCGTGCTGGTGCTGGACCTGGCCGGTGGCCAGCGCGTGGCGCTGGGCATCGCCGATGACCCGTCCAAGGGCGGCAGCCATGAGGTGAGCGCCGACGGCCAACGCTGGAACTGGAGCGGTGGCTGGAAGCGCTTCGATACCGCCACCGGCAAGGACGGCAAATGAACCTGACCACCCGAACCCGTTCCTACGTGCGCTGGCTGATCGTGGCGCTGATCGCGGTGGCCACGGTGATCAACTACATCGACCGCAACGCACTGGCGGTGATGTGGCCGCAGATTTCCAAGGACGTGGGTGCCACCAAGGAAGACTACGCGCTGCTCGTCACGGTGTTCATGCTGTTCTACGCCGCTGGCCAGTTCGTGTTCGGCCGGCTGTTCGACATCATCGGCACCCGCATGGGCTTTGCGCTGTCGATTGCGGTGTGGTCGATCTCGATCGCGCTGCATTCGGTCACCCACTCGATCCTGTCCTTCAGCATCGTGCGCGCCATGCTCGGCATCAGTGAGGCCGGCGCGTGGCCCGGCGCGGTGAAGGCCAACGCCGAATGGTTCCCGGCGCGCGAGCGCGCCCTGGCCCAGGGCGTGTTCAATGCCGGCGCGTCCATCGGCGCCATCATTTCCGCGCCGCTGATCGCGGTGTTGTTCCTGTGGCTGGGCTGGCGCGGCACGTTCATCCTCATCGGTGCCATCGGCTTCGTCTGGCTGCTGCCGTGGCTGATCATCTACCGCGCCGGCCCGGACAAGCACCCGTGGGTGAGCGCGGCCGAACGCGCGTTGATCCTGGATGCGCCGGCCGAACAGCCCGCGGTGCCCAAGGTCGAATACGTGCCGAACGTGCGCCAGCTGCTGGGGCACCGGCAGACCTGGGGCATCCTCACCACGCGCTTCTTCATCGATCCGATCTGGTGGCTGTTCGTGTCCTGGCTGCCGATCTACCTGGCCGACACCTTCGGTTTCGACATCAAGCAGATCGGCATCTTTGCCTGGGTGCCGTACGTGGGCGCGATGATCGGCAGCCTGGGCGGCGGCTGGTTGTCGGGCCGGTTGATCGGGGCCGGCTGGAGCGTAGACCGTGCACGCAAATGGGTGATCACCCTGGGCGGGGCGATCATGGCCCCGGCCCTGCTGGGCGCGGTGCTGGCCACCGACCCGGTGTGGGCGGTGGTGACCATTGCCTTCGTGCTGTTTGGTTTCCAGATCGCCATCGGCAACATCCAGACCCTGCCCGGCGACATCTTCAACGGCAAGTCCGTGGGTTCGCTGGCCGGGTTGGGCGGCATGGCCGCCGTGGCCGGCACGCTGATCACCACCTGGCTGGTGCCGGTGATGACCCGCGACTCCTATGCACCGATTTTCATCCTGGTGGCGGCGCTGGTGCCCGCTTCCCTGCTCGCCCTGTGGCTGGTGACCGGACGCGTCGAGAAGGTCGACGCGCCGCCTTCCCGCTGACGTTTTCCCTTTCCCCCTCGCATCACCGGAGTACCAAATGAATCAGTTCAAGGACAAGGTGGCGATCGTCACCGGTGGCGGCCGCGATATCGGCCGTGAGATTTCGCTGAAGCTGGCCGCGGCCGGCGCCAAGGTGTGCATCAACTACGCCAACGACGAAGCCAGCGCGCAGGACACCCTGCAGCAGGTGCAGGCTGCCGGCGGCACCGCCATCGTGCACCGCGCCGACGTGACCGATGCGCAGGCCGTGGCCGGCATGGTTGCCGCCACCCAGGCCGCGTTCGGGCCGCAGATCGATGTGCTGGTGAACGTGGCCGGTGGCATGGTGCAGCGCCGCCCGCTGGCCGAGATCGACCCGGCGTTCTTCCACAAGGTGATGGACCTCAACATGAGCTCGGTCTACCTGACCACCCACGCGGTGGTGCCGCACATGCCCGAAGGCGGCGCGATCGTGAACTTCGCCTCTCAGGCCGGCCGCGATGGCGGTGGCCCGGGCGCGTCGATCTACGCCACCGCCAAGGCTGCGGTGATGACCTTTACCCGCGCCATGGCCAAGGAACTGGGCCCGCGCGGCATCCGCGTCAATGCGCTGTGCTGCGGCATGATCGCCACCCGCTTCCATGATGAGTTCACCAAGCCGGAAGTGCGTACCGCCGTGGCCGGCAACACCCCGCTGCGCCGCCAGGGCCGCCCGCAGGAAGCGGCCGACACCGCCGTGTACCTGGCCTCGGACGCCGCCGGCTTCATCACCGGTGCCAACGTCGACGTCAACGGCGGCACCTACTTCTCCTGATAGACCGCTGACCGCCTGGGAGGGCCGCCATGCTGCGCTGGATCACTGCACTTTCATTTGCACTTGCCACCAGCGCCGCGGCGCTGCCCACCCAGGCCCAGGTCTGGGTACCGGCCTGGACCGCCTCGCCGGCGCCCGACCGCCAGGACGGCACGCCGGAAGCACCAGTGCAGTTCGCCAACCAGACCGTGCGCCAGGACATGCGCCTGGCCAGCTCGGCCACCGCGCTGCGCTTCCGCATCACCAATGAGCTGGGCGTGGCGCCGCTGCATATCGGCGGCGCCACCGCACAGCGCACCGGCACGGCCACGCCGGCCAGGCTGGTGACCTTCAACGGGCGCAGCGAAGTCACCGTGCCGGTGGGCGCGGTGCTGCTCAGCGACCCGGTACCGATGACGGTGCCGGCGCTGGCCGATGTCTCCCTCACCGTGTATTTCCCCGAACCGACACAACCGGCCGTGCGGCGCACTGCGCTGCGCATTGCCGACGGCCGCCAGGCCGAGGTCGCCGACAAAGTGAAGCTGGCCTACCGGCAGAACGTGGTGTCGGCGGTGCTGGCCGAGCGCAGCACCACGCCGATCGTAGTGGTCGCGCTGGGCGATTCGATCACCGAAGGTGCCACCGCCACGCGTGGCAGCAACGGCGATTGGCCTTCGCTGCTGGCCACCCGCCTGCAGCAGGCCTGCCCGGACCAGGTGGTGCTGGTCAATGCCGGCATCAGCGGCAACAAGGTGATGGACCATGGCCGCAGCCACAGCGCGCTGGCCCGGCTGGACCGCGATGTGATCGCGCTGCCGCACGTGGACCGGGTGATCCTGTTCGAAGGCATCAACGATATCCGCCACGACGGCGGCACCCCGCCGGTGGCCGGCCGCAACGCCGATGACATGGTGCTGGGCTACCGGCAGGTGGCCGAACGCCTGCACAGCAACGGCATCCGCGCCATTGCCGCCACGATGACGCCGTTCGGCGGCTCGGACCGCTACGAGCCCGTATCAGCCGACACCCGCACCACGCTCAACACCTGGATGCGCGGTGGGCGCAGTGGCTTCGATGCGCTGATCGACTTCGACCACATCCTGCGTGATCCGGCCAAGCCGGAATTCCTGCCGGAAGCCATCACCCGCGATTTCCTGCACCCCAACGACGAAGGTTACCGGCGCATGGCCGATGGCGTGGACCTGGCCCTGCTGGGGTGCAAGGCACGATGAGCACGCAGCAGTTCCAGCTGGCCCAGCACGCCAGCCCACGCTGGGCCGCGATGGCGCTGGGTGAAGTGATGCTGCGGTTCGACCCGGGCGAAGGCCGGGTGCGCAACGCGCGCCAGTTCCAGGTGTGGGAAGGCGGCGGCGAGTACAACGTCGCACGCGGGTTGAGCAGCACCTTCGGCCATGCCACGGCGGTACTCACCGCATTGCCGCGCAACGAACTGGGCCTGCTGGCCCAGCAGCTGATCCAGGCCGGCGGCGTGGACAGCAGCCAGATCGTCTGGCGCGGGTACGACGGCATTGGCCGCAACACACGGATGGGACTGAACTTCACCGAGCGCGGCTTCGGCGTGCGCGCGCCGCTGGGGGTATCCGACCGGGCGTACTCGGCCGCCTCACAGCTGCAAGCCGACGAATACGACTGGGACACGCTGTTCGGCGTGCACGGGGTGCGTTGGCTGCATACCGGTGGCATCTTTGCGGCGTTGTCCGAGCACAGCGCGCAGACGGCCATCGCCGCCGTGCGCGCCGCGCGCCGGCATGGCGTGGCGGTGTCCTACGACCTCAACTACCGCGCCAGCCTGTGGAACAGCCACCCGGATCCGGATGCGGCACGGCATGCCAACTGCGCCATCGCCGCCGAGTGCGACCTGCTCGTGGGTGATGAGTACTCGTTCGCGGCCTGCCTGGGCATGGACCTGGCCGACCTGGGCAAGCGCGAGACGCCGATGGATGTCGGCCCGGCCGATGCGGCCGCACTGCGGGCGCTGGAACGGTTCCCGAACCTGCAGGCGGTGGCCTTCACCCTGCGCGATGCCAGCAATGCTGCACGCAACGGGTGGGCTGGGGCGCTGCGCAACCGCGAGGCGCTGTTCGTCTCCGCCGCGCGTGAAGTGGATCTGCTGGATCGCGTGGGCGGCGGCGATGCGTTCGTCGCCGGCGTGGTGCATGCCCTGCTGGAAGGCCTGGGCGAGCAGGCGGCGGTGGAACTGGGCGCGGCGCACGGCGCATTGGCGATGTCCACGCCGGGCGACGCCGCGTGTACCAGCCGCGAGGAAGTAGAAGCGGTGGCGCGCGGCGATGGGGCGGCGGCGCGGCGCTAAGGACCGGATTACACGGGGATGTTGGAAAGACGTCCCAACAGGCGCAGCGCCGGATACTCGTCCCGCTTCCGGTAGGTTCGGCGGTAGTACGCGTTCCAGTAGCTGGTGGCCTGCTGGGATAGCCGCTGCATGTACACCGGATTCTCCCGCGCGAACGCGACGTACCGTGCGGGAAGGTGCTGAGAAAGCGCGCTGTCGATGCAGGTCACGATCTCAAGGACGTATTCACCCAGCAACTGAAGCACGAACGGCACCACCCATGGCTCGTCTGACGGCAGCAGGGACCGCATGCACTCCTCCCGCACATGGCCGTCGTTGTGGCGTGATCCCAGGCACAGCGCAACCTTGCCGGTCACCCCAGGAGCGCTGCAGGCATCGCGCAGGTCCTCGCGCGCGCAGTACAGGCGGTACGGAAACTGGATTGGCATGCCCTGTACCAACACCTGTACCTGATCCGGCGAGCGGGTTGCGCAGCCTCTCTCAAGCAGGCGCGAGGTATCGGCAAATTCGTTCCGCAAAGTGGCGGGAAGGGTGAGCATGGGACCGAGCTTAGCTCAGCGCAGCAGTGAAAGCTCAGACAGCCCGGAACGCGCCGACCGGGTCAGCGGGGCAGGCAATGCGTCAGCGGCGAACCAGTCCAGCGCGAGGATCGCCTCAGGCTCCAGCGATGCAGCTTCGGTGTCATCCAGCGTGCGCGCGAGGTAGACCGGCGCTACCCAATGCTGCCCCAATGCGGGTTCGAAATGGTCCACTACACACAGCAGGCGCACTACCGCCACGTGCAGCCCGGTTTCCTCCCGCACTTCCCGGACCACGGTGTCTTCGACCTTCTCCATCCAGTCGACCTTGCCACCAGGCAGGCCCCAATGGCCCTGCTCGGGCTGGCGGCCGCGCTTGACCAGCAGCACCGCACCATCGGCACGCTGGATGACGGCACCGCAGCCTACGCGAGGCTGTTGCAATGGATTGGAATCGGGCATGGGGTTCTCCGTAAGCTGATCCATTATCGCCTGCGGGCGCGCGACCACCAACGGTGGTCGCCTACCGCGCACCTCGGGTGGCACGTCCATTCCGACGGTACGCGCACGCCGGCGGTATGTGCACGCGGACGGTATGTGCGCGCCAGTGGTAGGTACCGACCGTTGCTCGGTACGCCCTACGCGCGCATAAAAAAGGCCCGGCAATGTGCCGGGCCCTTGCCGCTACGCCGATGCCGCGCGCAGCGAAGCGATCAGACGCCGCTTACCAGCTGAAGCGCGGGCCGACCGACCATTCCTTGTCACCGTGGCGATCCATCTTGATATCGCCGTTGATGCCCCAGTTCTGGTTCAACTTCACCTGGCCACCCAGGCGGCCGTAGAACTGGCCATCCGGATTGATGCCGTGCTTCTTGCTGTAATCCTCGTAACCGGCCATTGCGTAGACTTCGGCATGCTGGCCGAACGCGGTGCGGATACCGGCTTCAGCGCTGTAGCCGTTGAAGTCCAGGCCTTCCTTCGGGTCGAACTTGTTGTAGGCAACGCGGCCCACGAAGTCGGTGCTGGTGGCGATTTCGTGGTTGAAGCCCACGCCGACGCGCCACTGGTCAACCTTGAAGTTGCCGATGTCGGTCTTCTGCTGGTTGTACTCACCGAACGCGTGGAAGTTCGGCAGGAAGCCGTACGAACCCTTCACACCCCAACCGTCGGCCTTGCCACCATCGGCATCGGTCTTGACGTAGTCGCCTTCGGCGTAGTTGTAGGACAGGCCTTCAGCAGCCGAAGCGCCGAACGGCAGAGCGGCGGCGAGCGCCAGGGCAATCAGGGAAGTCTTCATGGGGGTACACCTTTTCTGTTCTACGTACGTGCAGTGGCGCAAGCGGCTTCTGCATCGGGAATGTAAATTCTCCGTTATTCGACACAACGCGCCCTGAAGTGAGCCGCTTTCAACTACGCGAATTTTTGGCATCCATTCAGATGCGTCGTGTCATACGCGTGCGCGCTGCATTTTTCAGGTGTTCGGTGTGTGTTCGCGGCGCACGATGAACCTCGCGTTTACAACGCGCGGGATCAGGTGGAGGGGAGTGATCGAGAGGTCGCCGCTGGAGTCATGCCGAAATGGTTCGGCAGGGCGAAGGGAATCCGGTCACGACGATACCCTTGCAGGGCGTCACGCGCTGGGGAAGCCGCTCTTGGGGAGTAGTCGGCTAACGCGTCCATCTTCCGTATTGCACCGGCTGACGCAGCTCTGGCATCAAACCGCAGGGCCCTTGGGGTGGCCTGCTGCCCGGCGCTTGAATAGTGAGGCGGAATGCGGCGCGCGAATATCAGGATGTTCCTCACCGTCGTTAAGGGTTTTCTTACCCTTATCACGCTGCAGCGCAGCGAATCAGTGACTTAACTCTTTGATTATCGGGACAGATACGCTGGATTAACGGAATCATCACCGCCTGAATCATGTGGCACGGGCACTGTCGATTTCCCGCACCCCCACGCGTCGTATTCCTTGAAGGTGCCCGCCGTGGTGCACCGGTTACCGGAGGCTGCAGATGTCCTATATCGACGGTTTCGTATTGGCCGTACCCACCGCCAACAAAGACAAATTTATCAAACACGCCAACGAAGGCGATTCGGTGTTCATGGAATTCGGCGCGCTGCGCGTGGTGGAGTGCTGGGGTGATGACGTCACCCACGGCAAGCAGACCGACTTCTTCCGCTCCGTTGAAGCCAGGGACGATGAAACGGTGGTGTTCTCCTGGATCGAATGGCCGGACAAGGCCACCCGCGATGCGGGGATGGAGAAAATGATGAAAGACCCGCGCATGGATCCGGCCAACAATCCCATGCCGTTCGACGGCAAGCGGATGATCTATGGCGGCTTCGTACCGATCGTGGAACTCAAGAAGTAGCAGGCGATGTAGCGGTCGAACCGACGGCCCAGGCAGCCACCGCCCCGCTCAGCGCGCGTGGCTGCTGTCGTCGTCCTGGCCATGGCCCATGCCCATCCCGGCGCCACCACCGCCCATGCCGCCCATGCCACCGCCACCGCCGCCCTTGCCCCCGGCGCGGTCGCCGGCCTCGGCCTTGCCCCGCGCACCACCGGCCGCAGGCCGGGCCGGACCTTGGCGCGGAATCGCCACGCTGGCAGGAATGGGCGCCAAGTCCAGCGCCTCGCGGATGAAGTCGCGCAGCGATACCACCAGCTCGGCGGTAGGCACCGCACGGCCTGCGGCCAGTTCGTTGGCCGCATGCGCGGCCAGCCGCACCTGGTCGTCGGTGCCCAGCAGCACGATGTCCGAGAGCGCCGCTTCCACCGCATCGCGGATCCGGCGCGCGCGGTCGCTACCGGTGCTGAGTGGCAGGTTCAACGTCTCGTCGCCCTCGCCGGGTGCCTGGCGCAGGTCACGCAGGTGGCGCGGATCGACATGCAGCGCGCCGGTAAACGACCCACCCACCGTCTTGTAGGCGGCAATCAGGGTGCGCAGCCGCTCGTTGATCTGGCGGTTCTCGCGCTCGCGGCGCTGCTGCAGGGTCTGCATGAACACCAGGCGGATGCCCACGCCGATCAGGGTGATGACCGCCAGCCCGACCAGGGTCGAGAGCATGGCCTGCCAGGAGCTGAAGTCCAGGTTGCGCATCGCGGTCAGCTCACCCGCACTTGGAGTACCCGCAGTTCAGGCAGGTGGCGCAGCCGTCCATGAACACCTGCGCCTTGGTGAAGCACTTCTCGCACATGCTGGCGCTGGGCGGGAAGCTGGCGCCGTCGCCGGTGATGGCCAGGTCTTCGCTCTCCCGCGCTTCGTACTCGCGGCGCTTTTCGGCGATCAGCGCGCGCTGCGCGGCGCTCATCTCCGGGTCGTGCAGCAGCCCGATCGACTTGAGGTGGTGTTCGACGATGCTGCCCAGTTCGGCCACCAGCGAGGGCATGTAGGCGCCGCCGATCTTGTAGTAGCCGCCGCGCGGGTCGAACACGGCCTTCATTTCCTCGACCAGGAAGGTCACGTCCCCGCCCTTGCGGAACACGGCGGACATGATCCGGGTGAGCGCCACGATCCACTGGAAGTGCTCCATCGACTTGGAGTTGATGAACACCTCGAAGGGCCGGCGAAGCTCGTGTTCGGTGCCCGGGTTGAGCACGATGTCGTTGATGGTCACGTAGAAGGCGTGCTCCACCATCGGCGATCTGATCTTGTAGGTGTTGCCAACCAGGACGTCGGGGCGCTCGATGCGCTCGTGCATCTGCACGATGTCGTTGGCGGCGTCCGGGAGCGGGGCGGCGGCAGGCGCGGCCTGGCGCGTCTCCTCGGGGGTGACGACGGCATACCCGGTGATCTTCTGATCGATCCTGACAGCCATGGTGCGTTTCCTCGGTGTTCACGGCGCCCGCCCGGGGCGGGCGCCGTGCATTACCTGCTTACTTGCGGGCGCGCTTGGCCGGGGCCTTGCGGGCCACGGTCTTGGCGGCGCGCTTGGCCGGTGCAGCCTTGCGGGCGACCGACTTGCGGGCAACGGCGGTCTTCTTGGCCACAGTCTTCTTGGTGGCGGCCGACTTGCGGGCCACGGTCTTCTTGGCGACAGCGACCTTCTTGCCAACCGTCTTGCGGGCGGTGGCGGTCTTCTTGGTCACGGCCTTCTTGGTGGCGGCCGACTTGCGGGCGACGGCCTTCTTGGCGGTGGCAACCTTCTTGCCCACGACCTTCTTGGCGGCCACGGTCTTCTTGCCAGCGACCTTGCGGGCGGTGGCCGACTTCTTGGCGACAGCCTTCTTGGCGGTGGCGACCTTCTTGCCCACGACCTTCTTGGCAGCAGCGGTCTTCTTGGTCACGGCCTTCTTGGCAGCAACGGACTTCTTGGCGACAGCCTTCTTGGCGGTGGCAACCTTCTTGCCCACGACCTTCTTGGCGGCGGCGGACTTCTTGGTCACGGCCTTCTTGGCGGTGGCGACCTTCTTGCCGGCAACCTTCTTGGCGGCCTTGGTGGTCTTGGTCACGGCCTTTTCAGCGGCAGCCTTCTTCTTGGCAACCTTCTTGGTCAGCGCGGCGGCCTCGGCCTTGGCGTTGCTCTTGGCGGTTTCCAGCTTCTTCTTGGCGGTGGCCAGGGTCTTGCCGACCGACTTGGCAGCCTTGTCAGCCTTCTTGGCGACGGTCTTCTCGGCCTTCTTGACGGCCTTCTTGACCTTGGCAACCTGGGTGGTGGCAGCCTTGCGCGCGCGCTTGGCGGTCTTCTTCACCGAGGCAACCACTTCTTCAGCGGTGTGGGCGATGGTCTCGCCAACGTTGCCGGCGGTTTCTTTCACAGTTTCCACACCCTGCGACAGGGTCGCGGTGACGCCATTTCCGTTGCTCATGTTTTGCCTCCTGAGGGGCCAGTCAGTGATTTCGCTGGCGATGCTATACCGGCGCGGACGATCGTGGAACGGTCTTGTCGCAGCCCGTGAGCCGCCTTTGTGCTTGCCAGGCCGGCGCCATTAATCCGGCGCGGGTGGGAATCACGCATGAAACCACTTGAAAACAGCTTCCGCTGCGTAATCAGAACTTGCCGTAGTAGCCCTCCTTGAGCGCGTCGAACAGGTTCGCGGCAGTGTGCAATTCGCCGTCATACTCGATCTGTTCGTTGCCCTTTACCTCCACAACTGCGCCGTCCTGGAGTTCGAAACGGTAGGTGGTGTTCTCCAGATCGGCCTCCTTGACCAGCACGCCCTGGAACGCGGCGGGGTTGAAACGGAAGGTGGTGCAGCCCTTCAATCCCTGCGCGTGGGCATAGCGGTAGATGTCCTTGAACTGCTCGTAGGGGTAGTCGGTGGGGACGTTGGCGGTCTTGGAAATGGAGCTGTCCACCCACTTCTGCGCGGCGGCCTGGACATCCACGTGGGCCTTGGGCGAGATGTCGTCGGCGGCGATGAAGTAGTCCGGCAGGCGGGAGTCGTCCTGGTCGGCGAACGGCATCGCCCGTGGGTTCACCAGGTGCCGGTAGGCCAGCAGCTCGTAGGAGAACACGTCCACCTTCTCCTTGCTCTTGCGCCCCTCGCGGATCACGTTGCGGCTGTAGTGGTGGGCGAACGAGGGCTCGATGCCGTTGGAGGCGTTGTTGGCCAGCGACAGGCTGATGGTGCCGGTGGGGGCGATGGAGCTGTGGTGGGTGAAGCGGGCGCCGATCTCGGCCAGCTCCTCCACCAGCTCCGGGGCCACGCTGGCGATGCGCTGCATGTAGCGGCTGTAGCGGGCATGCAGCACCTTGCCCTCGATCTGCTGGCCGGCGCGCCAGCCGTCGGCGGCCATTTCCGGGCGCTGGCGCAGCATGGCGGCGGTGACCTCGAAGGTCTCCTGCATGATCGGCGCCGGCCCTTTCTCGCGGGCCAGGCTGAGCCCGGTTTCCCACCCCGCCACGGCCATCTCGCGGGCGATGGACTCGGTGAACTCGCAGGCGTCGGGCGCGCCATAGGTCATGCGCAGCATGGCCAGGGTGGAGCCCAGGCCCAGGAAGCCCATGCCGTGCCGGCGCTTGCGCAGGATTTCCTGGCGCTGCTGTTCCAGTGGCAGGCCGTTGACCTCCACCACGTTGTCGAGCATGCGGGTGAACACCCGCACCACCTCTTTGTATTCGTCCCAGTCGAACCGGGCCTGGGCAGTGAACGGCTCGCGCACGAAGCGGGTGAGGTTGACCGAACCGAGCAGGCAGGCGCCGTACGGGGGCAAGGGCTGTTCGCCGCAGTTATGGGCATGCAGGCCGTTGCCGTCGAAGCAGTGGATGCCGGGTACCTGGACGTCGTAGACGTCTTCCACCCCGTCCGGGTCCACGCTTTCCACGGTGGCGAAGAAGCGGCTGCGGTTGAGCGCGCGGCGGTAGACGGCCAGCGTCCGGGTCAGGCGCGCGGCCTTGTCGGTGTCGGCGAACCCGATCAGCGCGTCGTAGCGGGCTACGCCTTCGCCGCTGATCACCAGGTCGAACTGGGCCAACGTGGGGTAGGCCCGCTGGCCACCGCGACCATCGGGCAGCACCGAGCGCCCGGCTTCGCGGCGCGCATAGAGGGTGCTGGGAATACCCAGCCGCAGCAGCATGCGCTGCACCGCCTCCAGGCGCGGACGATCAGACTGTGCCAACCGGACGAATACGCCCTTGAACTGGCTGCCCTGCACACTGCCGTCGGCGTCGAACAGGCCGCGCAGGAAGCCACGGCAGGCATCGCTGGAGAGCTTTTCCAGCGCGGGGGTGATCGGTTTGTGGCACGGGGACATGCCCAGCTGCTGGGCAAGATCGCGCAATGCGGCTGACCTCAGGCGCCATTCGCTTCGACCGCCCACCTCGGACCACCCGCTGAAATCGGCACGGTGCGGCAGCGTCTTCGCGCAGCGCAGCGCTTCGTCCATCAGCGCGCGCACCCCCGCCGCCGGTGACGCCGGCACACCATTGGCCACCGCTGCCTGGCTCCACACCGAGAGCACGGCACCTTCTTCTTTCAGCGTGCCGTCGCCAACCAGCAGCCCCAGCAGGTAACCCTGCTCATGCGCCAGCGCACCCGGCCAGTGCGGCGCCGCACGGTGGTCCTGCAGCAGTACCTCATCCCCCGCCCGCAGCTGGCCCGCTTCGCACCACTCGCTCTGCACCTCCCATCGGGTGCGGCGGGTGACCCGGCGAACCCGATGGTCCGCAGTCAGCCGCAGCCGATGGCCTTCGCGGGTCTGCAGGGCGAGCACCGGCTTGCGCGCCGTGCGGAAGAACCCCGCAGCGGTAGTGGCATGGTCCTGCCCCTCCACGCGCACGTGGAACCCCTGCCCGATCAGCTCCGCCACTTGGCGCGGCCCGGCCGCGGTGTGCACCCAGGTATCGGCGGTGACGCAGGGATTGGTGGCGCGGATGTCCTCGCACCACCAGTTGTTGTTCATTTCGTTGACCCGGTCGATCAGGATGAAACCGGGCTCGGCATAGTCATAGGTGGACACCATGATCATGTCCCACAGGTGCCGGGCACGGATCTGGCCGTAGATGCGGCAGGCGACCAGGCCGTCCTCGCGGACCACGTAGTCGCGGTGGGTGGGCCACTCGCGCCACTGCACGGCGGCCGCATCGGCCAGGTCGAACTCGCCGGCCTCGTGCCGGCTCAGCGGGAACACCAGCGGCCAGTCGGCGTCATCGTCCACGGCCCGCATGAAGCCATCGGTGATCAACAGCGACAGGTTGAACTGGCGCAGCCGGCCGTCTTCGCGCTTGGCCCGGATGAAATCGCGCACATCCGGATGCGAGACGTCGAAGGTGCCCATCTGCGCGCCACGGCGGCCGCCCGCAGAGGAGATGGTGAAACACATCTTGTCGAAGATATCCATGAAGGACATCGGGCCGGAGGTGTGTGCGCCGGCCCCGGCCACGAACGCGCCGCGCGGGCGCAGCGTGCTGAACTCATAGCCGATGCCGCAGCCGGCCTTCAGGGTGAGCCCGGCTTCGTGGACCTTGCGCAGGATGCCGTCCATCGAATCTTCGAGCGTGCCCGAGACGGTGCAGTTGATGGTGCTGGTGGCCGGCTTGTGCGCCTGCGCGCCGGCATTGGAAATGATGCGGCCGGCGGGAATGGCGCCACGGCGCAGCGCCCAGGTGAAGCGCTCGCGCCAGTGCCGGCGCTTGTCCTCGGTGAGTTCGGCATCGGCCAGGGCGTGCGCCACGCGCAGGTAGGTGGCGTCGATATCGGCATCCAGCGCCTGGCCCTGCTTGGTCTTGAGCCGGTACTTCTTGTCACAGATGTCCAGCGAGGCAGGCTGCAGCGGTACTTCGCCGGTGGCCAGCTCCGGGGGAATCACGTCCGTTTGCACCGTGCGCATTCGAGGCAGGCTCCATCGCGTGGTCACCGGGTGTGCCCGCTGGCGAACCCAACGCCTTGGGGCACTCAGGATCGGCGGCGCAACATCTAGTGGCCGACCTGGTTCCAGCTTACGCCGGCACGGGGGCGTGTCAACGGCGCGGAAGGTCGCAGCGGCGGCGGCGGGCGGGGTCGATTTCATCGCCGGTTTAGCCGTCAGCGCACAGACTCATTCAGCTTGATTTACCGTATACGTGTTTTCCGCCCACCGGACTCCCATGCGACCGCTCCCGACCCTGCTCACGCTCGCGCTTGCCGCCGCCTTCGGAGGCTTTGTCGCTTCCGCCATCAACGCCCACCTGGACAACCGTGCTGAAGCGGCGCCGGCCACGCTGGCCATTCCGGCCACGGCCGCGCTGCCTGCATCGGTGGCCGGGCAGCCGGTGCCGTCGCTGGCGCCGATGCTGGAGCGGGTGATGCCGGCGGTGGTGAGCGTCAATACCAAGCAGGTGGTGCGGGTGCGCAACCCGTACTTCAACGACCCGTTCTTCCGCCGCCTGTTCCCGGAAGTGCCGCAGGAGCGCATCAATGAATCGCTCGGCTCGGGCGTGATCATCGATGCGGCCGAAGGCCTGGTGCTGACCAACCACCACGTGATCGAGAACGCCGACGACGTGCAGGTGACGCTGTCGGACGGGCGCACGGTCAAGGCCGAGTTCCTCGGTTCGGACCGCGACACCGACGTGGCGCTGATCCGCATTCCGGCCGACAAGCTCACCGCGCTGCCGCTGGGCGACAGCACGCAGCTGCGCGTGGGCGACTTCGTGGTGGCCATTGGCAACCCGTTCGGCTTCAGCCAGACGGTCACCTCGGGCATCGTCTCGGCGGTGGGCCGCACCGGCATCCGCGGGCTGGGCTACCAGAACTTCATCCAGACCGATGCGTCGATCAACCCGGGCAACTCCGGCGGTGCACTGGTCAACCTGCAGGGCCAGCTGGTGGGCATCAATACCGCCAGCTTCAACCCGCAGGGCAGCATGGCCGGCAACATCGGCCTGGGCCTGGCCATTCCGACCAACCTGGCGCGCGATGTGGTGGACCAGCTGATCAAGCACGGCGTGGTGGTGCGCGGCACGCTGGGCATCGAAGCGCAGAACCTGACCCAGGCGCTGGCGCAGAACCTGGGCCTGAGCGAAGCGCGCGGCGCGTTGATCACCCGCGTGCTGGCCGGTTCGGGCGCCGCGGCCGCCGGGCTCAAGCCGGGCGATGTGGTGGTGGCGGCCAACGGCCAGCGGGTGGACGGCGCGGTGGCGCTGCACAACGTGGAGGGCCTGCAGCCGGTGGGCAGCGCGCTGACCCTGGACGTGCGCCGCGATGGCAAGCCGCTGCAGCTCAAGGCCACGTTGAAGGAACAGGCCCGCGCGGTTGCCGGTGAATCGCTGGACCCGCGGCTGAGCGGCGCCACCTTCGTCGACCTGCCCGAGACGCTGCGCCAGGCCGGCAGCAGCGGGGTCATGGTCAGCGACGTCAAGCGCGGCAGCCGCGCAGCGAATTCCGGCCTGGCCGCCGGCGATCTGATCATCCAGGCCAGCGTGGGTGAATTTGCCGACCTGGCCAGCTGGCGCGCCAATTTCCAGCAGCGCCCCCAGCAGCTGGTGCTGCGCGTGGTGCGCGGCAATGCGCGCGGCGAGCTGGAGATGCGCTGAACCGGTCAGGCAACCTTCGCATCCGGATCACGCCAGCTGACACCACCTACACCCTGCCAGTGCTATTACCTTGAGTTCGCTTCGACCGGCATGGCCTGCGGTCACCTTCCCCATCGCTTACTACGGAGATACACGATGAGCCCCACCAATACCGAAAACCTCAAGGAACACCTGGGTGAAGCCGGTTCGCACCTGAAGTCGGCGGCCACCGCTGCCGGCGGTGCGATCAAGGGCGCCACCGGCGCGGCCGGCGACGAACTGCGTATCGGCAAGGCCAACGTCAAGGCCGAGCTTTCCGACACCGCACTGTCCGGGCTGGCTGCTGCTGAATTCGGCGGTGCCGCTGCGAAGGAACAGGTGGATGCGCTGATGGACAAGGGCAAGGACCTGGTCGACAGCGCTGCCGAGCTGATCCGCGAGCGCCCGCTGGCCTCGTTCGGCGTGGCGTTTGCCGCCGGCTGGATCATCGCCAAGCTTGCCCGCAGCGGCGACAAGTAAGTCGGCGTGAGCGATCAAGCACAGTCGACGCCCGACGGTGGAGCGGCAACGCCTCCACCCGATGGCGATGCCGGCCAGCGCGCGCCGCGCCTGGATGAAAGCATCCGCGAGGTCGGCCAGGCCGGTCGCGCGACGGTGGATTCGGCCAAGCACACGCTGCGTTCGCTGCGCCGTTTGGCCTCGTTTGAATTCGCGCTGGCGCGCAGCGCATTTGGCCGGGCACTGGCCTGGAGCGGCGTGGCCATCGTGTTCGGTGCCTCGGCCTGGCTGCTGCTGGCCGGTACGCTGATTGCGCTGATGCAGCGCTGGGGGCTGTCATGGTTCCATTCGCTGCTGATAACTTCGCTGATCAGTCTGGTCATGACCGGCTACGCGATCTGGCGGGTGTCGTTCTTCTTCCGCCACACCGGCATGCATGCCACGCGCCGCCAGTTGTCGCGGCTGGGCCTGTTCGATGAGCCCAGCGACGACGATCCCGAGGGCCAGATGGATGCCACGGAGCGTGCGCCATGAAGTTCGAAGCTTTGCGCCACCGGGTCAAGCGTGCTGAACAGGTGGTTTCCATCCGGGTAAGCGAAACGCAGTGCAGCTGGTTCACCCTCAGCCAGGCCTGGCGGGAGGGGTGGACGCCGCTGCGAATCATCAGCGTGGGCCTGGCCGGTGGTTTCCTGGCCGGCAAGCTGGAGCCGGGTAAGACCCGTTTCCATGGTGCACGTTGGCTGCAGATGATCGGTTCGGTGTCCAACCTGCTGGCCAGCGCACAGGCGGCGTTCGCCTCGATGCAGGCCAGCGAGGCGGCCGATACCGCCGAGCAGGCGGCGGACAAGGTGGATGAAGCCGTCGACCCGACGCCACCTGCAGCACCGGTTCGGGCCGCGGCCCCGGCCGCTGCGCCACGTGCCCGGGTCACCGCCACGCAGGAGGCGGCACAGCCGCAGCCCGCGGAAGCGGCCACCGACCTTTCCGAACGTTGATGCAACGCCCCACCCACGGTGGGGCGCTACCGGTTTTCCACCACGCCGCACGCACCCGGGTTGCCCAATAATGCGTCTCCTCTCCAGCGTGCGACCTGCATGAGCGTTCCTGCGACCTCCCCTTCCGACGCTCCCCTGCCGGTACCGGTACCGCCCCCGCCGCGCCCGCGCGCGCCGATGTCGCTGGTGGTGCTGGCCATGCTGGCGGTGGCGTTCACCCTGTGGGCCGCGCAGGAAATCATCCTGCCGATATTGCTTGCCATGTTCTTCGCACTGGTCGGCAACCCGATCCTGCGCCTGCTGGGCCGGCTGTGGGTTCCGCGCTTCCTGGCCGCGGTGCTGGTGATCGGGGTGGGATTGAGCGGCACGGCCGCGCTGGGCGTGCAGCTGGTGGGCCCGGCGATGGAGTGGGCCCAGGAAGCCCCGCAGCAGCTGCGCAAGGTGGCCCGCCAGGTGCAGAACCTGACCAAGCCGGTGCAGCAGGCCAACCAGGCGGCGGAGAACTTCGCGCGCGTGGCCGGTGGCGAAGGCAGCCGCCGGGTGCAGGTGGTGCGCACCCAGCTGGATGACCCGTACAAGGTGCTGACCCGGGCGCCACGGTTGGCCGCCTCGGTGCTGGCGGTGGTGCTGCTGACGCTGTTCTTCATGATCTATGGGCAGAACCTGCAGAAACATGCCATCGCGCTGTTTCCCAGCCGGCAGCAGCAGCGGTTCACCACCGACATCCTGCGTTCGATCGAGCGTGAGGTGTCGCGCTATGTACTGACCATCACCGTGATCAACACCCTGGTGGGGCTGATTTTCTCCGGGGTGCTGTTGCTGCTGGGCATCAGCCTGCAGGAAGCGCTGCTGTGGGGCACCGTGGCGGCGCTGCTGAACTTCGCGCCGTACGTGGGCCCGCTGATCGGGGTGACGCTGATGTTGCTGATGGGCTTCGTGGAGTTCAGCGACCCGTTCAAGGCACTGCTGCCGGCCGCGTGCTACCTGGCCCTGCACACCATTGAAGGCCAGGTGGTGACGCCGATCGTGCTGGGCCGGCAGATGGCCATTTCGCCGCTGATCCTGATCCTGGCGCTGATGGTGTTCGGCTGGCTGTGGGGCATGGTGGGCCTGCTGCTCTCGGTGCCCCTGCTGGTCTGCATCAAGCTGGTGCTGGCCCGCCTGGACGGTACCCAGGGCTGGGCCAAGCTCCTGGAGTAGAGCGACGCCCTGCGTCGCTGCCCCCACAGGCGTAGAATGGGCGGGTGAATTTCCCCGTCCTAGCCATCACCCTCGACCTCGACGACACCTTGTGGCCGTTCGCCCCCATCGGCGCCCGCATCGACCAGGTGTTGTACGAGTGGATGCTCCAGCACAGCCCCGCCACCGCCGCGATGTACCCGGTGGCGGCGATGCGCGAACTGCGCGAGCGCTCCTTCCGCGATAACCCGCAGCTGCACTACGACCTGAGCGCCCTGCGCCGGCTCACCCTGCGCGAGGCGCTGGAAAACAGCGGGGCCGACCTGGCCCTGCTGGAACCGGCCTACGAGGCGTTCTACGCCGCGCGCAACCAGGTGGAGTTCTACCCCGATGCGGTGGACGCGCTGGCCCGTATCGCGGCCCGGGTGCCGGTGGCCGCACTGAGCAACGGCAACGCCGACCTGGCCCGGATCGGGCTGGACCACCACTTCGCCTTCCAGCTGGGGTCGCGCGAACACGGCGCGGCCAAGCCGGCCGCCAGCATCTTCCACGCCGCCTGCGACCGCCTGGGCGTGCCCCCGGCGCAGGTGCTGCACGTGGGCGACCACATCGAAATGGACGTGGTGGGCGCGATGCAGGCGGGGCTGCGCGGCTGCTGGATCAACCGCGTCGAACACACCTGGCACCATCCCTCACTGCAGCCTGACCTGCAGTTCGACACCCTGACCGGGCTGGCCGACTGGCTCGATGCGAACGCATCGCTGCAGCACGCCTGACCACGAACGGAGCACGACCCCGCATGACCCAGATCACCGGTTTCACCACCGATTCGGCCAAGGCCCTGCCGCTGCATGTCATGGAGCGCGAACAGTTCGCGGCGTGGCGCGCCCAGCAGAGCCCGGCCCTGGTTGCCTGGCTGGATGCGCAGCACTTCAACGGCAGCGGCGGCAGCGTGGTGCTGCTGCCGGGCGAACACGGCCTGGCCGGCGCCATCGTCGGCGTGGGCGACCCGGGCGATGCCTATGCCTATGCGCACGCCCCGTTCGCGCTGCCGGAAGGCAGCGTGTGGCAGCTGGCCGATGCGCTGCCGACCAACATCGAAACCCTGCTGCACCTGGGCTGGGGCCTGGGCAGCTACCGCTTCGCGCGCTACCGCACCCCCAACCGCGCCCCGGCGCAGCTGGTGGCCAGCCCGGCCGCCGAAGTGCGCGATGTGATCACCGCCAGCCTGCGCGTGCGCGACTGGGTGAACACGCCCACCGAGGACATGGGCCCGCAGCAGCTGGAAGACGCCGCGCGTGAACTGGCCGCCGCCCATGGTGGCCAGTGCGAGGTGATCACCGGCGATGCGCTCCTGGAGCAGAATTTCCCGGCCATCCACGCGGTGGGCCGTGCCTCGCACCGCGCGCCGCGCCTGATCGCGCTGCGCTGGGGCCAGGCCGGCCGCCCGCACGTGGCGCTGGTGGGCAAGGGCGTGTGCTTCGATACCGGCGGGCTGGACATCAAGCCGGCCGACGGCATGCGCAACATGAAGAAGGACATGGGCGGTGCCGCGCACGCACTGGCGCTGGCCGGGCTGATCATGGCCCAGGAGCTGCCGGTGCAGCTCACCCTGCTGATTGCCGCGGTGGAAAACGCGATCGGGCCGGACGCGTTCCGCCCGGGCGAAGTGATCGCCACCCGCAAGGGCCTGAGCATCGAAATCGACAACACCGACGCCGAAGGCCGGCTGGTGCTGTGCGATGCGCTGACCTACGCCAGCGAACAGCAGCCGGAGATCGTGCTGGATTTCGCCACGCTCACCGGTGCGGCGCGCATCGCGCTCGGCCCGGACCTGCCGGCGCTGTTCAGCAACAATGACAGCCTGGCCCAGCAGTGGCTGCAGGCCGGCGAAACCACCCGCGACCCGGTCTGGCGCATGCCGCTGTGGCGCCCGTACCTGCGTTACCTGCACAGCGGCATTGCCGACCTGGCCAACGCCGGTTCGCGCATGGCCGGTTCGGTGACGGCGGCACTGTACCTGGAGCGCTTCATCGCCGAAGGCCAGGTGTGGGCGCACCTTGATGTGTACGCCTGGAATGACGGCGAACGCCCGGGCCGCCCGGCCGGTGGCGAGGCGCTGGCGCTGCGCTCGGCGTGGTCGATGTTGAAGACGCGATACGCGTAAGGCAGAACCGCACAGATCCCCGCCCCGGCGGGGATCGTTCGTTGAATCTTGTCGAAAATGTGAATATCCGGGCGACCGGGGTTCTGACACCATGGCCGCACCCACCCCCTCACGTTCGAGAAGGCAGGTAACGGCCCATGTCGCTCTTCCGCTATACCCGCGCCGGCCGTGAGCCGGATGCCCCGCGCCCCCCGCATTCACCGCTGCTGTGGATCGCGCTGATCGCCTTGATCGCCGGCGCGCTGGTGCTGGCCTTCGCCTGGCTGGCCGGCTGGCTGGGCCGCGACCGCGCCACCGTGCAGACCTTCACCGACACCATCGAAGCCACCGGTGCCAACCATCCCGGGTTCCGCCGTGCGCACAGCAAAGGCGCCTGCGTGAGCGGCAGCTTCCAGGGCACCCCGGAAGGGGCCGCACTCAGCGCGGCACGGGTGTTCCGCCAGCAGCAGGTGCCGGTGCTAGGCCGGTTGTCGATCGGTGGCGGCGATCCGCATGGTGCCGACGCCAACGCGCGCGTACGCAGCATGGCGCTGCAGCTGGTCAGCGATGACGGCCAGGAATGGCGCACGGCGATGAACAGCTTCCCGTTCTTCGCGGTGCCCACCACCGAGGCGTTCCTGGAACAGACCCGCGCCGGCATTCCCGACCCGGCCACCGGCAAGCCGGACCCGGCGAAGATGGCGGCCATCGCGGCCAAGTACCCGTCTGCGCGCGCCTTCGGCGAATGGGCCAAGACTGCACCGTGGTCCACCAGCTGGGCCAACACCTCCTACAACGGGGTGAACAGCTTCCGCTTCACCAATGCCGAGGGCCACACCGAGGTGGTGCGCTGGAGCATGCGCCCGCTGGCGCCGTTCGAAGCGATGGATGCGGAGCAGCGCAAGCAGGCCGGCCTGGATTACCTCAGCGAGGAGTTCCAGCAGCGCCTGGCCAAGGGGCCGGTGCAGTGGGAGATGTGGGCCACCATTGCCGCAGAGGGCGATGCGGTGAACGATCCTTCGATTCCGTGGCCGGAAGACCGCCGCCAGGTGAAGCTGGGCACGCTCACCCTGACCGCGCTGCAGCCGCAGGCCGGCGGTGCCTGCAACAACCTCAACTTCGACCCGCTGATCCTGCCCAGCGGCATTGCCGGCAGCGATGACCCGATCCTGGCCGCGCGTTCGGCGGTGTATTCCGAATCGTTCAACCGCCGCGAGCGCGAAGTGGCCAGCGGCAAGGAGAAGGCGCGATGAGCCGTGATGCCGGGCATTTCAACCTCACCGCGCGGGTGCTGCACTGGCTGATGGCAGTGCTGATCCTGACCATGCTGTTCGTGGGCGTGACCATGGTGGCCTCGCTGCACTGGCGCCCGATGCTGGTGGACCTGCACCGGCCGCTGGGCATCGCGATCCTGCTGCTGGCGCTGGTGCGGCTGATCAACCGGTTGCGGCATCGGCCGCCACCGCTGCCGGCGGATCTGCCGGCCTGGCAGGCCGCTGCGGCGCATGCCTCGCATTGGGTCCTGTACGGACTGATGCTGGCCATGCCGCTGGTGGGCTGGGCGATGCTGTCGGCCGGTGGCTACCCGATCCAGATGTGGAAGGGCGTGCTGCTGCCGCCGATCCTGCCGCACGACGTGGCGCTGTATGCCGCGCTGCGCAGTGCGCACAGCCTGCTGGCGTATGTGTTGTTCGCCACGGTGGTGCTTCATTTGAGTGCGGCGTTGTTCCATCTTTGGGTGCGGCGCGATGGGGTGTTCCAGGCGATGGCGAAGGGGAAGGACAGGTAACGCCACACGACCAACGGTCGTGTGCTACCCGGGTGGTTGCAGGCACCGCCCAGCCACGCAGGGCGTGGCTCTACAGCCAGCCTTTCTGCCGGGCGAGGCGGTAGGCTTCGATGCGGTTGGCTACGCCCAGCTTGCCTATGCATTCGGAGAGGTAGTTGCGCACCGTGCCGTGCGACAGCCCCAGCTGCGTGGCGATCTCGCTGGCCGAGCGGCCGTCGCCAGACAGGCGCAGCACCTGGCGTTCGCGGTCGTTGAGCGGGTCGGCCTGCGACCACGCATCCAGCGCCAGTTGCGGGTCGATGGCACGGCCACCGTGCTGCACCTGGCGCAGGGCGTCGGCCAGCTTCTCCGCCGGTGCGTCCTTGAGCAGGTAACCGCACACGCCGGCGTCCAGCGCGCGGCGCAGGAAGCCCGAGCGCGCGAAGGTGGTCACGATCACCACCTTGATCGGCAACGCATGGCGGGCGATGCGCTGCGCCAGCTCCAGCCCTGACAACCCCGGCATTTCGATATCGGTGACCAGGATGTCCGGCTGCAGCTGCTGCAGCATCCGCCAGGCGGCCTCCCCATCGGCGGCGGCGCCGAGCACCTCGATATCCGGCTCCAGCCCAAGCAGCGCCGACAAGGCACCGCGCACCATCGCCTGGTCTTCGGCCAATACGATGCGGATCATGGCAGTGCCTCATTGGTCAGCGGGGTCGAACTTGTTGTCGTGGCTACCGCGGCGGTCTTGGCCGGTAGCGGCACCTGCACCACCACCGTGGTGCCCTGCCCGCGCGGGGAGTGCACCTGCAGGGTGCCGCGCAGCGCAGCCACGCGTTCGCGCATGCCGGTGAGGCCGTTGCCATCGGCCTGCACATCGCCACGCCCGTCATCGCGGATCTGCAGGCCCAGGGTGCGCCCGTCCTGGCTGAACTCGACCCAGGCCTGGTGCGCGTCGGCATGCCGCACGATGTTGGTGGCCGCTTCGCGCAGCACCAGCGCCAGCCCGCGTTCGATCTCCACCGGCATCGGCGGCGGCGGGCTGTAGTGCAGGTGCACGTGCTGGCATTCCAGCAGCAGCCGCGCGGCCGCCAGTTCCGCGGCGAGATCGCTGGCGCGGATGCCGGTGACGGCGCTGCGCACCTCGGACAGCGCCTGCCGCGCGATCGCTTCGGCTTCGCTGACTTCCAGCCGCGCGCGCTCGGGATCGCGGTCGAACAGCTTGCGCGACAGCTCCAGCTTCAGGGTGATCAGCGACAGCGTGTGACCGAGCAGGTCGTGCAGGTCGCGGCCGATGCGCTCGCGCTCGGCGGTGGCGGCCAGCCTTCGCACTTCGTCCTGGGACAGCTGCAGGGCTGCGTCGCGATCCTTGTTGGTACTTTCCACATTGATGACAACGCCGATGATGAACGCCATCGATGGAATCCATACCACCAGCTGCCAGTGGTAACCCACCCACAGCGCGATGGCCACGAAGGCGGCGTTGAGCACCACCAGCTGCGCGAGGTAGCGCCACGCGCTGCCGGTACGGCACACCCGCAGCGTGACGCAGCCGAAGATGAAATAGCTGATGCCCGACGGGTACCACGGCAGCAGCGCCAGGCCCATGGCCACCATGGCCAGCGCGTAACGCGGCGCGTGCCGGCGCGGCGACAGCAGCTGGCGCGCGTACAGCACCAGGAACACCGGGTAGGTCAGCAGGGTCAGCCACAGCCACGTAAGCGTGTAGCCGCTGCCGAACATCGGGGTGAGGAACACCCAGCCGGTCCACAGCAGGTGCACCGCGTCGGACCAGGCGGGCTTGCCGGCGCGCAGGTTGTCGGCAACGGCCGAATCCGGGGCAGGTCGCAGAAGGGAGGAGAGCCAGCGGGGCGGCATGGTGGGTTCCCGGTCGTGGGGGCGAGGCGCGATCATGGCAGTTTCCTCTCGATGTTATGGGGATGACGGCCGTAGAGCCACGCCCTGCGTGGCTGCGCGGTGCGAGGGTTTACGTGGCGCCCGTGGCAAGAGTAGACACGCGTGGCGTGTCCCTACGATCCGGAATCGGCCCCAGCCTCGCCAGTGGACCTCATCACGCCACTTGGGTGACAGCTGTCACTGCCCGCCGCCCCGCCGGGCGGGCATCCTGTGCCCCAGCCGGTCCCCTTCCGGTTTGCCCGTGACTCCCGTTGCGGTCACACTCGGCCCGATTCCACGTCCAGACTCACGATGAACGCATCCGCTGAACTGCTCAAGGAACTCCGCATCGACCGCAAGAAGGCCGCGGCCCCGCCGCCTTCGTCGCCACGCCGTGGCCTGTGGATCGTCCTTACCAGCGTCGCGCTGCTGGTCCTGGGCGGTATCGCCTGGGTCGTGTTCGGCCGCGAACGCCCGATCGAGGTAACCACCGCGCCGGTGGTGGCCATCCAGCAGGGTACCGCCAGCAGCTCGGTGCTCGACGCCAGCGGCTACGTGGTGGCCCGGCGCATGGCCACGGTATCGGCCAAGATCACCGGCAAGGTCCGCGAAGTGATGATCGAGGAAGGCATGCGGGTTGAAGAAGGCCAGGTGATGGCCACCCTCGACCCGATCGATGCCAACGCCCAGCGCAGCCTGTCGTCCTCGCAGCTGGAAGCGGCGCGCAGCCAGCTCGCCGGCCTGCAGGCGCAGGTGGCCCAGGCCGATGCCGAAGCCGGGCGCCTGCAGACGCTGGTGGGCCAGCAGCTGGTTTCGCGCTCGCAGTTCGACCTGGCCATGGCCCAGCGCGACAGCCTGCGCGCGCAGCTGCGCACCGCCCAGCGTAATACCAAGGTGGCCGGCGACGCGCTGGCCATTGCCGACCTGGGCGTGGACAACAACATCGTGCGCGCGCCGTTCTCCGGCGTCGTCACTGCCAAGGCCGCGCAGCCGGGCGAGATCGTGTCACCGCTGTCGGCCGGTGGCGGCTTCACTCGCACCGGTATCGGCACCATCGTGGACATGGATTCGCTGGAGATCGAAGTAGAGGTGGGCGAGGCCTTCATCGGCCGCGTGCACCCGAAGATGCCGGTGGAGGCCACGCTCAATGCGTACCCGGAGTGGAAGATTCCGGCCGAAGTGATCGCCATCATTCCCACCGCCGACCGCGGCAAGGCCACGGTCAAGGTACGCGTGGCGCTGAAGGTGAAAGACCCGCGCATCGTGCCGGAAATGGGCGTGCGGGTGAGCTTCCTGGAAGCGGCCGCACCGGCCCAGGCCGAAGCGCCCAAGGGCGTTCGCGTGCCGGCGGCGGCGCTGGTCGAGCGCGACCAGAAGACGGTGGCGTTCGTGGTGGGCGATGACAAGCGTGTGCAGCAGGTACCGGTCACGGTGGGCGTGGCACTCAACAACGACCGCCAGGTCACCGCCGGCCTCAGCGCCGGCCAGCAGGTGGTGAGCAACCCGCCGCCGGAACTGCGCGATGGCAGCGCGGTCGTGGAAAAGCAGGCGCAGTAAAGCAAGGCGGTGCCGCGACCTGGTCGCGAGCCGACGATGTGCGATTCCCGTGCCGGCCCGGCGCGCATGCGCGCGGCTGCCTGCAGGGCTTCTTCTTCCAACGCATCACGGAGAACCACCCATGTCCACCCTGGTTTCGCTCCGCAACATCACCAAGACCTACCAGCGCGGCCCCGAGAAGGTGCAGGTGCTGCACGGCATCGACCTGGACATCCAGCGCGGCGATTTCGTCGCCCTGATGGGCCCATCCGGTTCGGGCAAGACCACCCTGCTCAACCTCATCGGCGGGCTGGATACGCCCAGCGGCGGCGAGATCGAGATCGAAGGCGAGCGCATCGACCGCATGTCCGGCGGGCAGCTGTCCACCTGGCGCAGCCACCATGTCGGCTTCGTGTTCCAGTTCTACAACCTGATGCCGATGCTCACCGCACAGAAGAACGTGGAACTGCCGCTGCTGCTCACCCACCTGGGTGCGGCGCAGCGCAAGCGCAATGCCGAAATCGCGCTCACCCTGGTCGGCCTGGCCGACCGCCGCAGCCACCGTCCCAATGAACTGTCCGGCGGCCAGCAGCAGCGCGTGGCGATTGCCCGGGCGATCGTGTCCGACCCGACCTTCCTGATCTGCGATGAGCCCACCGGCGACCTGGACCGTGCCTCGGCCGAGGAGATCCTGTTGCTGCTGCAGCAGCTCAACCGCGAGCACGGCAAGACCATCATCATGGTCACCCACGACCCCAAGGCTGCCGAGTACGCCACCCATACGGTGCACCTGGACAAGGGTGAGCTCGCCGAAGCACCTGCGGCCCACTGACGGAGGTCACTGCGATGAAGTATTTCTCGCTCATATGGGCGCAGTTGTTCCGCAGCAAGACGCGGACCCTGCTGACCCTGCTCTCGGTGGTGGCCGCGTTCCTGCTGTTTGGCATGCTCGATTCGGTGCGCGTGGCGTTCAGTTCGGGCGGCAGCGTGGAAGGGGCCAACCGGCTGATCGTGGCCTCGCGCCTGTCCATCACCCAGTCCCTGCCGATCCGTCTGGATGCGCAGGTGCGCCAGGTACCCGGAGTAAAGGATGTGACCTCGGGCATGTGGTTCGGCGGCATCTACCAGGACCCGAAGAACTTCTTCGCCAACTTCTCGGTGGCGCCGAACTACTTCGATGTGTACCGCGAACTGCAGCTGCCGCCAGAGCAGCTCAAGGCCTTCCAGGACACCCGCACCGGTGCGGTGGTGGGTGAAACGCTGGCCAAGGAATTCGGCTGGAAGATCGGCGACACCATTCCGCTGCAGGCCACCATCTTCCCGCGTGGCGGCAGCAACGACTGGCCGCTGCAGCTGGTGGGCATCTTCCGCTCCAAGGACCGCACCCTGGCAGCAAATGAAGAACGCCAGCTGATGATGAACTGGAAGTACTTCGACGAAAGCAACGACTACATCAAGAACCAGGTGAGCTGGTTCACGGTCACCCTGGACAACCCGGACCACTCCTCGCGCGTGGCCCAGGCCATCGATGCGATCTCGGCCAATTCGGACCATGAAACCAAGACCCAGACCGAATCGGCGTTCCAGCAGGCCTTCGTCAAGCAGTTCGCCGACATCGGCCTGATCGTCACCTCGATCATGGGCGCGGTGTTCTTCACCCTGCTGCTGCTCACCGGCAACACCATGGCCCAGGCGGTGCGCGAACGCGTGCCGGAACTGGCCACGCTGAAGACGCTGGGCTTCAAGGACAGCACCGTGCTCACGCTGGTGATGATCGAATCGGTGCTGCTGATCGGGCTGGGCGGTGCCATCGGCATGGGGCTGGCGGCGACCATCCTGCCGCTGCTGGCGCCCAAGACCCAGGGTCTGCTGCCACCGCATGTGCCGACGCAGACCTGGCTGATGGGCGTGGGCCTGATCCTGCTGATCGGTGTGGTGGTGGGCCTGCTGCCGGCGCTGCGCGCCAAGCGGCTGAAGATCGTCGATGCCCTGGCGGGCCGCTGAGGAGAACCGACATGAAGAAGCAATGGTTGAGCAATCTGTTGTCGGTGCTGCTGCTGGCGGTGATGCTGGTGGTATGGATCATGCTGCCTTGGCCCGGCGTGCTGGCGGTGGCCGTGGCGGTGGTGCTGTGGCTGCTGTTCACCCGCAGCGGGCGGCTGGCACTGGCCGCCACGCGCATCGGCGTGGCCAGCCTGCCGCAGCGCTGGGGCGCCTCGTCAGTGGTGGTGGTGGGTATTGCCGGCGTGGTCGGCGTGCTGGTGGCGATGCTGGCGATGGGCCAAGGCTTCCAGGCCACGCTCAACAGCACCGGCGATGACAGCACCGCCATCGTGCTGCGCGGCGGTTCGCAGGCCGAAACCAATTCGGTGATCACCCGCGACCAGGTACCGCTGCTGTCCACCCTGCCCGGCGTGGCCAAGGATGCGCAGGGCCGGCCGATGATTTCGCCGGAGCTGTCGCAGGTGGTCAACGTGGTCTCCAAGGGCGATGGTACCGACGTCAACGCGCAGTTCCGCGGTGTGGGTGAAATGGCCTGGGCGGTGCACGACAAGGTCAAGGTCACCGAGGGCCGCCAGTTCAAGCCGGGCCTGCGCGAGATCGTGGTCGGCAAGGGCGCGCAGGGGCAGTTCCGTGGCCTGGAGGTAGGGAAGAAGCTCACCCTGGGCAACCAGCAGTGGACGGTGGTGGGCGCCTTCAGCTCCGGCGATGCCCACGATTCCGAGCTGTGGACCGATGCCGAAACACTGGCCAACACCTACCAGCGCAGCGCGTGGCAGTCGATCAGCGTGCGCACCGACGGAAAAGCCGGGTTCGACCAGTTCAAGGCGGGCGTGGCTGCCGACCCGCGCCTGAAGCTGGACGTGGAAACCACCCGTGCGTACTACGCCAAGCAGGGCGGTGGCCTGAACACCCTGATCAAGGTGCTGGGCACGGTGATCGGCGCGATCATGGCGGTGGGTGCGGTGTTCGGCGCGCTCAACACCATGTATGCGGCGGTGGCGACCCGCGCACGTGAGATCGCCACGATGCGGGCGATCGGGTTCCGGGGGCTGCCGGTGGTCACCGCGATCATGCTGGAAACCATGCTGCTGGCGCTGATCGGCGGGTTGCTTGGCGGGTTGGTGGCGTGGGCCATCTTCAACGGCTACAGCGTGTCCACCATCGGCAGCAACTTCAGCCAGGTGGTGTTCCAGTTCAAGGTCTCGCCGGAGCTGCTGTGGAGCGGGCTGAAGTGGGCGCTGGGGATCGGGCTGGTGGGTGGACTGTTCCCCGCACTGCGTGCGGCGCGGTTGCCGATCACCACGGCGTTGCGGGAAACCTGATGCGCAGAACGACCGTGCTCCGCTGAGGGGCACGGTCTACGCTCAAGAAGGAATGGGGTGATCGTTTACCCCCCTATCTGGCACTGGATCTTCTCGTCACGTCGGCTGCAGGCGAACACTACGTTCTGGCGTACCGGCAGCTGGCCAATCACCTCCACGCCTGCCCACTTGGCGCGTTCCAGGAAGTAGGGCTGGAGCTCGTAATAGTCCCTGTACGAGAAATTGCGCGGACCACCATCCGGGGCCAGGAAATCTTCCGGCTTCTCCTGCATGCGCGCACTCCGATCTCCCGACTCAAGGTACTCCCATCGGCGGGTATCGTAGTTGAAGAAAAACTCAATGAAGCCAAGGTAGGAATGCAGGATGTTGAGGCGCGAAATAAGCGGAGCCCCACCATTGAGCTGTGACTCGAAGCGCAGGATGCGACCATGTTCGGTGTCGGCATTGAGGTAAGCGAAGCGAGTACTTCTTGTCAGCAACCGCCGCACCGTCTCCCGGGCCTCCAGATGCCTGGGATTCAAGTCGGTGACGTGGTGACCCCACATGACGGTGTTGCTGCGCGTGTGCGGTGACCCGGGAGGCTGCAGGTCTATCGTTCCCCATTGATCTACAAACTCGCCGCGGGTGCTGCTGTAGATCTTCATCATTTCGTTGTACTGCTTGCGGATCCACGCAGGTGGAGCGAAGTGCGTGGCAACAAGCTTTCCACCCACCTCCGAAACGTTGAATCCCTGGATATTGGTCCAGCTGGCACCGTTGTAGACATAGTGCTCGCCAACTCCCAGCGACTCTGCACGTTCGTACATCTCGCTGGCATTGCACATGTAGCAAGGCCGTGCAATCGGGTCATCCTGCCTTTCCTCGGCGGCGCCCTGGAACGGTAATGCTGCCAACAGCAGCCATCCAAACTTCCTCATCATCTGCTCCCTGATTGCCCGCACACGCGGGTCATGGCAGTTCAGCAGTCTCGGGTAGCTGTGGATATCGGAACGGTTGGAATATCAACGCGGTGAACGCGTCATTCGGAATGATGCGATGCACGCAGCCACGCAGGGCGTGGCTCTACGATTGCCGCATCCCACGTAGTGCCACGCCCTGCGTGGCAGCGCGAACCCCGGCCGATCGACCACCCCAAGCGTAGAGCCACGCCCTGCGTGGCTGCGGAATGTCAGGCCCGCGCAGCAGCCCGCGAACGCCACAAACTGTCGCCAATGAACAGCAACAGCCCCGTCCAGATTGCGGCGAATCCGATCGCCTTGGCGGTGTCGAACGGTTCGCGGAAGAAGAACACGCCCAGCAGCAGGCCCAGGCTGGGCGCGATGTACTGCAGGATGCCCACCAGCGAGAGCGGGATGCGCTTCACGCCATAGGCAAAGCCAATCAACGGCAATGCCGTCACCGCGCCGCCCAGGATCAGCAGCAGGTCATTGCGCCAGCCCCAGCCGCTGAAGAACGCGCCACCGTGGCCGTTCTCGCTCCACAGCGCGAAACCGATCGCCGGCAGGAACAGGTACAGGCTTTCAATGCCCAAACCGGCCACCGGGTCCACCGAGATCATCTTGCGCAGCAGGCCATACAACCCGAACGAGCACGCCAGCCCCAGCGCGATCCACGGCGGGGTGCCGGCGTCGAGGGTGAGCCATGCCACGCCCAGTGCGGCGCAGCCCACGGCCAGCCACTGCAGGCCGCGCAGGCGCTCCTTGAGCACCACCACGCCCAGCACCACGCTTACCAGCGGGTTGATGAAGTAGCCCAGGCTGGTTTCGATCACATGCCCGGCGTTGATCGCCCAGATGTACAAGCCCCAGTTGAAGGCGATGGCCATGCTGCTCAGGGCCAGGGTGGGCAGCGCGCGCGGCTGGGCGGCAATCTGTTTCCACCAGCCGGTGCCGCTGCTCAGCAGCAGCCAGGCCACCACCAGCACCGTGCTCCAGATGATGCGGTGGGCGATGATCTGCTGCGAGGGCACCGCCTTGAGCAGGTGCCAGTACACCGGCACCAGCCCCCACAGGGTGAAGGTGAAGGCGGTGATGGCCAGGCCACGGCGTTGTTCCTGCAGGGGCGTCCTTTCCAGCGTGCTCATTTGCGGCGGGTCCGCGCCAGGGTCAGCACCAGCACGCCGGCCAGGATCACGCCCATGGCCAGCAGGTCATGCGGGCCGAAATGCTCGTGCCCGATCAGCGCGCCCAGCAGCACCGCGATCACCGGGTTCACATAGGCGTAGCTGGCGGCCAGCGCCGGGCGCACGTTCTGCAGCAGCCACACGTAGGCGGTGAAGGCCACGATGGAGCCGAACATGCACAGGTAGGTCACCGCCAGCAGCCCATTCAGGGTGGGCCAGGTGGTGGGGCGTTCGCCGGTGGCCAGGCCAAGGGCGACCAGCATCACGCCGCCGCACAGCATCTGGCCGGCCGCAGTCATGAACGGGCTGGGCAGGTCCAGGCTGCGTGCCCAGACCGAGCCGAAGGCCCAGCCGATGGGGGCGATCAGCAGCAGCACCAGGCCCTGCGGCGAGGCGGTGAGGCTGCTGCCGGCGTTGAGCCACACCACGCCCAGGAAGCCGATGGCGATGCCCAGCCACTCGCCCCGGGTGGCGTGCTGGCCACGGACGGCCCCGAACAGGGCCATCCACAGCGGCACCGAGGCCACGGCGGTGGCGGCCAGGCCGGAGGAGACGGTGCGCTCGGCCAGCACCACCATGCCGTTGCCCAGCACCAGCATGGTCAGGCCCATGATGGCCAGGTTGCGCCATTGGCGGCCGGTGGGTGCGGCCATGCCGCGCCAGCGCAGCACCGCGTACATCAGGGTGCCGGCCACGATGAAACGGGCCCCGGACACCGTGGTGAGCGGCAGCGCGCCGCCCTCCAGGGCCAGCCGGATACCCAGATAGGTGGACCCCCACACCACGTACACCAGCAGCAGGGCCAGGACGACCAGGCCGCCGCGGGGAGCGGCCTGCGGGGTTGCGGGGGAGACGGCCATACGCGACCAGCAGGCGGGGGAGTGGCGATTCTAGGCCTTTGCCGGCGGCCCGGCATGCCCGGTGGTGGCACGCTGTCGTGCTGGACCTAGTTACATGGTGCAATGCCCACCGATCATCACGTGGGGTAAGGTAAAAACCAGCATTGCCATTGCTCCACCGTGAGGACCGTTTTCCAGCATGAGCACTTCCACCATCCCAGCTGCGCCCGCCAATGACAAGGCCGCGCTGAAACGCTCGATCTCCAACACCCTGAAAGGCTCGGCGGGCAACCTCGTCGAGTGGTACGACGTCTACGTCTACTCGGTGTTCGCGGTCTACTTCGAATCCCAGTTCTTCTCGGCCGCCGACAAGAACTCCACCATGTACGTGTGGGCGATCTTCGCCGCCACCTTCCTGATGCGCCCGATCGGCGCCTGGTACTTCGGGCGCTTCGCCGACCGTTACGGCCGCCGCCTGGCGCTGACCGTGTCGGTGACGATGATGGCCGCCTGTTCGTTCCTGATCGCGCTGACCCCTACCGCTTCCACCATCGGGGGCTGGGCGGCGCTGATCCTGCTGTTCGCGCGCCTGCTGCAGGGCTTCGCCACCGGCGGCGAGTACGGCACCAGCGCCACCTACATGTCCGAAGCGGCCATTCCCGGCCGTCGCGGTTTCCTGTCTTCGTTCCACTACGTCACCCTGGTGGGTGGCCACGTGCTGGCGCAGCTGACCCTGTTCACCATGCTGATGTTCTGGGAAAAGCCCGAAATCTCCGCGTGGGGCTGGCGCATCGCGTTCGGCATCGGCGGCCTGGCGGCCATCGTGGTGTTCTGGCTGCGTCGCTCGATGGATGAATCGCTGGGCGAAGACTCCATCGAAGCCGCGCGCGAAGGCCGTGCCAAGGCGTCCGGCTCGATGTACGAGCTGTTCGTGCACCAGTGGCGCCCGCTGCTGCTGTGCTTCCTGATCACCGCCGGCGGCACCGTGGCCTTCTACACCTATTCGGTGAACGGCCCGAAGATGATCCAGAGCGCGTTCGCGGGCACCGATGTGATGACCGGTACGCTGATCAACCTGGGCGTGCTGACCTTCCTGATGGTGCTGCAGCCGATCGGCGGCTGGCTGTCGGATATCGTGGGCCGCAAGAGCCTGCTGGTGTTCTTCGGCGTGGGCGGCGTGCTGTACAGCTGGTACCTGGTGACCGAACTGCCGAACCAGCATGACCCGCTGATCGCGTTCCTGACCCTGGCGCTGGGCTTTGTGATCCTCACCGGCTACACCTCGATCAACGCGGTGGTGAAGGCCGAGCTGTTCCCCACCCACGTGCGTGCACTGGGCGTGGGCTTCGGCTACGCGCTGGCCAATTCGCTGTTCGGCGGTACCGCCCCGCTGCTGTACCAGGGCGCACTGAAGACCGATCGCGTGGGCGACTTCGCCATCTACGTCACGGCAATCATCGCGGTGTCGCTGGTGGTGTATGTGTTCTTCCTGAAGAACAAGGGCCCGAACTACCTGGATGGCACCCGGAAGTAACGGGGCCAGCTCCAGATAAGAAAACGCCGGGGCATGCCCCGGCGTTTTTTTTGGTCCGTCAGCGGCGGGCCGCTTCGGTCTGTTCGCGGGCCTTGCGGAATTCCGAGCCCTCTTCCCAGTGCGGCCAGGTGCGGCTGTTGGCCAGTTCGGCGCCCAGGTCGTAGACCAGCAGGGTGTCGGCGGCATGGCCGGCCGGATCCCAGCTCGGGGTCCAGGCGTCGCAGGCCTGGTGGTAGCAGTCGGCGAAGTACTTTTCGCGCAGTGCCTTGCCAGCGGCAACGCCGCCTTCCAGCTTGTCCAGCCCCGGGCCGATGGTGATGGCCGGCACGCCCAGGCGGGCGAAGGCGAAGTGGTCGGCGCGGTAGAAGAAGCCGGCTTCCAGGTTCGGGTCCGGGCTGTAGCTGCGCCCACGCGCCTTGGCCACGCGCTCCAGGTCGCCTTCCAGCGAAACGCGGCCCTTGCCCCACGAGGCGATATCGCGGGTGGCGCCATCCGGGCTGAACATCTCGATGTTGATCACCGCGGCGGTCTTGTCCAACGGGGCCAGCGGGTGCGCGGCGTAGTAGCTGGCGCCCAGCAGGCCCTTCTCCTCGGCAGTGAGCGCCACGAAGTACAGGGTGCGCTGCGGCTGCGGGCCGGCCGCGAACACGCGGCCCAGCTCCAGCACGGTGGCCACGCCGGTGGCGTTGTCGATGGCGCCACGGCGGATGCGGTCGCCCTTGGCGTCGGGCTGGCCGATGCCGAAGGCATCCCAATGCGCGGAGAAGATCACCGCTTCATCGCCGTGCTCGCCGCCGGGCAGCTTGGCCACCACGTTGCGGGTGACCACCTGCTCGCGCTTGAGCTTGAACTGTGCCGACAGCGTGGCATCGCCCAGCACCACCGGCTGGAACGCCGGAGTCATGGCCTTGCGCTTTTCGGCCTCGAAATCCAGGCCGGCATCGCGGAACAGCTGCTCGGCCAGCGCGCGCTGCATCCAGCCGCGCACCGGCACGTGCTGGGCCAGTGCCTGCTCCTGCGGGCGCTCGATATCGAACAGCGGCGAGGTGCCCGAGCTCTTCACCGTGGCCCAGCCGTACGCGGCCGGGGCGGTTTCATGCACGATCAGCACGCCCTTGGCGCCACGGCGCGCGGCCTCCTCGAACTTGTAGGTCCAGCGGCCGTAGTAGGTGACGGCCTTGCCGTCGAAGGCGCCCGGACGATCCGCTTCGAAATCGGCGTCATTGATCAGCACCACGGCGATCTTGCCGTGCAGGTCCACGTCCTTGTAATCGTTCCACTGGCGCTCGGGCGCATCGATGCCGTAGCCGATGAACACCAGCGGCGCATCCTTGATGTCCACCGCTGCCTGCGGGCGCAGGCTCTGCAGGGTCACGTCCTCGCCGTTCACCAGCGTGCGGGCCTTGCCGTTCTGGCGCAGCGTGGCGGTCACCGGGCCATCGACCTGGGCGCGCACCATCGGCACCGGCTGCACCCAGCTGCCATCCACGCCACCGGGCTGCAGGCCGGATTTGCGGAATTCCTCGATCAGGTACTGCACCGTGCGCTCTTCACCCGGCGACGCCGGGGCGCGGCCTTCGAACTCGTCCGAGGCCAGGATGCGCACATGCCGCGACAGCGCTTCGGGGTCGATGCCACCGCCCGGCAGGTCATTGGCCGCGTGGGCCAGGCCGCCCACGAACAGACAGGACGACAACAGCAGCATGCGCATCGGATTCACGGCAGGTACCAGAAAAAAACGGAATGCCAGAGTGTAACGTGACACTCCGGTTACCGGGCAGGCCCTGCGTGCGCGCTCAGCGGCGGTCGCGGTCCAACCAGCAGGCCAGGCCCTGCGCGTTGAGCTCGATATCCATCGCCAGCACCTGCGCCACTGCCGCATCGTCGAGCGGGCAGCCATGCGCCTGCGCGCGTTCCTGGTAGAGCACGGTCAGCGCGGCCACCAGGCAGCGGTGGCGGTCGGGGCGCTCGTCGCACTGGCGCCCGATCTCCACCATCGCATCGATCTGCTCGACCAGGTCGGCGGCCAATGCGGGAATGTTTTCCACCCGCCCGTAATGGGTGAGGTACACCGCCTGCGGCTGCAGCGCGAGCAGCCGCGCGATGGAGTGCTTGAGCGGTTCCGGATCGAACTGCACCGGTGAGGAGGTGGGAATGATGAAGGCGCCGCGTGCGCTGTCCAGCTCGCGGTAGGAGAGGCCGAAGGTATCGCCGGTGAACACGCTGCGGCTTCGCGCGTCCCACACGCACAGGTGGTGGCGCGCGTGCCCGGGCGTATCCAGGCACAGCAGGCTGCGCCCGGCCAGGTCCACGCGGTGGCCGTCTTCGGCAATCACCACGCGCGCGGCGGGCACCGGCAGGACCGGGCCGTAGCTGCGCGCGATTTCTTCCGCGCCATACACTTCGGTCGCACCGGCGATGAGCCGGGTCGGATCGATCATGTGCGGCGCGCCGCGCGGATGCACCACCAGGGTGGCGTTGGGCAGCTGCTGCATGAGCAGGCCGGCACCGCCGGCGTGGTCCAGGTGCACATGGGTGAGCACCAGCCAGTCCACCTGCTCCGGCGTGCAGCCGGCGCGCGTGAGCGCGGCCAGCATCGCTGGCACGGCCAGGCCGGTACCGCAGTCGATGAAGGCGGCGCGGCCGTTTTCGACGATCAGGTAGGCGGCGTCGAAGTCACTGCGCTGGAACGCGGTATCGATGGTGAAAATGCTGGGGTCGGAGGACATCTGCGCATCCCTGGCGGCAATCGATGGATTCTAGGCGCGTTACCCCACCGACTTCGATGCGGCTTTGGTCGCACGCTGGGCCAGCCAGGCGCCGCGCAGCAGCAATGCACCCACCATCACGGCCAGGAAGGCGCCGTAGGCATACAGCACGGCCAATACCTGGCGCCAGATCGGCCCGGCATCGCTCTGCACCACGCCGATATGGTGGCCCCAGAGCATGGCCAGGATGCTCAGGATGAAAGCGAGCAGCAGCGCGGCGCTGTCGAACAGGCGCCGCGCGGTGTCGCGGGGGTGGCGTGGGAACACCCAGTACAGGGTGCCCAGCAGCACGAACCAGGGCAGGAACAACAGCAACGACAACCAGGCCATCGTGTTTCCTCCGTTTACGTGTCCATCGACCAACGGTCGATGGCTACCCGCGCAGCTCCTGCAATGCCGCCAGCACCACATCCACTTCTGCTTCCAGCTTGAACAGCTCGCTCTGCAGGCCATCGCCATGCTCGGTCTGCTTGAGCACGCCGATCAGCTGGCCGGCATCGCGCGGCGAATCAAAGCCTTCGCTCTGGATCAGCAGCGTGCCGTCGCCGGCCTGCAGCTTGAAGTAGAAGCGGCCATCCTTTTCACGGTACTGCTTGAACAGCGGCGGGGCAGCGCGCGCCACGCCACCGTCTTCGGCGGCGATGTCACCGGCCGTGGACAGGTCGCGCAGGCCCACCGCGTGGCGCAGCTCCTTCAGCAGCGGAATGGCGTACTGCTCGCGCAGCTGCTGGCCGCGGCGGCGCAGCAGCGCTTCGATCTTCTCCGGCTCGGCCATCAGCGCGTCATAACGCTCGCGCAGCGGGGTCAGTTCGGCATCGATGCGCTCGAACAGCTGCTGCTTGGCATCGCCCCAGCTGATGCCGTCGGCGAACGCCTGCGCGAACGCAGCGGTCTGCTCGGCACTGGCGAAGGCCTGGTACATCTGGAACAGCGCCGAGCCTTCGGTGCTCTTGGGCTCACCCGGGGCACGCGAATCGGTGAGGATCGAGAACACCAGCTTCTTCAGCTCCGCACGCGGGGCGAACAGCGGAATGGTGTTGTGGTAGCTCTTGCTCATCTTGCGGCCGTCCAGGCCGGCCAGGGTGGCGACCTGTTCGTCGATCACCACGTCGGGCAGCGGGAAGTAGTCCTTGCCGTACACGTGGTTGAAACGCTGGGCGAAATCGCGCGCCATTTCGATGTGCTGGATCTGGTCGCGGCCCACCGGCACGCGGTTGGCCTTGAAGATCAGGATGTCGGCGGCCATCAGCACCGGGTACATGAACAACCCGGCGCTGACGCCGGCGTCTTCATCCAGCTGTTCTTCGCGGTTCTTGTCCACCGCGGCCTTGTAGGCATGGGCACGGTTGAGGATGCCCTTGCTGGCGATGACGGTCAGGAACCACATCAGTTCGGTGGTTTCGGGAATGTCGCTCTGCCGGTAAAACCAGACCTTGTCCGGGTCCAGGCCGCAGGCCAGCCAGCTGGCGGCGATCTCCAGGGTCGAGCGCTGGGTTCGTTCCGGCTCCTGCGCCTTGATCAGGCTGTGCAGGTCGGCCAGGAAGAAGAAGCTCTCGATGCCGGGCGCTGCGCTGGCCGTGATGGCCGGACGGATGGCGCCGACATAGTTGCCCAGGTGGGGCGTGCCGGAGGGGGTGATGCCGGTAAGAACGCGGGTGGTCATGTGGGAATCATTACGGACAGTTGAACGCCCCCAGTTTACCTGCCCGCGCGCAACCCCGTTGCCCGGCCTGGCGCGTTCAACGGATTACCCCAACGCGAAGGCCCTGCCATGAAACGCCTGACCCTGCCCCTGCTTGCCGTGCTGGCCCTGTGTGGCTTCAAGCCGGCCGTCCCGCCCCGCGCCGATACCGGCCCGGTCACGCTGAGCCTGGTCGAGCGCGACCAGCGCCTGGAACTGCCCGCCTACCTGCACCGTGGCCAGTACTGGGTGGCAGGCCGCCAGGGCCACCCCTACGCGGTGCGCCTGCGCAACAACAGCCCCGAGCGGGTGCTGGTGGTGCTGTCGGTGGATGGCCTCAACGTGATCACCGGCGAGGTGGCCGCGCCTGACCAGACCGGCTACGTGCTGGATCCGTGGCAGAGCGCGGATATCACCGGCTGGCGCAAATCGCGCCAGGAAGTGGCGCAGTTCGTCTTCACCGACCCGGGCAACAGCTATGCCGACCGCACCGGGCGGCCGGACAACATCGGGGTGATCGGCATTGCGGTATTCAACGAAGCACCGCGCCATGTGCCGCTGCCCCCGCGCGCACCGCCGGTGGCGCGCGCCCAGGGCAAGGCACAGCCGCAGGCCGCGGCCGAAGCGGCGGACCGCGCCCTGTCATCGGTGGAGGCCACCGGTTCGCGGATCCGCGCGCCCTCCCCGGCACCCGCGCTGGGCACCGGCCATGGCGAGCGCGAGGCGTCGTACTCGGGCAGCACCACGTTCGAGCGCGCCAGCCGCTGGCCAGCCCAGCGCCTGGACCTGCGTTACGACAGTGAGCGCAACCTGGTGGCGCGCGGCATCATCCCGGCACGCTACCCGCGCGGTGAGCGCGAACCGCAGGCGTTTCCGCAGGGCTTCGTGCCCGACCCGCCCAGGTTCGGTGGGCGCTGACGCCGGCCAAACAAAAACGGGCCGCAGTGCGGCCCGTTCCGGTTTTCATACCCTCGTTGCGACCCTACGGTCGCCCTGCCACCGCCGGGGTGTCAGTGATAGTCCGGATAATCCTTGCGCATGGCGGCTTCGAAGTCCTTGACCTCGGTTTCTGCGCGGTCGCGCGCCCAGCCATAGCGTTCCTGCAGGCGGCCTGCCAGGTATTCGGCATTGCCTTCGGCCACCTTGAAATCGTCGTCGGTAAGGTCGCCCCACTTCGCCTGCGCCTTGCCCTTGAGCTGCGTCCACTTGCCGGAAATGATGTCTTTGTTCATGGGTTCGCGTCCTCGTCTACAACGGCAACGTCGCCGTGGAAACAGCTTGCAACAGCGAGCGTTTGGCGCGGGTCAAGCGCGGATGAAGCGCGTGCTCACTTCATTGAATGGCGGCATGCCGCAACCGCGCAAACAAAAAAACGCCGGGAATGTCCCGGCGTTTTTTCATCCAATGCGAGCCGGCGGTTGCCGGCCCGCAACGTTGGATCAGTTGCCCTTGGCGGCGTCTTCCACCGACTGGCCTGCCTTCTGCACATCCTTGCCGGCACCGGCAACGGTGTTGCAGCCGGAGAGCATGGCCAGCGAGACCATCGACAACAGCATCAGTGCAATTACACGCTTCATAGGGTTCTCCTGATTGATTCAACGTCACTACCGAAATACGGCCCCACCTGCCTCTTGCAGATCACGGAGGTGTCGGCGCCGTTACCGGCACTGCCCCCGCGTGAGATGCAATCTGGGGTCTGGCGCGTGCAATCGATGTGAACGCGGCGCGTGGCCGTTCAGCCACGCGCCGGGAAACCCTGCTGGCGCTCAGTCGCGCATCAGCGTGGACTTGCCGAACAGGCTTTCCACCAGGTCCACGGCCAGCACCGCGGTGGCGTTGCGGTTGTCCAGCAGCGGGTTGAGTTCGACGATGTCCAGCGAGCCCATGCGGCCGGTGTCGGCGATCATTTCCATCACCAGCTGCGCCTCGCGGTAGTTCACCCCGCCCGGCACGGTGGTGCCCACGCCCGGGGCGATGCTCGGGTCGAGGAAGTCCACGTCGAAGCTCACGTGCAGGTGGGTGTTATCGTCGATGCCTTCCAGCGCCGCTTCCACCGCGCGCTTCATGCCGGCCTCGTCGATGTAGCGCATGTCGTACACATCGACCTTGTGCTGCTTGATCAGGCGCTTTTCTTCCTGGTCCACCGAACGGATGCCGATCTGGCGCACCTGCTGCGGGCAGATCGCCGGGGAATCACCGCCCAGCTTGGTCAACGCGTCCGGGCCCAGCCCGCACAGGCAGGCCACCGGCATGCCGTGCACGTTGCCCGACGGGGTGACCTCGCTGGTGTTGAAATCCGAATGCGCATCCAGCCACAGCACGCGCAGGTCACGGCCCTGTTCGCGGCACCAACGCGCCACGGCGGTGATCGAGCCGATGCCCAGGCAGTGGTCGCCCCCCAGCATGATCGGCAGGCGCCCGTCCTGCAGTTCGGCATAGGTGGCGTCCATCAGCACGCGGTTCCATTCCACCACTTCATCCAGGTGGCGGTAGCCCTGCTCGGGCGGCGTCCACGGGTTGCGCGGGCCATCCAGGTTGCCGCAGTCGCGCACGTCCACGCCACGCGCGGCCAAGGCCTCGCCCAGGCCGGCGATGCGCAGCGCCTCCGGCCCCAGTCCGGCACCCCGGGCACCGGCCCCGATATCCGTGGGCACGCCGATCAGGGACACCGCAGGTTGACGATTACTCATGCTGACTCCACACACACGGAAAATCCCACCAGTCTAGTGATCCGGCCGGCAAACCACTCGCGGCGACGCAGCAGCGGCTGTCGAAAGGCTGACCGCTGGCGGCGCTCACTGACCCGCCACGTCGCATCCGGACGCAGCGGGAAAACCTTATGTGTCAATGCTTTGACACACACGAAAGGAACACTGCGGTTCATCTTACGTTGGCCGTGAAGGCAAAAATTACGTGCTACATTTCACACTTCTTCGCAGTACTGATTGACTAACCCGCGCAGGGTTGGTCCGAGTTTTGTCGTGTTTCAGGGGGCAGTACGTGCAGCGCAGCAGCATCCACCAGATCGTCCGCAATGCCAGTGGCGAGAGCCAGCCGGCCCGGCAGTTGTATGACACCGTCGCCATTGAACAGGCCTTCCAGCATGCGCGCGAACGCGAACGCGGGCTGAGCCTGCTGATGCTGTCCACCGCCGACGGCCGCGCCGTGGCCGAAGATTCCACGCTTGGCGTGGATGGCCGCCGCCTGGCCGCCATGGCCAATTCGTTCCTGACCCTTGGCGAGACTGTCTCGCGCGAGCTGGCGCTGAGCGAGGCGGACTACGCCACCATCTGCACCAAGCTCGGCAACGTGGTGCTGATCCGCATCCAGGCCGACAAGCCGCTGACCCTCACCGCCGTGGCCGGCCACGAGGTCAACATGGCCGTGCTGCTGTTCCACGCGCGCGAATGCGCCTCCCGCCTCGATTCCGTGCTGCGCCCGCGCGCAGCCTGAGCACCCTTCGGTTTTGTCGTGCCCTTCCGGCAGGCCTTGGCCTGCCTCTCCCACTGCCTGAAGTAAAAAGGATTTACGTGCCCAATCTCAATCTGGAAAAGCTCAATTCGCTCGCTGGTTTCGTCGGCGCCGCCCTGGTCGACGGCGACAGCGGCATGGCCCTGGCCATGGTCGGCGGCGGCAACATCAACCTGGAACTGGCGGCTGCGGGCAACACCGAAGTCGTGCGCGCCAAGCGCCGCGTGGCCGAGCAGCTGGGCCTGTCGGACACCCTGGAAGACCTGCTGATCACCCTGACCACGCAGTACCACCTGATCCGCCCGCTGGAAAGCAACCCGCTGCTGTTCCTGTACGTGGTGATGGACCGCAGCAAGGCCAACCTGGCCATGTCGCGCCATGAACTGAAGGCCTTCGAGAAGACCCTGGACTTCAGCTGATCGCAGGCCCTGCCGCCGTGCCGCGCCCCTGACCGGACGCGGCGCGGTGGTCGCTTCGGTTGCGCAGTACACCCCCATGAATACCCCCACCCGTTCTTTCCGCATTGCCGCCATCGGGCTGGACGTGCTGCATCAGACGCGCCTGAAACTGGCCAGTTCGATGCTGCTCGCCGAGCGCATGGAGGTGGTGCTGCAGCCGTGGCCCGGCGATGCCTGCGACCTGCTGGTCATCGGCCTGGATCATGCCGATGCCGCGCGCGCGCTCAGCGAAGCGCATGCGGCCAACGTGCCGACGCTGTCGATCGCACGCCGCCATGCCGATCCTGCCCCGGGGCGCCTGCCGCACGGCGCCACCGTGCGCGACATCAACGAACAGCTGTCCAGCCTGCTGCAGGCCGCGCCCAGCGTGGACCGGCCCGCCGACGGTGTGCCGCTGCTGCTGCAGCTGGCTTCGTCCACCGGATCAAACCTGCACCTGCTGCAGCGGGGCGCGATCACCGTGCTGGTGGATACCGCCACGCGCAGCATCGCGCTGCCGCCGACGACCACGCTGTCGGAGCTGGTTTCGCAACTGGATGATGTGGCCTGGTCGGGCAGCGTCATCGATGCGCCGACGTTCCAGCACCAGTACGCGTACCGGTTGCCGCAGCGCTACTCATTCGAGGCGCTGTATTTCTGCATTGCCCGGCATCGCCCCCTGCTGCTGCCGGCACCTGCCGAGCATGCACCGATGAAGCTGCGCCATTGGCCTGACCTCAACCCGGACGATGTGCCCAGTACCTGGCTGTTGGCCATTGCCTGCCTGCACGCGCGCCCGTGGCAGCCCAACGCATTGGCGGCGGCTTGCCAGATGCCGCGCAACACGGTGCAATCCCTCTTCTGTGCTGCTGTAGCCAGTGGCCTCGCACTGACCCAGGAGCCTGCCGTGCCCCCAACCTCCCGCCGCCGCGACGCCGGTGATTCGCGCTTCTTCTCGTGGGTGGCGCGCCGTTTCGGCCTGAACCTGTTCCAGGGGAGCACGTCATGAGCCTGCCCGCCAACAAGCTGGTGTTCGTGGGCAGCATGGGCGCCGGCAAGACCACGGCGGTGCGTGCGATCTCGGACGTGGAGCCGGTGAGCACCGAAATGCCGATGAGCGAAGACGCGATGGGCGACAAGGTTGAAACCACGGTCGCCCTCGATTACAGCTCGATCGAACTGGACGATGGCGAACTGCTGCACGTGTACGGCGTACCGGGCCAGCGCTACCTCGATTTCATGTGGCCGATGGTGTGCGAAGGCGCACTGGGGGTGATCGTGCTGGTCAGCGCTGGTCATCCGGAGCCGGTCGCATCCACGGTGGAACTGCTGCAGGAGTTTTCGCGCATCGCGCCGGAAGCGAGCCTGGCGGTGGGCGTGACGCGCACCGATGAGTACCCGGCGCTGTTGATTCCGGAATTCCGCAATGCGCTGTTCGACGCAGGCCATCGCCTGCCGGTAATGCGCGTGGACGCGCGTTCGGCCACGCAGGTGACGTTTTTGGTGAAGTCGCTGCTGTCGTATCGATACGCAGAGACGAATTGACCCAAGCTCCTGCCTATCGATATCGCCTAAACCATTGATTTCTCTGCAGCACCAGTTTGCGAGAACTGTGTTACTTTGGGATCAGATCTGACCGGTGGCTCGTCCACCCAGTAGGATCTACCCGGGCACCGAAAGGTGCCCTTTTTTCTTTCTACAGCCGGACAATCCCTTCAGGGTCCTGCGTACTGGCCGCTCTGCAGAGCATCGGCGACAAGCGGTCGAAGTAGTGACTGCCCCCTTTTCTTCGCATGTACCCATTCGGTGCGAGCCGTTGGTAAAGCAGAAACGCACAGAGGTCCGCGGACTAGATCAGCAGCGAGTGCCGGGAATCCCGATAGACCGGATCTTCAAGGATGCGCCTCAGCTGTAATGACCGGTACCCCCCAAGCTGACTCGGCACTGGGTTGTGGTGGCGCATCTTACGGAGCAACTGCGTGAGCTTTTTCTGTGGGTCGCCATCGGCAAAGATCATGCCTCTTTCTTCCTGGCCGGCGGTCCCGCGAAAGTTCCGGAAGGCGATTGTGTTTTCGAATCGCTGGATCAAGGCCTGCCAACCCTTTTCGAATGGGTCGTAACCGGCGCCTTTTCCCTGTTTATCTACGACCACGTTGATCAGGTTGGCGTCCGGCAATCGCGCCAACTCATCTGCAAAGTGACGGAGTATGGCGAGGCGATCATGTTTAGCGATGCGCGACAGCTCCTCTGAGCCGCGTACGAACTGGGCAGCGTGGACTTCTTCCCTCAGCTTCAGTTCGAAGTGATCCCTGATACGAAGCCGGAAAGCGACCAGTGCGTCCAGCGACAGGCGCCAGTCCCGCTCGTGAACCACCAACCCGGAAAGAACGAAGTATCGGCTGGGTGAGTTCACCATGCCGGGATCACCGCTCTCGTCCACATACATGAAGTACATGCTGCTCCCTTGGTTCGCCCTCGGCGAACTGAAAGATGAGCAGAAGAGTCTCGGTGACGGTGCCGCAACGCGCCAATCGAAGTTTGGCGGACAGATGACCCGTTTCCACAGAGAGCATCTATGGCGCGGGAGAAAGATGGTGCCGACACCCGGATTCGAACTGGGGACCTACCGCTTACAAGGCGGTTGCTCTACCAACTGAGCTATGCCGGCAAAGGCACGGCGACGGCATTGCCGGCGCGGAGGGCGATTCTAGCGCAAGCCCGCGCATTCCAGCGAGCGTTGCTGGGCCGCGCCACTGCGCTGGCGGGCTGCGCTGGGGCTGGCCTTGTCGGCCAGGGCCGCATCCACCCACCACTGCGCGCTGCCTTCGCTGCCGCCGACCAGGCGGGCGCTGAAGCCGGCCGCGCTCAGGGCCGCCAGGCGGCGCTCGGCGCCTTCGCGGTTGCGGTACTGGCCGAGGGCAATGGCGTTGGCGTCTTCGCCCTGGGCCATGATGTAGTAATCGCTGATGCCCGCCGCGGCAATGCGTTTGACCGTGGCCTGGGCCTCTTCGCGGCTGGCGGCGGCCGGCATCATCACGCGGTAGGTGCTGCTGGCACCGGGTTTGGGGACTTCACGCAGGCGCGAACGCTGAACGAGTTCGCCGGCCTTGCCCTGGGCAGCCATGGCGGTGTCGCGATCGGCGAAGGGGCCGAGGCTGATGCATTGGAGGGGGGCGGCGGGTGCGGGCGCCGGCGGGGTTTCGGGCATCCGGGCAGGGCCCGGCTCTACGGCGGCGGTTGCAGCCGGGGTCGGGATTGGTGCGGCGGGCTTGGGCGGTGCCGGGGTGGTGTCTGCTAGGGCCCTGGTCGCGGCAGCGGGCTGCGCGCTTGCTGCGGCGGGCGCGGTTGCGGCCGCTGCCGGTGCGCTGGGGGTGTCGAGCAGCTGCAGCTGGGCTACGCCGCTGGGCGTGGCGGGCGGAGCCGGCGCGGGTTCGCCGCGCAGCATCCACCACAGCGCAACGCCCACGTTGAGGATGGCCAGTACGACGATCAGGGCACGGGTAAGCATGCGCCGATCCTACCGCGACGCCGGTGGCTGGTGCACCGCCCAGCGCGCGAGACCATCGAGCACCAATGCCGGTTGGAACTGTGCGTCGGCCAGCAGCGGCATCAGCGCCGGAGCGCCGCCGCCATGCACCAGCAACGCGGGCACCCTGCCCAGCACGGCGGCGGCCTGCACGCGGCTGCGTTCGATCAACGCGACGGCTGCGCCATCGCAGCCGGACGCGAGTGCGTCGGCGGTGTCGTTGGCGAACTCGCTGTAGTCGCCGCCCTGCGCAGGCAGCTGCACCGCGCGTGCATGCAAGGCTTCGCGCATGGTGGTCGGCGAGGCAGCAATACGGCCGCCATGATGCTGGCCATCAGCATCAAGCAGGTCGATGGTGAGCGCGGTGCCGACACCGGCCACGACCACGGCTTCGTGTCGTTCGGCGGCGGCGATCAGCGCGAGATAGCGGTCCACCCCGAACTTCGACGGATCGGCGTAGGCGATGCGCACGCCGGCGCAGCTGGCTTCGGTTTTCGCCACGCGAACGTGGCGGAAGCGCGCGCGCAGTACCTCGAGCATGCTGGCGGTGAGCGCGGCGGCGGCCACGCTGGCCACATACGCAGTGTCACCGCTGGGCAGCTGCGCCAGCGCATCGGCCGGCATTGCTTCGGCGCCATGCGGCCACGCCTGCACATCGCCCGCGCGGATGCCCTGCAGCGGGGCGAACTTGAACCGCGAATTCCCCAGGTCGAACAACCAATCGCTCATTGCGCCCTCACGCTGACTTCCCCGGCATGGAACACCCGTTCGCTGCCGTCGATACGCACGCGCAGCGCGCCATCGTCGGCCAGCCCCAGCGCCTGCCCTTCATGCATCACGCCGCCATCGTCCACCCGCACCGTGCGCCCGGCCAGGCTGTCCAGCGCGGCATAGCGTGGCAGGAACGGGGCCAGGCCGTCGCGCTCGAATTCTTCCAGTGCCGGCAGCAGGGCCTGCAGCAGCCAGGCCACCACTGCGTTGCGTTCGATGTCGTCGCCCAGCAGCGTGGCCAGGTCGGTCCACGGCTGGGTGATATCGGCGGCGAACGCGGCCGGCATGCGCACGTTGATGCCCAGCCCGATCACCGCGCGCGCCGGGCCGGCGAACTCGCCGCCACCTTCGACCAGCAGGCCGCCGAGCTTCTGCCCGTCCACCACGATGTCGTTGGGCCACTTCAGGCCTACGTTGGCAACGCCCTGCGCGCGCAGCGCCTCGGCCACCGCCACGCCCGCGACCAGGCTCAGGCCGCCCAGCCGCGACAGCCCACCGGCGAAGCCGCGCAGCACCGACAGGTACACATGCGCGGCCAGCGGCGAGGCCCAGGCCCGGCCGCGACGGCCACGGCCGCCGGTCTGGCGTTCGGCCAGCAGCACCCGCGCGCCGCGCTCCGGCGCGCTGCACCGCAACAATTCTGTATTGGTCGACCCCACGGTCCAGGCCACCTCGAGGGCGTCCAGCAGGGGCTTCAGCGCAGCGGGCAGCTGGGTCGTAATGGCGTCGGCGTCGAGCAGGTCCAGGTGCTGCTGCAGCTGGTAGCCATCGCCGGCGCGGCCATCGATCTCGATACCTGCCGCTCTAAGCCCTTGAATTCGCTTCCAAATTGCGGCACGAGTCTGGCCCAGCTCGCGGGCCAGCGCGTCGCCGGACAGTCGCCCGGCGCCCAGTTTGGCCAGCAGTTGGCGGTCGTCCACGGCAGCTTCCATCGGTTGATCGGCAAAATTATGCGGGAAAGCGCCGGGCAGCGCCCGCCGGGGGCTTCCAATTGAGACGGCAAATCGGGCTAGAATCGAAGATTGACCCCCTTCGCCCTTCCGGATGTTGACGATGCGCCCGCTCGCCCATTGCCTGCTCCTGCTGTTGGCCCCGATGGCCGCGCACGCTTCCGATGGGCTGACCAGCTCGGGACGGGGCTGCGTGTATTCGGCAGCTGAAGAGCGCGCGGCCCCGGCGGCCACGCCGACCAGCACCGCGCCGACCACGGTCAAGCCGAGCGCAACCGCGCCGGGCAGCACCGGCGGTGGCGGCGATGACGATGTGTTGCCGCGCCTGCGCGCGCCGAAATGGCACAGCTTCCTGCCGGGCATGTTCCGCTGATCCAGTCGTTGTTGCGCTGGCTGCGCTCGTCACCGCGCCCGATTCCTGATTCCGCCTGGCAACGCACCTGCCAGCGCACCGCGTGGCTGCGCGGCTTGCCGCCCGAACGTGTGCAGCGCCTGCGTGTACTGGCTGCGGCGTTCCTGCACGACAAGACCATCACCCCCATTGGCGGGCTGCAGCTGGGCGACGATGACGCGGTGCTGATCGCCGCCCTGTGCTGCCTGCCGCTGCTGGAACTAGGGGAAGTGGGATTGCGCGGCTGGTCGCAGGTGCTGGTGTACCCCGAAGGCTTCATCGTGCCGCAGAGCGAGATGGACGAAGACGGGGTGCTGCACGAGTGGGAAGAAGAAGCGATCGGCCAGGTCTCGCACAACGGTCCGCTGCTGCTGTCCTGGCATGACGTGCAGGCCGAGCTGGAGCACCCGCACGAAGGGGCGTGCGTGGTCGTGCACGAGATGGCGCACCGCATCGATGTGCTCGATGGCGTGCTCGATGGCACCCCGCCGCTGCCGCGTGCGTGGCAGCAGCAGTGGGCCGCCGATTTCCAGCAGGCCTTCGATGCGCTGTGCGCGCAGGTGGATGCCGGGGTGGAGACGGTGATTGACCCGTATGCGGCCGAAGCGCCGGATGAGTTTTTTGCGGTGGCGACCGAGTATCACTTCTCGGCGCCGGATCTGCTGGAAGCGGAAATGCCGGCTGTGGCCGGGCATTTGAGGCGGTTTTATGGAGCGCCGCCTTCGTTTTGACCGCGTACCGACCAACGGTCGGTACCTACCGGGAAACAACCATTCGCGTACATACCGACCGTTGGTCGGTATGTACCGGGAAACGGCCATGCGGGTAGGTACCGACCGTTGGTCGGTACGCTCTGGACTTACGGCCCGGGCGGCAGCTTCACTTCAAACCGCGCGCCACCCAGTTCCGGCGAACGCTTCACCTGCAGTTCGCCGCGATAGTCCTTGATCAGGTCCTGCACGATCGACAGGCCGATGCCGTGGCCCTGCACGCGTTCGTCGCCGCGCACGCCACGCTGCAGCACCTTGGCGATGTCGTCCGGGGCAATGCCCGGGCCGTCATCGTCCACCGACAGCACCAGCCCGGCGCGACGCATTCCCGGCGCGCTGAACGGCTTGGCGGTGAGCAGCACGCGGCGGTTGGCCCACTTGAACGCGTTCTCCAGCAGGTTGCCCAGCAGTTCCTGCAGGTCGCCCGGCTCGCCATGGAAGCGCGCACCGTCGTCGATGTCGAATTCGCACAGCACGCCCTTGGAGGCGTACACCTTCTCCAGCCCGCGCACGATTTCCTCGGCGTTGGACTCGATCGGCAACGGCGCCGAGAACAGCTTGTGGCCCGACGATGCCGCACGCGCCAGCTGGTAGGACACCAGGTTGTTCATGCGGCGCAGTTGCACATCGAATTCCTGGCGCAGGTCCTGGTCGGCCGCGCCACTGTCGAGCTGCGTGCGCAGCACCGCCAAGGGCGTTTTCAGGCTGTGCGCCAGGTCGGCCAGGGTGTTGCGCTGGCGCTCGAGGTTCTCGCGCTCGCTTTCAATGAAGGCATTGATGCTGTCGGTGAGCGGTTCCAGCTCGCGCGGGTGGCGTTCGCTCATGCGCTCGGTTTCGCCGCGCTGCACCTTGGTCAGCTCGGTGATCACCCGCCGCATCGGGCGCAGGCTCCACTGCAGGATGACGGTCTGCAACAGCAGCAGGATCAACCCCGCGCCGCCCATCCAGAACCACACCCGGCCACGGAACACGCGCAGCTGCGCACCGAGCGCGCGCGAGTCTTCCATCACGTAGATGGTGTACGGGAATTCGGTGGCGGGGTCGGCGTCGGCATCCCACACCAGGCCCAGGCCATAGCGGTACACCGAGCCCTGGCTGCCGTCGATCTGGATCATCGGCAGCGGGCCTTCGAACACTTCCTGTCGCGGGGCCAGCAGCTTGCCGCCCACGGTGGGCAGCATCGGGCCTTCGGCGGACATGGAGTTGCCCTTGCCGTCTGGCATGACGACCTGCAGGTACAGGCCGCTGCCTGGCACGTCGAAGCGGGGATCCGGCGGTTGCTCGCGGATGTACAGCGAGCGGTCGCGGGTGAAGTCGATGCCGGCCGCGTAGGCGGTGGCATAGTTTTTCAGGCGCTCGCGCAGGTTGGCGCGCGCCGTGTCGGCGAACGCCGCATCCAGTGCGTAGCCTGCAATCGCCAGGAAGGCGAGCAGGCTCACACTTGCAGCCAGCAGCTGCCGTGCCTGCAGGGAGCGCGGCCGCCAGCGTTTAAAGAACCACAGACGGCCTGACATCATCCCATCGCCGGACTAACGGCTCAGCCCTCGTTGCGCGGAATCGCGAAGCGGTAGCCGCGGCCACGCACGGTTTCGATCGGCTTCAGTTCGCCGTCCGGATCCAGCTTCTTGCGCAGGCGGCCGATGAACACTTCCAGCACGTTCGAGTCGCGGTCGAAATCCTGCTGATAGATGTGTTCGGTGAGGTCGGCCTTGGAGACCAGTTCACCGGCATGCATCATCAGGTATTCCAGCACCTTGTACTCGTAGCTGGTGAGGTCCACGTTGCTGCCTGCAACGCTGACGGTCTGCGCGGCAAGATCCAGCGCGACCGGACCGCATTCGAGCGTCGGCTTGCTCCAGCCCGCCGCGCGGCGCAGCAGCGCGTTGACGCGTGCCAGCAGCTCTTCGACGTGGAACGGCTTGACGAGGTAATCGTCGGCGCCCTGCTTGAGCCCTTCGACCTTGTCCTGCCAGCTCGAGCGGGCGGTAAGGATAAGCACGGGGAACTTCTTGCCCTCGTCGCGCAGCGCCTTGATCAGTTCCATGCCCGACATCTTGGGCAGGCCCAGATCGATGATGCCTACGTCGAACGGCACTTCGCGGCCCATGTACAGACCTTCCTCACCGTCCTGTGCGGCATCGACGGCAAAGCCTTCGCGCTTGAGCCGGGCTGCAAGGGTTTCCCGCAGCGGGGCTTCGTCTTCGACCAGAAGGATACGCATGAACTCTCCCTAGTGTCCTGGGTGTGGCCTGGGGCCAGTGGCTAACAGATGACTGCGGACAACTATCCCCGTTCAGGGGTTATCGCCGCGTAGTGATGACATATCCGAACGCGGCGTGCGGGGCTGTGAACGCGGCTGGGCCGGATCGTCCATGTAGCGGACGCGACCTCTGTCATCCATGTATTTCACCCGGTTGATGTCCCGGCCGTCATAGGGCACCCGCTCCGCGCCGAGGATATGGCCACCGGTGGTCCGCTGGACCCGGCGCACGGCGTCGGACAGGGAACGCTCCTGGGGAGCACCGCGGGAGGCCCGCACCATCGCTTCGGCCCGGGCCGGATCCGGCTGCGGAGCCTGTGCGCCGGCACTGCCAATGGCAGCAACGGCACCGCTCGCCAGCAGGGCGACAACGGCAAAACGGCGGTGGCGGGTTACGGATGACATCAGGTCTGATCCTAGCGGAGCGCGTCAAAACGTTCAAAAGTTGTGAATCGGCAGCCGCCAGCCTGGGCCGGCACTTTACGAATCTTTTGCAAATTCTTGGTTTTACGCAGTGAATCCGGTCTGAACTTTTCTGACCGCCGCATCGCTTTGTTCATCTAGGTGAACATTGACGGCTACTTGTCGCCCGATGTCAAGCGCGGTCTGAGACGCGGTTCACGCTGCGACGCGTTCCGCCTGGTCGCGGGTGATGGTCAGGGCCTGCTCGATCAGGCTCCAATCGGCGCCGGGGCGGTGCGCGCCCTCGCTCAACATCTGGCGGAAGGCGCGGCCACCGGGCTGCCCGTGGAACAGGCCCAGCAGGTGGCGGGTGATGTGCTTCAGGGCCAGCCCACGGGCCAGCTGCGCCTCGATGTAGGGGCGCATGGCGCGCAGCAGGGCCTCGCGTGGCTGCAGTGCAGCACCGGTCTGCGCAGCCTCCAGCTGATGCAGCACGTAGGGGTCGTGGTAGGCCGCGCGGCCCAGCATCACCCCGTCCAGCGCAGGCAACTGGGCTTGGGCGGCATCCACCGTGGCCAGGCCGCCATTGAGCACGATCTGCAGCTGCGGGCGGTCGGCCTTGAGCCGGTGCGCCCAGTCGTAGCGAAGCGGCGGCACTTCGCGGTTTTCCTTCGGCGAAAGACCCTTCAGCCACGCGTTGCGGGCGTGCACGATGAACATCGCGCTGCCGGCGTTGGCGGACTGATCGACGAAGTTCACGAAGGTTTCGTAGTCGTTGTCTTCATCCACACCCAGCCGGCATTTCACCGTGACCGGGATGTCCACCGCGCCGACCATGGCCGCCACGCACTCAGCCACCAGGGTGGGCTCGCGCATCAGGCAGGCGCCGAAGCGGCCGGCCTGGACCCGGTCGGAGGGGCAGCCGCAGTTGAGGTTGACCTCGTCGTAGCCCCAGTCCTGGGCGATATGCGCGGCCTGCGCCAGCAGGGCCGGATCGCTGCCGCCCAGCTGCAGGGCCAACGGCTGTTCGCTGCCATCGAAGCCCAGCAGGCGCTCGCGGTCGCCGTGGATCACGGCGTTGGCGTGCACCATTTCCGTGTACAGCCGCGCACCCGGGGCCAGCAGCCGGTGGAACACGCGGCAATGGCGGTCCGTCCAATCCATCATGGGGGCGACGGAAAGGCGAAGGGAAGCGGCGTAGCGGTCTGCAGGGGTGGCAGGCAGGGTCATGGGTGTCGGATCAGGCTGGGAAGTGCTGGGTTTGCCAGCGCGATCAATAGTTTACACCGCCGCCCTGAACCGGGCCGGGAACGGCTTCCAACAGGGGGCAGCGGGATCCTGAGGGCTGCGACATGTACTGCACCGCCCGCCCGGAGGTAACAGAGCAAACACGCAGGTGCTGACAGACCAGGGCTTATGCAGCGATGCTCACAGGCCTCGCTACGCTCTCTGCCATTGTCTCTGGATGAACGTTTTGCACCCAAGTGCCTTTGATTCCAACACCGAACAGGGCGTCCTGCGTCTATCCATCGCAGCCTCCCTGGGTGTTGCGGCGATCGCCGTGGCTTTCGGCTTGTTCGCCAACTCCTCGCTGATCATTTTTGACGGCATCTATGGCCTGATCGATGTGGTGATGACCTGGCTGTCGCTGCTGGTGGTGCGGTTGATCAGCATGTCCACCAACGTGGATGCGCTGCAGTCCCGCTTGAACCAGCGCTTCACCATGGGCTTCTGGCACCTGGAACCCATCGTACTGGGGGTCAGCGGCACGCTGATGATTGGTGCCGCCTTGTATGCAGCGGTCAATGCCGTGGACGCATTGATGTCGGGTGGACGCGAGATCGCATTGGGGCCCGCCATCGTCTTCGCGGTGATTTCCATCATCGTCGAGAGCGGCCTGGCGTTGTTCGTGCGCCGCGCCAACCGCTCCATCGGTTCCGAATTCATCGCATTGGATGCAAAGAACTGGTTGGTGGCCGCGAGCATGTCGGCCGCCTATCTGGTTGCCTTCGTCGGCGGCTGGCTGCTACGTGGCACGGACTGGGCGTGGCTGGTGCCCTATATCGATCCGGCCATTCTGCTGGTGGTGTGCCTTTTCGTCGTAGTCGCACCACTTGGCACCGTGCGACAGGCGCTGTCGGACATCCTGCTGATCACTCCGGTGGACCTTCAGGCGCACGTTGACGAGGTTGCACGCGGCATCGTCGCCAAGCACGGCTTCATCGAACACCGCAGCTACGTGGCCAAGGTGGGGCGTGGCGATCAGATCGAACTGTTCTTCGTGGTGCCAACGAACGACCCGCCGCGCCCGCTGGTCGAATGGGACCAGCTGCGCGACGAGATCGGTGAGGCGTTGGGTGAGGAATCGACCGACCGGTGGCTGACGATCATGTTCACCACCGATCGGGAGTGGACCATTTAAGAGCAGGCAACAGCGCTCACTTAGAAGCATCGTGCGCTGCAATCCAGCTTGGACCATGGAGCCAGCCGTCGCCCGTTCTTTCGTCAGGGAATGGAGCAGCACACCCCACAACCGCAACATCCGCTGATCACGTTGCAGCACTTCAACGACGCACCGGACCCATCCTTGCACTTTGCCCCGCAGCAGTTGCTCCGGGATCCTGGCAGCAATGACTGGCCGTTATCGTCCTGCGAGCCTGCATGTCCGACACAAGCCGTACGGGCCCCACTCTCACCCTTGGACTTCATCTGCGTAGCGTGCGAGACCACGGTCACAGTGGCGGCCTCCGGCCCACTTGAATGCAGGAAGCGCTCGTTCGCATGCCTTTGCCGTTCCCCACCAAGCAACAGCACATCATCCAACAGTCGGACGCCTTGTTCGGATTTTCCACGCCAAAGGACAAAATGCGCTCCAACTGCGTTAGAACCAGCAGACTCCACGTTCTCCAGGATGTCGACGACAAGGGTGTAGTCACTCCCCTCTCCGGCTTCGATTGACAACTGAGCTGGTGAGCCCGAGGCCATTTCAAATACGGGAGCCATCACTTCCTTTCCTTGAACGGAAACCTGTAGCGACAGTGTGTGCACGTTGACTGCACCTGCTGCCACCTCGTCGACAGCTGCCACGCTGCTCGAACCAATACTCACAACTACAAAAAGTGCAAATGTCGCGAATTGCTTGAACATGCCGATCTGCTTCCCAAAAACTGAAGAGGCGGCAATGTAGCGACCGCGTGACAGAACTAGCCGGAACCCAATCACATTTCGGTCTCGGACAATTCTGATTTGTACGCGGATGCAGACTTTAGAGAAGCACGCTCAACCAAGAATAGAAGTTATCTATTGAACAAGAATTTTCGATAGCAGTTGCCAGCGAGATGCGCCACCGCTCTCAGCCACGCTTCCACTGCCGCGGCGATTGCCCGGTCTGCGACTTGAACGCGCGCGACAGCGCCGCTTCACTGCCGTAGCCGACATCCACGGCGATGCGCTTGAGCGGCTGGCCCTTCCGCAGCGCCTGCTGCACCAGGCGCGTGCGCCAGCCCTGCAGGTAGTGGCCGGGGGTGCTGCCGATGGTGTCGCGGAAGCTGTCGGCGAACGCGCTGCGCGACATGCCGGCGCGCTGGGCGAGCGACTCGAGGGTCCATTCCTGCGCGGGTTCTTCGTGCATCGCCACCAGCGCGTGGCGCAGGCGCGGGTGGGCCATGCCGGCGAGCAGGCCGACGCGCAGCTGGCCGCTTTCCATCAGCGCGCGCAGGATCTGGATCATCACCACTTCGAACAACCGGTCGAGCAGCGCCTGGCGGCCGCAGCGCTGGGCGAAGGCTTCTTCGAACAGCACCGACAGGATCGGTTGGCCGCCGTAGAGTTCGTGCAGCGGCAAGCAGATTACCGGCGGCAGTGCGGCGGCGACCGGGCTGCTGCCGCCGCCTTCGAACTGCAGGTGGGCGCAGGCGAAGTCGGCGCCGGTGTCCGGGTCGGTCACGAAGCGGTGCGCCAGCGGGCGTGGGTAGACCAGCACGCTGGGCTGGGTGATCTCGAGCACGCTGCCGTCGGGGTGCTCCACCCGCACGTTGCCCTCGCGGATGAGGTGCAGCTGGCCGCGCTCGCCGTCGGCGGGCAGGTCGTTGATGCCGCACAGGGCGCCGGCGTGGAAGACTTCGGCATTGACCGCAAAGCGGCCGAGCAGGGACTGCAGGCGGTCGACCATTTCGGACTCCAGATCAAGTTTTCTGGACCTTATGTTGCCACACGTCTGCCTGGGAGGCGCAAAGTACACCTCACCAACCGCCCCACCCCATTCACAGCCAAGGAGCTCTTCCATGTCGATTGAAAAGGTTCTCTACACCGCACACGCCACCGCCACCGGCGGCCGCGAAGGCCACGCCACCTCGTCGGACAAGGTGCTGGACGTGCAGCTGTCCACCCCGCGCGAGCTGGGCGGCGCTGGCGGCCCGGGTACCAACCCGGAGCAGCTGTTTGCTGCCGGCTATTCGGCCTGCTTCCTGGGCGCGCTGAAGTACGTGGCGGGGCAGGCGAAGGTTGCGCTGCCGGCCGAGACCAGCATCACCGGTAACGTGGGCATCGGTCAGATTCCGACCGGCTTCGGTATTGAAGTGAAGCTGGAGATCAGCGTGCCGGGCCTGCCGCGTGAGCAGGTGGAAGAGCTGGTGCAGAAAGCGCACATCGTGTGCCCGTATTCGAACGCCACGCGCGGCAACATCGATGTGACGCTGACGGTGGTCTGAGGCCGCGTGCCGACCAACGGTCGGCACCTACCCTGGTCAACACGTCGGTAGGTCACGACCGTTGGTCGTGACAAAAAAATGGGCGGATGCCGGTCGCGTTGACCGTGCATCCGCCCATCCCACCGCAGTGGATCCCGTTTTCGGGATGCGTTCGTTGTTCCGGTTATTTTTCCGGGGTAACCAGCTGCACGACGCTGGAGAAATCCAGCTTGCCGCGGCCTGCCTGGTGGTTCATCGAATACAGGTTGCGGGCCAGTTCGCCCAGCGGGATCGAGGCGCCCACGCTCATCGCCGCTTCCACGGCCAGGCCCATGTCCTTGAGCATCAGGTCGCTGCCGAAGCCGCCGCTGTAGCCGCGCGACGCCGGCGCATTCTCCAGTACGCCCGGCCACGGGTTGCACACTTCGGTGGCCCAGCTGCGGCCGGTGCTGACCGCCATCATCTGCGACAACACCTTCGGGTCCAGGCCATGGGCCACGCCCAGTGCGATGGATTCGCCGGTCACGGCCATGATCACGCCCAGCGCCATGTTGTTGCACAGCTTGGCGACCTGGCCGGCGCCGCTGGCACCCACATGGAAGATGTTCTTGCCCATGGCCTGCAGCAGCGGGCGGGCGCGCTCGAGCGCATCGCTTTCGCCGCCGACGATGAAGGTCAGGGTGCCGGCCTGCGCACCGGCGGTGCCGCCGGAGACCGGGGCATCGAGCATCTGCAGGCCGCGTGCGGCCGCCGCTTCGGACACCTTGCGCGCGGTCGCCGGGGCGATCGTGCTGCAGTCGATCACCAGCGCGCCGCCGGGTATATCGGCCAGCAGGCCGTCGTCGCCCAGGTACACGCCTTCGACGTGGCGGCTGGCCGGCAGCATCGAGATGACCACTTCGGCGTCGGTCAACGTATCCAGCGCGGAGCTGGCGGCGGTGGCACCGGCGTCGACGGCGGCCTGCACGGCGGCAGGCACCAGGTCGAACACGCGCACGGCGTGGCCGGCCTTGGCCAGGTTGGCGGCCATCGGGCCGCCCATGTTGCCCAACCCGATGAATGCAATACGGCTCATGCGTGGCTCCTTTCAGGAACAGTGGCGCCCAGGTCGGCCAGCGGGTGCGTGGCATCGTCCCAAGGCGAAGCGAAGAAGGTGTCTGCCCAGCCCACGGTGGCCTCAGCCAGGGTCTGCGGCTGCCAGTGCGGGGTACGGTCCTTGTCGATCAGCAGCGCGCGGATGCCTTCGGCAAAATCACCGTGGGCAGCGCAGTGCAGCGCGGCGATGTATTCCATGCGATAGACATCAGCCAGCGAAGCACCGGCGGTGCGCTTCTGCAGTTCCCACGCCAGACGCGCCGAACCGGGGGCACCGGCCGCCAGCGTGGCCTGCGCGGTCTGCAGCCACGGGTCTTCGGTCTGCAGCGCGGCAATGGCGTTCACCACGGCCGGCACATCGCTACCCTCGCACAGCGTGTCGATCAACGCGGCGTTGCGCAGCAGCGGACCGGTGGCGGCATCGCTGGCGTGCTGCTGCAACAGGGTGCTGAGCTGTTCGTGGTTGCGCTTGGCGTCGGCACTCCAGTGCACGTCGGCCAGCGCGTTGAGTACATCGGCGCGCTGGGCCTCGGCGATATGGATATCGGCCATGCCGGCATAGATGGCATCGCCGGCATTGAGCGGCGCGCCGGTCAGGGCCAGGAACAGGCCCGCCTTGCCCGGCACGCGCGGCAACAGCCAGCTGCCACCCACGTCCGGGAACAGGCCCACGGTGATTTCCGGGAACGCCAGCTTGGAGCGCTCGCTCACCACGCGGTGGCTGGCACCGGACATCAGCCCGATGCCGCCGCCCATGACGATGCCATGGCCCCAGCACAGGATCGGCTTGGCGTAGGTATGGATGGCGTAGTCGACGCGGTATTCGACGTCGAAGAATTCGGAGGCGTAGTGGTTGTCGCGCACATCGTCAGCGCCGGCGTCGCGGTAGGCGCGCATGCTCTGGTACAGGCTGTGCAGGTCGCCACCGGCGCAGAACGCCTTCTCGCCCGCGCCGTGCAGCACCACCAGTGCGATGCCGTCATCGGCGGCCCATGCGCTCAGGCGCTCGTGCAGCAGGTGCGCCATCGGCAGCGAGAAGCCGTTGAGGGTGCGCGGTGCATTGAGCGTGGCAATGCCGATGCGGGTGCCGTTGGCGGCGGCCCGCTCTTCGAACAGTACCGGCGCCTCCTGGGTGGTGTCCGGCGCGCTCATGCGTTCTTCCACTGCGGCGCACGCTTTTCCAGGAAGGCGTTCACGCCTTCGGCCTGGTCGGCGCGGTCGAACAGGTCGACGAAGGCCTCGCGCTCGGCCACCAGAGCCGCGCCATGGGTACCGGTGCGGGTGGCCTGCACCAGGGTCTTGCAGGCAGCGATGCTGGACGGGCTCTGCTTGCCGGCCTTCTGCGCCCACTCGATGGCAAGCGCCTTGGCTTCGCCCTTGCCGACCTTTTCTTCGGCCAGGCCGATGCGCACGGCGGTGTCGGCATCGATGCGTTCGCCGAGCAGGATCATGCGCTTGGCCCAGCCCTCGCCCACCAAGCGCGGCAGGTTCTGGGTGCCGCCGGCGCACGGCAGCAGGCCTACGGTGGCCTCCGGCAGCGCAACCTGGGCGTGTTCTTCGATGATGCGCAGGTCGCAGGCCAGCGCGCATTCCAGCCCGCCGCCCATGGCGTAGCCGTTGATGGCGGCAATGGACACGCCACGGAAACCGGACAGTGCTTCGAAGGCTTCACCGAAGCGGCGCGCGGCTTCACGGGCAGCGGCCTTGTCGCCGGAGGCGAACTGCTTCAGGTCGGCACCGGCGGAGAAGAACTTCTCGCCGCCGCCGGTGATCACCAGTGCGTAGATGCCCTTGTCCGCATTGAGCGCGCCAACCAGGTCACGCAGCGCCGACAGGCTGTGCACGGTCCAGGTGTGCGCCGGCGGGTTGTCAAGGGTGACCACTGCGACATGGCCGTCGGCCTCGACCTTAAGGCCCACGTGTTCATGCTTGCGCCAATCCATCATCGCAGTTCCTCATCGGTGTTGAGCAGGTGGCGGGCCACGATCACACGCATGATCTCGTTGGTGCCCTCCAGGATCTGGTGCACGCGGCTGTCGCGCAGCAGGCGTTCAATCGGGTATTCGCGGATGTAGCCGTAGCCGCCGTGGATCTGCAGCGCTTCGTTGCAGACCTGGAAACCGGCGTCGGTGGCGAAGCGCTTGGCCATCGCGCACCACACGTTGGCATCGCTGGCACCGGCGTCGAGCTTGCGCGCGGCGGTGTGCACCATCTGCCGGGCGGCCACCAGCTGGGTGACCATGTCGGCCAGCTTGAACTGAAGCGCCTGGAAATCGGCCAGCGGCTTGCCGAACTGGCGGCGCTCGCCCATGTAGCGGCGTGCGGCATCCAGTGCGCCCTGCGCGGCGCCCAGCGAGCAGGCGGCGATGTTGATGCGGCCGCCGTCCAGGCCCTTCATGGCCAGCTTGAAGCCACTGCCCTCTTCGCCCAGCAGGTTGCCCACCGGCACGCGCACGTTTTCGAAGGTGATGCCACGGGTAGGCTGGCTGTTCCAGCCCATCTTCTCTTCCTTGCGGCCGTAGCTGATGCCGGCCAGGTCGGCCGGCACGGCCAGCGCGCTGATGCCGCTGGCACCCGGGCCGCCGGTACGCGCCATCACCACCAGCAGCTCGGTGGCACCGGCGCCGGAGATGAAGGCCTTGGAACCGTTGAGCACGTAATGGTCGCCGTCACGCACGGCACTGGTCTTCAGCGACGCTGCGTCCGAACCGGCACCCGGTTCGGTCAGGCAGTACGAGGCCAGCTTGGTGCCCGACGACAGCGCCTGGCCCCACTCGGCGCGCAGCGCTTCCTGGCCCCAGCTGCTGACCATCCACGAGGCCATGTTGTGGATGCTGATATAGGCCGCCGTGGACGGGTCCACATTGGCGAGCTCCTCGATGACGACGGCGGCGTCCAGGCGGCTCAGGCCGCTGCCACCGACTTCAGGATCCATGTATAAGCCACAGAACCCGAGTTCCCCTGCCTTGGCGATCGCCTCGCGCGGAAAGATGCCCTCCGCATCCCATCGCGCGGCGTGCGGCGCCAGTTCGGCCTGGGCGAAATCACGCGCGGCTTCTCTATAGGCCTGCTGCGCTTCTTCGAGTTCCGTCGTCATCGAGTTGCTCATAAACACTCCGTGCCGTGCAGGCGCTTACTTCAGGCTGATCGTGGTGTTGACGCCGTGACCCAGGGTCTCGTCGTCGAACCAGCGCGCGGTGATGGTCTTGGTCTGGGTGTAGAACATCACCACCTGCTTGCCATACGGGCCCAGGTCGCCGAGCTTGGACGCACGCGAACCGGTGAACGAGAACAGCGGCACCGGCACCGGGATCGGCACGTTGATGCCCACCTGGCCGACGTCGATTTCTTCCTGGAAACGGCGGGCCGCCGCACCGGACTGGGTGAACAGCGCGGTGCCGTTGCCGTTGGGGTTGCTGTTGATCAGCTCGATGGCGTCATCCAGCGTTTCCGCTTCCAGGATGACCAGCACCGGCCCGAAGATCTCTTCGTCGTAGATGCGCATGCCCGGGGTGACGCCATCGAAGATGGTCGGGCCCACGAAGTTGCCCTTCTCGAAGCCGTCCACCTGCGGGTTGCGGCCGTCGAGCACCAGCTTGGCACCCTGCTCCACGCCCGAGGCGATCAGGCTTTCCACGCGCTCGCGGGCGGCGCAGGAAATCACCGGACCCACGTCGGTACCGGCCACGCTGCCGGCGCTCACTTTGAGGGTCTTGGCCTTGGCCACCAGGTCCGGCACCCACTCGCGCGCTTCACCGACCAGCACCAGGGTGGAGGCGGCCATGCAGCGCTGGCCGGCCGCACCGAAGGCGGCACCGACCATGGCGTTGAGGCTCTGTTCCTTGTTGGCGTCCGGCAGCACCACGGCGTGGTTCTTGGCGCCCATCATGCACTGCACGCGCTTGCCGGCCAGCGAGGCGCGGTTGTACACGTGGGTGCCGACGCGGGTGGAACCCACGAACGAGACGGCCTTGATGTCCGGGTGGTCGCAGATCGCGTTGACCACTTCTTCGCCGCCGTGCACGACGTTGAGCACGCCCTTGGGGATGCCCGCTTCCAGCGCCAGTTCGACCAGGCGCATGGTGACCATCGGGTCCTGCTCGGACGGCTTGAGGATGAAGGTGTTGCCGGTGGCAATGGCCATCGGGAACATCCACAGCGGAATCATCGCCGGGAAGTTGAACGGGGTGATGCCGGCGCACACGCCCAGCGGCTGCAGCAGCGTGTAGGTGTCCACGCCATTGGCCACGTTGTTGGCCAGCTCGCCCAGCTGCAGGTTGCCGATGGCAGCGGCGTGTTCGACCACTTCCAGGCCGCGGAACACATCGCCTTCGGCGTCCGGCACGGTCTTGCCCTGCTCGGCGCTGAGGATGTGGGCCAGCTCGCTCATGTGTTCGCGGATCAGCTGCTGGTACTTCAGGAAGATGCGCGCGCGGGTGCCGATCGGGGTCTTGCGCCAGGTCTTGAAGGCTTCCTTGGCCGAGGCCACGGCGGCGTCCACTTCGCTCACGGTGGCGAACGGCACCTGGGCCAGGACGTCCTGGGTGGCCGGGTTGACCACGTTCTGCCAGTGCGAGCTGGCCGATTCGACGAACTGGCCATCGATCAACATGCGGATACGGGGCGCTGCAACAGTCATGGCAATACCGGCGGGATGCGAAAGGTGATTGGCATTATTCACAGGCCACCCCTCGATTTCCGGGCTGTCTACGCTTAATCTGGCCAACGCCCGCTACGATTTCTGTTAATTCTGTGAATAGCCAGCTCCCCCACCGCCAGATCGGCCTGCGCCTGCTCAAGCTGCGCGAGCAGCGCGGCTACAGCCAGGCCGACCTTGCCCGGGCGCTGGGGCTGTCGGCCAGCTACCTGAACCAGATCGAGCGCAACAAGCGTCCCCTGACCCCCGCCGTGCAGGCGAAGCTGCGCGAGGTGTTGGGCGACGTTACCGACCTGTTCGACGTGGATGAGCCCGGTGCGCTGCAGGAAGCACTGGGTGAGACCCTGCGCGACCTCGGCCTGGACGAGGTAAGCAGCACCGAACTGCGCGCCATGGCCGGCAACCTGCCACAGATCAGCCGGGCCCTGCTCGACCTGCACCGCCGCCACCTGCTGCTGCGCGAGCACGCCGCCGCGCTGGAGTTCCAGCTGGGCGACCCGCAGGCCGGGCATTCACTTCCGGCCGGCGACCAGGTGCGGGATTTCTTCAACCGCATGCACAACCACATTCCCGAACTGGACGACCTGGCCGAGCAGCTGTTCGGCGAATGGGGGCTGGTGGCCGGGCATGTGGCGCCGCGCCTGCGCCAGCTGCTGGCCGACCGCCACGGCGTGCTGGTGGAAGTGGGGCCGCTGCAGGCCGGGCGCGAGAAGCGCGTGTACGACGGCGGCAGCCGCACGCTGTGGCTGCCCGATTACCTGGAACCGGGCCAGCAGGCGTTCCAGATGGCGGCCGAGCTGGCCCTGCTCGGGTATGCGGCGCAGATTGACGCGGTGATCGCGCGCGCGGGCTTCCGCGAACCGGAGCAGATCGCGCAGGCGCGGATCGGCATGTCCAACTACTTCGCCGGCGCGCTGGTGATGCCGTATGCGCAGTTCCTGCGCGCGGCCGAACACAGCGCCTACGACATCGATGCGCTGGCGCACCGCTTCGGGGTGGGGTTCGAGGCGGTCTGCCACCGGCTCAGCACGCTGGCCCGGCGCAGTGCACCGGGGCTGCCGTTCTTCTTCATCCGCGTGGACCGCGCCGGCAACGTCTCCAAGCGGCACTCGGCTACTGATTTCCACTTCTCGCAGGTGGGGGGTTCCTGCCCGCTGTGGATCGTATACGAGGCCTTCAACCAGCCGGGGCGGGTGCTGACCCAGACCGCGCGCATGCCCGACGGGCGCCGCCACTTCTGGCTGGCGCGCCAGGTCAGCAGCGGCCCGATCGGTCATGGCCAGCCGCGCAAGACCTTCGCGGTGGCGCTGGGTTGCGACCTGCAGCATGCCGAGCGCTTGATCTACTCGCGCGGGCTGGATATCCAGAGCCCGGGCAACTCGGTGTCCATCGGCCCAGGCTGCCGGGTGTGCCCGCGCGAGGACTGCATGCAGCGCGCGTTCGCGCAGTTGCCCGGGCGCGCGTAGCGCTCAGTAGCTCGGGGTTACCTTCATCTGCGGCAGCGGGCGCGGTGCGCCGTCGGTGAGGTCCGGGCCGAGGTCTTCCCAGGTCTGGCCCTGTTCGACCATCAACCGCCAGAGCTGCTGCGATTCGCGGCGCTTTTCTTCCGAGCTGAACCGGTACGACGGTGGCAACGGCGCTCCCTGCGCCACCGATTCGTACGCGCCCTGCCATGCACCCACGCGCTGCGCGGGATCATCGGTGCGCGCCACCTCAAGGGTATAGCGCTGATAGGCCGACGCCAGGTTGCGCCAGCGGATCCAATAGTGATTGGCGAACGAGAAATCGCAGAAGCGCTCGCCCGCCACACTGCCCTTGGCGGCAATGCGGCTGAGCACCGCCTGCGGCATGTCCAGGTTCATGCCGCCTTCGTCGCCCTGCAGCGATACATGCACGATGCGGTCGCGGTAGCCCGGGGCACGCGCCTGCAGCACATCGCGCCAGTTCTGCATCGTCGACACGATGGAGAACAGGAAGCCCGACATTTCCGCCGCTGCCAGCGGGCGTGCGATGGACTGGTAGCTGCGCTGCCAGCCGTGCCGGTTTTCAGTAGGCAGGAACACCGCGGCGTTGATCGCACCGGGCGAATCCGGTGACGCGCGTAGTGGCTCGGCGGTGTGCGGATAGACCAGGTTGATGCCGAAGGTGGGCCAGCGCGGCAGCGCGGCGTCGAACAGGTGGATGGGGAAATTGCTGCTGATGCCGCCATCGGAGAACCAGCACACCCGGAACGCGGTGATCGCCGGACCGGCACCGTGGCCACCACTGGTCAAGCCTTCGGTGCTGTCGGCCACGTTTCGATCACCGTGCGCGGCCACCGCATCGGCCACCGGTTCACAGCGGCGTTCGCGCCGCGCCGGTTCGTGCAGCGGCACCGCGCTGATCAGCAGCGGGAAACTCAGGCTCATGCGGGTGGCCACCAGCACCGGCAGCTGCTCGCCTTCGGGCAGGCGGTAGTAGTCCACGCCGTCCACAGGATGCGGCGCACCCGCGCGCGCCAGCAGCCACGCCACCACGCTGGCCGGGAACAGCTGCTCGAACTGGTCGCGCCGGAACCAGAACTGCGAGGCGCTGAACGGCAGCGTGCGCGGCTCGGTGTGGGACACGCAGGTGGTGATCATCTGCAGGCTGATGGCGTGCACACCGGTCGGCTCACCGCTGTAACGCGGCGCATTGTGCAGGTCCGCGAAGGTCAGCGGCTGGTCCATCGGCTTGCCGGCCAGGGCCTGCAGCTGGGTGTGCAACCAGTCGGTCAGCGCGGGATTGTCGGCACCGCTCTGGGTGGCGCCCGAGCACAGCCCCAGCAGGTTGCGCCGCGCCACCCGTGCCACCCGCAGCGCGGAGGCCAGTACCCCGGCCCCATACGCGCACAGCAGCGACGGCAGCAGCGTGGCCCACATGCCTTCCACCCCCGCCGCCAGCCAGCCGATGCCCAGCAGCCCGACCAGCGCGGCCAGCAGCTCCAGCGGGGCGATGGCGAACACCGCCGCCAGCAGGCACAGGATCTTGCGCGGCAGGCCGGCCTTGCCGGTGAGCATCACCAGCAGCCGGTAGGCAGTGCGCGCGCCGTACGCCGGCTGGAACAGGCTGTAGATGAAGCCGCGCCGCGACAGCTGGGTGGACACATCGGCCAACCCGGCAAAGCCCGCCTGCGGGCCCATCGGTTCACCGGCCCGGCAGCGCCGGTCGCCCAGCGCCGCCGCAGCGGCCACGGCGGCGGCAATCGCCCCGGCGGAGGTACCGCCGATGTTCTTGAAGCGGTATTCGCGCGCCAGCGACAGCACCGCATTGGGGTACACGATGCCGCTGGTGATGCCGCCCTTCATGACCAGATCGCAGTACTTGTCCGCCATGTCGCCGCCCTCTGTCCGCCTTGGGGTGCAGTATCGCCCAAGGCCTTCTCAGGGCCTGAGAACCGCGCCGCAGTTACGGTTTCGGGCGGTTGGTGGCGGCTGACTGGGGCACCCGGCGCACCTGCGACAGGTCGTACCCCAGCGCGGCAATTCGGGTCATGGCCGCCTGGTAGTCCTGGTCGGACATCTCCGGGGTGCGCGCCATCAGCCACATGTAGTCGCGCTTGCTGCGGCCGACAATGGTCTGCTGGTAGTCATCGTCCAGATAGACGATCACGTATTCGGCCTTGATCGGCCACACGAACTGCATGCCCCACTCCGCGCCGTTGGTGCCTTCCTTGACCGTCCCTATCGGGTGCATGGTTTTGATCGGGGCATCGAAGCTGCCCTTGCGATAGGTGAAGGTGGTCTGGATGCGGCCGTCCGGGCGCAGCGCATAGGATTCGACGGCATCGAACGCCTCACGTTCGGGCCGGCTGGGAATATGGGCGATCACATACCAGTCGCCCATGAAGCGCGGAACATCCACGTGCGCGACCGGCGGAATGGGACGGGTGTTGCCACCGCAGCCGCCCAGCAACATGCCGGCGGCGAGCAGGGGAAGTAGTGGGCGGAGCTTCATGGCGTTGTCCTCACGAGGGGTCAGGCGCGATCGAACAGGTAGTGGGCCACCATCCACTGCTGGCCCTTCTGGTAGCCGAACAGCTCGGCGCAGGCCATCCAGAACATGCGCCAGCGCTGGAACCACAGCGCGGCGGCAGCCTCGCCGTAGCCTTCGCGCAGCACCGCCATCACCGCATCGCGGTGCTGGTCCTGCCGCTCCAGCCAGTGGTTGGCGGTGCGCTCGTAGTGGGTGCCATCCAGCAGCCAGCGCTGCTGCAGCTGCATGTACTGGGGGAAGTGCAGCAGGGTGTCGGCCGCCGGCATCAGGCCCCCGGTGAAGAAGTGCCGCCCCATCCAGTTGTCATCGCCTTCGGTCTCGAACGGGTACATCAGCGTGCGGTGCACGAAGATGTGCACGAACAGCTTGCCGTTCGGGCGCAGCCACTGGTGGATGCGCTGCAGCAGGCGGGCGTAGTTGCGCACGTGTTCGAACATCTCCACCGAGACGCAGCGGTCGAAACTGCCTGGTTCCAGGATCAGCTCGTTCACATCGCGGGTCAGCACCGTCACATTGGTAAGGCCGCGCGCTTTGCATTGGCCCAGGATGTACTCGCGCTGGCTGTTGGAGTTGGACACCGCGGTGATGCGCGAGGCGGGATAGCGCTCGGCCATCCACAATGTCAGCGAACCCCAGCCGCAGCCGAGTTCGAGAATGTCCTGACCGTCAACCAGCTCTGCGCGTTCGCCGTACAGGGCCAGCATCGCCTCTTCTGCCTGATCCAGCGTTTCGGTGCCGGTGGGGTAGTAGCAGCTGCTGTACTTGAGCCGTGCACCCAGGCAATCCTGGAAGAACGCGGCGGGCACTTCGTAGTGCTGGCGGTTGGCGGCATCCACGTGCAGCGCCAGCGGACTGCGCGACAGCGACACGATACGCGCGGAGAAGCGCTGCGCCTGCTCTTCCACGGTGCCGGCACTTTCCTCGCGCAGGCGCGCCTCGCACTGGCGGCGGATGCCCAGCCGCAGCAGCGCATCCGGCAGCAGGCCGCGTTCGGCCAGGCCGGTCAGGCCGGGCGCGTAGTCGGGCAGCGGCAGCGATTCTCGGGCGACATTCACGGTGAAGACTCCTTGCGGGGCGAAGCAGTGCGGGAGGGGAACCACGGAAACAGCATCGGCGTGCTGCGCTGGTAGTCGCGGTAGTCCTCGCCGCGGGTGCGCAGCGCCTGCGCCTCGGTGAACGGAATGCCGCTCACCCAGCGCAGGAACACGTACATCACCACGGGTCCGGACCAGGCCAGCCACCACAGCGGCGAGTGCACGGCCAGCAGCACGTAGGTGAACCAGTGCAGCCATTCGAGGAAGTAGTTGGGATGGCGCGAGTAGCGCCACAGACCGCTGCGGCAGGTCCTGCCCTTGTTGGCCGGGTCGGCGCGGAAGCGGGCCAGCTGGCGGTCGGCCAGCGATTCGCCGCCCACGCTGAGCAGCCACATCGCGACGGCGGCGATGATCCAGCCGACCGGCAGCGTCGCGCTCTGCGACACCGCCACGAACGGCAGTGCGAACAGCACGATCAGCACTGCCTGGAACTGGAAGAAGCCAAAGATCTTGCCCTGGTGGCCGTTCCAGTGCCGGCGAAGGTGCTGGTAACGGCCATCCTCGTCTTCGCTGCGCACGCGCTTCCACAGGTGCAGGGCCAGCCGTGATCCCCACAGCCCGCCCAGCACGGCCAGCGCGATGCGCGGCGCGGTTGCGCCATCACCCAGCCACGCCAGCAGCAGCGCCGAAGCGCCCACGCCCTTGGCCCAGAGCACATCGACCACGCCGATGTTCTGGTGACGGCGTTGCCACCACCAGCCCCAGCACATGATCAGTGCGGCATACAGCCAGATCCATCCGAGATTCATCATGCGTGCGCTCCATTGGTGTTCGTCGCCACAGGCGCCGTGCCCCGCTGCCAGTGGCGTGCGCAGGTGGCCAGCAGCGGCAGCGCGATGGCCCAGCCCAACGCCAGCACCGCCACGCCCTGCCAGGACGGCGCAGGAAACTGCACCGCTGCCCAGCCGCGCGCGGCCGAGATATACGCCAGCGGTGCGATCAGGCCGAGGAGCGCGGCCAGCCAGAGGCGCCGTTGAAGGACCCTCAGCGAGACGGTAAGGGTCATCGCGAATGCGGCCCACAGCGCCAGGATCCAGACCGGTGCCAGCCAGCGGGCGGGCCACGCAGCGCCGTACACCACCTGCTCTGATCCCCCCGCCACGCCATCCACGACCAGCCCGCACAGCACCGCCACGACCAGTAGTTTCAGCTCCACCATCGGCTGCGCGGACAGCATCAGCTGGCTCGCCACGTAGACCGCAGCGGCCAAGAGCGCCGGCCAGCGCAGTCCGTGCCCCGCGCCGACCACCGCGCACAGCCAGACCAGCTGGTTGCCGATGACGTTGGCCCAGAAGTGGCGCATGTCAGTGCGTGCCCTCGATCGGTGCCGGCCGGTACCCGGGGCGTGCCAGCAGCAGCTGCGATACACCGATGGAGCGTTCCAGGAAGCCGCCCTCGCAGTAGGCCAGGTAGAACTCCCACAGGCGGATGAAGCGCTCATCGAAGCCCTGCGTGCGCACCGCCGGCAGCTGGGACAGGAAGCGAAGCCGCCAGGCACGCAGGGTGAGCGCGTAGGACTGGCCGAAATCATGCTGGCCGATCAGCTGCAGGTCGCTGCTGCGGGTCTTGGCCGCCATGATGGCGTGCAGCGAAGGAATGAAGCTGCCGGGAAACACGAAGCGCTTGATGTAGTCCACGCTGCGCCGCGCCTGCTCGTAGCGTTCGTCTTCGATGGTGATGGCTTGCAGCAGCGCCAGGCCTTCCGGCTTCAGCAGCCGCGTGAGCGTGGCGAAGTAGGTGTCCAGGTACTGCGCACCGATCGCCTCGATCATCTCGATGGAGACCAGCTTGTCGTACTGGCCCTCCAGGTCGCGGTAATCCTTCAGCAGCACCGTCACCTTGTCCTGCAGCCCCGCGCTGGCCACCCGCTCGGTGGCCAGCGCGTACTGCTCCCTGGAGATGGTGGTGGTGGTGACGTGGCAGCCGTGGTGAAGCGCGGCATACACCGCGAAGCCCCCCCAGCCGGTGCCGATCTCGACCACGCGGTCGCCCGCCTTGAGCTGGAGCTGCTCGCAGATGCGCGCAAGCTTGCGCTGCGAGGCCACTTCGAGCGTGTCGCCCGGCTCGGCATACAGCGCCGACGAATACATCAGGTCGCGGGACAGGAACAGCGAGAAGAACGCATTGCCCAGGTCGTAATGCGCGGCGATGTTGCGGCGGCTGCCTTCGCGGGTGTTGCGGCGCAGCCGGTTCCAGCCCTGCAGCAGCCAGCCGCCCAGCCGCGCCGGGCCGCGCTCCATGCCATCGAGCAGCGCGCGGTTGCGCACCAGCAGCTGCACCAGCCCCACCAGGTTGTCGCAGCGCCACTCGCCGCGGATGTAGGCCTCACCGGCACCCACGCTGCCCTGCGCGCCAACGGCGCGGTAGAAGGCCGGGTTGTCTACCCACACGGTGACCTGCAGTGGTGCCTCGGCATCGCCGAGGGAGACATCGCCCAATGCATCGCGCAGCTGCAGTCGGCCGCCCTGCAGCGGGGCCAGCTGGGCCAGCAGGCGGCGGCGCAGGAACGCTTCCAGCGCGCTGGGCACGGGCAGGGCAAGCGGTCGGGTCATGTCGTTCATGGGTGCTTTCCAGCAATGGAAGGGTGGTCGTGGACAGGCGTGCGCTTGAGCCACAGCCGCAGTGCCTGCCAATGGATGGCGGCCACCACCTGCACCGTCATCAGCGGGTGGCGCAGCAGCACGCGGGCCAGGCCGGGGCCGGTGAGGGGATGGCGCTGCAGGGCCAGGTCGGCATCGAACTGGCGCTCGCCGTTGCGCCACACCTGCATGTGCACGTGCAGGTCGTCGCCCGGCGCGGTGAAGCGCCAGCGGTATTCGCAGTCCATCGGCAAGAAGGGGGACACGTGGAACTGCTTGTCGAAGGTCCACGCCAGCGCGCGGCCGTGCGCGTCGGCCTGCGCCACCGGCAGCACGTAGGCGTGGCGTTCCTGCCACGGCGTGTTGGTGATTTCCGCCACGATGCACTCCAGCGTGGTGCCATCGGCGGCGTAGCAGTAGTAGAAGCTGACCGGGTTGAAGATGTGCCCGGCATGGCGCAGGTGGGCGAGCATGCGTACCGGGCCAGGAGGTGCATGGCCCAGCGCCTGGGTGATGCGTTCGCGCACCGCATCGGCCAGCGGTTTCTCCGGTGCGCCCAGGTAATCGCTGCGACGGAACTCGGCCAGGTTGCGGCGGTTCACCGACCAGAACCAGCGCCCCTCAAACAGGTGGTCCAGCTCATCCAGGTCGATCAGCAGCTGCGCGATGGGGTAGTCGAACGCGTGCGGCTGCGGCGCATGCCGGCGGTGCTGCATCCTGCCGCGATAGATCGCACTGACCGTCATGCCGGCACGCCCTGCGACAGCGGCCAGTAGGCTTCGGCATCCAGCGACTGCAGCGCGTCCACCACCCGGCGCGCACTGCGGATGCCGTCTTCATGGAAGCCCCAGCCCCAGTAGGCGCCGGCAAACCAGGTACGGCGACGCCCCTGCACTTCGGCCCAGCGCCCTTGTGCGCGGACCATGGCGTGGTCATGCACCGGGTGGGCGTACTGCATCCGGCGCAGGATCTTCTCCGGCGCAATCGCATCGGTACGGTTGAGCGTCACCACCAGCGGCGTGGGCGTCTCGATGCCCTGCAGCAGGTTCATGCAGTAGCTGACCGTGCACGGTGCCAACGGGTCGCGCGGCACGTGTGCGTTCCATGCCGCCCACGCCTTGGGGTTGCGTGGCAGCAGGCTGGCATCGGTATGCAGCACCACCTCATTGGGCTGGTAGCGGATCGCGCCGAGCACACTGCGCTCGGTGGGATCTGCATCGGACAGCAGCGCAAGTGCCTGGTCGCTGTGGCAGGCCAGCACCATCTGGTCGAAGCCTTCCAGCCCATCGGCGGTGAGCACGCGCACCCCATGTTCCTGCCGCTCCACGCCCAGTACGCGGCATTCCAGCCGCTCGCGTACCCGCCAGCGCCGCCGCATCGCTTCCACGTAACGCGCCGAACCACCCTGCACCACCCGCCACGCCGGGCGCCCGGTCATCTGCAGCATCTGGTGGTTGGCCATGAACTGCACCAGGTAGCGCGCCGGGAAGTCGGCCAAGGCCTGCGTCGGCGATGACCACAGCGCAGACGCCATCGGCAGCAGATGCTCCTGGACGAAAGCCTCGCCGTAGCGCCCCTGCTTCAGGTACTCGCCCAGCGACGGCCCCTCTTCCCCACTGTGCAGCAGCGCAGGCGCCTCGCGATAGAAGCGGCGCAGGTCTGCCAGCATCCCCCAGAAGCGCGGCGAGAGCAGGTTGCGGCGCTGGCAGAACAGGGTATCCAGCGTGGTGGCGTTGTATTCCAGGCCGCTGCGTTCGCTGTGCACCGAAAAGCTCATGGTGGTGGGCTGCGAAGCCACGTTGAGGTCTTCGAACAGCGCGGTCAGCAACGGGTAGTGCTGCGGGTTGAACACGATGAAGCCGGTATCCACCGCGCGCAGGCGGCCATCCACCTGCACCATCTGGGTGTGGGTGTGGCCGCCGAGGTAGTCGTTGGCCTCGAACAGCGTCACTTCATGGCGCTGGCTCAGCCACCACGCGCTGGCCAGCCCGGCGATGCCCGATCCGATCACGGCAATGCGCATGTCAGTGCTCCGCCTTGGCCAGCACCCAGGCCGGCACCGGTTTAAGGTCACTCACCAGGCGCAGCGCGGCCATCGCGCGCAGGCCGTACCAGGTGATGTCCACTTCCCACCAATAGAAGCCCTGGCGCACCGTGCCCGGGAAGAAATGGTGGTTGTTGTGCCAGCCTTCGCCGAAGGTGAGCAGCGCCAGCCACAGGTTGTTGCGGCTGTCATCGCCGGTGTTGAAGCGGCGCCGCCCGAAGCGGTGCGCCAGCGAGTTGATCGTCACCGTCGCGTGGAACAGCACCACCGTGGAAATGAAGAAGCCCCACACCAGCATCTGCCCGCCGCTGGTGCCCAGGCCCGGCGCAACGTGCTCCAGCAGTGCGCCAAGCCCGTACAGCGCAGCGGCCAGGGCAACCGGCACCAGCGTGTCGAAGCGGTCCAGCCAGCGCAGCTCCGGGTACTTCGCCAGGTCCGGAATGCGTGCCCAGTCAGTGCGGAAGCCCTCGGTGGTGAGGAACCAGCCCATGTGGCTCCACCAGAAGCCATGCACGGTGGGCGAATGCGGGTCGGCGGCGGTTTCGGTGTGGCGGTGGTGGTTGCGGTGGTGCGCGGCCCACCACAGCGGGCCGCGCTGCACACTGGCCGCGCCGATCAGCGCGAACACGAACTGCACCACGCGCGAGGTGCGGAACGTGCGGTGTGCGAAGTAGCGGTGGTAGAACGCGGTGATGGCGAACATGCGCACCGCGTACAGCGCCAGCGCCACGCCCACCGCGACCCAGGAAACCCCCACCCAGATCACCGCCAGGCAGGCCAGGTGCATGCCCACGAAGGGAATCGCCCGCAGCCAGTCCACCCGGTTGCCGCTGCCCTCGGCCGCCGGCGCGGCGGCGCCGGTGTCGAACCAGCGCATCACGGTGGCCCAGCGGCCGCGCGGCGCGCGGGCGGGTTGGTCGGGGGTGGAACGGGACAGCATGTCGCGCGTCTCCTGAGCGGTTCATCAGGAGATACGCAGGCAGGCGGCGCTTGGATGCACCCCTTCCGAAAAATAATTCCGGAAGGGGTGGCCGTTACAGGTTGGCGATGTCGCCCTTGGCGATGATCGGCCCGGTCGGAATGCCCTGCGGCGCGCCGCCGGACGGTTCCAGCGTGATCGCCAGCACCGAGCCGTTCACAAGCACATCACGCAGCGCGTCGGGCACCGCCACGGTGTGGGCACGGTTGATCGACACCAGGCCCAGCGAACGCGGCGCACCGCCGGCCGGAATCAGCCACAGCTCCGGTGCGCGGCCAGCCGAGTCGGCCGGTGCGGGCACGGGCACCATCAACACCTTGCCCTGTGCCTTGTCGACCGAGGCCAGCCAGCCGGGCGTGCCATCGTCGTGCAGCAGCGGGGTGACCGGCTTGGTCGCCTGCTCCGGCTCGGCCGGGGTCGGCGCCGGGGTGACGGCCACCGGGGTGGAAGGCGCGGTGGGCAGCGGCTGGCGGTTGAACACCGCCACCAATGCCAGCGCGGCCGCCAGGGCAGTCATGCCCTGCCAGAAGCCGGTGCGTTGCCAGAGCTTCGGCGCGGCGGTCACCGCCGGCCAGCCCAGCTCACTGCGGATGCGCGGCCACAGGTGCGCCGGCACCGCTTCGCTGCCCAGCTCTTCCAGCAGCGGGGCCAGCCGCACCTGCCATTGCTCGACCAGCCGGGCGAAGCCCGGGTCGGTGGCGATGCGGTGTTCGATCTTGAGGCGCTCGGCAGCGTCGTGCACGCCCAGCACGTATTCGCCGGCCAGGATGTCGGCGCTGGGCGGCTGGCCGTCGTCTAATTCGTGAAGGTCGCGGATGTTCATCGTTCGAGGCACACCCGCAGTTGGCCCAGCCCGCGCCGGATCCAGCTCTTCACCGAACCCAGCGGCGAACCGATGCGGCGGGCCAGTTCTTCATAACTGGCGCCGTGCAGGAACGCACTGCGGATCAGCGAGCGGCGGCGCGGTTCCAGGGTATCCAGGCAATCATCCAGGCGCTCTCGGTCGGAGGCATGCTCGGCCGCCTGCGCCGGCTGCGGCGCGAAATCGGGAATTTCTTCGGCCACCGACAGGTCATCCAGCGGCCGCGGCGGCGCCGAGCGCAGGCGGTCGATCGCGCGGTTGCGCGCCATCATCGAAAGCCAGGTCATGGCCGAGGCCCGCGTGGCATCGAACTGGGTGGCCTTGCGCCAGACCGTGGTGAAGACATCCTGCAGGACCTCTTCGGCATCGCGGCGGTCGCGCAGCGTGTGCAGGCAGATCGCGAACAACCGGCCCGAGGCCAGCTGGTAGACCGACTCGAACGCGTGGCGGTCGCCTTCGGCCACCTGGACCAGAAGGCCGTCCAGGCGTGCTGACGCGGCGGTATCGGAAGCATGCAGCTCGGGCATCGCAGGCTCGGGGTCGGCAGGTAGCAAGGCTGCATGGTCGTTGCTCCCGAGGGCGGCTGCAAGGGGGTATTCATGGGTCGCATGTCTTCACCAGTGCTTGCCCCCGCGCCGTGGCAAGCTCGGCCGCGGTAGCGGCTACGGGCAGGGAGGGGAACTCCACGCGCACCTGCGGGTAGCGCCCTTTGTGGTCGCGCACGTTGCCGGTGCCGGTGAACTGCAGCAGGCGCTGGTCGGCGCTGGCATAGATGAGCGTTACCGCGGGCACCGCGAAGCCGAACCACGCATCGAGTTTCATCTGCAGCTGTTGTGCAGGCTGGCCTTTCCAGGTGACCGCACCGGTGCGCTGCAGCTTCAATGGCACCAGCCGCTGGCGGCTGGGCAGCAGGAACTGGAACGCCACCGGCTGCCCGTCGAGCAGGTCTGCCCAATGCCGCCGCACGGCCGCATCGAAACCAGCATCGACTACCGCGCCGGAGGGCACCTCCAAGGCGCGGCTGAGCGGGGTGGCATTCGAAGTGGCACGCACATAGACCGTGCGCGCCGCGCCATTGCCGCGCACGCCTTCCTGGTAGCCGTCGCGGCCATCTTCCAGCGCGAAGTCCGGCGTCTGCGGGCTGCCCTGCGGCGTCATCCACTTGCGCGCAAAGGCCCGGCCATCGGCGCAGCGGTACAGCACCAGCCGTGACAACGCCTCCGGCGGCCCCTGCAGCCAGTGCGTCTCGCGGTAAAGCAACGCCCCGCCATCCGCAGCGAAGGCGCGCCCTTCCTGCCGCTGCACGGTTTGGGCAGGCGCCAGCAACGGGCACAGCAGCAGAAGCAGTCCAGCCGAGCTGATGGGGAGGCGGCGCATGCCGGTTTCCATGGGAGGTTGCTGGAGAGATACGCGGCAAGTGGGTTGGCGGATGCACCGATAGATACTTCCGATTTGAACTACTACCGTCAGACGGTAGTATTTGGTCAACGATCTTTGGGACTGCTCCCATGCGCTCCATCCCTTACCCGCACCCCGGCGAGACCCTTCAGGAAGAATTCCTGACCCCGTTCGGATTGACCCAGTACCGGCTGGCCAAGTCCATCGAGGTGAATCAGACGCGGATCAGCGAGATCGTGGCTGGGCGTCGCGCCATCACGGCTGACACCGCACTGCGGTTGGCGAAGTTCTTCGGGACCAGTGAAGGGTTCTGGATGAATCTGCAGATGGCTTATGACGCTGCGAACGCGCGCGAAGAGCTTACCGAGGTCTTATCGAAGATAGTGCCCTATCACCAAACAACCTGACCCGCCCGGTGACGATCTCAACGAGCACTGCGGGCATGGAGTCCGCTTGAAAACGCCTACCATATGACGCCGATTAAGCGGCTGCCCTGACCAGAAGCGATCCGAGCAACAGGCAGGGATAATTTTCTTCCTGCTCGCCTTGACGGGACCGGCCGAAGTAAACAGATAATTCACTCAATACTGCATCTTTCAGGGGGGATGGAAATTGGGAATCTTTGACAAGGGCGTGGAGCCACAAGAGTTTGAAAACTTCAAGAAGGCTGTAAACAGCCGATTTGACGCATTGGAGCGCAAGATTGTTTCTTCCACATCTGAGTCTGCGGAGGCGGCACGGGAATCTTTAGCCGCGATCCAAGGTCATCGGGTGGCGGTTGAGCATATCGCATCAGAGATGTCGTCAGCTCGAGCGCAGATATCGGAAGCACTGCAAGAGATTTCCAATGCAATGTCGAGTCTCACCTCGGAAAAGGAGAGGTTCTTAGAGAATGCGGGCGCGCTTGAGCAAACCGCAAGAGCTGCACTTAATGTCTACACAGAAGCGTCGACCGCCAACGAATCCGTACAGCGTTCTGTTTCTGAGGCCCAAGCTCGCCTGGAGAAGGTCGACGGATTCCTGGAGCAAGCGGATGCTATTCCGACGGAACTTGAGGCACTGTCCAAACAATCTCAGGATGCGAAGTCCCAAGCGGACAACATCAAGCTACTCCTCAATCATTCGTTGAAAAGAAAGGCTGAGTTCGATGAACTTCACAAGGAAGTGTTCGGGCACAACGTTGAAGGCGAGGACGGCAACACCGAGCGGGTGGACGGGCTTCGAGACGAGCTGGAAAAGACGTATGAATCAATCAGTTCTCGCCTTTCAGCGCTTTCCGAGGAGGCAGACAGCACTGTCTCAAAAGTTGAGGAGGACCATCGCAAGGTTCTGGAAGGACAGCAGCTCGAGTTCTCATCGCTCATCGACGGCGGCAGATCATCGCTTTCGGACGTCTCCGAGCAGCTAAAGGCCCTACTTCCAGGAGCCCTCGCTGCTGGGCTTAGTGCGGCCTATGAAAGCAAGAAAGACGACGAATCGGCCTTCCTGAAGCTACATGAGAAGAGCTTTAGGCATGCAGTATTCGGTCTGATCGCAGTGTCATTGATTCCATTCGCCGTTGGCATCTACCAGCTTGTGCGTGGCGTTCTACTGACAGAGGTTATTCGGGACACGCCGCAGATGGTCATCTCCATTCTGCCGCTCTACTTCCCCGTTCTTTGGCTGGCCTACTCATCAAATAAGCGACTCAACCTATCCAAGCGCCTCATCGAGGAGTACACGCATAAGGCGGTTCTTGGCAGGACGTTCTCAGGCCTTTCAAACCAGATTGAATCTCTGTCCGATGGCGGCGAAGTGAAGAATGAGCTAAGGACCCGGCTGCTCTTCAACGTGCTTCAAGTGAGTGCTGAGAACCCTGGCAAGTTGATCACTGACTACAACAAGACCGATCACCCTGTGATGGATGTTCTTGAGAAGAGTGCAAAGTTGTCTGAATCTGTTGAGGCACTCCTAAAGATTCCCGGCTTCGGTGCCCTTGCAAAGGTACTGTCTGAGAAGCGCGACAACCTGCTAAAGGAGCAGGACTCCAAGATCGAAGCTGGTATGGCTGCAAACGAAGATCTGGACCCACGGCCCACTGACGGCTCGAAAGAAGCCTAATGATGAAGGCGTCGACTCGCCCCTATGCATCCGTGCAGCGTCATAGAAGTTCTCCTTGACCAGCAGCCCGGTCCGAACTAGATTGTTCGGGCCGAAGGTATCCATCTCTTCATGCAGATGAAGGGATGGGTTTAAACGGGAATCCGGTGACGGTGCCTTGCGCGCCCATTCCGGAGCTGCCCCGCAGCGGTGAGTGGAAACGAAACCTGCCAACAGCACTGGGCCTGGCGCCTGGGAAGCGGCAGGAAGTAGGTGGGCCCCGTGCCCGTGTCCATCAGCCCGAATACCGGCCCCGGCCGGAGGACACGACCGTCCTCTGATTCGACCTGGAACGTCCGCGGGGAGGTTGCCGGGGCCTGCCGCCATGCGTTGCGCGTGGCGCTGCCCCCGTGCGTCCGCTTCACGGCATCCGGTTCGCCCGCGGGGGCGAAGGTCGCTGGCGGGGCGGACACGGCAGCAATGGCGTGGGTGCCGCGCAGTTCCTTCGTTCCTCAATGCCGCTACTGCAATGAGGACACGTTCCATGACCACTGTTACCAACCTGGGTTTCCCCCGTATCGGCGCCAAGCGCGAGCTCAAGCGCGCGCTGGAAGCGTACTGGTCCGGCCAGAGCAGCGCCGAAGCACTGCAGGACACCGCCACCGCCCTGCGCACCACGCATTGGCAGCTGCAGCGCGATGCCGGGGTGGATGTGCCGCCCAGCAACGACTTCAGCCTGTACGACCAGGTGCTGGATGCCGCCTTCCTGTTCGATGCCATCCCGGCCCGCTACCGCGCGCTGGCCGATGCCGACCCGCTGGCCGGCTACTTCGCCATGGCCCGCGGGCTGCAGCGCGATGGCTTCGACCTCCACGCGCTGGAAATGACCAAATGGTTCGACACCAACTACCACTACCTGGTGCCCGAACTGCAGGCCGGCCAAGGCTTCGCGCTGCGCGGCGACAAGCCGCTGGCCGAGTACCGCCAGGCCAAGGCGCTGGGTATCGAAACCCGCCCGGTGCTGATCGGGCCGGTGACCTTCCTGCTGCTGTCCAAGACCACCGATGGCAGCCCGGCGCTGGACCTGCTGGATGCGCTGCTGCCGGTGTACGTGCAACTGCTGGGTGAACTGCAAGCCGCCGGCGCGCAGTGGGTGCAGCTGGATGAGCCCGCGCTGGTGCAGGACCTCAGCCCGGAAGCACGCGCCGCCTTTGAACACGCGTATGCGGTGCTGGCCACCGCCGCCCGCCCCAAGGTGCTGGTGGCTACCTACTTCGGTGCGTTGGAGGACAACCTGGAACTGGCCGCCTCGCTGCCGGTGGATGGCCTGCACGTGGACCTGGTGCGCGCACCGGAACAGCTGGATGCGGTGATCAAGGCCCTGCCCGAAGGCTGCGTGCTGTCTGCAGGGCTGGTCAACGGCCGCAACATCTGGCGCACCCACCTGGACAACGCACTGGTGCTGGCCCGCTACGCACACGGCCAGTTGGGCAGCGAGTTCCTGTGGCTGTCGCCGTCGTGTTCGCTGCTGCACAGCCCGGTGGACCTGGCGCATGAGAAGAAGCTGGACGACGAACTGCGCGGCTGGCTGGCGTTCTCCAAGCAGAAGCTGGAAGAGCTGCGCGTGCTGGCCGATGCCATCGACGGGCCCGCGCGCGCCGAAGCCGCGCTGGAGCTGTCGCGCGATCGCATCGCTTCCCGCAAGCGCTCGCCGCGTGTGCACAACCCCGCCGTGGCCGCGCGCCTGGCCGCGCTGACCCCGGCCGATGCACAGCGCCACGTCCGCTACCCGCAGCGGCACCTGGCCCAGGCCGCCGCACTGAAGCTGCCGCGCTTCCCCACCACCACCATTGGCTCCTTCCCGCAGACCCTGGAAGTGCGCGAAGCCCGCGCCCGCAACAAGTCCGGCACCCTGCCCGACGCCGACTACGATGCGTTCCTGGCCAGCCAGACCGAGCACTGCGTGCGCATCCAGGAGCAGATCGGGCTGGACGTGCTGGTGCACGGCGAGTTCGAGCGCAACGACATGGTGGAGTACTTCGGCGAGCAGCTGGAGGGCTTTGCCTTCACCAAGAACGGCTGGGTGCAGAGCTACGGCTCGCGCTGCGTGAAGCCGCCGGTAATCTACGGCGATGTGAGCCGCCCGCAGCCGATGACGGTGCGCTGGTCGCAGTATGCACAGTCGCTCACCGACCGCCCCATGAAGGGCATGCTGACCGGCCCGGTGACAGTGCTGCAGTGGTCGTTCGTGCGCGATGACCAGGCCCGCGCCGACACCTGCCGGCAGATCGCGCTGGCGCTGCGCGATGAAGTGCTGGACCTGGAGGCGGCCGGCATCGGCGTGATCCAGATCGACGAGCCGGCCATCCGCGAAGGCCTGCCGCTGCGCCGCGCGCAGTGGCGTGAGTACCTGGACTGGGCCGTGGAAGCATTCCGGATCAGCGCCAGCGGCGTGCGCGATGCCACCCAGATCCACACCCACATGTGCTACTCCGAATTCAACGACATCATCCACTCGGTAGCGGCGATGGACGCCGATGTGATCTCCATCGAGACCTCGCGCTCGCGCATGGAGCTGCTGGATGCGTTCGTTCGCTTCCAGTACCCCAACGAAATCGGGCCGGGCGTGTACGACATCCACTCGCCGCGCGTGCCGGACAAGGAAGAAATGCTCTCCCTGCTGCGCAAGGCCGCCGAAGTGCTGCGCCCCGAGCAGATCTGGGTCAACCCGGACTGCGGGCTCAAGACCCGTGGCTGGCCCGAGACCCGCGCCGCGCTGGAAGCGCTGGTGGCGGCCGCACGGCAGCTGCGCGATGAGAGCGCAGACGCCAACGCCGCCTGATTCCCTTCCCGTTGCACAAGGGTCCCGCCGCCGCCGTTGCCGGCGGCGGGGCCGATGGATGTCCGCATGACCGATTTCGTTCGCCCCACCCTCTCCCTGCCTGGCGGCCACGACAAGCTGCTGCTGCACTCGTGCTGCGCGCCCTGCTCGGGCGAGGTGATGGAGGCCATCACTGCCTCCGGGATCGACTACACGATCTTCTTCTACAACCCCAACATCCACCCGGCGCGCGAGTACGAGCTGCGCAAGCAGGAGAACATCCGCTTCGCCGAACAGCATGGTGTTCCCTTCATCGACGCCGACTACGACACCGACAACTGGTTCGCGCGGGCGCGCGGCATGGAGAACGAGCCCGAACGCGGCATCCGCTGCACCATGTGCTTCGACATGCGCTTCGTGCGCACCGCGCTGTATGCGCATGAGCATGGCTTTCCGGTGATCAGCAGTTCGCTGGGCATCTCGCGCTGGAAGGACATGAACCAGATCAACGACTGCGGCCACCGCGCGGCGGCCCACTACCCCGGCATCCAGTACTGGGATTACAACTGGCGCAAGGGTGGTGGCGCGGCGCGTATGGTGGAGATCAGCAAGCGCGAGCAGTTCTACCAGCAGGAATACTGCGGCTGCGTGTATTCGCTGCGCGATGCCAACCGCCACCGCCGGGAGAACCAGCGCGAGCGGATCAAGATCGGGCTGTTGTATTACGGCCAGGACAACGACGCGCCCAAGGGCGATTGACGTACGCGAAGGGGGCCGCCACGCTGGTTGCCCCCTCCGTTGCGCTGGACCTGCCATGACCGCCCTGCCCGCCGATGTCGCCCTGCTGGTAATCGACCTGCAGCCGGACTTCATGCCCGGTGGCGCGCTGGCCTGCGAAGACGGCGATGCGCTGGTGGCGCCGATTGCCGCCCTGCTGGCCGAGCGCCGGTACCGCACGGTGGTGGCGACCCAGGACTGGCACCCGGCAGATCATGCATCCTTTGCCATCCAGCACGCGGGCAAGCTGCCGTTCGAGGCGATCCTGCTGCATGCGCAGCCGCAGACGCTGTGGCCCGATCATTGCGTGCAGGGGACCGATGGGGCGGCGCTGCACCCGGGCGTGGACTGGACGCCCGCCGACCTGATCCTGCGCAAGGGCACCCGCCGGGAGGTGGATTCCTATAGTGCGTTCCGCGAGAACCATGGGCCTGATGGCAGCCGCCCGGCTACCGGCCTGGCCGGCTGGCTGCACGAACGCGGCATCCGCGAGGTGCATGTGTGCGGGCTGGCGCGCGACTACTGCGTGCTGTGGAGTGCGCAGGACGCGGTGAAGGCCGGGTTCCGGGTGAAGTTCCTTTGGGAGCTGACGCGGCCGGTGACCGCGGCCAATGATGGGATGGTGCGCGAGGCGCTGGCTAAGGTGAAGATCGCGGTGATCTGATCCGCAGGACGCGCACCCCGCCGAATGCACGCCGTACCCTTCGACATGTCACGACCGATGGTCGCAACGTCTATCATCGTTCTGAGCCCGCTCCCACTCGCGGTTACCTGACCAACATACAAAGTCGGATCTCGGCCAAGCGCAGATACTCGACTACTGTCCGGCTAAGTCCAATCACCATAGCCTATGCAACCTAACCCGCGTGCCGAGTTACTTGAGTTACTGGACAAGCAGGACACCATGCGTCGGGACGATGATCGGACCTGATATCGCACCAGACTACATCTAAGCAGAATATAGCTGAGCCGCTTGGACCTCATAGCAGAACTCCAAGCAGCCCATCGATTTATGCCTGCGGGGGATGGCTATCGCCAGCGACTTAGAAAATTTCAGGCCAGCTCCCTGCGAATCATATCGAATGAACCTTCAGAGAGAGCAGCCTTATAAACGGGCACTTTAAGGGCCTCACCCAGCAGCTTGGCTTCTTCAATCAGATCGACATGTGCTCTCAGGCCCAAAGTTAGCTCTGATATCATTTCATGAGGCAAGCTGAATAAGCACACATCATATGGCGCACATGGAATCCGCTTGTCGGCGTCTTTAAGGAGTGCGACGACACGTTCCTCATGCTCGTAACGCCAGTCCTCTGATTTCGTCCATAGAACCTTTATGTCAATGCTCTGCCCCTCAACATGGGAAACAGGGACTCTACTAGTTGAGTACTCGACTTTATGCAACCCCTTCTCGGGGTCACTCGCCTTACCCATAGTTTCGAAGAACTCATGCTCACGCCTAAAGCCAACGCAAAATCCGGCGTGGGAATTTGTATAGTGAGACCACATCAGGGAGCTATCCCAGCGACGGGAGAGCGAAAGTATTCCTATAGTTGAGTTTATTCTATCTCTCGCGCTCTCGAAGAAGAACTCCTGGAAGCCTTTGTAATCATGCGCAGCCTGCCTCGCAGATTCGACGGATAACTTTTTAATCAACTTATTCTTCAGCCGTCTATCGTTGCGCCCCCTCACCGCTATCGAAATTCCTTCCAATCTCCGAAGCATTATGTTTTCGCGCACCGTCTTGAACTGCTGCATGCTCATCGTAGGAAGGAGCTCGAAGGGGTCATTTAGATCAGCAGGTTGCGTGAACCTTAACAGCCCATCTTTTAGGTAGCTTTTACGTTCGGGAGGGAGATATTTATATAGCATTTGCTTGGTTCTTGCCGCTTCTTCTGACTGACTAGATGATGGCCGGTGCGTGGTACATTGCAGGGATTCCCAGCGACACTCCTCTAGGCGTTGCGTGTTACCCACTCTCAGCACAGGCGATTCTGGACCATCTGGATTCAACCAACAAGCAAAGCCACTGCCGGGGTGCCGTCGAACCTGCAGATTGTGCCCAGAGCCGCCAGTTCTATCCCAAAGAATCTAGCCGATATCCGCTTGCGGGCGGATGAGCCACTGCGTCCATCCACGGATATCAGCACTCCCTCACGCATCATCTTGGTCCGCTGCTCCACTCCTAGCCCGTTACACGCTAGGCGTGGGCGCCACTCGTTTCCTAGTTGAACTGTATTGACCATGGCATTGACCGTGGCCATGCTTGAGGATGAGCGGAGCGAAGCTATGCAAGCCTGGGCCTCGCACGGTCGTGCGTTTCCCTGGAATTTGCAGTTTGAACCGGCGTATCCACTGGCGCACAGTTTCAGTGAGCGCGAATTATCGACACTCGGCGGCGAGCTCCACTCGACCTCTTGACGGCACGATGGCACCATTCCCACATACCCCCTGAGGATGCTTCCCCATGACGCCCGTACCGAACGCTGAATATCGTAACTCGCTGCGTACTGATGGAGGTCCCTGGGCTGTGTTGCACATGATAGGTTCGGATGGTGAACCTGTGAGCTCTGTAGACGAAGCAGTTTGTGTCCAAGTGTTCTACACAGGCCGTGGAAATCCTGAAGAGCTTCCGGATGGCGATGACTCTTGGATTTCTATCCTGGAAGTATGCTCCGATTACATTGCATTTTTCCCTGTCGGCCAGCAGTACGGGCTTCCTAGTTACGGTCAGCCGATCTTTAGCCACGTTCGACGCATTATGATTGGTAGATACTCCGACTTGGCACTACCAAGTACCATTGAGGAGCTGGACGATCTGCTCGAGAGATTACCCCCCGGTTTCTACAAGAACTGGCGTCATGGCTTGGGGGTCCTATGGAAGTATCGTGTAGTTGTTAGTGCGATAGAAGCCGCTGAGCCTGTGCATACCGTTCTGTTTCACGGGCCGATTGGTGGCGAGGAGCGACGGGATCTCTTCCCTCCTGATGCCTATGCGGTCAGCATGAAGGTTTACGAAGAACTAATGAGTAGCGTCCGTGGGATTGCCAGCCGCCACCAGCGCGCAGCCCGAAAGGAGAAACTTGCTCTGTGTCATAACGAGCTAATGCATGAGATCGAGCCACAACGTTATCCGCGTCATAGAATTCAACTTGCACCAGGCGCACTTTCGGAGCTCACAAATCTAGCGAGGGGAGCCATCAACCTCACAAAGGGAGACCAGCGCGCCGCCGTGACATTAGTGCGACGAAATGCTCAAGACCTTGCCAAGTCTGAACCTGTCGAGTTGCTTCGGCTAAGAGATGACATTGAAGTCGTGTCATTACTTCAGCTGATTGATAAGTGTCAGAGCCTTATTTCGACTTCAGCATCTGAGCGATCTTGGCAAGCGTTCCTAACGGGAAATCCATTTGTTCTTACGATGGCTTTCCACTTCCCGGTCTTTGTTATTTCCGATCAACCATATGTAGGAGGAAAGTCTTTTCACGGATCTGGGGGCAAGTATGGGGATTTCCTTGCGAGTGCTGCTAGTACCGGCAGCTTGGCACTTATAGAGATTAAAGACCCCGCAGCGAAGCTGGTTGGAAAGGCATACCGCGCGGGCGTTTACCCCCCTTCTCCCGACCTATCTGGTGCAGTCGCCCAAGTGCTGGTTCAGCGCGACACCTTCAAAGAGTCTTTCCTACTTCTAGGTAAAGAACTCTCACGCTCTGGTCACAGTGCCCATGCGCTCACCTGTCTCGTGATAGCGGGAACTACACCCGAGCTACAGGCCGAGAAAGAAGCTTTCGAGAGATACCGGCACTCTGTGCATGGAGTCATCATCGTGACTTTTGACGAGCTACTGGAACGGTTGAAATCGCTTTATTCCCTCCTGACAGAAAAGTCAGAGGCTGTGGTAACACCCGGCGCCCGCTCTAACCGGCCCGGCGAATTCAGATCTGATATGAAAATCGATCCTTTTTGAATATTCGGGTACTTATCCCAGCAGGTTACGTTCGCCTAGCTTTAAAAATACCCCCCAATCCTCCGCTCCACACTTACGCGCCGTTCCAGCCAGAGGCAGACGTTGTTGCCCTGGCTGAACTTTCTAATCCGTTCCCGCCGCCATTGCCCTCCCGGTCTGCAACGGCCATGTAATCACCCCGGACCTGACCTTTGTACCCGCGCTATCGGATCACGGCTCGCCGTTATGGAACGTAATGCATAAAATGGACCGCCGCCCTGTGCTGGCTCTTCGGGTAGGGCATGACCTGCGTGCTGCTGAAGTATCGCGTTCCTGGCTCCGGCCCGTATTGGGCTGACGAATGCAATTGCCGGCGCATCCCCGAGGTGCCAATGGCAATGCAGGATGCGCAGCGGGCCATCGCGCTGTTGCGGGCTCGGGCCCACGAACTGGGCATAGATCCACATCGGGTGGGCGTAACCTGGTTCTCTGCCGGTGGACGCATCGTGGCGGACGTCAGCAATTCCCCGGCGCGGAGTTACGACGCCGTAGATGCGGCCGACCAGCAGCCCACGCGGCCGGACTTTGCCTTGGCGCTGTATCCGGGCCATCTGTAGGACAAGCGCAAGCCGGGCCTGGCGCTGGATGCGGGAGTGCGAATCGCGGCGGACTGTCCGTCGACCTTCATCCTGCAGGCGGGTGATGACCCCACCGATGACGTGCGTCACTCCATGACGTACTACCTAGAATTGCAGCACGCCGGGATTCCCGCTAAGTGTCACCTTTACCCGCATGGCGGCCGCGCCTTCAGCCTGCGAGCTGCAAGCACAGCGCCGGCGAACTGGCCGTCGCTGGCGTACACGTGGCTTAACGAAATCGGCGTACTGTCCGATAGCGCGAACGTGCCAACAGAGTGGGTATCCTCGGGCTCAATCCTTCCAGGGATGGAATTGATGACTCCAAGCCGCGCTTTGCGGCCAGAGGCCGACGTTCAGCGTTTGAACAACGCCGAGCCAGGCTTCTAGACGAGATTCAGCTGCGTCTTGGACCATATCGGAAAGTACTGCTCGCAATCCCCGGACTTCACGAACCAACAGGCGCGGACGGCCACGTAGGTTTCCGGCCTGGAACAAAGGCCACCCGCCGTGCACTTGCCCGAAAGGACCACAGACCCGCCTGGGTCAAGCTTTGTGCTGTGGACCATCAGCACCATTCCATCCGAGGACTCCGGGAACGGCTCCGGATCTGGCGAGCGAATGGTGTCGAAATTCAGATACGGGTTGAGATACAGGACCGGACGCGCCGTATCGTTGCGCAGCTCCAGCACGTAGTCCCCGGTAGCGCGGTCGTAGTAGCGAACCGAAAGAGTGACGCCCTCGGAGAGCGGCGGCAATGTAGTACAGCCTGCGAGCAGGGATAGTGCCACGAAGGAAAGATGTCCCTTCATGGCGCGCATCCACCTAAAGCGTGACCGCTCGGAATTGCCAGCGGCTGCCTTGAATTCGCTGCGATCTCGCATGCCTGACATCCCGTCCGGTGACCTTCATGGGTCTGCTGCGGATGTTAGCAGCGGTCACGGAGATCGGTATTTGGCGCGCCCTGGCTGTTTGCCTTCGACCCAGTGAATGAGAAAGGCCGCGCACCCCAGTGGGATGCGCGGCCTCGGTTGCATGCGGCAGCGGGAAGGCAGGGCCCTCCCGCTGCTTGGCATCACAGCGCGATGCGGATACCCGCGTTGACGCTGTTGTTCTCCACGCCCGACCCCTGCTCGGTGCTGACGGCACCGTACAGGTAGCTCGACGCTCCCAGGCGCACGGTGCCCTGCAGCTGGGCCCGACCGAAGGCCTTGCCCGCCTCGGCGGCGGACAGGTCCACCCGCTGGCCGGCCAAGGCGGTTGTCACCGTGGCCTGGCGGGCCTGGCCGTGGTTGATGCCCGCCTGCAGACCGAACTGCCAGGTCGCACGCGCCGCCAGCGGATCGTTCACCAGCGAGCCGACCGACAGGCCGAGCGTGGCGCGGCTGCCTTCGGCCTGGAGGCGTGCAACGTCCAGCGCCGCCAGCGAGTCACCCCCTTCGCGGTAGGCATTGCGCTCAACCTTCTGCCAGTTGCCGCGCAGCGAGGGCTGCCAGCTCAGGCCTGCCGCAGTGAAGGGAAGGCTGACACCGGCACTGGCCATCCGGGTAGTACCCGAGGCCTTGCCGGACAGTGCACCGTCGGCACCCAGGACGTCCGGACGCTGGCTTTCCCAGCGATCGGCCGAGTAGGACAGCATGCCGTCCAGCACCACCGCACCTGCCCTGGCTGCGCCATAGGCAAAGAACGCGTTGCTGTCGAACGTGTTGTCCAGCGGGCTGCGTTCCAGTTCCGACGTCGTGCGACCCAGGCCCGCGCCCCACGCCACGTTGGAGGAGCGGTACACGTCGATACCGGCCGTGGCACGGCGCTGGCGCGCATCGAAGCGATCGGCGCTGGCATCCGCGTCAACCGACACATCCCCGTAGCCGATGTTGGCCCACAGCAGCTGTTCGATACGCGTGCTGGATGCATCCACCAGCACACCCTGGCCGAGTCGACCGGTCACATCGTCGGCCAGTGCGGTCGCATTGGACTGCGCCAGCGCGGCCAGCTTGGCGTGGTTCTCACCGGTCAGGGCGGTCACCATCACCGGCAGTGCCACCGCATCCTGCTGCCACACCGTGCGCAGCAGATCGGTCTGCTCTGCGGTGGTGGTGCCGGCGTCGCTGGCTTCCACCAGGGCATCCAGTGCAGCCGCCGTGGCCAGGCCGTTGCCGTTGACCTTGCCCACCAGGTCAGCGCTGTAGGCGGTCGGTGTCACGTACAGATCGATGTCGAAACCGGTGGTGTAGTACACCTGGAAGCGCGTGCTGGCGGCCAAGCCCTCGGTCGGCTGCAGGAGCCTGTCGAAGGTACCGGTCACACCGCCTTCGCCGCTGACGATGCGGAACATGTCGCCCACCTTCGGGGTGAAGGTGTTGCTCGCATTGCCACTGATTCCACGCAGCAGGGGCTGCAGGGTGCCGTTGGCGACGAAGCGACCGGCCGCGCCGGACACCAGCAGGCGCGAGTAATTGCCGGCCCCGGCGCCGGTGCCGTACCCGTCGATATCGATCTGCAGCGTGGCGTCGTCGGTCAGCGTGACCGTACCCGTCACTGCCAGCGTGCCCGGCGAGTTGCCCGGGGCCAGCGTGCCATCGACGCGCATGTTGCCGGCGATGGCGCCCGTACCACGGACCGTGCCACCACGTTCCACCTGCACATTGCTCAGCAGCACGCCATTGGCACTGAGGGTGCCTTCGTTGACGCACGTGCCATTGGCCAGGACCGCGGTGCCTGCCATGTTGAGGCGACCGGCACCGCTCTTGATGAAGCAGCCGGTGCTGCGCGAACCGTCCAGCATGCCAGTCAGCGTCGTGGTGCCCGAGGCCACATCCAGAGTTGCCTCGCCGGTCACAAACATCGGCTGCGACAGTTGGGCGTCGACCGTCGTGCGCAGGGTCGCATCATTGATCGCCACGGCGCCGGAGCCCAAGCCGCCAGCATTTGCCAGCACGACCGTTCCGCCACTGATCAGCGTGCCACCTGCGTGGGTGTTCGCCGCGCCAAGCACCAGCGTGCCTTGGCCGTCCGCCACCAAGGTGCCGCCGCCGCTGATCGGGCCGGTGACCGTCAGGGTGCTGCCTTCACCGCTGCGCAGCGCGCCCACGCTGTCCAGCACCATCGATCGGCCGGTGGTCATCGACGAGGATGCCTGCAGCGTGCCGCCATTGAAGGTCAGGCCGCCTGCGGCATCGCCGAGGTTGCCGTCGCTGCTGACGTTGAGCACGCCGCCGTTGAGGTTGGTGCCGCCGGTGTAGGTGTTCTGGCCCGACAGGGTCAGCTCGCCTTCGTTGACGGTCGTGCCGCCGCTGTGGCTCACCGTACCGGTCAGGTCCAGGCCGCCTTCGCCGTTCTTGATCAGGCCACCATTGCCGGACACGTCGCCGCTGTTGGTCAACGTGGTGTTGGTGTCGGTAATGAAGGTGCCATTGCCCGCAAGGACCACGTCGCGGTCGCTGTTGACGTCGCCGGTGGTGTGCAGCGTGCCGCCGTTGAAGGTCAGGCCGCCTGCGGCATCGCCGAGGTTGCGGTCGTCGCTGACGTTGAGCACGCCGCCGTTGAGCGTGGTGCCACCGGTGTAGGTGTTCTGGCCCGACAGGGTCAGCTCACCTTCGTTGACGGTGGTGCCACCGCTGTGGCTCGCCGTACCGGTCAGGTCCAGGCCGCCTTCGCCGTTCTTGATCAGGCCACCATTGCCGGACACGTCGCCGCTGTTGGTCAACGTGGTGTTGGTGTCGGTAATGAAGGTGCCATTGCCAGCAAGGACGACGTCGCGATCGCTGTTGACGTCGCCGGTGGTGTGCAGCACACCGCCATTGAAGGTCAAGCCGCCTGCGGCATCGCCCAGGTTGCCATCGCTGCTGACGTTGAGCACGCCGCCGTTGAGGGTGGTCCCACCGGTGTAGGTGTTCTGGCCCGACAGGGTCAGCTCGCCTTCGTTGACGGTCGTGCCACCGCTGTGGCTCACCGTACCGGTCAGCTCCAGGCCACCTTCGCCATTCTTGATCAGGCCGCCAGTACCGGACACGTCGCCGCTGTTGGTCAGCGTGGTGTCGGCGTCGGTGGTGAAGGTGCCATTGCCCGCAAGCACCACGTCGCGATCGCTGTTGACGTCGCCGGTGGTGTGCAGCGTGCCGCCATTGAAGGTCAGGCCGCCTGCGGCATCGCCCAGGTTGCCGTCGCTGCTGACGTTGAGCACGCCGCCGTTGAGCGTGGTGCCGCCGGTGTAGGTGTTCTGGCCCGACAGGGTCAGCTCACCTTCGTTGACGGTCGTGCCACCGCTGTGGCTCACCGTACCGGTCAGGTCCAGGCCGCCTTCGCCGTTCTTGATCAGGCCGCCAGTACCGGACACGTCGCCGCTGTTGGTCAGCGTGGTGTCGGCGTCGGTGGTGAAGGTGCCATTGCCAGCAAGGATCACGTCGCGATCGCTGTTGACGTCGCCGGTGGTGTGCAGCGTGCCGCCGTTGAAGGTCAGGCCGCCTGCGGCATCGCCGAGGTTGCCGTCGCTGCTGACGTTGAGCACGCCGCCGTTGAGGGTGGTGCCGCCGGTGTAGGTGTTCTGGCCCGACAGGGTCAGCGCGCCTTCGTTGACGGTGGTGCCACCGCTGTGGCTCACCGTACCGGTCAGCTCCAGGCCGCCTTCGCCGTTCTTGATCAGGCCACCATTGCCGGACACGTCGCCGCTGTTGGTCAGCGTGGTGTCGGCGTCGGTGGTGAAGGTGCCATTGCCAGCAAGGACCACGTCGCGATCGCTGTTGACGTCGCCGGTGGTGTGCAGCGTGCCGCCATTGAAGGTCAGGCCGCCTGCGGCATCGCCGAGGTTGCCGTCGCTGCTGACGTTGAGCACGCCGCCGTTGAGGGTGGTGCCGCCGGTGTAGGTGTTCTGGCCCGACAGGGTCAGCTCGCCTTCGTTGACGGTCGTGCCACCGCTGTGGCTCACCGTACCGGTCAGGTCCAGGCCGCCTTCGCCGTTCTTGATCAGGCCGCCAGTACCGGACACGTCGCCGCTGTTGGTCAGCGTGGTGTCGGCGTCGGTGGTGAAGGTGCCATTGCCAGCAAGGATCACGTCGCGATCGCTGTTGACGTCGCCGGTGGTGTGCAGCGTGCCGCCGTTGAAGGTCAGGCCGCCTGCGGCATCGCCGAGGTTGCCGTCGCTGCTGACGTTGAGCACGCCGCCGTTGAGGGTGGTGCCGCCGGTGTAGGTGTTCTGGCCCGACAGGGTCAGCGCGCCTTCGTTGACGGTGGTGCCACCGCTGTGGCTCACCGTACCGGTCAGCTCCAGGCCGCCTTCGCCGTTCTTGATCAGGCCACCATTGCCGGACACGTCGCCGCTGTTGGTCAGCGTGGTGTCGGCGTCGGTGGTGAAGGTGCCATTGCCAGCAAGGACCACGTCGCGATCGCTGTTGACGTCGCCGGTGGTGTGCAGCGTGCCGCCATTGAAGGTCAGGCCGCCTGCGGCATCGCCGAGGTTGCCGTCGCTGCTGACGTTGAGCACGCCGCCGTTGAGGGTGGTGCCGCCGGTGTAGGTGTTCTGGCCCGACAGGGTCAGCTCGCCTTCGTTGACGGTCGTGCCACCGCTGTGGCTCACCGTACCGGTCAGGTCCAGGCCGCCTTCGCCGTTCTTGATCAGGCCACCATTGCCGGACACGTCGCCGCTGTTGGTCAGCGTGGTGTCGGCGTCGGTAATGAAGGTGCCATTGCCCGCAAGGACCACGTCGCGATCGCTATTGACGTCGCCGGTGGTGTGCAGCGTGCCGCCATCAAGCGTGAGCTTGCCTGCGGCGTCGCCCAGGTTCTCATCGCTGCTTACCTGCAGCACGGCGTTGTTGCTGACCGAGGTACCGCCAGCGTAGGTGTTGTTGCCCGAAAGCACCTGCGTGCCGCCCTTGATGGCCACGTCGCCCTGCCCGCCGATGGTGCCTTCGAACTCGTCGTTGGCGTCGGTGATGGACAGCGTGTTGTTGCCCAGCGCCACATCACCCTTGCCGTCCAGCGAGGTGATGTTCACGACCGGACCGGCCTGGGTCACGTCCAGCGTACCGTCGATGACGAGCTTCTTCGAATTCTCGATGGAACCATTGCCGGCCAATGCCAGCGTGGCGTTCTCGTCGACCTCGGTGGTACCGGTGTAGCCGTTGGTGTTGGTCAGCGTGACCGAACCGCCGTTGCCGCTGTTCTTGACGATCAGCGAGCCCGGCACGCCGGCGGTGGCGTCGTCGATCTTGCCGGTGAACGTCGAGTCGTGGCCGTTCTGATCGATGGTGCCGGGCTTGTCGTCGATCTTGAAGTCGACATCCACGTTGGTGTCCTTGTCGACCACCAGCGTACCGCCCTCGAACGACGCCTCGTCTTCGTTGCCCAGCTCATCGGTGCCCTTGGGCCCATCGATGATGATCGGGCCGGTCGGGGTAGTCGGTGTGCTCGGCGCGCCGCTGCCCGGGTTGGGCGCGACCGGACCGAAGGGCACGCCCTTGTCGAAGGTCAGGCCGGGCGCCTGGTCGACGAAAAGAACGGGGCTCCACAGCGTGTCATCAAGATTCATTGCCATGAATCCCAGGCGGTACGTGCCGGCCGTGCTGACCTGGTACGTTGCGACCTGCCAGCCGGTCGCGCCGTAACTCCCGGTGGAGTAGCTGCCCGTGCCGAGGTTGGTGGCGCCCAGCAGTGCGTACTGCGCGTTCTGGTTGTTCACCGTCGCGAACACCGAGGCGTCGCCGAGGTTGATCAGTGAGGTCAGCGAGGCATCGTTGTACGGCTCGTAGTCGGTCGAGACGTACTGCCACGCCATGCTGAAGTAGTCACCCGCAGCGAGGGTCAGGTCCTGGTACAGCCACGATGCATTCGTGGGCGACCCGGCCATCGTGTTTGCCACCAGCGATTGGCTTGCAGCGTTCAGCCCAAGTGCGGCTGCACCCGTGGCGAACGAGTCCGAACCGCCGCCCGCCTGCAATGAGGCCATGTTGTTGCCGAAGGGCGTCACCGTCCAGCTATGGCTGCCGTCCTTGGACGCGAAATCGGTCATGCCGGTGACCACCGCGGCGCCGACACCGGCACCGCTATAGCTGCCAGAGCCTTGGGTGCCGGTCTTGGAATACGTCCAGCCGCTCAGCGTTCCGGTTTCGAACCCGATGTTGGTGATGTCCGCCGCCGCCATCGCGGAGGGACCGTACAACGCCAGCGCGGTCATCAGGCTCAGGGCCGCCAGACGGCCGGTGGTCAGCCGCTTGGCCATGCGGCGGGTGCGGCCACCTGCGGCCACCCCGAATTCCGAGGTCACAACCCACTGACCCACGGCCTTGCTCCATACCACCTTGAATACTCTGTTCATTCCCTGGTCCCCTGATGACGCAAATGTTTAAAAAACATGAAAGTGTGCGGTGCATCACATGATCGGCAGGGAGGGACCAATCTTTAATTTTTCCTTCAGACGCCGAGCGCCATGCGTGAATGGTTAAGAAAAACAGCAGCTTGCAGGCATTCGGGGATCTCAGCCCATGAAAAAGGGCCGCACAAGGCGGCCCTACGACATGCTGCTGTCCGCCCTCAGCTCACTGACGCTTGCTCCGCCGCGAACGCCCCATACGTACGCAACGGCCGACCCAGCAGTTGCATCAACCGCTCCACGTCACCCGCGCCCGGCAGCATGCCGTCGCTGATGAAGCGCTCGGCCATCTGTCGCATGTCGTAGGCCATCCACGCCGGCATGAACTGGCGCAGGTTCTGCTCGAAGGCGGCCGTGTCATCGCCGCCGTAGGCGATGGGGCGCTTCAGCACATCGCTCCAGATGGCAGCCACCTGTTCTCCGGTGAGTGCTTCCGGGCCCACCAGGTTGAGTCGGGTCAGCGCGCTGTTGCCCGGCGCCTGTTCGCGGTTGAGCAGTTCGATGGCAGCAATCTCGGCGATGTCGCGGGTGTCGATCATCGCCAGCCCCTTGCTGCCGATCGGCATGGGGTACACACCGTATCCGTGCACCACGTCCTTGATGGTGAGGTCGTTGTCGATGAAATAGGCAGGGCGCAGGATCGTGGCGCTGAAGCCCATCTGCTCGATCATGCGCTCCACGCCGAACTTGCCGGCGAAGTGCGGCACGTTGGCATAGCGGTCGCTGTGGATCACCGACAGGTACACCACGCGCTTCACCCCGGCCTCGCGGGCAACATTGAGGGTGATGAGCGCCTGGGTGAATTCGTCGGCGACCACGGCGTTGAGCAGGAACAGCGTGGAGACGCCTTTCATCGCTTGGCGGAGGGCATCCACCTCCAGCATGTCACCCTGCACCAGCTCCACGGTGGCGGGCAGGTTGGCGGTGGCAGGGGTGCGGACCAGTGCGCGAACGTTTGCGCCGCGCTGGGTGAGGTGCTGGACGACCTGACGGCCGATGGTGCCAGTGGCGCCGGTAAGAAGAATGGTCATGGGGTACTCCGGGTGAGTGGTGAGGCCTCATGGTTGTTGATCCGCTTGCGGACCGATAGCCCATATACTTGGACCACCTGTCTCGCTGGTGGAACACATGGACCTGCTGGCCCTGGCCGACTTCAACCTGGTGGCGCGACACGGCGGGTTTGGCCGTGCCGCGCGCGCGGCGGACCGCCCGAAGGCAACACTCTCGCGGCGCGTGGGTGAGCTGGAGGCCAGCCTGGGGGTCCGGCTGTTCGAGCGTGGCTCGCACACGTTGAAGCTCACCGAGGAAGGTCGGGCGCTGTTCGAGCGCACCGAGACGCTGCTTACCGAACTGGATGAAGCGGCCACGTCCATTGCCTCCGGCGGCGATACGCCCCGTGGCCGACTGCGGGTGAGCGCACCGATGCTGTTCTCGCAGATGGCGCTGGGCAGGATCGCAGCCGAATTCGTCAAGCGCTACCCACAGGTGCGGCTCGATGTCACCACCGAAGACCGCGCCGTGGACATGGTGGAGGAAGGCTACGACCTGGTGATACGGGTCAATCCGGATCCGGATGCGCGGCTGGTGGGGCGGGTGCTGATCCGGGATCGCCTGGTGGCGGTGGCACACCCGGACCTGCCACTGCCCGCGATGGGCGAGACGGCGCCTGCGGTGTTCCGGCCGTCCAGCGATGCCACCGGCTGGGACCTGGTGACGCCGCGTGGCGAAATAAGTATCGCGGTGGATCCGGTGCTGCGCCTGGGCGCACTGACCATGGTGCGCGATGCCGTTCGTGCAGGCACCGGCGCGGCGATGCTGCCCTTCTCGCTGGTTGCCGACGATCTCAGGGATGGCGCATTGGTGTCGTGGGGAGATGCTAAGGCCCCGCCCATCGAGATATGGGCGCTGTACCCGTCGCGACGGCTGCTCAGCTCAAGGGTGTCGGCGCTGCTCGACCTGCTCAAGGAATCTTTCCCCGAGGGTCAGGCGGAGGAGCTGGCCGCTTTCGCGGCTGGGGGCCGCTGACGGCCAGAAGCGGACATACGGTGCAACCCGCTGCGAGCAGTCGCTTAGTCCTCGAAGCTCTTTGCGGGTAAACGGCTTCGTTTGCCTTCCAAAATCCAGCAGAGGCCACTGCAAAGTGTGCCAGCCAGCGCGCCGGCCAAGGGAATGATCCAGTTCCACTTGGGTGCGCCGGGGTTAAGCAAAGCGATAACCACTACGGCCATCGCACTGGTGAGGAAGCCCGCACCGGACCCCAGCAGAATGCTCTCCACGAGATTCAGCGTACGCCGTGAGGCCACGAAGGAGAAGAGCAGGCCGGTGGCGGCCGCCGGGACCGCACCCACAACGTAGCCGCCGATAGCGAAGAAGATCACCATCCAGATCATTCCGAAACTGAAGAGCTCGGCCAACGCTAGTGGATGATCAAAGACCAGGAATTGCGCGAAAATGGAGATGCCGCCGATCACTGGGCCCAACGCGAGAAAGATGAGAGTGGTGCGCTTCATTGCGTCGGCTCGACTCATGGCCCGAGTTCCTTGCTGGGGTCCTTGCATTATGCCCAGTCGGACACTCAGACACCGGTCAACGGCTTCTTCGACCAGATCGGGAAGTACTGCTCGCAATCCCAGGACCTCACGTACCAACAGGCGCGGACGGCCACGTAGGTTTCCGGTCTGGAACAAAGGCCACCCGCAGTGCACTTGCCCGAAAGGACCACAGACCCGCCTGCGGCAAGCTTTGTGCTGTGGACCATAACCGCCATTCCTGCCAGCCCTTCCGGGAAAGGCTCCGGGTCTGGCCGGCGAATGGCGTCGAAATTCAGATACGGATTGAGGTACAGCACCGGCCGCGCCGTCTCGTTGCGCAGTTCCAGCACGTAGTTCCCAGTAGCGCGGTCGTAGGAGCGAACCGAAAGGGTGACACCCTCCGATAGCGGCGGCAACGTGGTACAGCCCGCCAACAGACATGCCGCCATGAAGGACAAGTACCCTTTCATGGCACTCATCCGCCCAAGGAGTGACGGCTTGGAACGGCTCCCGGATGCCCCAGATTCGCTGCAGTCACGCATGCCTGACATCCCGACCGGTCGCCGTTATGGGTTTGAAGCGGATGTTCGCACCCTTGGGTGAACTGTTAGTCGGCATCGTCGCTGGACTGCGTTGGCTCGCTCGTGGCTTTCCAAATGACCGCTTTTATCAGCCATCCCAAAAGAACTCCCGCCAGTGCAATCGCACCGATGATGGGCGAGGCCATAAGTGCAATGCCGAAGATCCAAGGCCATGTGTTCGATCCGGCAAGGCCAGTGATCGCCAGACCCGCAAACGCGCCTACGAAAAGAACGCCGGCAAGAATTGCGATGCCGCGCAACTTGAAGAACAGGGCCGCGATGAATCCGGATCCCGCGAAGTATGGCCAGAGGTCTGTAATCATCAGTCTTCCACTCCTTGGTAGACGGGCCCTTGGGAGCCAGTTGGCTGTGCCTGCACCGAGCCCGGGCTGATGTCCGCTTTGGGCCGTTAGCGAACGTTAGCACCGGGCCGGCCGCTTAAGTAGTCCTGACTTCCGCTGTCGTCGGCGGCATCATTCCTGGCCGTGCTGCCAGCTCTTGTAGACGAACTCCAGGCTGTAGCCATCCGGATCGCGCACCTGCGCGGCGTAGTAGCGTGGGTCGTAGTGCAGCTGCGGTCCGGGCGGATGGATCTCGCTGGCGCCGGCGGCCATCGCGGCGGCGTGCGCGGCATCGACCATCGCCCTGGAATCTGCCACGAAGCCAACATGTGCCGCCTGCGCCGCCGCTACGCCCTGCCGCAGCCAGAAGAAGACCCGGCCCCCTGCGCCGAAGCCTTTCAGGTCCGGGTGGCCGGGTGGGCCCTGCCGGCCGTCGTAGTCGAGCCGGTTGACGATGCCCAGCGGGGCCAGTGCGGCCGTGTAGAACGCAACCGAGCGGGTGGTGTCGGTGACAGTAAGGAAAATGTGGTCGAGCATGTCGTACTCCCGTTGCGAACTAGATGTTGTAGCCGCCTGCCACTTCAATGGTCTGCGCATTGACCCAGGCCTGCTCATCACCGAGCAGCCCGGCAATGACGCGGCCCACGTCGTCCGGCTCACCTACCCTGCCCAGTGCCGTCTGCGCGGCCAGCAGCGCTTCGAACTCATCATTGAGCCCGCCACCCAGCTCGGTACGGATCGCCCCGGGTGCGACCGCGTTGACGCGGATGCGGCGTTCGCCGAACTCCTTGGCCATGTAACGGGTGAGCACCTCCAGCCCACCCTTGAAGGCGGCATACGGCGCCACCCCGGCGGTGGCCACGCGCGTGGTGGCACTGGTGACGTTGACGATGCTCGCGCCCGTACCCAGCAGCGGCAGCAGTGCCTGCGTGAGGAAGAACGGCCCCTTCAGGTGCACGTTGAACAGACCGTCGAACTGTTCCTCGGTCACCGTCTCGATCGGATTGAACAGCCCGAACCCGGCGTTGTTCACCAAACCACCCAGCGCGGAGGCGCCCCAGGTGCCCTGCAAGGTGTCCTTCACCTTTGCGGCAAATGCCGCAAAGCTTTCGGTGTTGCCCACATCCAGCTGCAGGGCCACTGCGGTACCGCCCTCTGCCTGGATGCGCTCCACCACCTGCTGGGCAGCATGGGGCTGGGCGTTGTAAGTGAGGATGACGCCCATGCCACGCTGCGCGCAGTGCAACGCGGCGCTGGCACCAATGCCACGGCTGCCGCCGGTGATCAGTACGTGTTTCATGCAGGTAGTCCTGTGCAGTGAGGGGAGATGCACAGGCTAGGGTTGCCGGCTGCGGGGCGCCGACCTGATCCTCGCCAATTCCTGCCTATTCCTGCTTTCCGCCTTGCCAGCCCCCTGTGGCGGGTGTCCAATGTGGCCATGGACAACGCACTGGAAGAACTGCGCCGGCTCGCGGCGCATGCCGAGAATCGCCGTACCGATACGGGCATTCCCCGCGTTGCCATGGTGCAGGGCGAGATCCCGGAGCATGCCCTGGCGGCCGTATACGAGCCGATGATCAACCTGATCCTGCAGGGAAGCAAATCCATGACCGTGGGTGAGAAGACCCTCGAATACGACCCGGCCACGTACTTCATCATGTCCGTGGACCTGCCGGCGGTGGGTGCCGTGCACCCGGCCAGCACCGGCGAACCGTACCTGGCGGTGAGCCTCACGCTGGACCTTGGCATCATCGCAGCGCTTCTGTGCGACACCACCGATGCCGCCACCGGGCGCGGCGAGCCCTCCACCCAGACCGAAGCCTTCAACGTCGCTGCCGTCACCCCCGAACTGATGGATGCGTGGGTACGCATGCTGCGCCTGATGGAACGCCCCAGCGAGATACCTGCGCTGGCCCCGGCCTACGAGCGCGAGATCCTGTACCGCGTGCTGCAGGGACCACACGGGTGCATGCTGCGGCAGCTGGCCACACCGGATTCGGCGCTGGCGCGTATCAGCAGCGCCATCCAGCGTATACGCAGCGACTACTCCAAGCCGCTGCGCATCGCGGCATTGGCCGAACAGGTGGCAATGAGTGAGTCAGCGTTCCACCGCCACTTCAAGTCCGCCACCGCGCTGAGCCCGCTCCAGTACCAGAAGCAGCTGCGCCTGCTGCAGGCCCGCCAGATTCTGGCGACGCGGGGAACAAGCGTTACCGCGGCCGCGCTCGATGTCGGCTATGAGAGTCCTACGCAGTTCACCCGCGAGTACGCGCGTGCGTTCGGTCTGCCACCCTCGCAGGATGCGGCGCGCATGATGGCAAGCCGGCGTGGATAAGCGACATGGGCTTGGAGCGCGCTGGATGAAATGGACCACCGCCTTGGCCTGGCTCTTCGCCTTGCTCGCCTGCGCCCCCTGCCAGGCGGCACGCACCGGAGCGGAGCCGCTGATCGACCCGCAGGATCGCCCCTGGCATCCCCAGGCACCCGCCATCGAGCAACCCTTGTGGCCGGATTCCCTGGCTATCAAGCTGCCCGCCACGACCGGCGCCGAACGCTTCGGCCGCAGCCCGGGGACCATTGCTGGCCAGCCGGTCACCATGGTCCAACTGGTCTCCCGGCCCAGCATGACGATCTACCGGCCGGTCGTGGCCAATACAGGCGCGGCCATCGTAGTGTTCCCTGGCGGTGGCTACCGCGTGCTGGCCATCGACCTGGAGGGCACCGAGGTCTGCGACTGGCTCGTCGGGCAGGGCATCACCTGCGTGCTGCTGAAGTATCGCGTTCCCGGCTCCGGCCCGTATTGGGCTGACGAATGCAATTGCCGGCGCATCCCCGAGGTGCCAATGGCATTGCAGGATGCGCAGCGGGCCATCGCGCTGTTGCGGGCGCAGGCCCACGAACTGGGCGTAGATCCACACCGGGTGGGCGTAATTGGGTTCTCTGCCGGTGGACGCATGGTGGCGGACGTCAGCAACGCTCCAGCGCGCAGTTACGACGCCGTTGATGCGGCCGACCAGCAGCCCACGCGGCCGGACTTTGCCTTGGCGCTGTATCCGGGCCATCTGTGGGACAAGGGCAAGCCGGGCCTGGCGCTGGATGCGGGAGTGCAAATCGCAAAGGACTGTCCGCCGACCTTCATCCTACAGGCAGGCGATGACCCCACCGATGATGTTCGTCACTCGATGACGTACTACCTGGCATTGCAGCAGGCCGGGATTCCCGCTGAGTTGCACCTTTATCCGCGTGGCGGCCACGCCTTCGGCCTGCGAGTGGCAAACACAGCGCTGGCGAACTGGCCGTCGCTGGCGCGCATATGGCTGGGCGCTATCGGCGTACTGCCTGATGGCGGGACCGTGCCAGCGGAGTGAGTGCCCTTGGTTCAATCCTTCCAGAGATGGAGTCGGTGACCTCGCACCGCGCACATGCAACATGCTGCCCCATGCGCGTGAGTGAGCAGATCGGCATCGACCTGATGACTACCTGTCCCTCTTGACCCGCGCCATGGAGGCCATGGCCTGTGCCGTCACCTCTTCACTCGAAGATGTTGTCAGCACGAACAGAAGCTCTTCCTTGTCCGCGGGGCGTGCCCAAGAGCGGGCGACGGTTTTGGCAAGATCATTGTTTGGCCCCAGCCCAGCAGTGTCCGGCGCCTGAGCGACCAACGGCGCTGGCGCTGTTCCCACCAGTTCCAGGAATCCCGCCTGGATCTGCTCCGGGTTTCCGCGCTGGGCGAATACCGAGCAAACGGAATTCTTGCTGAGTGAAATGACATATCGCGTGCTTGGAGCAACAAAGATCCAGGCGGTTCCTTCCTTACCGCCGAGGAAGAACCCAGCCTGGTCTGGCGGAAGAACCTCCAATCCGTGGCTTTTCATCTGGTCACGCAGCGTGTCCTGCGCGTAGTAATACTGCATGCAGGTAGTGGCGAACAACGCGTTGAAATCGTCTGGAAGCGGGTTCTCTGCCGCAAAGGCCGGTGCCGCGGTTGTTGCCATCAGAAGTAGAAGGCTGCGCATACAACTCCCTGGAGTCTTACTGCCGTTGAAGGGAAGCCGGAACCGCATTGTGACTTACACCCGCACCCCGAACCAGATCACGGCTTCTGCCTCGCAATAGCGAGGCTGCGAGGCCAGGATCTGGGTACCGGTCCCTCTGGTCACTCCATGGAAGATAGACGCGCCAGCGCGCGGCCGTGTGACGCGTTCATTGTTGCGATGGAGTAAACAGCGAAGTTACCCGCAGGCGTCTACCGGGAAGGGGGTGGCTGGGCATAACGTGGCACCGCGCTGCAATCCCCCCGCGCCCCTTCCCAGGACCCAAGACCATGACCCAACGTCTCGACTACCAGCAGCAGTCCCCCGAGCTGACCAAGAAGCTCATGGAACTCAGCATGGCTGAAGCAAAGAGCTCCATCGAAGCGTCCATCCGGCATCTCGTGCATATCCGCGCCTCGCAGCTCAACGGGTGCGCGTTCTGCGTCGACATGCACGTCAAGCAGGCCACCATCCACGGTGAAAACGCACTGCGGCTTCACCATGTGGCGATCTGGCGTGAATCCAACCTGTTCTCGCCGCGCGAGCGTGCGAGCCTGGCGTGGACCGAGGCGCTGACCTGCATTCCGAAGGACGGCGTGCCGACCGCACTGTACGAGCGCGTTCGCGGTGAGCTGTCCGAGAACGAGATCTCCGATCTCACCTTCGTGATCGCGGGCATCAACGCGTGGAACCGCATCAACGTGGCCTTCCTCGCTGTCCCCGGTTCCTTCGACAAGGCATGGGGATTGGACAAGGCAGGCCTGTCCGCCGCCCCGGCGGTGGCACAATGAACGGGCGCGCGATGTGGGCGGCTCTCACTCTCTCCGTCGGCCTCTGCCTGCTGTCCGGCACCGCCATCGCGCACGGGGGCACGCACTCAACCGATGCCCCGCACGCGGTGGTTGCCGAGGTGGCATCGCAGGCACTGCAGGACTACCCGGGCAAAGAGATCACGCTCATCACCGTCGACTTCCCACCGGGCGCGGTCGATCCTGTGCACCGCCACGATGCGCATGCCATCGTGTACGTGCTCGATGGCACCATCATCATGGGGGTGAGGGGAAAGCCTGAGCAGACCATCAAAGCGGGCGAGACGTTCTATGAAGGCCCGGACGATGTTCACACCGTGGGCCGCAATGCCAGCCAGACCAAGCCCGCCAAGTTCGTTGTCTTCCTTCTGAAAGACAAAGAGAAGCCACTTCTCATTCCGGCGGAGTAATTCCGCGCGTACCGTAGGCATCCATGGCCTACAGTGCACAGCTCGCGCGCGTTGGATGGCTGCAACGCGCCCCCCCTGTTGAAGGGATTCAGACGTGCCAGGCTCACGCTCTGGCACAACCCAAGAGAGCATTCGCTCGATCAGAGTCTGCTTCTAGCTAGACTCGACACGCACTCACGAGGCGTTTGGTCAACCCCAATGATCAACGTGGCGCCCGCAGTTTGCGCACGATACAGCGGCGGCGCCTTCCCCCCTTGGTCTGCCGCCATATGGGGGTTTGGCGGGACGATGAACTTCGTTACTTCGTACTTCTTCTTGAGCGCAGAAAGCGGATAGCACGCGGCTGGATCCAGTTCCACATAGAAGAAGTTAGACCCCCCTCCAAGATTTGGCGCCACCCTGAATTCGACGAACTCTATTCGGCCTCCATCCTTGCTCTGTATCGGAGCGGACCGAAATGAAATGTTCGCCGCATCACTTCGGCTCTCCTGGTGAAAGCCTGATGCGCCTATCCTTGAGAACAAAGGGAATCCGACCGGAAACGGTTCGTCCACTATCAGTTGTACCAGCTCGTCCATCCTGTAGTTGCTTATCCCGTCCTTGGGTCCGGCCGCAAGGCTCGGATCAGACGATAAGGCAATTGCCGCGACGAACAGCAAGCCGCAGCAACGCCTTGGATGATTGACTGCCATATGCGTCCCTTGTCGCCATATCCGGCGATCATAGCGAGGATGATTGGTATCCCACCAGCTCTACGGGAACCGACCGAAGCTAAGCAATCTCCACTGCCCGGCATGGACTTCACACGAGCAATGCGCTCGTGCATAACGGCAAGTGCAAACTGAGAGATGCCGCGAGAGCAGATACGCTCTAAGCTTCAACAATCTAAGGTTGGTGATAGGACCAAGCATGAGGCAGCGATATTATGGCGTTAGCGGCGTAGCCCTCCCGACAGTGGTGCCGTTAGCAGTCGAGCATGTGCTGCAACGCTACCGCGACGTATGGGTACCGATCGATACCTATCCATTCTTGGCTGTCGATACCAACCGGATGGATGCGCACTGCCAGGCGATGGGTGACTTTGCAGTTTTCTCTGGCGGTCGCCTAATGCAGAACCTCCGACCCGAGGAAGGCAGCAGTCGTTTGATCTCGGGATTGATGGGTGGCGGCGTCAATGCTGGACTGACTCCAGATTCAAAGGTGATTGTAGAGGGCATGGCCAATCCCCGTGCGCATTGGATCATGAGCTTCAATGACACGTTCGCCGTTGGCATGCATCCGTTCGCGGCGCTGAACACGCACTACATCTTCGTCGACGGGAACGGTAGCTACCAGCGCCAGTTTGCCGAGTTGGTGATCGTCGACGGTTACAGCCGGCCGAGGAGCGGTCTAGTCAACTTTGACTCACTGGCAGCAATGGTACTGACTTTCCATCTTGAGTACATCAATGGACCCCGCGACAAGTCACGCGACATGGTTCGGTTGGCCGCATTGCTGGATTCTATTTTCGAGGAGAACGAGAAGATCCTCACCGCGGCGACCGCGCACCACTGCGAGCACGCGCCGCTTGAAAGTCCGTTCGACTATGTTGCGCCCACGCTGACCCGTTACGGCCGTCTAACCCACGACGCTGGAGGAAACCCACGGATCGAGCTGTCGTTCGCGCTGCTGCACTATGAAAAGGCATTGCGCGAGTTCGAATCGCTTAAGGCTGCAGCCACTAAGAATGACACTGAAGCCGCGTTCGTTCACGGCGTGTACTGTGTGGTAGCTATGGCGGCCTGCGTCGAGGCTATCGGCAACCGCCTCGCTTTCTTGGAGACCGGTGCTCATCCCGACCACCGTGACCGGCGACAACCGCTGCAAAAGATCAACGAAGCTGGCGCGTCACTTGCGCATGCCGCCGGCCGTGCATTCGTGCCGCTCGGGTCCGGTCAGCCGATATACCGTTCGCTAGATCGGATGCGTGAACTGCGCAATGCGTTCATGCACGCAAAGGAGCGCGACGAAGAAGTCGATCCGGTCGCGCTGACCTCGACAGTCTTCACCGCCGTGGACGAAAACCGCTGCCGAGAACACCTGCGCAACCTGCGCTTGGCTGTTGCTCATGTGTTTGACCAGCTCGCGCCCGAGCATGCCCCACCAATCGTCACGCGTGAAAACTTCGATTGGCTAGGTGGGATCGAGGTGCCCTAGAGCACCGAGACCAGAGCAGCACCTATAAGTCAGCCATTTCAGCAGCCTCGGCGAGGTTATGATTCATCGCACCTCGTGCGATACCCGCCCCATGGACCAATCTCTTCTTCGAACTTGCTGTGCGGGGTACGCCAATTTCGCTCCTTAGCCTCAGTGGGCACGCCCGAGATTCCGGGAGGTAGCCGAGCGAGCATTGCTCGTCTACCCGACCTTTGCAGTGCTTTCTTGTTTGATCCATTGCGCTGGAGAGATGGGGGGGGCTATCCCCGCCAGGCGTTCGCACAATGTCCGTCGCACCCAAAAGCATTACGTCGGTCGAGCCCGCGCATTCCAATGCGTCAATACTCGCGCGCTAGCTACTGTGTTAAGCATCGCGCTAACATATGGGATATTGGTGTTACATAGGTTGCCCAATTCATGCAAGCGATCGATGCATATCTTCGTAACGTCCCGCCGGGTTACGCATTACTTCTATCAGGCCCATGGGGCGCAGGGAAGTCATTTTTCTGGTCACATTATTCGAGTAATCTAAGCGGGCTGCGTCCCATTACGATTTCCGCCGCAGGACTGCAGAGTTCTGCCGATCTTGAAGACGCATTGTTTACCGCCTCGATTGCGCCCCTCGCCAACTCGTTACTGGGCGAGACCAGTGCGGTCATCGGCAAGGCGCTCCTCAGAGTGGTCAAGATTGATCCGAAAGACATCAGTTTTAAAGCGGACATCGCTCCTGGCAAGTCCGTCGTTTGCATTGATGATGTGGAGCGATTCGCGGGCCCGTTTTCTGCCCTCTTCGGATTCGTTGTCAATCTGTTGGATGCTAGCGGAATTCACTGCATCTTGATCGCCGATGAAGGGAGGGCCGTGGCTCAATTGGGAACTTACGCTGACTACAAGGAGAGAATTGTCGGGAAGACGATCGTCGTCACCCCTACCGTCAGCGTTTTTTGCGATGAGATTGTCAAGGGCTTCTCGGACGCGCAATCCCGACGGGTATTGGGGGCCGGTCTTGAGCAGTTGGTAGGGCTCATTACCGGCGCGAAGCTTGTGAATCTCCGAACCGTCAGATTCTTCCTTACTGAACTGGAAGCCATCGTTCGGGAAATTCCAGAAGACGCGGCCGGTCGAGTCATGAGCAGCTCGCTTCCATCCGCAGTGCTTTTTTGGTCAGCAGCAATTGCACGTTCCCCTGACAACGCGCGTCTCGTCGAGCGAGCATTTCAGGGCGACGTCGGCTTAGTTATTTCTATGGTTAGGATGAACCGGTCTGAGAACGCCCATCTGCCTCCCGATGGCTCATCTGATGAAGTCGGGAGGCTATCAAGCCTGCTCGATGAGCTCGGATTGGCTGATGCTGCATACGGGTGGCCTGAGTCCAAGACGCTCATTTCCATTGCGCGGGGCTCGGAGTTCGACCCCATGTCCTTGGTAGAAGATTTTCACCTGCGCGACGGCGGATCGGTCACCATCGACGACCTTGAACTTCTACGTCATCACTACGAGCATTCAGATTCGGACGTACAGGAGGCGGTCACGCGGCTGCGTGCTGCTGCCATTGATGGCGCTCCAGCGGTGTTGATGCGCTTCTTCCAGATATTCCGCACGATTAACTACCTTGCTGAGATTCACATCACTTCCTTCACGCCCGAAGAGTGGATTGAAGACGTTTTGACGACCATGAGGTACTGGCGCGACCATCCAGATAAGCTCGAATCTGGCGAGTTCGAGGCATGGCCAGGGCACTATAGCTCCGACGAGAAACTGGTAATCGATGAAGCCCTCGAAGTGAGCGAATCAGTCAAGAGGCTCGATCAGCGGCGATACCGTGAGGCCGCGATCGAAGGCTTGCTTACTGGCGTTGGTTATCATCCTCAGGACCGCCTACAGGTCATTTTTGCGGAAGAAACCGATGCTGGTTCGTTCTTGACCAAACTGAAGGCTTCTGGTGCGCCCGCCATTCAGCGTGTCTCTTCTCTTTTCAGATCACATCTTGGCGTGATCAATGCGGCAAGGTTCGTCGGGGTGGAAGCGCGATTCGCGCGTCAGCTTGCGAATGGAATTAGGTCCGACATCGTTGTGCAGCGCCCCATGCCAATCCTCGACGCTGAGCTTCTTGGCCTTGCTCGGTTACTACTAACTTTTGCCAATAAGATGGAGAAAGACATTGCCGCCGCCACTGGTGATTCTTGAAGGTGGAGGATACGCCATTAGTCGCAGAATCTAGTTGTTATACGGTCAAACCGACGCGGGAACCAAGTCTGTTGTTTTGTAGGTTAGAGTGACTCCTCCTCTTTTACCCCGGGTAGAACATCCCGAGTCATTCGCCCAAGCTACTTCCGCTTCTGGCCAGAGGTGAGGGATCGCCCCGTCTGCATAACTGCAGACGGACGGCGCTAAGCCCTGCTCCGGTGCTGCGTGGCAACGTTCAGCGCATCCCCTGTTGCTTACGACATCTCATTGATCCCACCCTGCCAGTGAATAGGCGTCCTGGGCTCGCTAGAATTCCGGTGTTTTTTGGGACGGTCGTTCCAGCTATGTTCCCCAGACGGAAATATTCTGGCTCACTTGCGTCACACCATTGATCCAGTTAATCGAACAGAGCGGTATGCTGGGCAAGCATCAACTTCTCTTTAGTTGAGAGGGAGTGCATTGTCTGGATTCGGGGCTTGATATCCCCTTTCTAAACCAGTGGAAGTACGAAGTTCTGCGTCGGGAGGGTGGCGATATACAACACCCCCTGGGAAATAAGTCACGCCGTTGGTTTAGCGGATATCAACCTCCCGACTTCCTCGTCGCCGACGAGGGGGAACTTCCGATGGAGTAGACGCATGCAAAGTTCAAAGATGGATTCATGCAACGATCCCAGCCAGCAGGTTGGCATCGGCTGGTATCAGCCCAAGAGCCTACGCATTTCCGCCCTGCGGCACCCTGCCGGCAACATCCTGCCGCCGGACCTGTCCATTCCCTACCTGTCGCTGTGCGGGGTATGGATGGAGCGGTTGGGGTTCAAGACGGGGCATCGGGTGTTTGTAGAGGTGACGCCCGGCCGCGTTACGTTGACGCTGGATGAGACGCCGGTACCGTTGCCGTACCGGTATCAGAAGCACAAGCCGAAGAAGAGTCGTTCGGACGCGTTGAGCGAGTAGCTGGAGGCGCGGCATCTGCCGTCCGGCCTTAGCCGAGGCATTGGAGACACGCCGGCGTGTCTCCGCCCTGCCCTCAGCCGAGTTCGTGTTACGCCATGAACACCAGCCTCAGCGCAAACCCGATCAGCAGCACGCCCATTACCCGTTCGAACCAGTGGCTGGCGCGCATGAAGCGCTGACGTACGGCTGCTGCGGAGAGCGCTACGCTGACCAAGACGAACCATGCTGCGTTGACCAGGCACATCCACAGGCCGTAGAGCATCTGTACAGGGAGCGGTGTCTTTGCGCTGACCAGTGTGGTGAATACTGCCAGGAAGAACAGCGTCGCCTTGGGGTTGGTGGCGTTGGTCATGAAGCCGATGACGAAGGCTTGCTTGGGGGTTTGCTGCACAACTTCACTCGGCCTGTCGGGAGTGGCCTCGCCGCCTGTGCTGGGCGTGCTGCGGAGGAACTTGATGCCGAGGTAGAAGATGTAGGCCGCGCCGAGCCACTTGGCTGCTGTCATCAGCCAGGGGGTTGTGTGCAGCAGTGCGCCTACGCCGATGAGGGTGTAGAGGACGTGGGCTGAGATGCCTGCGCCTATGCCTAGCGAGGTGTAGATGCCTGCTTTTCGGCCGAAGCGGACGGTTTGGCGGACGGCTACTGCGAAGTCTGGGCCTGGGGCTATTACTGCTAGTAGGTGGACTATCGCCAGGCTTAGGAATTCTGCCCAGTAGGGTGCGAACACTTGTGACTCCGTGGTGGGGCGGTGGTGCTCTGTTTTTCCGTGCGGTGCCGCCTGGGGGCCGGCACTACCGGGCTGGCGGCAGCCACGCGGTGGTGGCCACACCGCCGGCATTGTGAGGGCCGGCCAACGGCCGGCGCTACCAGTTTTCTTTCGGCCTCGTCGCTATCGGAAGACTACGGTGCGGTGGCCGTTGAGGATGATGCGGTGCTCTACGTGCCGGCGCACCGCGCGGGCCAGTACCTGCGATTCGGTGTCGCTGCCGAGGCGGACCAGGTCGCGTGGGGTCATGGCGTGATCTACCCGCGCGACGTCCTGTTCTATGATCGGGCCTTCGTCGAGATCGGAGGTGACGTAGTGGGCCGTTGCGCCGATGATCTTTACGCCGCGCGCGTGGGCCTGGTGGTACGGCTGCGCGCCCTTGAAGCTGGGCAGGAAGCTGTGGTGGATGTTGATCGCCCGGCCGGCCAGTGCCTGGCACAGGCGCGGTGACAGGATCTGCATGTAGCGGGCCAGCACCACCAGGTCGATCTGCTCGCGTTCGACCAGATCGATGATCTGTTGTTCCTGCACGTCCCGGTTGTCTGCATTCACCGGCAGGTGGTGGAACGGAATGCCGTAGGAGCCGGCCAGCGGGCCGAAGTCTTCGTGGTTGGAGGCCACTGCGGCGATATCCACCTGCAGCTGGCGGCTGTGCGCGCGGAACAGCAGGTCGTTGAGGCAGTGCCCCTGCTTGCTCACCAGCACCAGCAGGCGCGCACGGCGGCGGGCGTCGTGCAGCTGCCAGTCCATCTTGAAGTCGGTGGCCAGCCCGGCCATGCGGGTCTGGATGGTGTCGATGGGCTGGCGCGGGTCGCGGTCGAAGTGCACGCGCAGGAAGAACCGGCCGCTTTCGTCATCGCCGAACTGCTGCGCATCCAGGATGTTGCAGCCCTGTTCGAACAGCAGGCCGGAAACGCGGTAGACGATGCCGGTACGGTCCGGGCATGAGAGGGTGAGGATGGAATCAGGGCGCATGTCCCGAGTGTAGAGGACCGGCGCCCTGCCCTGCAGCGATGCTGTCAGGTGAAACTTTAGGGCCGTGGGCTCGAACCTGAGGCTGGCTCGTCGCCGGCGCAGCGGGTGGCTATCGCGGCCCGGATCGAGCGATCAAGGTCGGTTCGGATCGCGAGGCGATTCAGATGCACTATCGCCCGTTGTGAATCGATCAACTCCAGCAGGGCATGTGCCTGGCTCACCGTGAGCTCGCTCTGGATATCCGCGAACGAGAAGCCAGTGACCCCGCTGCTGCTGAAGGTCAGTGATTCGGTGAATCGCTTGCGCGACTGCTCAGTCAGGGAAAGCAGTGGCGAATCGTAGGGCAGCACCTTCAGGTAGGCGGCCAGCGTGGCGGCGCTGCTGATGGGTGCGGCACGCTGTTCCTGCGTTGAGCGCTCTGCGGCGGATACAGCGGGTGGCTTGCACGCTTTCGCCGTTGCTGGCATCAGCACGATAAGTAGCGCTGCGGCGGTAATCGCGACCTTCATTCTCTTCTCCCGTCGAACGCGGCAGGCGTGCCGCATCCGGAGAGTGAAGTCTTCGACGATCTTGAAGTGTGCGCGTGATTGCGGTATCACGACAATCAATCACGACGCATGTTTCGATCAGCGCGCTGGGTGCACCGTCAGTGCGACCAACCGCATCACCACCGGGCGCACCAGCAGCACGCAGCAGAACGCGGTGGGCATGGCGAGCTGGTAGGCGCCGAGCACGCGCATGGGGAAGTCGGCGTTGATGCCGGCGTTGGCGGCGGTGATCACCAGGCACATCAGCATGGCCATGATGGAGGCCATGAAGAAGGCAAAGACATACGGGGTGGCGCGGGCGCCGAGCTTCCAGCGGGTGGTGGCCAGGGTTTGAGCTTGTTGCGACATCAGGGGTCCAGTGGGCGGCAACCAGCGGTTGCGGGACCGGCACGATAGTCAGCGGGCCCAAGCGCGGGTAGACCGCCGGGCGTTGGCTCTTTATAAAGTAATTCTTTGTAATGACCGGCCAGAATTGGCGCCACCATGAACATTCTGCAGTCAATCCGCAGCTTCATCCGCACCGCCGATGCCGGCAGCCTGGCGGCGGCGGCGCGCACGCTGGGGATCAGCCCGGCGGCGGTGGGGCAGAACATCGCGCGGCTGGAAGCGCATCTGGGCGTGCGCCTGTTCAACCGCACCACGCGCACGCTGGCGCTGACCGAGCGCGGGGCGCTGTACCTGGCCGAGGTGCGGCATATCGAGCGCGACCTGCAACGGGCGCAGGCGGCGGTGACCGATCCGGAGGCGACACCGCACGGTCGGCTGCGTATTGCCAGCACCTCCGCGTTTGGCCGGCATGTGCTGGCGCCGATGCTGCCGGCGCTGCAGGCGCGCTATCCGCGGTTGTCGATCGAGCTGCTGTTGGCGGACCGCAGCGTGGACCATGCGCATGAAGATGTGGATGTGAGTTTCCGGATCGAGCCGCAGCTGGTGGAGGGCCTGGTGGCGCGTGCGATTGCGCAGGTGCCGTTCCAGGTGTGTGCGGCGCCTTCTTACCTTGCGCAGGCGGGAGTGCCGGCGACACCGGAGGAGCTGCGCGAACACCGTTGCCTGGTGTTCCGCTACCCGGTGGATGGTCGGTTGCTGCCGTGGGGATTCGTGCGCGAGGGGATCCGCTTCGAGGCGGAGATGCGGCCGGCGCTGGTGTCCGATGACATTGATGCGTTGGCGGCAATGGCGGCCGCTGGCGGGGGCATCGCGCGGTTGGCGGCGTTCGTGGCGACGCCTTGGTTGGCGCGCGGGGCGTTGCAGGTGTTATTTGCGTCGGGCGATGGGGCGCGGACGTCGCCGGAGCCGATGCGGTTGTTTTTGTGTGTGAGTGATCGAAGGGATTTGACGCCGAAGGTGCGGGCGTTGATGCAGCACGTGGTGGAGGGGTTGCCTGCTGCTTGGCGGGTGGATCTCGAATGAGATCAGGCAACGCCCGACCAACGGTCGGGCGCTACCGATTTCGTCCGTAGTCCAGATGAGGCGTTTTAGGCAGACGGGGCGATGAACACGCCGCGGGCTTCGCGCGGTTCGCAGCGCAGGTACTGCGGTGCGGGGGTGAGCGAGTCGCCCAGTGCTGCTGCGGCGTGCCACGGCCAGCGCGGGTCGTAGAGGATGCCGCGCGCCAGTGCGACTGCATCGGCGTAGCCGTGGCGCAGGATCGATTCGGCCTGCGAGGGGTCGGTGATCAGGCCCACGGCGATCACCGGCATCTTCACCTTGGCCTTGATGGCGGCGGCGAAGTGCACCTGGTAGCCCGGCTCCACCGGGATCTGCTGGCGCGCATCCAGCCCGCCGCTGGAGACGTGCAGGAACTGGCAGCCGCACAGCTCCAGGATCTGGGCCAGGGTGGTGCTCTCTTCAATGTCCCAGCCGCCCGGCACCCAGTCGCTGGCCGAGATGCGCACGCCCACGCTGATGCGGTCGGAGACGGCTCCGCGCACGGCGTCGAAGACGCGGACGAGCAGGCGCATGCGGTTTTCGAGCGAGCCGCCGTACTGGTCCTGGCGCTTGTTGCTGAGCGGCGAGAGGAACTGGTGCAGCAGGTAGCCGTGGGCGGCGTGCAGTTCGATCAGGTCCAGGCCGGCGCGCTCGGCGCGGCGGGCGGCGACGGCGAAGGCTTCGACGACGGCGTCGATGCCGGCTTCGTCCAGCGCGTCAGGGGCGGAGCCATTGGCAGCGAACGGCAGTGCCGAGGGGGCCACGGCGGTCCAGCCGTTGGGGTCGGTCGGGGGCAGCTGGCCGCCGCCATCCCACGGGCGCGCCGAGGAGGCTTTGCGGCCGGCGTGGGCCAGCTGCACGCCCAGCGGCATCGGCGACCATTGCTTGACCGAGGCGATGACCGAGGTGAGCGCGGCTTCGGTGGCGTCGTCCCACAGGCCCAGATCGGCGTAGCTGATGCGGCCTTCGGGGAGTACGGCGGTGGCTTCGAGGATGAGCAGGCCGGCGCCGGATTGGGAGAGCTGGCCCAGGTGCTGGCGGTGCCAGTCGTTGGCCAGGCCATCGGTGGAGGAGTACTGGCACATCGGGGCGATGACGATGCGGTTGGACAGCGTCAGCGGTCCGAATGACACGGGGGAGAAAAGCTGGCTCACGGGCGGGCGACTCGGGGGGAGATGAAACAGGGGTGGTATTGCACCGCGAAGCGGGTTTGCGGGCAACCGTATGTGTGGAACGGTGAGGCTAGCGAGGCAGGGCCTCGCTCTACGAGGGGGGGCGTACAGGCGATTTGTTGGGTGGGGCGGTGAGGCTAGCGAGGCAGGGCCTCGCTCTACCAGGGTCGCGTGCAGGTGATTGCCCGTGTGGAACGGTGAGGCCGTGTTACGCGGAGAGCGCGTCTGGGAGCAGGAACGACAGGGCCTCTGCGCAGGACTGCTCTACCTTGAGGGTGAGGAGGTCGTCTGCTCGGGTGCGGCCGATGTTCAGGGCGGCTACGGGCAAGCCGGCCTTGGCTGCGGCCTGGACGAAGCGGTAGCCGGAATAGACCATCAGGGAGGAGCCGACCACCAGGACGGCGTCGGCCTGCTGCAGGTGGGCGTGTACGGCGTCGACGCGGGCGCGCGGTACGTTTTCGCCGAAGAACACGACGTCTGGCTTGAGGATACCGCCACAGGTGGGGCACGCGGGTACGTTGAAGGTGCTGAAGTCCACGCCGTCGAGGTCGGCATCGCCATCGGGGGCCTGGGCGGCGTCGAGGCGGTCCCAGCCGGGGTTGGCGGCCAGCAGCGCCTGCTGGAACGCCTCGCGGCCGCTGCGGGTTTCGCAGCCCATGCAGCGCACCTGGTCGAGGCGGCCGTGCAGGTCGATCACGGCGGCGCTGCCGGCACGCTGGTGCAGGCAGTCCACGTTCTGGGTGAGCAGCACTTCCATCTTGCCGCGTGCTTCCAGTGCGGCGAGGGCGGCGTGGGTGGCGTTGGGCTGGGCCTGGCCGAAGCGCGGCCAGCCGAGCAGGCTGCGCGCCCAGTAGCGTTGGCGGGTGGCCGCTTCGCCCATGAAATCCTGGTAGTTCACCGGCGGGGTGCGCTTCCACTGGCCGTCGGCATCGCGGTAATCGGGGATGCCCGAGTCGGTGCTGCAGCCGGCGCCGGTGAGGACGAACAGGCGGCGGGCGCGATTGATGAAGTCAGCCAGAGGGGTAGACATGCCAGCTAGATGGGGGCGATTGGAGGGTTCGCAATCGCCCCTGCCCGTTCAGGGTCCGGCGATGTCGGCCGGCAGCGCAGGCACGGCGGTGGGCTTGTGGTTCTCGTCCAGCGCGATCATCACGAAGTGGCCGCGGGTGCACAGCTTGCGCTCGCCGGTGTGCAGGTCTTCGGCGATGAGCTCCACTTCCACCTTCATCGAGCTGCGGCCCACTTCCACGATTCGGCCCACGGTTTCCACCATCTGGCCGATGCTGATCGGCAGCTTGAAGTCCACCTGGTCGGAGCGGGCGGTGACCACGGTGCGGCGCGAGTAGCGCGCGGCGGCCAGGAACGCGGCCTTGTCCATCCACGCCAGTGCCTGGCCACCGAACAGGGTGCCCATGTGGTTGGTGTGGTTGGGGAAGACGATTTCGGCCATGCGCACTTCAGTGGGCGGGACGACGTCAGGGGTGGCGGTCATGGCGGTGGGCCGTGCGATGGGGTCGACGAGGATGATACGGCAGCGCCCGCAAACAAAAAGCCCCGGCAGTGCCGGGGCTTTCTGGGTACGCGTGGTGCGCTTGGATCAGAACGACATGTCGAAGGACACTTCGCCCTTCACGCCCACCTGGTAGGCCGAGGAGCGACGCTCGAAGAAGTTGGTCAGCTCCTGCACGTCCTGCAGTTCCATGAAGCTCAGCGGGTTGCGCACGTTGTACTTCTTTTCCATGCCGAGGCGATGGAAATGGTTGTCGGCGCAGTGCTGCAGGTAGTGGCGCATGTCGCGGGTGGAAATGCCCGCCACGCCGCCGGACAGCACGTCTTCGGCGAACTTCACTTCGCATTCGATGGCTTCGGCGAGCATGTCATAGACCTGCTGCTTCATCTCATCGTCGAACAGGTCCGGCTCTTCCTCGCGGATGACATCCACGCATTCGAACGCGAACTCCATGTGCGCGCTCTCGTCGCGGAACACCCAGTTGGTGCCCGAGGCCAGGCCGTTGAGCAGGCCGCGCGAACGGAAGTAGTACACGTAGGCGAAGGCGGCGAAGAAGAACAGGCCTTCAATGCATGCGGCGAAGCAGATCTGGTTGAGCAGGAACTGGCGGCGCTCGGCACGGGTTTCGATGCGCTTGAGGTTCTGGATGGAGTCGATCCACTTGAAGCAGAAGTCGGCCTTCTGCTTGATCGAGTCGATGTTCTCCACCGCGTCGAACGCCTTGGCGCGCTCGTCCGGATCGGGCAGGTAGTTGTCGAGCAGGGTCAGGTAGAACTGCACGTGCAGCGCTTCTTCGTACAGCTGGCGCGAGAGGTACATGCGGGCTTCGGGCGCGTTCAAGTGCTGGTACAGGTTCAGCACCAGGTTGTTGGACACGATCGAATCGCCGGTGGCGAAGAACGCAACAAGGCGGTGGATCAGGTGGCGCTCGCCCGGCGACATCTTGCCGTGCAGGTCGCTGATGTCGATCTGGAAGTTGATTTCTTCCACGGTCCAGGTGTTCTTGATCGCGTTGCGATACATGTCATAGAACTGCGGGTAGCGCATGGGGCGCAGGGTCAGTTCAAAACCGGGATCGAGCAGCATTTGACGGGGCTTGTCGGCCATGGTGTTTCGTCCTTCTTGGAGGTACCGACCAACGGTCGGTACCTACCTTGATTCTGGTTTGCGGAGGGCCGGCCAACGGCCGGCGCTACCGATGCGGTGTGCCAGCCGGTGGCTGGCACGCGCGGATTATTGGCAAGCCTCGCAGGCTTCCGGGTTTTCCAGCGAGCAGGCCACGGCTTCCACCGGGGTGTAGCTGCTGACGGTGGTCTTGGCGATCTTGGTGGCCGGGCGCGAACGCAGGTAGTAGGTGGTCTTGATGCCCTGCTTCCAGGCGTACATGTACATGGAGGACATCGCGCCGATGTTCGGGCTTTCCATGAACAGGTTGAGCGAGGCGGACTGGTCGATGAACGCGCCACGCTCGGCGGCCATGTCGATCAGCGAACGCATCGGCAGTTCCCAGGCAGTGCGGTACACGTGGCGCAGGGTTTCCGGAATCTGGGCGATGCCCTGGATGGAGCCTTCGGCCAGCTTGATGGCGTCGCGCATTTCCGGGGTCCAGTGGCCCAGCTTCTTCAGCTCGTTCACCAGGTAACGGTTGACCTGCAGGAAGTCGCCCGAGAGGGTTTCGCGCTTGAACAGGTTGGACACCTGCGGTTCCACGCACTCGTAGCAGCCGGCAATGGAAGCGATGGTCGCGGTCGGGGCGATGGCGATCATCAGCGAGTTGCGCAGGCCATGTTCCTTGATGCGCTCACGCAGGGCATCCCAGCGTGCGGTGTCTTCGGGCACCACGTTCCAGGCGTCGAACTGCAGCTCGCCGCTGGCGGCACGGGTGTCGGCGAACGACGGGTGCTTGCCGCGTTCCTGGGCCAGTTCGACCGAGGTTTCCAGCGCGTGGAAGTAGATGGTTTCGGCGATCTTCTTGGACAGCGCGCGGGCTTCGGCACTGTCGAAGGCCAGGCGCTTGCGGAAGAACACGTCCTGCAGGCCCATGCAGCCCAGGCCAACCGGGCGCCAGCGCAGGTTGCCGCGGCGTGCCGATTCGATCGGGTAGAAGTTCAGGTCGATCACGCGGTCGAGCTGGCGGATGGCCAGGCGCACGGTGTCGGCCAGCTTGTCGTAGTCGAACTCGCCGTGGGCGTCGAAATGGTTGCCCAGGTTGATCGAGCCCAGGTTGCACACCGCGGTTTCTTCAGCCGAGGTGATTTCCAGGATTTCGGTGCACAGGTTGGACAGGTGGATCACGTTGCCGGCGCGCAGGGTCTGGTTGCTGGCGCGGTTGCACTTGTCCTTGAAGGTCATCCAGCCGTTGCCGGTTTCGGCAAGGGTACGCATCATGCGCGAGTACAGCTTGCGCGCGGAGATGGTGCGGTTGGCCTTGCCCTGCGCTTCGGCCTGCAGGTACGCCTGCTCGAAGGCTTCACCGAACAGGTCGGTGAATTCGGGCACCACGCGCGGATCGAACAGCGACCATTCTTGGTCGGCTTCGACGCGCTTCATGAACAGGTCCGGGATCCAGTTGGCCAGGTTCAGGTTGTGCGCACGGCGCGATTCGTCACCGGTGTTGTCACGCAGTTCGAGGAAGTCCTCGATGTCGGCGTGCCAGGTTTCCAGGTACACGCAGGCCGCGCCCTTGCGCTTGCCACCCTGGTTCACGGCGGCCACGGACGAATCCATGGTCTTCAGCCACGGCACGATGCCGTTGGAATGGCCGTTGGTGGACTTGATGAGCGAGCCGCGCGAACGCACGCGGGTGTAGCTCACGCCGATGCCGCCGGAGAACTTGGAGAGCTGGGCGATGTCGCCGTACTTGGAGTAGATCGATTCCAGCGAATCCTGCGGCGAATCGAGCAGGAAGCACGAGGACAGCTGCTCGTGGGTGGTGCCGGAATTGAACAGGGTCGGGCTGGACGGCAGGTAATCCAGGTTGCCCATGCGCTTGTACAGCGCCAGGGTTTCGGCCACGTCTTCGCTCAGGGCGCTGGCGATGCGCAGGAAGAACTGCTGCGGGGTCTCGATCACCTTGCGGGTGTGCGGGTGGCGCAGCAGGTAACGGTCGTACAGGGTACGCAGGCCGAAGTAATCGAAGTTCAGGTCCAGCCCGATTTCGATGGCATCGTTGAGCTTGCGCGCGTTGGTCTGCACGAAGTTCAGCAGGCGGTCGTTGATCAGGCCCACTTCGTGGCCACGGCCGACCGACTGCGAGAAGGCGTGGATTTCCTGGCCCGACACTTCCTTGGCGATGTAGTTGGCCAGCAGGCGCGCGGCCAGGCGGCCGTACTCCGGCTCTTCACCGATCAGCAGGGCGGCGGTGCGGATGGACAGCTCGTCCAGTTCCTGGGTGGTGGCGCCGTTGTACAGGCCGGAAATGGTGCGGGTGGCCACGCGCATCGGGTCGACTGCATGCAGGCCTTCAGCCGAACGCTGCACCGCGCGCACGATCTTGTTCAGATCCACCAGCTCGGTCGTTCCATTGCGCTTGGTGACGCTCATCGCCGTATTGGTCGGCGGCGAAGTCAACAGGAATTCGCTTTCCTGGTCGGTGGCTGCGCTGGTTTCGGTGCTCACGGCGTTTTCCTCTTGGCGTGATTTGGGGTGGTGCAGGGTCGCCTGCTGGGCAGGCGTGGGGCCGATGCGCTCAGCGCTCAGGGTGGACTATCGGTGTCGCATGGGACGCGACCGGCGCACTGGCGCTGCGGACGATTCCCCTTGCTTCACCGGTCATCTCCCCCCGGAGACTGGTGCTACCAGCGCCGCACCCTGTACGGCATGCGGTTGTCGGTGGGCGTTGGGCCCGTTTGGCCCTTCGACTTGTGGTCGAAGAGACCGACGGCCACAAGATAGTGGGGGTGTAGGGGGCCGTCAACGCCAAATGTAGGGAATCAGGCTAATCCCTTGCGGCGCAAGGTTTCGGTGTTCGGGGCGTCCGACGAACGGTCGCGACCTGTCGAAAGCGAGTGCGCAGTCAAGGGTTGGGGGCGACTTTTCGTGCGATTCAAGCGTTCGAAAAACGGAACGATGGGCGTCACGCGGGCGTAACAATTGCGGGCGGTTTGGGACCGCAGCCACGCAGGGCGTGGCTCTACGGGGTGTGCCTCGGTTACGCCCTGTGTGGGGTGCCGAGGTATTCGGCGCTCTGCATCTCTATGAGGCGCGAGGCGGTGCGCTCGAAGGCGCCCTGGAGGCGGGTGCCGGTGTAGAGGGCTACCGGGGCGTCGGTGGCGGTGCAGACCAGGTTGACGTGGCGGTCGTACAGCTCGTCGATCAGGTTCACGAAGCGGCGGGCGGCATCTTCATTCATGCGGTCGAAATGCGGGATGTCGCCCAGCAGCACGGTGTTGAACTCGCGGGCGATCTCGATGTAGTCCGAGGGGCCGCGCGGGCCTTCGCACAGGACCTTGAAGTCGAACCAGACGATGCTCTTGCCGCGGGCGCGCACCGGGATCTTGCGCGCTTCGATCTCGATGTTGCCTGGCTTGGGCGGCTGGCCGCCGCTCAGCGCGGCCCAGCGCGTGGCCAGCCAGGCGTCGCTGTGCTCGTCGCGCGGGGCCTGGTAGACCGGCGAATGGGTCAGCGCGCGCATCCGGTAGTCTTCGGTGCCCTCGGCGTACAGCTCCACGCAGTAGGTCTGCAGCAGGCCGATGGCAGGGAGGAAGCTGTCGCGCTGCAGCCCATTCAGGTACAGGTTCTCCACCGCCGTATTAGAGGTGGTGACCAGGGTGACCCCTTCGGCGAACAGGCGTTCGAGCAGGCGCGCCAGCAGCATGGCATCGCCGATGTCGGTGACGAAGAACTCGTCCAGCACCAGCACGCGCAGCTTGGCGCGCCATTCCTGGGCGATCCGGGCCAGCGGGTCGCTCTGCCCCTGGTGTTCGCGCAGGCGCTCGTGGATGCCGCGCATGAAACGGTGGAAGTGGGTGCGGTACTTCTGCTCGATCGGCAGCCCGTCGTAGAACAGGTCCACCAGGAAGGTCTTGCCGCGCCCTACCCCGCCCCAGAAGTACAGGCCCTTGACCGGGTCCGGCTTCTTCCAGAAGGCCGAGAGGCGGTCCAGCCAGCCGTCCTGGGCGCTGTCGACCAGGGCCAGGTGGATGCGGTCCAGCTCGGCCAGGGCGGCGTGCTGGGCCGGGTCGTTCTGCCATTCGCCCCGGGCCACGCCTTCGGCGTAGCGCTGCGACGGGGTCAGTGCGGTATCACTCATGCGGTGGCGCTTTCCGGGTTCGGCAGCCAGCCCTTGACGCCGTGGAGCACCGCGCCGCGCAGGTCGATCAGCTTGCGGTGGAAGAAGTGGCTGGTTTCGGGCATGCGCACCAGCTCGTGCGGGGCGCCCAGGCTGTCCAGCCAGTTGTAGACGGCTTGGGGATCGACGATTTCGTCGTCTTCACCCTGGATGACCAGCCAGTTGGCCGGCGGCTGCACGCCGTCGAAGTCCCAGCGCCCGGCGGGCGGGGCGATCGAGACCAGCACCTGCGGCTGCAGCTCGGCGGCCGCGCGCAGGGAGACGAAGGCGCCGAAGCTGAAGCCGGCCAGCCACAGGGTGGCGTCGGGGCGCTGTTCGCGCACCCAGGCCACCACGGCCTTGAGGTCGTCCTGTTCGCCCACGCCGTGGTCGAACTCACCGGCCGAGGTGCCGACGCTGCGGAAGTTGAAGCGCACGGTGGCAATGCCCAGCTCGCGCAGGGTGGTGCCGACCATGGTCACCACCTTGTTGTGCAGGCTGCCGCCCTCGGTGGACAGCGGGTGGCAGATGACCGCCACCACCGGCTGCGCGGGCACATCGGCCTTGGGCAGGTCGACCGCCACGCCCAGCGCGCCGACCGGGCCGGCCAGCTGCAGGGTGGTGCTTTCATTGGGGAAAGGGGGATTGTGCATGGCGTCATAATACCGCTCCCCCGCGGGCTGCACTGCCGCGCCTGCCTGGAACCCCATGTTCTATCTGCTTTTCAGCGTGGTCTGCAGCGTGTTGGTGTCGGTGCTGCTGAAGCTGGCCGCGCGCCGCCAGCTGGATGTCGCCCAGATGGTGACCTGGAATTACCTGGTGGCCGCCGGGCTTACGGCGGGGGTGTTGCGGCCGCCGCTGGAGGCGCTGCAATCGGGCCATGCGCCGTGGCCGGCGCTGCTGGTGCTGGCGGTGGTGCTGCCTTCGCTGTTCCTGGTGCTGGGCCGCACGGTGGCGGTGGCCGGGATCGTGCGCACGGATGTGGCGCAGCGGTTGTCCTTGTTGCTGTCGTTGTTGGCTGCGTTTCTGTTCTTTGGGCAGACGGCGACCCCGCTCAAGCTGCTGGGGTTGGGGCTGGGGCTGGTGGCGATGCTGGGCATCAGCCTGCGCCCGCGTGGGCCGGCGGTAGCCGGTGAGGCGGGCAGCTGGCGCTGGCTGCTGGCAGTGTGGGTGGGGTTTGCGCTGGTGGATGTGCTGCTGAAGCAGGTGGCGCTGTCGGGGACGCCGTCGATGGCGGCGCTGCTGGCGTGTTTCAGCATTGCGTTTGTGTTGATGCTGGGGATGCAGCTGTGGCGGCACTTCAGCGGGCGCAGCCGGTTGCGCGCGCGCAACGTGGGCGCGGGGGCGCTGTTGGGGCTGCTCAATGGCGGCAACATCCTGTTTTACGTGCACGCCCACCAGGCGATGCCGGACAGCCCGGCCACGGTGTTTGCCGGGATGAACATCGGCGTGGTGGTGTTGGGGGCGTTGGTGGGGGTGTTGGCGTTTGGCGAGCCGACCACGCGGTGGAACCGCGCGGGGTTGGTGTTGGCGGTGGTGGCGATTGGGTTTATTGCGTGGGGGTGAGACCGCGCGCAGCCACGCAGGGCGTGGCTCTACGGCCCATTTGCGATACGAACCGCCGGTAGAGCCATGCCCTGCGTGGCTGCGGTGCCGACCAACGGTCGGCACCTACCGGTGCGATGTCGGGGCGTTACTTGTCGAAACCCAGGATCAACGGGTCGTGGTCGGAACTGCGCCACGGGCCGGCTTCGTTGCGGTCGCGGTAACCGATGTCGTCGGCTTCGTCGGCATTGATATGCCATTCGGCCGCGCCGCGCAGGCGCTTGGCCATGCCCGGGCTGAGCAGGGCGTGGTCGAGGCGGCCGGTCATGCCGTTGTAGACGTAGCTGTAGGGGCGTTCGACCTTGGCCACGGCGAAGGCGTCGCGCCAGCCGGCGTCGTGCAGGGTGCGGATCGGGGCTTCCATTGCGTAGGCATTGAAGTCGCCCAGCAGGATTGCGTCGGTGGTGCCGGCGCCGGTCGGGTCGGTGCCCAGCCACTGGTTGAGCAGGCGCGCCGATTCCACGCGGGTGGCATTCCAGCAGCCCTGACCGTCGTTCTGGTCGGCGTCGGCGCCGGCCGCTTCCGAGCAGCCCTTGGACTTGAAGTGGTTGGCCACCACCACGAACGGCGCACCCTTGCCGGCGCGGAACGCCTGGGCCAGCGGTACGCGGCTGTGCGGGCCGAACGGGGCGGTTTCCAGCACGGCGGGAGCGCCGACCGGGGTCACCCGCGAGCTGCGGTAGATGATGCCCACGCGGATGGGGTTCTCGCCCGGGCCCTTGCCGGCGTCGATGAAGGCCCAGTCCGCGCCCTTGCCACGGTTGGCATTGAGCGCGGCGACCAGTTCGGCAATCGCCGACTGCGGGCCGTAGCCATCGTTTTCCAGTTCCATCAGCGCGGCCACGTCGGCGCCGAGCGCGTTGACGGTGGCCACCAGCTTGGCGGTCTGGGCCTGGTGTTCTGCCAGGGTGCGGGCGCCACGCAGGGTCGGGTAACCGCCGCCCTGGCCGTCGCCGTTGAAGAAGTTTTCCAGGTTGAAGGCGGCCACCTTGAGCGCGCCGGGCACCACCGGGGCGGCCGGGCGGTTCAGCGCCGGCAGGTTCAGCGGGGTGGTGACCTGCAGGCGCGGGGTGCCCTTGGCGTCCACGTGGACGATGCCTTCCACGTTGCGCAGCACGGTGCCGGTGCGCAGGGTGGCGCCGGCGGGGAGGTAGGCCACCGGGCCGGGGTCACGCGCGGTGCTGCCGTCATCGAGCAGCAGGCGCCGGCGCTGGTTGTCGGCGATCACCTTGGCGTGGGCGTCGGTGCCAGGGGCGGCCACTTCGCTGGGCTGCCAGAGGCGGCCGTCGAAGGCGACGGTGAGTTCGCCGAAACGGGCCAGGCCGTCGGTGCCGGCCAGGGTCAGCGGGGCGGCGATGCGCACGTGCTGGCCGTCGAGCGCGCGCCAGTCGGTAGGCGCGGCGGTGAGGGTGACGGGGGCGGAAGTCGCCGGGGTCGATGCGGTCGGGTGTGGCTGCGGCTGGGCCTGGGAAAACGCGGTGGCGGGCAGCAGCAGCGACAGGGCAAGAGCGAGGGTGCGACGGCGCATCGACGGCGATTCCGGAAACGGGTGCACAGGGTAATGCGGAATTGTGGCGGGAAGCGGTCGCCGGTGGGGATTTGGGCGGGTTTGGCAAAGCCGCGCGGGGTTGGGTCCGCGTGGGACACGCATGGCGTGTCGCTACGTGTGCAGCGGTGCCGCCGGGTTACGGGACGGCTTGGGATCCCGTGGGACACGCATGGCGTGTCGCTACGCGTACCGGCAACGTTGCGGGCGCATGGGGGCTCGGCGCCCCACCGCGTAGAGACGCGCCATGCGTGTCCCACGCGGTGCCGGATGCCACGCGGCACCCGCCCCGCCCGCCGGTTATTTCAGGTTCGCCAGCATCCAATCCACGGTGGCGTGGATCTGCTCTTCGCTCAGGCCGGGGTTGCCACCCTTGGGCGGCATGATCCCGCCATCCGGGCCGGTGTAGCCCTCAATGGCGTGCTTGTAGAGGGTGTCCTTGCCCTGGGCCAGGCGTGCATCCCAATGGGCGTGGTCCAACGTCGGCGCCTGGCCGACGCCGGTGGTGTGGCAGGCGGTGCACAGGTTGTCGAAGATCACCTTGCCATCGGTGGTGCCACCGTAGGCCACCTGCGAGGCGGCCTTGGCCATCGCCGCGGCCTTGGCTGCGGCCTGGTCGGCAGCACCGGTGGCGCCGGCATAGACCGCACCGGCCGGGGCAATGCGCAGTTCGGTGCGCTTGGCGGCCTGGGGCGAGACTTCAGGGGGAATGCGGGTGTGCAGGTACGCGGCGAACAGGATCAATCCGAGCGTGATGGCCATCAATAAGGCAATGACCATGGAAAAGCGTTTCAGGAACTCGAGGTCGTAATTCCGCACTCTCTGTTACCCCTGGCTGGTAGTCGTTGGACCACGGCTTGTCGCCCGAGTATGACCAGCGTCGGCGGCGCTCTGCAAGCCGCCGCAAACTACCGCAATGCAGCATCAGACTTGGGGGGCGCCTGCAGCACGCAGGCAGAAAACGCAGATGGATTCGACCAGCGCGGTCTGGTCGCCATGCGCATCGCGGCTGGGCGCGGTGGGCCCGACCAGGGCTTCGGTGAACGCACCGACGATGCAGGCGGCCGCCACCTCGGTGTCCTGCGCAGGGAAACTGCCGGCTGCAACGCCATCGGCCACGATGCGGCGGAACACGTCACCGAACAGGCGGCGGCAGCGGATGCGCTCGGCTTCCACTTCCGGATCCACCGGCTCGGCGATGAAGGCATAGGCCAGCCCGGGGCCGGCCAGCGCGCGGCGCACGAAGGCGGTGATCGCCCGGCGCAGGCGCTCGGGCGCGGGCAGCGGTTCGGCGGCGATGGCCTCGAAGATGCGCAGTTCGTGTTCGACCGCGTCGGTCAGCACCTCCACGAACAGCTCGGCCTTGGACGGGAAGTGCCGATAGATAAGGCCGGTGGACACCCCCGCCTCGGCCGCCACGGCGGTGACCGGGGCATTCCGGTAGCCGCCGGCCGCCACCAGGCGCCGGGTGGCCAGCAGGATCCGCTCGCGGGCCCCGGCCAGGCGTTCTTCCATCAAAGCTGAGCGTTTATAGGCCATTTGTTGATTCTATGTTCAATTTTTGAATTTGTGTTCACTTTTACCCCCGGGAGGACTAGGCTGGGAGCATTCGACCCCTTCCAGCCGTTGCGGAGCCGCCTCATGCACGTCCCCACCATGAACTTCGACCTCGGCGAAGAGATCGACATGCTCCGCCAGAGCGTGGCCCATTTTGCCTCGGCCGAGATCGCGCCGCTGGCGGCCAAGGCCGATGAGGAAAACCTGTTCCCACACCCGCTGTGGCGCAAGCTCGGCGAGCAGGGCCTGCTCGGCCTGACCGTGGAAGAAGAATACGGCGGCAGCGGCATGGGCTACCTGGCCCACGTGGTGGCGATGGAGGAAATTTCGCGCGCCTCCGGCGGCATCGGCCTGTCCTACGGCGCGCACTCGAACCTGTGCGTGAACCAGCTGCGCAAGAACGGTACCGAGGAGCAGAAGCAGCGCTTCCTGCCCGGCCTGTGCAGCGGGGAAAAGGTCGGCGCGCTGGCCATGAGCGAACCGGGCGCCGGTTCGGACGTGGTGTCGATGAAGCTGCGCGCGGACAAGCGCGGCGACCACTACGTGCTCAACGGCAACAAGATGTGGATCACCAACGGCCCCGATGCCGACGTGCTGGTGGTGTACGCCAAGACCGACGTCGAGGCCGGCGCCAAGGGCATTACCGCCTTCCTGGTCGAAAAGGGCATGAAGGGCTTCTCCACCGCGCAGAAGCTGGACAAGCTGGGCATGCGCGGCTCCAACACCTGCGAGCTGGTGTTCGAGGATTGCGAAGTGCCCGAAGCGAACGTGCTGGGCGCGGTCGGCGGTGGCGTGAACGTGCTGATGTCCGGGCTGGATTTCGAGCGCGTGGTGCTGTCCGGCGGCCCGCTGGGCCTGATGTCGGCCGCGATGGATGTGGTGATGCCGTACGTGCATGAGCGCAAGCAGTTCGGCCAGGCGATCGGCACGTTCCAGCTGATGCAGGCCAAGCTGGCCGACATGTACGTGGGCCTCAACGCCTGCCGCGCCTATGTGTATGCGGTGGCGCGCGCCTGCGACCTGGGCCGCACCACGCGCCAGGATGCGGCCGGTGCCATTCTGTATTCGGCCGAGAAGGCCACCTGGCTGACCGGCCAGGCGATCCAGATCCTGGGCGGCAACGGCTACATCAACGAATACCCCACCGGGCGCCTGTGGCGCGATGCGAAGCTGTATGAAATCGGCGCGGGCACCTCGGAAATCCGCCGCATGCTGATCGGCCGCGAACTGTTCCAGCGCACCAAGTAAGGACGATGCCATGACGGTACTGAGCACCCAGCTGCAACCGGGCAGCGAGAGCTTCGAGGCCAACCGCACTGCGTTGCAGGCGGTGGTCGACGACCTGCGCGCCACCCTGGCGCAGACCGCGCTGGGCGGCACCGAAGCTGCGCGGCAGAAACACACCGCGCGCGGCAAGCTGCTGGTGCGCGACCGCATCGATGCCCTGCTCGACCCGGGCAGCGCGTTCCTGGAAATCGCGCCGCTGGCCGCGCACGGCATGTATGGCGACCCGATTCCCAGTGCGGGCGTGGTGGCCGGCATCGGCCGCGTGTCCGGGGTGGAATGCGTGATCGTGGCCAACGATGCCACGGTCAAGGGCGGCACCTATTACCCGATGACGGTGAAGAAGCACCTGCGCGCGCAGGAAGTGGCCGAACAGAACCGGCTGCCGTGCATCTACCTGGTCGATTCCGGCGGCGCGTTCCTGCCGCTGCAGGACGAGGTGTTCCCGGACCGCGACCATTTCGGCCGGATCTTCTACAACCAGGCCAACCTGTCGGCGCAGGGCATTCCGCAGATCGCCTGCGTGATGGGCTCGTGCACCGCCGGCGGCGCGTACGTGCCGGCGATGAGCGATGAAACGGTGATCGTGCGCGAGCAGGGCACCATCTTCCTGGGCGGCCCGCCGCTGGTGAAGGCCGCTACGGGTGAGGTCGTCAGCGCAGAGGAACTGGGCGGTGCCGATGTGCACACACGCATTTCCGGCGTGGCCGACCACATGGCCGACAACGATCTGCAGGCCCTGGCGCGGGTGCGCGCGATCATCGCCCAGCTCAACTGGCGCAAACCCGAACCGGCGCTGGCGGTGCAGGCTCCGGTGGAGCCGCGCTACCCGGCGCAGGAGCTGTACGGGGTGATCCCGGCCGACACGCGCAAGCCCTATGACGTGCGCGAGGTGATCATGCGCCTGGTGGACGATTCGCGCTTCGACGAATTCAAGCCACGCTACGGCAACACGCTGGTGACCGGCTTCGCGCACCTGCACGGTTACCCGGTGGGGATCATCGCCAACAACGGCATCCTGTTCTCCGAATCGGCACTCAAGGGTGCGCACTTCATCGAGCTGTGCACCCAGCGCGGCATTCCGCTGGTGTTCCTGCAGAACATCACCGGCTTCATGGTCGGCCGCAAGTACGAACACGGCGGCATCGCCAAGGACGGGGCCAAGCTGGTGATGGCGGTGGCCTGCGCCAAGGTGCCCAAGTTCACGGTGGTGATCGGCGGTTCGTTCGGCGCCGGCAACTACGGCATGTGCGGCCGCGCCTATTCGCCCAACTTCCTGTGGATGTGGCCGAACGCGCGCATCGGCGTGATGGGCGGCGAGCAGGCGGCCAGCGTGCTGGCCACGGTGAAGCGCGATGGCATTGAAGCCAAGGGCGGGCAGTGGTCGGCGCAGGACGAAGACACCTTCAAGAGCCCGATCCGCGACCAGTTCGAGCAGCAGGGCCACCCCTACTACGCAAGCGCACGGCTGTGGGATGACGGCGTGATCGACCCGGCCGACACCCGCCGCGTGCTGGGCCTGGCGTTGTCGGCCAGCCTCAACGCCCCGGCCCGCAAGACCGACTTCGGCGTGTTCCGGATGTGATCCGGCCCCCTGGCATGCGCAACGAGACTTCCATGTTCACCAAGATCCTGATCGCCAACCGTGGCGAAATCGCCTGCCGCGTCATCGCCACCTGCCAGCGCCTGGGCATTGCCACGGTGGCGGTGTACTCCGACGCCGACCGCGACGCACGCCATGTGCGGCTGGCCGACGAGGCCGTGGGCATCGGCCCGGCACCCGCGCGCGAAAGCTACCTGCGCGCCGACGCCATCCTGGATGCGGCACGCCGCACCGGGGCGCAGGCCATCCACCCCGGTTACGGCTTCCTGTCCGAGAACGCGGACTTCGCCCAGGCCTGCGCCGAGGCGGGCATCGTGTTCATCGGCCCCTCCGCTGCGGCGATCCGCGCGATGGGCGACAAGAGCGCGGCCAAGGCGCTGATGGCGCAGGCCGGCGTGCCGCTGACCCCCGGCTACCACGGCGATGCGCAGGAACCGGCGTTCCTGCGCGAACAGGCCGATGGCATCGGCTACCCGGTGCTGATCAAGGCCAGCGCCGGCGGCGGTGGCAAGGGCATGCGCAGGGTGGACGACAGCGCGGCCTTCACCGAGGCGCTGGCCAGCTGCCAGCGCGAGGCGCAGTCCGCCTTCGGCAACGCGCACGTGCTGGTGGAAAAGTACGTGGAGCGCCCGCGCCATATCGAGATCCAGGTGTTCGGCGACAGCCACGGCAACGTGGTGTACCTGTTCGAGCGCGACTGCTCGGTGCAGCGCCGCCACCAGAAGGTGCTGGAAGAAGCGCCTGCGCCAGGCATGACCCCGGAACGCCGCGCCGCCATGGGCAAGGCGGCGGTGGATGCCGCGCGCGCGGTGAACTACGTGGGTGCGGGCACGGTGGAGTTCATCGCCGGGCCCGACGGCGATTTCTATTTCATGGAAATGAACACCCGCCTGCAGGTGGAGCACCCGGTGACCGAGTGCATCACCGGTACCGACCTGGTGGAGTGGCAGCTGCGCGTGGCCAGCGGCGCACCGCTGCCGCTGCAGCAGGAACAGCTGCAGATCAACGGCCATGCACTGGAAGCGCGCCTGTACGCCGAAGATGCCGACAAGGGCTTCCTGCCCTCCACCGGCACCCTGCGCCACCTGCGGCTGCCGGCCGGCAGCGCGCACGTGCGCGTGGATGCGGGTGTGGAACAGGGCGATGCGATCACCCCGTTCTATGACCCGATGATTGCCAAGCTGATCGTGTGGGACGTGGACCGCGATGCCGCGCTGCGCCGCATGCAGCATGCGCTGGCCGAGTGCGAAGTGGTGGGCGTGACCACCAACGCGGCGTTCCTGCGCCGGCTGGTGATGACCGATTCGTTCGCCAAGGCGAAGCTGGATACCGCGTTGATCGAACGCGAGCAGGCCGCGCTGGCGCCGCACCAGGGCGATACCGATCCTGCCCTGTGGGCGCAGGCGGCCGTAGCTGCCATGGCCACCGACGCAGCAGCTTCGGTGGATGCGCGTGACCCGCACTCCCCGTGGCAGGCGCGCGATGGCTGGCGGCTGGGCCAGCGTGCCGCGCGGCGGCTGACGCTGGAGCATCGTGGCCACCAGCAGGTGCTAGCCGTTGAAGGCCATGGCGAGGCATGGTCGATCGAGCTGGGCGGCACCACGGTAGCGGCGCAGGGCCGGATGGTGGGCGAGCGGCTGGCGCTGCAGGTGGGAGAGCGCCTGCACCGCGCCCGCGTGGTACGCGACGGCAGCGAGCTGTACCTCTTCGGCAACGACGGCGTGCAGCGCTTCACCCTGCATGATCCGGTCAGCGAAGCCGACCACGCCGTGGCCGATGCCGGCAGCCTGGTCGCACCGATGCCGGGCCGCATCGTGGCCACGCTGCTGGCACCGGGCACGCAGGTGGTGCGCGGCACCCCGCTGCTGGTGCTGGAAGCGATGAAGATGGAGCACACCCTGCAGGCCCCGGCCGATGGCACGGTGCAGGGCTACCGGGTCAAGGCCGGCGACCAGGTCGCCGACGGTGCAGTATTGGTGGATTTCGACGCCACGTAGTGACACCCCATGGGTGTCATCGCGGTGCCGGACAACGACGCACGCTCACTGCCGCAACGTAGCGTCCGACACCGTGTCGTGCACGTTCAACGGCTGCATCAGCTGGGTGTTCGCCACCTCCGCGATCGCCCTGCCCCGGTTTTCGAACAGCCATTCGTTCTGCTTCTGGAACTGCTCACCATCGCCCAGCAGGCGGTACGCCTCACGCAGCGCCACATGCGCCTGCACCGGTTCGCTGCCATCCATCATCGGCTGCAGCAGCGCCACGGCCTGCTGCGGTGCACCCCGGCCGATTTCCTGCATGGCCAGCACCACGGTGCGCCACTTCCCGATCACCGGGTTCTTCTGCTGCACCACCTGCGCGCCGTACTCGGCCAGCAGCCGGTCGGCCAGTGCGTGGTCGCCTTGGCGCTGGGCCAGGTAAATCAGCGACAGCAGGCGCAGGATGCGGTCGGGCATGCTGGGATCGGTGGTCGCGGCCAGCAGCGGGCGCAGCTCGGTGGCGATGTCGGCCAGCACCTTCGTTTCGCCCTGCTCGCACGCGGTATCCACCACGGCCCGCATGAGCGCGGCATGCACATGGAAATCGGCCGACTCGGGTGCCGGTTCCGATGACAGCACCGTGCGCATCCCCGTGCAGTCGTCCTGGTCGGCGGCCAGCAGCAGCCGCACCCGCACGTTCATCAGCGCCTGCAGTTCGTCGCGCGGCCTGCCCAGCTGGGTCAGCAGCGCCTGTGCGTCCTTGTACCGGCGCATGGCAATCAGCACGTCGGCACGCGGATCGCTGGCCGCCCGCCCGGTCAACGTTTCGGACAATCTGAAACTGCGCAGCGCGTCGTCAAAGCGGTTGGTACCCAGCTGGATCCAGCCCAGGTGCGCAATGGTGTAGGCACGCATGGGGTTCTGCGGTATCGCGGCGGCGACGGCGTAGCGTTCTGCCTCCTCGTAGCGGCTGTCGGTCAGCAGGTACCAGGAGGTGTTGGACAGGCCGGCAAAGGAATCGGGATAGACATCGGCCAACACGCGCCAGTCGTCCAGCGGCCACGCGTCCGCACTCAGCTCGTTGCGCCAGGCCTTCAGGTAGAGCCGCTCGCGGTGCGGCAGGCGCTGGCTCACCGCCAGCGCGCGCGCCAGGTGCGGCTGTGCTTCGGCACGCTGGTCCAGGCGTACCAGCAGCTTGGCCAGGCCGATATGGGCCATGGCGAAATCCGGGTCGGCATCGATCGCCGCCTCATACAGCTTGGCCGATTCGGAGAAGCGCCGACGGCCGAGGGCGCTTTCTGCCAGCGCGAACGACTTCAGCGCCTGTAGGTTGGCGGTGGAGGCCTGCGGCAGCGGCACCGACTGCTGCACTGACGCCACTGATTCACCGAGCCCGGCACGCAGCTGGCCCACCACATCGTCCACCGCTGCCATCACCTCGGACGAGGTGCCGGCCTTCGCGCGATAGCTGCGCACCACGGCGCGGCGGTTGGGATCGATCAGGTCGACGCTGACCAGGTAGTGCCCACGGGACTGGCGGATGGCCGGCGCCACCACCATGCGCGCGCCCTCGCGCGCCGCCACGTCGCTGGCCAGCTCACGGTCCAGCCCGCGCCCGGACGGTATCCGCAGCAGGTCACGCGATTCGGTCACCCTGCTGGTGGACAGCACGTTGACGTAACGCGACTGCTCCAGGCTCATCAACACCGCGCGCTGCAGCGAGTCGTCGAACAACGCCTTGCCGCTCGCGTTGTCCACGTCGGCCAGCACCACCCAGTCGCGTTCGGCAAACGCGATGGCCGGTTCCGGGCGCAGCAGCATCCAGGCGCCTGCGACCACCATCGCCAGCGCCACCAGAACGACCAGCGCCGCTGGTCGGCGCCAGCGCGGAGACAGGGGAGCCGGCTTCATGGTTCGGTCTTCCAGATATGCCCGGCGGGATCCATCTCCGGCGTCTGCATCTGATCCGAGCGCCAGCCAAAGCCGCACACGGCCAACGGGCCCTCCCGCATCGGATCGAGGCCCAGTACCTGCTCCACCTCTTCTTCGTTGATGGCGGCAGTGACGAACGCGCCCAGCCCGTAGGCCGTGGCCTGCGTATAGAACGCCTGTGAGATGTGGCCGGCGTCGAGGGTCACCGCGCGATAGGCCTTGGCGTGGTTGCGGTACTTCCAGAAGTTGCGTTCAAAGCGGCAGACCAGGATCACCAGCGCATGCGCATCGGCGAACCAGCCCTGGCCAGCCAGCAGCCGATGGGCAAAGGCCGGCAACGCCGGGGGTTGCACGGGCAAGCGGGCAAGCTCGTGCGCCACGGCATGGTAGTGATGGAGACCAGGCTCCAGGCCTTCGACGTTCTGGACCAGCACATACGCTTCAATCGGGTGCAGGCCACCGGCGGACGCCACGTTCTTCTTGAGGAAGCGCACGCCAGGCTCCGGCTCCACATGGGCGCTGGCCAGCAGGACCTCCCCAAGCATGCCTGCAAGCAGCGGCAGCGGCAGCGGCCGGGACGTGTCGAAATTCCTGCATGTGGTGCGGCGCAGGAGCAGCCCGTCCAGGAACCGGTCGCCCAACGGCGGCAGCGCGACCGCGCCGGGCAGGCGCGGCGGCGCCTCCACGGGAGGAGTGCCCAGCTTGCGTACCAGGTCCTGCGCCGTGACCATCTGGCTGCGCTCCATCTCCTCCACGCTGTCCACGCCGGTCCAGCGCGACAGCCGGTGGAACAACGCCGCTACCGACCACCAGTGGGATGCCCTGAGCGTGGTATCAGCGTCCGCATGGACCGCATGGTCAGCCGAATCACTCACCAGCACCCCTTCCGCCACCAGCCGCATGACGCGGGCACGCGCCTCAGCCGAGGTCGGCAGGGGCTGCCAGGTTTCGGCACTGCAGGCCAGCAGCAGGGTGGCCTCGTCCGGTGTGATCGGAACGGGTGCATCCAGGTGGGGCGCGATGGCCACGACGCCCTGCTCGTAGTGCAACCCGGTTCCCCCGGCCAGCAGGTCCTGCAGGCGGAACCCGGGGGTTTCCCGAGGCTCGAGGAAAAGGGTCTGGCAGCGGCGATACTGCATGGCGAAGGTCTATGATCCACCGGGGCGAGCCGCACTATAGCCGGCCCGTCCGTTGGCTTGCACCCAACTTCCGGCAGGCTCAATCCAGCGTCGCGGCTGCCGATAACCTCCTGTCACCCTCCAACACCGGGCCTTTCAAATGACTTCGACGAACACCCCTCTGCCGGAAGATACCGTCCAGCGTCTGTTGGACCTTCTGATCAATGACGATGCGTTCCGCGCGGCGTTCTCCGCCAATCCTTCGAAGGCGCTGGCAACCCTCGGCGTGGATGAGGAAACAACGAAGACCTGTTGCGCCCCGCTCACCAAGCTCGCGACGAAGGAAGAGTTCCAGGCGCTGCGGGAGAAGCTGACCAAGCATCTTCAGGTCAACGCGGCGTTCCGCATTGTGTTCTGCTTCGAAGCTGGTCGTGCGGCATCCCAGCTGGATGGCGATGCCTGACCTATCAGAGAGCAGCGACACCTTGCGTGTCGCTGCTCTGCAGCCGTCTTGCATCTTCAAGATTGAGAGACTGAAGCACGTAGTTACTGATTTCCTCGGCGTATGCCCGACCGCGCTGGTGGTCCAACCAGTCACGCTGCTTTTTCTGGCCGGCCTTGTCGTCGAGTGCCTCATAGGCGTCATGCAGCACCACGTGGACCTGGTAGAGCTCATCCCCTTCGACGAACGGCTCAAGTAACTTCACCGCGGCCGCCGGGCGACCATCCTCCACGTCCAAGACACCCTGCACGAGTGCCCAAAGCTGGGTAGCCCGAGGCTCGTCGTCCTTCTGGACCAGCCCTTTCAGCACACCAGCCCGAGCGCGGACGGTTCCCGAGTGACCGGCGCGAACCGCGTGATACGCCGTGGATAGTATGAACAGCACGCTTTCCCTTCGCGAGGCAGCATCCTGCTGCTCCGCCTTCTTCAGCCACAGATCCAGTATTGCTGCGTACGATTCCTTGGGCGTCGGGTTCCCGGTCAGCCTGCGCTGATGAAGCGCGATGACATCCAGCACGCGGCAGACTTCCACCACCTCGCTGCACTGGGACTGTGCACGTTCGATCAGCTCGTTTGCTTCCACAAACCGGCCTTGATCAACGAGCGCGCTGGAGCGCTCGATCTGCTCGCCCGGGCCACGTAGTGGTCGGCGCGCGAAGATTTCCTCGGAGGCCGGGTAGTCCTTTGCCGCCGCCAGGCTCAGCGCCCACCACACGTCGCTGGCACCCCGATCAATTGCTGCCGTTTCCTTGAGCATGCGCTGCGCTTCGCCCACGTCGGCCACGGCGAGGTGGATGCGTCCGATGAAGTTCTGCGCAAGTGTCTTCTGGGGATTCTGGGAAAGCAGGAGCGGGCGTGCTGCGACGAGGGCGGCATCGTACTTTCCCATCAAGTACAGCGCACTGGAGTAATTCATGTGTCCCACGTAATCGTCAGGATACAACTCCGTCAACATTCGCCACTGCTCGGCGACCGCCGGCATGGCCGCGCCCCCAAACTGTGCACCCCACGCCTGCAGATACAGCTGCTCACGCGGCGTAAGTCGCTCGCGGAGCCCGTAAGCGATGTTGAAGAGGCGGCGCGCACCTTCAATGTCACCCCGCGCGTTCTGGATGCGCATCATGCCCACATAGGCGAATGCGAAGTCAGGGTCGACAGTGGCGGCCTGGTTGAAGAACATCAGGGCACTGTCGACGTCCTGATTGGACATTGCAGCCAACCCCTTGGCGTATGCATGCAAGGCATCGATGCTGGAGGTCGCTACCTTGGGCAGTGGTGCCGAGTCGCGCGAGATGTCCTCCATGGCCTCACCAAGGTCGTCGCGGAGCGCGGCAACGACCTGGTCGGCAGAGGTCAACACCGATTCCAATCCACGCCCGTCGGCCGAATGGGAGTAGACGGTGTTGCCGTTGGCAGGGTCGATGACCTCAACGGTCACGCGCAGCTTGCCGTTGATTTCCAGCACCGAGGGCATGATCACCGCTCGCGCGCCATCGCGCGTGGCCACCTCTATCGCCGTCCGCCGGTCCAGCAGGGACTCGACCGGTTGACGCATCAGTGCAAGGGTGTCGCGCACCTTGATGTCGCTGAGCACGTTGACGTGACGCGACTGCCCCAGGCTGATCCTGAAGGCCTGGTCCAGGCTGTCGTCGAGCAGGGGTTCGCCGGTGAGATTTCGCACCTCTCCCAGTACGACCCAGTCGCGCTCGGCAAATGCAATGGCCGGGGCTGGCCGGAGCAGCATCCAGCCGCCCACCACCACGGTTGCCAATACCAGCGCTTCAGCTGCAATGGCGGCGGGTTGGCGCCAGAACGGAATGTCACGGCGCGCTTTGGCGGTTCCACGCGGCATGCGCAGCGGAGCCGAGCCGATTTCCCCAACTTCGTACACTTCCTGAGTAGCAGGGATACCTTTGAAACGCCAACGTCCGTGCGACTTCCACACCAGCCGCTCCGCACGCTCTCCCAGGTTGGACGTGGCGCGATGGGTGAGAGACTCGGCTACAGCCGAAAGGAGGATCTGTCCCGGCCTTGCCAACATCATCAACCGTGCCGCCATCGGCTTGGCCAACCCCTCGACTTCGAGCGACTTGGCACCGGCCTTCACCGCTTCCGCGCTGTTTTCCCAGGTAAGGACTTCACCTACGTGCAGACCCGCGCGGGCGCGCAGCTCGAGCTTGTGCTCGTTTCCAAGCTGTTTCAGTTCCCGCTGATAGTCCAGTGCAAACCCAAGACCATCAATGGCGCGCTCGAACAACAGGAACAGCCCATCGGAACGGTCGATCTGCTGGCCGCGCCACTGCTGCTGCAGCGTCAGCACCAGCCGGTCGTGCTGCTGGAACAGCTCGGCTGCGGCGCTGTCGCCGATGCGTTCAACCAGGATCAGCGAATCGCACAGATCGGTGAACAGCAGCGCGCGCAGCTGTGGGGACTGGGTCGACGTTCCGTTGTCGCCGTTCATTCGAATACCCCGTCAGGGCGTGGCGGTCGCGGCACGCGACCAGTGCAACCGGTTGCCGCCCAAGCGCTTGGCCTGGTACAGCGCATTGTCGGCGCGGGCGTACCAATCGCTCCAGTCGCTGTTCGGCTCGAGCAGGCTCACGCCGATGCTGACCGGGCAGACATGCGGCTGGCCGCCCGGCCGGCCCATCAGGCCGTGGACGGCGCTGAGGATGAACTCGGCCGCGTGCTGGAGGGTATCGGGGTCCGCTTCGCGCAGCAGCAGGCAGAACTCATCCCCGCCCAGGCGGCAGGCGCGGTCGCTTTCGGTGGCCACCGAACGCAGGATGTTGGCCACGCTCTGCAGCACGCGGTCGCCGGCCTGGTGGCCGTGTTCGTCGTTGACCTGCTTGAAGTGGTCGCAGTCGATCAGCAGCAGGCCCTGCGGGGCGCCGTCTTCGTGGCTGCGGCACTCCTGCAGGTACAGCGCCAGGCCGCGGCGGTTGTGCAGGCCGGTCAACTCGTCGGTACGCACCAGCTCGCGGGTGTGGGTGAGCTGGTGGGTGGTGACGTAGAGGTTGTCCAGCGCGGTTTCGAGGTCGTGGTTGCGCCGGCGCAGCTGGCGGATCAGCACCTGTTCGTTGCTCACCACGCGCATGATCGTGCGGCGCAGGAAGTAGGCCACCAGGCCCGGGTCGCGGTCGACCAGGCGCTGGAAATCGGTGTGGTCCAGTTCCAGCACCAGCGTATCGGTGGTGGCACGGGCATCGGCACTGCGCGGGTGGTCGCCGATCAGCAGGCCCAGTTCGCCGAAGAATTCATGCTGGCCCAGCGTCTTGACCACCAGGTCTTCGCCGAAATCCAGCTCGATGGCACCGGTGACGATGACATACATGGTGCTGCCGGCCTGGTTGCGCAGGAACAGGTGCTCGCCGGCGCGCAGCGCGCGGTGCTGGCCGAATTCGGCAAACAGGGCGAATTCGCCGGCGCTCAGAACGGCGTGCACGATCTCAGCCATCGCGGTCTGCGCGATGTCTGACGCTCGTTCGCACACATTCGTCGCAAGCTTGCCGGTCATTCCCGTACACCCGCTTCCCAGCGTTCCCCGGTGAGCGAATGAGGATAGCACCCCTTAAAAGTGTGCGCCTCATCCCATTTCCATGCCCCGGCGCCCGGATTTCTCCGGCGCTCCGGCCCAGTCTTCCCTAACGCAGCGACCGGTTTGAACCGGCCATCCCCTACCGCATGGAGCTATTTGCGGACCGTAGCATCTGGCGGGGGCATATAAAAGAAGGGCCACCCCTACAGGGGCGGCCCTTGCCTGCCAACGGCCGGGGTTATCAGGGGGCCGGTCAAGCCGCCCGGAATTGTTCCTCTTCGGTCGAGCCGGCCAGGGCGGTGGTGGAGGACTGGCCCTGCTGGATGGCCTGGGTGACGGCGTCGAAGTAGCCGGTGCCGACCTCGCGCTGGTGCTTGACCGCGGTGAAGCCCCGGTCGGCGGCGGCGAATTCGGCTTCCTGCAGTTCCACGAAGGCGCTCATCTGGCGGCGGGCGTAGCCGTGGGCCAGGTTGAACATGGAGTAGTTCAGGGCGTGGAAGCCGGCCAGGGTGATGAACTGGAACTTGTACCCGTAGCGGGCGATTTCCTTCTGGAACGTCGCAATGGTGGCGTCGTCCAGGTTCTTCTTCCAGTTGAAGCTGGGCGAGCAGTTGTAGGCCAGCAGCTTGCCCGGGTACTTGGCATGGATGGCTTCGGCGAACTTGCGCGCGAACTCCAGGTCCGGCTTGCCGGTCTCGCACCAGATCAGGTCGGCGTAGGGCGCGTAGGCCAGGCCGCGGCTGATGGCCTGGTCCAGGCCGTTGCGGGTCTTGTAGAAGCCTTCCACGGTGCGCTCGCCGTTGGCGAAGGGCTGGTCGTTGGCGTCGATGTCGCTGGTCAGCAGGTCGGCGGCTTCGGCGTCGGTGCGGGCCACCAGCAGGGTGGGCACGCCCAGCACGTCGGCGGCCAGGCGCGCGGCGTTCAACTTTTCGATGGCCTCGCGGGTGGGCACCAGCACCTTGCCACCCATGTGCCCGCACTTCTTCACCGAGGCCAGCTGGTCTTCGAAATGGACGCCGGCCGCGCCGGCTTCGATCATCGCCTTCATCAGCTCGAAGGCGTTGAGCACGCCGCCGAAGCCGGCTTCGGCATCGGCCACGATCGGCTGCAGGAAGTCGATGTCGTCCTTGCCTTCGGCATGGTGCAGCTGGTCGGCGCGCAGCAGGGTGTTGTTGATGCGCTTGACCACGGCCGGCACCGAATCGGCCGGGTACAGCGACTGGTCGGGGTACATCTGGCCGGCCAGGTTGGCGTCGGCGGCCACCTGCCAGCCGGACAGGTAGATGGCGTTGAGGCCGGCCTTGACCTGCTGCATGGCCTGGTTGCCGGTCAGCGCGCCGAGCGCGTTGACGAAGTCCTTTTCATGCAGGTACTTCCACAGCTTCTCCGCGCCCAGCCGGGCCAGCGAATGCTCCACGTGCACGGTGCCGCGCAGGCGCACCACGTCGGCGGCGCTGTAGTTGCGCTGGATGCCGGCCCAGCGCGGGTCGGTGTTCCATTCGTGCTGGATCTGTTCGGCGGTCTGCAGCTTGGTCATGTCGTTTCTCCAGGAAGGGTCAATCGATCCGGTCGTAGGCCGGCAGGGTCAGGAAATCGGTCAGTTCATTGCGGCGGCTCAGCTCACCGAGCAGGCCGATGGCCTCGTCGATCCGCGCCCCGCCCGGCAGCGCGCTGCGCTCGCCCAAACGCGCCGGCAGCGCGGCCAGGGTGGCGTCGAGCAGGGCCAGGTCGATGGCGGTGCCGTCGTCCAGGTGCTGGCCGGGCACGTGCAGCCACTGCCACAGCTGGCTGCGACTGATCTCGGCGGTGGCCGCGTCTTCCATCAGGTGGTGGATGGGCACGCAGCCGTTGCCGTCCAGCCAGGCGGCCAGGTAACGCACGCACACTTCGACGTTGCCCTCGAACCCGGCGCGGGTGATGGTGCCGGTGGGCGCGGCGATCAGGTCGTTGCGGCCCACCCGCACATCGCGGCGCAGCACACCGCGCTGGTTGGGGCCGGGCATGTGTGCGTCGAAGATCGCCTGCGCGACCGGAATCAGCGCCGGGTGCGCCACCCAGGTGCCGTCGTGGCCGGCAGTGACTTCGCGCAGCTTGTCGGCACGCACCCGCGCCATGGCCTGTTCGTTGGCGGCGGCATCGTGGTTGATCGGGATCTGCGCGGCCATGCCGCCCATCGCATGCGCGCCACGGCGGTGGCAGGTCTGGATCAGCAGTTCCGAATAGGCCTTCAGGAACGGCTGGGTCATGGTCACCTGGCCGCGTTCGGGCAGCACCTTGTCGGCGTGCTTACGGAAGGTCTTGATGTAGGAAAAGATGTAATCCCAGCGGCCGCAGTTCAGGCCGACGATGCGGTCGCGCAGCGCGTGCAGGATCTCGTCCATTTCGAACACCGCCGGCAGCGTTTCGATCAGCACGGTGACCTTGATCTGGCCATGCGGCAGGCCGAGCATGCCTTCGATGTGCGACAGCGCGGTTTCCCACAGCGCGGCCTCTTCCATCGACTGCAGCTTGGGCAGGTAGAAGTACGGGCCGCGCTGGCGGCACATCAGGGTGCGGGCGTTGTGGAAGGCGAACACGGCCGCGTCGAACAGGCCGCCGGCCAGCGGCTGGCCATCGATGCGCACGTGCTTCTCATCCAGGTGCCAGCCGCGCGGGCGCACGATCAGCACGGCCTGTTCGTTGAGCGGGCGCAGCGCGTAGTGCTTGCCGGGCTTGCCGTCCACGCCGGGCGCGGTGTGGGTGAGGTCGCCGCGCACCGCGCCGATCAGCGCCTGCTGGCCGGCCAGCAGGTTGCGCCAGGCCGGGGCGGTGGAGTCCTCGAAGTCGGCCATGAACACCTTGGCGCCGGAGTTCAGCGCGTTGATGACCATCTTCGGGTCGGTCGGGCCGGTGATCTCGACGCGGCGGTCCTGCAGGGCGTCCGGGATCGGCGCCACGCGCCAGTCCTCGCTGCGGATCGCGGCGGTGTCGGTGCGGAAGTCCGGCAGGCCGCCGCCGTCGAAGAAGGCCTGGCGCTCACGGCGGGCCTGCAGGCGGCGCTGGCGTTCGGGTTCCACCGCGCGGTGCAGCGACACCAGCAGCGCCAGTACCCCCGCCGGCAGCAGGGCCGACTGGCCGGCAAGCTGGGTGGTCAGGGCGATGCCCGGGGTGGCCGGGGCATCGGCCGGGGTGGGCTGGGCGGTGGCGAATGCGGCGACAGCGGACATGTCCAACTCCTGCGTTGCGGGTGATGCCACCGTGCGCCGGAGTGTGGTATTTGACAAAACAGTTATCGCAATGCCTTACATAAGTTACGCTTATATTCGTTACGCCATGCCCACACCGAAGCCGCCAAGTCCGCGTTTTTCCTACAAGTCTGACCGGCTCAAGCCGCTGCGGGCGTTCTGCCAGACCGTGCGATTGGGCTCAGTCTCACGTGCGGCTGAGGCGCTGTTTGTCAGCCAGCCGGCGATCAGCCAGCAGTTGCAGGCGCTGGAACGGGAGTTGGGGGTGGGCCTGTTCGAGCGCAGCGGGCGGCGCCTGGTGCCCAGCCGCGAGGGCCAGCTGCTGTTTGAAATGGCGCAGCCGCTGGTGGAGAGCCTGGACGGGCTGGAGGCCAGCTTCCGCGACAAGGTCAAAGGGCTGGATGCGGGCGAGCTCAACATCGCCGCCAACAGCTCCACCATCCTGTACCTGCTGCCGCGCATCGTGGAGCGCTTCCGCCAGCGCCACCCGGACGTGCGCCTGACCCTGCACAACGCGATCAGCGCCGATGGCACCGACCTGCTGCGCAGCGATGCGGCGGACCTGGCGGTGGGCTCGATGACCGACGTGCCGGCCGACCTGAGCTATGCGCCGGCCTACCGCTTCGAGCAGGTGCTGATCGCCCCGCCCGACCACCCGCTGGCCACCGCGCCGGAACTGACCCTGCAGGCGATCTCGGCCTACCCGCTGGTGCTGCCGCCCAAACGGCAGATCACCTACCGGCTGGTGGACCAGGTGTTCCAGCGCCAGCGCGTGCCGTACACGGTGGCGCTGGAGGTGGGCGGCTGGGAGGTGATCAAGCAGTACGTGGCGATGGGCATGGGCATTTCCATCGTGCCGGCGCTGTGCCTCAACGATGCCGACCGCGACCGGCTGGTGACGCGCTCGATGAGCGCCTGGTTCCCCGAGCGCAGCTATGGGGTGATCGTGCGCCGGGGCCGGTTCCTGTCGCCACAGGCGCGCGCCTTCATCGAGCTGATCCAGCCGGACCTGTTCAGTCCGCGCAGCTATGATGAAAGCGGTCATTCCGAACGCTGATGCGCTGCCATGTCGATTGAACTGCGCCACCTGCGCTACTTCCTGGCGGTGGCCGATACCCTGCACTTCGGGCGCGCGGCCGAGCGGCTGGGCATGTCGCAGCCGCCGCTCAGCCAGCAGATCCGCCAGCTGGAAACGCTGCTGGGCGCGCGCTTGTTCCTGCGCAGCAACCGCCGGGTGGAACTGACCGAGGCCGGGCGCGTGCTGCAGGCGCAGGCCACCGAAGCGTTGGCGCGGGTGGACCAGGCCATCGAGCTGACCCAGCGCGCGCAGCGCGGTGAAACCGGCGAACTGCGCATCGGGTTGACCCGCGCCACGCCGCTGTCCACGCAGATTCCGCGCGCGATCTTCGCCTACCGCCAGCAGTTCCCGCAGGTGCAGTTGAAGCTGCGCGAGATGAACACGTTGCAGCAGATCGATGCGCTGGTGGCCAACGAGCTGGATGTAGGGCTGATCCGCAAACGCGCGTTGCCCACGCCGCTGATGTCACGCAAGTTGTTCAGCGATCCGCTGGCGCTGGTGGTGCATGACCAGCATCCGCTGATCCGCGACCTGCCGGCGGGTGCGCCGGTGGCGCTGCGGCAGTTCGCGCATGAGCCGTTCGTGGGCTTCCTGCGCGAGGTGGGCGCCGGCATCCACGATCATTTCATCGCGCTGTGCCGCAGCGCGGGCTTCACCCCGCGCATCATCCAGGAAGCCGGCGAGGCGTCCACGCTGATCAGCCTGGCCGCGTCCGGGTTGGGGGTGACGGTGCTGCCGGCCTCGTGCAGCCACATCCACGTGGAAGGCGCGCGCTTCGTGCCGCTGAGCGATCGCGCGGCGAGTTCGGAAGTGCACGTGGCGTACCGGCGCGGTGGCCCATCGCCGTTGATCACCCACTTCACCCGGCTGCTGCAGGGCGGCTTCAGCGGCTGAGTGCGAGCGCGGCCGGCAGCGGCTGTTTGCGGCGGCCCAGCCGCCAGGCGATGGTGGCGCCGATAGCGGTGAGCACGGCGGTGAAGGCGCACACGCCCCACCAGTCCCAGCGGGTGTAGAACACGCCGCCGGCGGCACCGGCCAGGCTGGAACCCAGGTAGTAGGCGAACAGGTACAGCGCCGAGGCTTCGGCGCGCATCACGCCCGCGCGGCTGCCGACCCAGCTGCTGGCCACGGAATGGCCGCCGAAGAAGCCGAACGTGACGAGCGCGATGCCCAGCGCCATGCAGCCCAGCCACGGCAGGGACAGCAGCACGATGCCGAGTGCGATCAGGCCGTAGCAGATGCCGAGCACGCGGCCGCGGCCGTGCCGGTTGGCCTGCTGGCCCATCCACGCCGAGCTGAAGGTGCCGACCAGGTACACGCTGAAGATCAGGCCGACCACGGTCTGGCTGAGCCGGTACGGCGGCGCCAGCAGGTGGTAGCCGAGGTAGTTGTAGAGGGTGACGAACACGCCCATCAGCACGAACGCGGTGGCGAACAGCGAGGGCAAACCGGGGTCGGCGAACAGCTGGCGCCAGCGCGCGGGCAGTTCGCGCAGGCCGCCACGACGGCTCTGGAAGTGGCGCGACGGCGGCAGCTGCACCCACAGCAGCACGGTGCTGAGCACGGCGATCAGCGAGACCACGCCGATGCCCCAGCGCCAGCCCCAGTGGTCGGCGACGATGCCGGCGATCAGGCGCCCGCTCATGCCGCCCACCGCGTTGCCACCGATGTACAGGCCCATGGCCAGGCCGAGCGCGCGGCTGTCCATTTCTTCGACCAGGTAGGTCATCGCCACTGCCGGCACGCCGCTGAGCGCGATGCCGAGCAGGGTGCGCAGGATCAGCAGCGTGGTCCAGTCGTCGACCATCGCACTGGCGGCCGAGAGCACGGTGGAGGCCAGCAGCGCGGTGATCATCACGCCACGGCGGCCGACACGGTCGGAGATCAGCCCGGCCACCAGCATCGAAACGGCCAGCAGGCCGGTGCTGAGCGACAGGGCCAGGGCGCTGTTGGCGGCGGAGACGCCGAAGTGGCGGCTGAACTCCGGCAGCAGCGGCTGCACGGTGTAGAGCAGGCCAAAGGTGGAGAAGCCGGCCAGGAACAACGCTGCCGCCGTGCGCCGGAACGCGGGCGTGCCCTGCTCGATGTGCTGCGAGGGCGCGGGCGGCTGGCGGATGGAGCTGTGCTCGGGCAGTGCTGCGGTGTCGCCGTTCATTGCGTCTGGGCCCGTGGGGGCGGGCCGGTGCGTAAGGATCAGCGCTCAGGATAGGCAGCGGGTACAGGTCGATCCATAACCTGACGGGTCTGGATTGAGACGTTTTGCGTATCGATTAACTTACAACGCCTGCCAGGTAAAGCCCTGGCCGCGGCGGTAGTACACGCGTGCCGCCTTTCCATACAGGGCCTTGGCGTCGACCAGGCCGAAGTAACGGCCATCGGCGCTGTTCCCTCGATGGTCGCCCAGCATCAGCACCTTGCCGGCCGGTACGGCCAGCCCGGTGATGTCCGGGCCGCCGCCCTGGCCCAGGTCAAGCTGGGCCAGGGTGCGGCCGAAGTCTTCCACGTCCCCGGTGCCCACCTGGCCGAGCGGGTGGCCGTTGATGCTGAGATGGCCCTCATGCAGGTCCACGCGGTCGCCGCCCACGGCGGCGATGCGCTTGATCAGGCGGGTGCCGTCCTGCGGGGAATCGAACACCGCCACCTCGCCGCGCTGCGGCACGCCGGTGTGCAGCAGTTCCACCGAGGTGAACGGCAGGCGCAGGCCGTAGGCGCGCATGTCCACCACCACCCGGTCGCCGGGCATCAGGGTGTGCTGCATGGAGCCGCTGGGCACCTGGTAGTGGTTGGCAAGGCTGTCGCGCGCGGCGGCGAGCAGGCCGAGCATGACCAGCAGCGGCAGGGCTTCCTTCTTCAGCCAGTAGAGCAGGCCTTTGGAGCGGGGTTCGGCGGCGGCAGCGGTCATGGTGGCGATCCTTGCGGGCGTGAGTGGGGTCTGACCGTTGCGGCGTTCCGGAGTTCCCGCAAAAGCTACTCGTTATTTACGCGCCCCGGGCATCCGGGTCATCGCCCCTTTATGGCCGCCACGCGCATCGTGTCGACACCGCGCCCCCCGGGCGCTTTGTCGAGGTGTTCCATGACCATCCTGTTGCTCCGGCAGCCGTCGCCGGACCCGCTGCCGGTGCCGGCCCTGCTGGCCGGCCATGCCGTGCACTGCCAGGACTGCGCCACGCTGCCGGCGCTGCTGCAGTGCCTGCGCCAGGCGCGGGAAAGCCAGCCGGCGTGGGTGCTGATCGAGACCGGCGCCGCCGAGCCGGCGCAATGGGCCGCGCATGGCCGCGCGCTGTGCGCGGCGCTGGAGGCGTTGCCGGCGCCGTACATCGAAATGGCGGCCAACGATGACGATGGGTTGGATGCGCATCTGCACCCGCTGCATGCGCCGGTGGCGCGGGTGGTGTGCAGCAGTGGCCGCGAGGATGCGTGCCGGTTGTCGCTGGCGATTGCCGCGCGCCGGTTGCAGGCCGTTGCAGGGAGCGTCTGAGCCATGTCGATCTTCATCATTCGTGGCCCGGAAGCGACCGGGCAGCTGATCCGTACCGCGCAGCCGCTGCCGGTACCGGTGCTCAAGGCGCTGGTGCACCGGGCGATCGATGCGGGCACCACGGTGGCGATCCGTGCGTGTGGGTCGGAACAGGAGCTGCTGGATGCGTTGCGCGTGGCCGACCACAGCCGTGGCGAAGTGACGTTGCTGGATCCAGGTGCGTGCGTGGGCAGTACGCGGCTGCAGCGGTTGTTGCCGCACCTGCACAACGTGTACGGGGAGGTGCATGACGATGATGCAGGCGCGCCGGAGGATTGCCTGCCGGCCGACGTGGGCCAGCGCATCGGCGTGGCGCACGGGTACTGCGCGCAGAGTTACATGCATGCATTGGAGATCGCGTTGGATCACCTGGGATGCAGCGAGGTGGGATGTCGCGTGGGGACGTAACCGGCGTCCAGATACGCGAACGGCGGGGTTTCCCCCGCCGTTCGTTTCGGCTCAATCGGAGTACCGACCAACGGTCGGTACCTACCGGATCACTTCAGGCCGCGGTTGACCAGCAGCGGTTCTACCGACGGGTCCTTGCCGCGGAATTCGCGGTACAGGTCCGCCAGTTCCACGCTGTTGCCGCGCGAGAGGATCTTGTCGCGGAACACCTGGCCGTTTTCAGCGGTCAGGCCACCGTGTTCCTTGAACCACTCGAACGAGTCGTGGTCCAGCACTTCAGCCCAGAAGTAGGCGTAGTAACCGGCCGAGTAGCCGCCGCCCCAGATGTGGTCGAAGTAGGTGGTGCGGTAACGCGGCGGCACCTGGGCCAGGTCGACCTTGTACTTCTTCAGCGCGGCCGCTTCAAACGGGGCCACGTCCTGCAGCTTGGCGTCGGCCGGCTGGGTGTGCCAGGCCAGGTCGAGCAGTGCGGCCGAGAGGTACTCGGTGGTGGCATAGCCCTGGTTGAAGGTACGCGCCTTGAGGATCTTGTCGACCAGCGCCTGCGGCATCGGCTCGCCGGTCTTGTAGTTCTTGGCGTAGTTGGCGAACACCTTCGGGTCCAGCGCCCAATGCTCGTTGAACTGCGAGGGGAACTCGACGAAATCGCGCGAGGTGCTGGTACCGGCGATGGACGGGTACTTCACGTTCGAGAACATGCCGTGCAGCGCATGGCCGAACTCATGGAACATGGTGGTGACGTCGTCGAAGCTCAGCAGGGCCGGCTGGCCGGCAGCAGGCTTGGTGAAGTTGCAGACGTTGTAGACCACCGGCTTGGCGCCGGTCAGGCCGTTCTGCTCGACGAACACGTCCATCCAGGCGCCACCGGACTTGCTGTCGCGCTTGAAGTAATCGGTGTAGAACAGCGCCAGCGAGGTGCCGTCCTTGTCGAACACTTCATACACCTTCATGTCCGGGTGGTAGGTCGGAATGTCGGTGCGCGGCTTGAAGGTAATGCCGTACAGCTGGGTGGCGGCGTAGAAGACGCCGTTCTGCAGCACGTTGTCCAGTTCGAAGTACGGCTTGATCTGCGATTCGTCCAGGTCGTACTGGGCCTTGCGCACCTGTTCGGCGTAGAAGTCCCAGTCCGATGCGGCCAGCTGGAAACCACCCTTCTGCGCGTCGATCACCTTCTGCATCTCGGTGATTTCACCGCGCGCCTTGTTGGTGGCGGCCGGCACGGTGTCGGTCAGCAGCTTGAGCGCGGCAGCCGGGGTCTTGGCCATCTGGTCGGCCAGGCTGTAGGCAGCGTAGTTTTCGAAGCCAAGCAGCTTGGCCTTCTGCGCACGCAGCTGGGCCAGGCGCTGCACCGTTTCGCGGGTGTCGTTGGCATCGCCGCGCTCGGCGCGGGTTTCCGAGGCCTTGAGCACGGCAGCGCGCTGCTCGCGGTTGCTCAGCGAGGCCAGCACCGGCTGCTGGGTGGTGTTCTGCAGCGGCAGCAGGAACTTGCCTTCCAGGTTGCGCGCCTTGGCGTCGGCGGCGGCGGTGTTGATCTCATCCTCGCTCAGGCCGGCCAGGTTGGCCTTGTCGTCCACCACCACGGCAGCGGCGGCGGTCGCGGCGACCAGGCGGGTGTGGAACTGGGTGGCCAGCGTGGTTTCTTCGACGTTGAGCTTGCGCAGGGCGGCCTTGTCGGCGTCGTTCAGCTGTGCACCGGCGCGGACGAATTGCTGGTAATCGCGTTCGACCAGGCGGGTCTGCACCGGGTCCAGGCCCAGCGAGGCGCGCTGGTCGTAAAGGGTCTTGATGCGCGCGAACAGCTTCGGGTCCAGGCTGATTTCATCCTGGTGTTCGGCCAGCTTCGGGGCGACTTCTTCCTGGATCTTCTGGCGCGCTTCGTTGGTATCGGCCTGGACCAGGCCGAAGAACACGCGCGACACGCGGTCCAACGTTTCGCCGCTGCGCTCAAGCGCTTCGATGGTGTTGTCGAAGGTGGCCGGTTCGGCGTTGTCGGCGATCTTGCGCACTTCGGCCAGGTGCTGCTTCATGCCTTCGTTGAAGGCCGGCAGGTAGTCACTGTCCTTGATGCGGTCGAACGGCGGGGCCTGGAACGGCAGCGTGCTGGCGCTCAACAGGGGGTTGGTGGAGGCGTCGGCCGGCTGCTGCGCGGCGGGGGTCTGGGCGTCGGACACGGGGGTGGACTCCTTGCCGGAACAGGCCGCCAGCGCCAGGCTGATGGCGGCGGCCAAGATAACGGTACGCGACATGAAACGGGCTCCTGGAATGAGGTGAAGCGGCACACAACCGCAGCCGATCACCCTACTCCCATTGCCCGCGCCCGGCATGTGCCGGACGTGGCGCCTGGCCTTGCCTCAGGCGGTGCCGCGGTTCTTGCCCTGCCAGGGGCGGTAGTACTCGCGGATGGCGGCCATGTCGGCCGCGTCGTCGCCGGTGGAGTAGAACAGCGGGCCAATGCCGATGGTCTTTTCCGGGTAGTGGAAATAGCAGGCCAGCACGGGCACGTCGGCCATGCGGGCGATCTTCAGGAACCCGGCCTTCCAATGGGTCACCGCCTTGCGGGTGCCTTCGGGGGTGATGGCGTACCAGAGGCGGTCGGACTTGCGCAGCAGGCTGACCGCCTGTTCCACGGTGCCCTGCGGCGAGCTGCGGTCCAGCGGGATCACCCCCAGGGCGCGCAGCAGCGGCGACAGCGGCCACCAGAACAGCGAGGCCTTGCCCAGCACCTTCACCTGCATGCCCAGCGCGATCTTGGCCGCCATGCCCCAGAAGCCGTCCCAGTTGGACGAGTGCGGGGCGACGATGAAGACCAGCTTGGGCACGTCCGGGAAGGTACCGGTGACCTTCCAGCCGCCCAGGCGCAGGGTGCAGCGCGCCAGCCAGCGCAGGAAACGGTTCGGTTTGACCTGCGGCATGTTGGGCGGCACGGCCGGCAGCAGCGGACTTCGGTTGTTCAAGCAATCACTCCCAATTGCGTGTGGTGCGGCCGCGCTTGATCTGCGCGCGGCCTTTCTTTTCATCCAGCCGGCGCAGCTTGGAGCCATGCGAGGGCTTGGTGGCCACGCGCGGCTTGGGCACGCTGAGGCTGGCCTGGATGAAGGCGGCCAGGCGTTCGCGCGCGTCGTCGCGGTTACGGTCCTGGGTGCGGAAACGCTGGGCATCGATGACCAGCACGCCCTCGCCGGTCATGCGCCGGTCGCGCCGGGCCAGCAGGCGGGTGCGCAGCGGCTCGGGCAGCGAGGGCGAGCCGGCCACGTCGAACCGCAGTTCAACGGCGCTGGACACCTTGTTCACGTTCTGCCCGCCGGCCCCGCTGGCGCGCACGAAGCGTTCGACGATCTCCGTGTCCGGAATCGCCAGGTGCGCGTTGATGGTGACAGGCCCGTTTCCCATGGGCGGCATTGTAAAGGCAGGATCGCCGCCTGAGGTGACCGTAATGTTCACCAATACCGCCGATAAGGGGCATAAAAGCCGGGTACGGGCCGGAACCGTCGGCACCGGGCGCGGCCGTGCGACGCGCGCACGGCTGCTTGACCGGATCGCAGGTATGCTCGGGCTTCCACGCAACGCAGGATGCACTTACATGATGTCGACCCGTTCGCCGGCCCGCCGTGGCCTGACCCGCCTGGCCCTGACCCTTGCGCTGGGCCTGGCCGCCATTGCCCCGGCGCTGGCCGCGCCGCCGTCGGATGCGGACATCAACCGCCTGCTGGCGGCGTCGCGCGCGCAGAGCATGCTGGACACCATGCTGCCGCAGATCGAGGCGATGCAGCGCCAGCAGTTCCAGCAGGTGGCCGAACAGCGCCAGCTGGATGAGGCCAAGAAGGCGCAGCTGCAGCGCATCGAACAGCGCACCAACCAGACCATCCGCCAGGCGCTGTCATGGCAGCAGCTGCGGCCGATGTACGTGGACCTTTACAAGAAGACCTTCAGCAAGGAAGACGTGCTGGCCATGGCCGAGTTCTACGAGAGCTCGGCCGGGCAGAGCCTGCTGGACAAGACCCCGGAACTGATGCAGAACGTGATGGTGGCCATCCAGGACAAGATGCAGCCGCTGTTCGTGGACCTGCAGAAGGACCTGGAGGCGATCGTGAACGAAGGCAACGCACCGGCGCCGGCGTCAGCACCGGCCCCAGCCAAGAAATAGTGCCCCGCGGTAGCGCACGACCGTTGGTCGTGCGCCTCACGCCGCTACCACCCAAACAGATCCATAGCCTTGCGGAATTCCCCATCCACCGGCGCGCTGACATCCATCAGCGTGCCGTCCGGGTGCGGGAAACGCAGGCGCTCGGCGTGCAGCAGCATGCGGTGGATGCCCTGCATGCGGAAGCTGCGGTTGTGGCGGCCATCGCCGTGGCTGGTGTCGCCGATCAGGTGATGTGAGAGGTGCTTGAGGTGCCGGCGGATCTGGCGGAAGCGCCCGGTCTGCGGCTGGCAGCGCAGCAGCGCGTAGCGCGAGGTGGCGAATTCGCCGACCGGCACCGCGATTTCACCGACGGCCACGCGCTGGAAATGGGTGATGGCCTGCTTCTTCACCGGCTTGCCGGGGCCGCCATCGAGGTCGTGGTCGACCGTGAACGCTTCTTCGGCCGGCCAGCCCCGGCAGATGGCCAGGTAATCCTTGGTGACATCGCCGCCCATCAGCGATTTGCCCAGCACGCTGGCGCTTTCGCGGTCGAAGGCCAGCAACAGGCAGCCGCTGGTGGCGCGGTCAAGCCGGTGGACCAGGAAGATCGGCTTGCCCAGCTGCTCGCGCAGGCGGTCGGCCAGGAAATCATCTTCGCCCCGGGCCAGCTTGCTGTCATGGACCATCAGCCCGGCCGGCTTGTTGACCACGGCCAGGCGCTCGTCCACGTGCAGCAGCTGGAGCGGCGGCAGCGCCACCGGCGCCTCGATCGTGGCGTCGGCGGACATCTCGATATCGGTCACCGGCGCCACCACGCGCTGGCCAGCGAGAACAGGCCCGCTGCGCCGCTCACCCAGCTCCACACCGGCGCATCGCCGAAGTACCAGCCGCCCGGCTGCATGCCGTACAGCACCGCCGCCACGATCAGCAGGCCCACGCCGGCAATGGCGGCCACGGCGCGCTTCTGCAGCTTCTGCAGGTTGGTGTTGAGCGCCACCAGGTCCTGCGAGCGCATCGACAGTTCATGCCCGCCTTCCACCTGCTGGCGCAGCCAGGCGTGCACCAAGCGCGGCATGTCGGGGGTGTGGGTCATGATTTCCGGCAGGCGCTTGCGCAGTTCCTTGAACACGCGGCGCGGGCTGTAGCGTTCGCGCAGGATGCGTTCCAGCACCGGCCGCGCCACTGCCCAGATATCCAGTTCCGGATCCAGCTGGCGACCCACGCCTTCGATGTTGAGCAGGGTCTTCTGCAGCAGGATCAGCTGCGGCTGCAGGGTGAGCTCGTAACGCTGGGCCACGCGGAACAGCTTGATCAGCACCTCGGCCAGCGAGATCTGCGACAGCGGGCGGGTGAAGTACGGTTCGCATACCGAACGCGCGGCCGCTTCGAGTTCATCGATGCGCACGTTGTTGGGCATCCAGCCGGCTTCGACATGGAGCTCGGCCATGCGCCGGTAGTCCTTGTTGAAGATGGCCATGAAGTTTTCGGCCAGGTAGTACTGATCTTCTTCGGACAGCTGGCCCATGATGCCGAAATCCAGCGCGATGAAGCGCGGGTTGTCGCGGCGCGCGGGATCGACATCGACCCAGATGTTGCCGGCGTGCGCATCGGCGTGGAAGAAGTTGTCGCGGAACACCTGCGTGTAGAACACGCGCACGCCCTTGGCCGCGAGCGCCTTGCGGTCGATGCCGGCCTTGTCCAGCGCGGCGATGTCGTCCGACGGGATGCCCCACACCCGTTCCAGGGTGAGCGCGCGTTCGGCGGTGTGGCTCCAGATCACCTCGGGCACGTACAGGTCGTCCGAATCCACCCAGTTGCGGCGCAGGACGCTGGCATTGGCGCCTTCGCGCTGCAGGTCCAGCTCGGCGGCCAGGGTGTTTTCGACTTCGGCCACCACTTCGCGCGGGCGGATCTTGTCGGCGCGCGGGTGGGTGCGTTCGACCAGCGCGGCGGCCGATTTGAGCAGCGCGATGTCGGCGTCGATCTGCTTTTCGATATCCGGGCGCAGCACCTTGACCACCACCTGGCGGCCATCGGCCAGCGTGGCCGCGTGCACCTGGGCGATCGAGGCCGAAGCCAGCGGTTCCAGGTCGAAGCTGGCGAAGGCTTCACTTACCGGGCGGCCCAGCGCGGCTTCGACGATGCGCTGCGCGGTGGCGCCATCGAACGGCTTGACCCGGTCCTGCAGCAGGGTGAGTTCGTTGGCGATGTCGGCCGGGATCAGGTCGCGGCGGGTGGACAGGATCTGACCGAACTTGACGAAGATCGGGCCGAGGTCCTGCAGCGCCAGGCGCAGGCGCGCGCCGCGCGACTGCACGGCGATGTCGGCCGAGGCGCGCGGCACGAACGGCTTGGCCAGGCGCAGCCAGCCTTCCAGCGGGGTGCCTTCCAGCAGGTCGTCGAGGCGGTAGCGCAGGATCACCCGACCAATGCGGCTGGCGCGGAACACGGCCTTCATGCGCGCACCTGGGCAAGGCGCTGCACGCGGGCGGCAATGCGTTCGACGTCGTCGCGCATCACATCCACATCGTCATGGAAGGCATCCAGTTCGGCTCGGGCTACCACGTCGCGCGACTCCTCGGTGACAAAATCGGCGGCGCTGTGCGCCAGGTCGGACGCGCCACGGCGCGCATGCTGCAGGGCCGAACGCAGGGCATTGGCGATCTGCACGCCCATTACTTCGCCAAACACCCGCACGAACGGCTGCTGCCAGTCCGGATCGAAACGGCTGGCCAGCTGCTGAAGGCGGCGCGCCAGTTCGGCATCACCGGAGACCTTGACCCGGCCGACCGGGGCGTCGCCGCCACGGCGTGCGTTGGCCAGGAACGGCAGTTGCGCCAGTACCCCGCCCAGCGTGCTGCGCACGGCCAGGTCCGGCTCCTGCTGCGGGTCCACCGGTCCCACCGTGAGGCGCTCGCCCTCCACGCCGATCCGCATCGCCAGCGCGGGCGATTCCAGGGTCAGGGCGATGTGGCGGCCATCCAGCGCGACCAGCGCGCGGCGGGTGTCGGGATCCAGCGCCAGGGTACGGTTGAGCGCAAGCTGCAGCGCATTGCCGGCCAAGGGCTTGAGGGAGGAGAGCAGGGAGCGGGGCATCGACGCATTCTACCTCGGCCCGGTTGCGGGCCGGGCACGGTGCAGCCACGCAGGGCGTGGCTCTATCGGGGTCCCCATGCAACGACGGCCCGGCGCTCTTGCGAGCGCCGGGCCGTCGGAGACTGCGCTGGATCCTGGTTGCCCGGAGAGAGGGGGGCGCGCAGGATCCTGCGCTACTACCCTCGCTTACGGAACATCGAAATGATCGCCAGGATCAGGAACACCACAAACAGGATCCAGGCAATGTTGCTGGCAGCGCCGGCGATGCCGGAGAAGCCGAGCACCGCCGCAATGATGGCGATGACAAAAAAGATTACGGCGTAGTGCAGCATGTCGATCCTCGCGTCGTGCGTGCCGGATTGGCGTGCTGCCATCTTCACCAACCCCCGGTGTTCAGGAAGTGATGGATTCCTCGCCGAGTGATGAAGCCTTCAGCCTCGTGAGTCCTTCGTCAATGCTGACCTGCGGCACGTAGCCGAAGTCGCGTCGCGCCGGTTCCATGCTGTACCAGTGCGGCGTGCACAGCTGCTCGGCAAGGAAGCGGGTCATCGGCGGTTCGCCGCGCAGGCGCAGCAGCGGCCACAGCCGTTCGGCCACCGCGCCGATGCGGTAGGCGGTCTTGAAGCTGATCGACTTCTCCACCGGCGGCGCGCCGACGGCGGCCATCAGCTTGTTGAGCAGCTCGCGCATCGGCAGCGGTTCGCCGTTGGAAATGAAGTAGGCCTTGCCGGCGCACGCCGCGCCCGGGGCCAGGTGTTCGAAGGCCAGGAAGTGGGCCAGCGCGGCGTTGTCGATGTAGGTGGTATCGACCAGGTTGGTGCCATCGCCGACGAAGCGCAGGCGGCCGGCGCGCGCGCGTTCGGCCAGGCGCGGCACCAGCTGCTGGTCGCCCGGGCCCCAGATCAGGCGTGGGCGCAGTGCGACGGTGGCCAGGGTGGCGTCGTTGGCGGCCAGCACGCGCTGCTCGGCGAGGGTCTTGGTGGCCGCGTACGGGGCCTGGAAGTTCTCGCCATACGGCACTTCATCGGCGCCCAGCCCTTCCACCGGATGGGTGGCGCGGTGGGTGACGCTGGGCGTGGAGGTATGCACCAGCGTGCGCACGCCGTGGGTGCGGCAGGCGGCGATGACGTTGTCGGTGCCGACCACGTTGGCCAGGTGGTAGCTCTCGTAGCTGCCCCACGCGCCGGCCTTGGCGCCGTTGTGGAACACCGCATCCACCCCGGCCACCGCGTGGCGCACGGCGTCGGCGTCGGCCAGGTCGCCGCGGATCTGGCCCACGCCCAGCGCGGCCAGCGGCGGGTAATCGCCGCGGTTGAAACTCAGCACCTCATGGCCGCGCGCGACCAGGCCACGGCACAGCGCCTGGCCGAGGAAACCACCACCACCGGTGACAAGGATCTTCATGCGGGTTGTTCCATTCGGGTTGCGGCCCAGACCGCGAGCTTCTCGCGGCCGATCTTGGCGTTGTGGCGGATGTCGACCGGGAAGCCGGGGTGCAGCAGGAAGCGTTCGATGCGCAGCGTGCCGGCATGCGCGGCCGCTTCATCACGCAGCCGCTGCTGCTGCGCCGGCGAATCGGCGGTGCCCGGCTGCAGTTCATAGCAGAGCACCGGCAGCTGGCGGCCGGCAGGGCCCACGCCGACCAGCGCGGTGCGCGCGACGCCGTCCAGCGCGTTGAATACGGGCTCCACCTGTTCGGTGTACAGCGGGCCGTGCGCGGTTTCCAGGCGCTGGGTCTTGCGCCCGCAGAACCACAGGCGGCCATCGGCATCGAAGTAGCCGACATCGCCCATGCGGTGCACCACGCGGGTGCTGCCGTCGGCACGCGCTTCGCTGATCTTGGCGGCGGCGGTGGCCTGCGGGCGGTTGAAGTAACTGTCGGTGGCGGTCGGGCCGGCCACGGTGATTTCACCCACCACGCCCTGGGCGACCTCGCGCGCCTGCGACCACTGCGGCAGCGGGGCGTCGTCGATGGCGATGATGCGCACTTCGTTGGGCGCCACCACCCGGCCCACGCAGGTACCGGCGCCGGCTTCGGTGGCCTGGCGGGTGCTTTCCAGCTCGCGGCCTTCGATCACCGCCACCGGCAGGCACTCGGTGGCGCCATACGGGGTCCAGAACTGGGCATCGTCGGGCAGCAGGCGGCGGATGCGGGCCACCACGTCCGGCGGCACCGGCGCGCCGGCCGAGGTCACCCGGCGTACGCCCGGCAGCGGCTGGCCATGGTCGGCCAGCACCCGCATCAGCGCGGGCGAGCCGAACAGCTGGGTCACGCCGAAGCGGGCGATGGCGTCGTGCAGCTTGCGCGGGTCGGCCTTGGCCGGGCGGGTCGGGTCCATGTCCGGAATGACCGAGGTCAGGCCCAGCGCCGGGTCGAACAGGGCGAACGGCGGGAAGGTGGGCAGGTCGACCCCGCCGGCTTCCATGCCGAAGGCCGAGCGCAGCAGGTCCACCTGGCCGACGAAATGGCGGTGGCGGTAGACCACGCCCTTGGGCACGCCGGTGGAGCCGCTGGTGAACAGGATGGCGGCGACATCCTCGCCATCGGTGGCGGCCATCGGCTGCGGTTGGCGCGCGCCCTGTGCTTCCAGCTGGTCCAGGGTGGTGCCACCCCAGCCCCAGCGGCGGCCGACCGTGACCAGGCGCGTGGCAGACGGGCACCAGCGCAGCACCAGCCGCGCCACGTGGGCCAGGCCGATGCCGATGAAGGCGTCCGGCTGGGCCTCGTCCAGGCACTGCTTCAGCGCGCGCTTGTCGATGCCCGGGTCGACCAGCACCGGCACCGCGCCGTTCTTGAACAGCGCGAACATCAGCAGGAAGAACTCCGGCGAGGGCCGCACCATCACCACCGCACGCACGCCGCGACCGATGCCGTAGGCGGCCAGGCCGGCGGCCATGGCGTCGCTGCGGGCGTCCAGCGTGCGGTAATCCAGGGTCACGTCATAGCGCGCCATGCCCCCGGGGCCGGGCCGGCCGGGGCAACGGATGGCGATCTGGTCGGGGCGTTCGCGGGCCAGTTCGGGCAGGCGCGCGGCGATGTTGATCGGGCTGTTCATCCGTTCATTGTCGCCGCTGCAGAAAATTCTTGCGCGGCGGCCGCAGGCGTGGAAAATTCGCCCCCTTCGTCTATCCACGCAAGGCGTGGATCTACCCTCTTTCGGCCGGTACCCCCCATGTCCCATCCCTGCATGACGTGCGGCGCCTGCTGCACCCAGTACCGCGTGGCCTTTCACTGGATGGAATCGGACGAGGTCACCCCCGGCGGCGTGCCGCACCAGCTGACCGAACCGCTCGACCCGCACCGCCTGTGCATGCGCGGCACCCATTCCAAGCCGGTGCGCTGCGTGGCGCTGGATGCGGAGATCGGGGTGTATTCACGCTGCAGCATCCACCCCAACCGCCCCAGCGTGTGCCGCGAGGTGGATGCGTCGTGGGAGTTCGGCAAGGCCAGCCCGCAGTGCGACAAGGCGCGGGCGATCCATGGGCTGCCGGCGCTGAGCCTGGAGAGCTGGGCCTGGCGGGATGGCGCGGACCACCCCGACGCGGCGTAACGCGGAAATTACAGCGGGTTGGCGTCCAGGAACGCGCGGATCTCCGGCACCAGCACTTCGTGCTTGTCTTCCAGCACGTAGTGCCCGGCATCCTCGAACGCGTGCACCTGCGCCTGCGGCAGCGCGGCCTGGAAACCTGCCAGGAAGTGGTGGTCGAACACGAAGTCGCGCAGGCCCCAGCCGATGAAGGCCGGGCGGTCGGCGAACGACGGCAGCGCCTTGCCGGCGCGTTCCAGCAGCGACCAGGCCTTGTCGGCCGGGCTCAGCGGAATGTCCTGCATGAAGCGGATGGTGCTGATCCGGTTGGCGTAGCTGTTGTACGGCGACACGTAGGCACGGCGCACGTCGGCCGGCATCTTCCGCTCCACGCCCAGCCACGAGGCACCGGACGAGAACGCGTTGAAGGTGCGGATGATCCACTCGCCGATCTTCCAGTGCCGGCCCAGCGCGATCTGCCACGGCATCTGCTTGGCCGCCGGCATCGGGAACGCAGCGGTGTTGAGCACCACCAGGCGCTTGACCTGCGCATGGTGCGAGAGCGCCCAGCCAAAGCCGATCATGCCGCCCCAGTCGTGCACGGCCAGGGTGACCGGGCCGGTGATGCCCAGGTGCGCCAGCAGCGCGTCCAGGTCGTCCACGCGCGACTGCAGGGTGTATTCGTAGTGCGCGTCATCGGGCTTGTCCGACAGGCCCATGCCGATGTGGTCGGGCACGATGCAGCGGTAGCGGTCCGACAGCCCGGCCACCAGCGTGCGCCAGTAGTAGCTCCACGACGGGTTGCCGTGGACCATCACCACCACTTCGCCATCGCGCGGGCCCTCGTCGAGGTAGCCCATGGTCAGGCCGGGGCGGACTTCGAAGCGCTGGGGATGGGCGGGGTAACCGGGAAGCTTGGGCATGGAAGCGCACCTGTGAAAAGGGCCGGTAGAACCGGCCCTCGAGTATGGGAAGAACCGCGCAGCGGCGCTGAAGTGGCGGTTTACCAGACCACTTCGGCCATCGAGCAGTTCAGGCCCGAACCGATGCCGAGCAGCGCGATGCGGTCGCCCTTCTTCAGGCGGCCCAGCTCCTTGAGCTTGCTCAGCACGATCGGCACCGAGGCCGGGCCGATATTGCCGTGCTCACCGAAGATGGTCATCACCTTCTTCGGGTCGATGCCGAAGTTCTTGATGAAGGCGGCGGTGTGCGGCTGGCTGACCTGGTGGATGACGAACTGGTCCAGTTCCTCCACCGCCCAGCCCAATGCTTCGCGGGCGGCCAGGAAGGTCTTCTGGGCCAGCTTGATGCCTTCGATCAGCAGCATGCGGGTGTCGGTGACCATGCGGTCCAGGTTGCCGCGGCACAGCTGGTTCCACTCGGTGGCCGAGCGGGTCACGCCACCGCGGTAACGCGGCGCGTCGGGCACCAGTTCGGTGCGCGCCATGACCATGGCGGCCGCGCCACAGCCCAGGGTCAGGGCGGCCATCTCGTTGCGGAAGTCGTCGGCGGTCACGCCCGGCAGGGCCATGCGCTCGAGGGTCTTCTCGTAGACGAGGTTGGCGGTTTCGCCATCGACGATCAGCGCATAGTCGATCTCGCCGCGTTCCAGCATGCGGGCGGCGATGTCCATGCCGTTGATGAAGGCCAGGCAGGCATTGGCGACGTCGAAGGTCATGCACTGGTCGCTCACGCCCAGGTTGCCCGAGACGATGCTGGCCGTGGACGGCTCCAGGTAGTCGCGGCTGACCGAGGTGTTGACCAGCAGGCCGATCTTGTCGGCGCCGATGCCGGCGTCGTCCAGCGCCTTGCGGGCAGCCAGGGTCGCGGCGTCGGAGGCGAGCATGTCCGCGTCCCACAGGCGGCGGGCGTGGATGCCGGCGATATCGCCCAGCACGTCGGTACGGATGCCCAGGCGATCCAGTGTCGGCTGCAGACGTTCGTTGATTTCCTTGGACGTCAGCGTGTGCGGCGCGTCGATGTGCGCCAGGCCGGCGATCGATACATTCTTGAAGAGCATCAGTTAGCGCCAAGGCTCAGGCAAAGGGGGCGCTATTGTAAGCCCCCTGCGCCTTCACCGCACCTTTACGAATTCACGTCCGGGCGTATGGTACCGGCCCGGACCTGACGGGTTCAGCGTGGCGGGCACTGGAACGCAGCGAAGCGCTGGCTGCCATCGGCCGGAAGGCCCGAGGCCTGGACCGCATTCGCGCCGGCACTGGGGGCCTCGTTGCGGGCCAGGGTTTCCAGTTCTTCCTGCACGCGCAGCGGGTTGCGGTTGTAGAAGCCGACCTTGTCCTTCACGGTGACCACCACCTCGCCCTTGGTCACGCAGCCGGTGGGAACCGGGCCGGACGGCAGCACGCGGACGGTCTTGCCCACCGGTTCGATCGGCACCCAGGTGCAGGCAGTGGCGCTGAGGGTCAGAACGGAAAGCAGCAGAAGGCGCATGGCGGGGATGCTCGTGAAGGTCATTGGGGCGATTCTGCCTGAACAGGCTGAATCGCGGGTGCACAGGCAACCCGGGGGCGGGCCAGGGGCCCGCCCCTTGGCGGTTATTTCACCGGCTTGCCGTCGGCATCGATGATGGTCACCTCGCCCAGGTTCAGCGCGCGCACCGGGGCTTCGGTCTGCTTCAGGTCGCCCACCACCACCCAGGTCAGGGTCTTGGGATCCAGCGTGGCGGCGGCCTGCTGCACCTGGGCCGGGGTCATCGCTTCGATCTCGGCCTTGCGCTTGAACACGTAGTCGTCCGGGCGCTCGTAGCGGACGATGCCGCTGATGGTGCCCAGCACGGCGCTGGCGGTCTCGTAGGCGCCCGGCAGGCTCAGGTTCTGGATGTTGCGGATGCGGGTGACCTCGGCCGGCGTGATGGTTTCGGCACCGGAGGCGAAATCGGCGATTTCCTTCTGCATCTCCTTCATCGCCTCGGCGGTCTTGTCGATCTGGACCGGGGCCACGGCCATCCACGGGCGCTGGCCCAGGGTGCTGCTGGCCATGGTGCGGGCACCGTAGGACCAGTGCTTCTCCTCGCGCAGGTTCATGTTCAGGCGCGAGGTGAAGTCGCCGCCGAGCACGCCATTGGCGATGTCGAAGCGGGTGGCGCCCGCGTCCATGGTGGAGGGCACCACCTGGCCGGCGAACAGGTTGGCCTGCACCGCGCCGGGCTGGTCGATCAGGTACACGCGGGCCTTGGCCGGGCGCGCGACATCCACCGGCGGCTTGGCCTGCGGGGCCGGGGTGCTGCTCTTCCAGTCGCCGAGCTGGCGCTCCAGCAGCGGCACGATTTCCTTCAGGGTGGTGTCACCGACCACGATCAGGGTGCCCTGCTCCGGGCGCAGCCAGTCGCGGTGGAAGTCGACCAGGTCCTCGCGGGTCAGCGACTGGATGTCGGCTTCGTTGCCGCTGCCGGTGAACGGAATGGCGTACGGGTGGCCGGCCCCGTACAGCAGGGTGGGCAGCACGCGCATGGCCGAGGCGTTCGGGTTGACCTTCTCCTGCTGGATGCCGGCGATCCAGGTGGCCTTGACCCGGTCGATCTCGGCCTGGTCGAAGCGCGGCTGGCGCAGCATGTCCGCGTACAGGGCCAGCGACGGGGCCAGGTTTTCCTTCAGCGCCGACAGGTAGACGGCGGCGCTGTCCAGCGAGGCCGAGGCGCCCAGGCTGGCGCCCAGCGCGTCGGCGGCATCGGCGAACGGCAGTGCGCCCAGCTTGCCGGCGCCCTCGCCCATCAGGTCCATGGTGAAGTTGGCGGTGCCGGACTTGCGACCCTGGTCGGCGGTGAAACCCCCGGGGAATTCATAGCTGAACTGCACCACCGGAATGTCATGGCGCTCGGCCAGAATCACCTGGGTACCGTTCTTCAACGTGGCGCGGTGCAGCTGCGGGAACTTCAGTTCCGGGAAGGTCTTGGTCTGCGGCACGCCGGTGCTGCGGTCCACTACGGTCGGGCCGGCGCTGAACTTGGGATCCGCGCCCGGCACGGTGAACGGCTTGGGGGTGGCCGACGGCAGTTCCGGCAGCGCCACGCGCGCGCCCGGTTCCACCACCAGGGTGTGGTCGCCCACGCCCAGCCACTTGGCGCCGGCGGCGCGCACGTCGGCGGCGCTGGCGGCGTCGATGTTGGCCAGCGAACGGCGGAAGCAGCCCGGGTCGCCTTCGAACACGGCGCACTCGGCCAGCGCGTCGGCCTTGCCGCCGAACCCGCCGATGCGCTCGATGCCACGGATGAAGCCGGCGCGGAAGGCGGTCTTGCCACGGCTCAACTCATCGGCGGTGGGGCCATCCTTGACCAGGCGGCGCACTTCCTCGTCGATGATCGCCTCCACCTTGGCCGGGTCCACGCCCTGCTTCACGGTCGCCATGATCACGAAGTTGGAACCCAGCTGCGAGGTGTAGGCACCGGCGCTGATGTTGTCCACCAGCTGGTCCTTGTGCAGCAGGCGCTGGTCCAGGCGCGAGGACTTGGCCCCGCCCAGTACCTGCGCGAACAGCTGCAGCTGGTCGATGTCGGTGGTGCCGGTCTGGGCGACGTTCCAGACGCGGTAGATGCGTGCCTGCGGCACCTTGTCGGTCATGGTTTCGCGGGTGGATTTCTCGCGCTTGGCCACGTTGACCGCCGGCTGGGCCATGCTCGGGCCGGCCGGGATGTCGCCGAAGTAACGGGCGACCTTTTCCTTGGCGGTGGCCACGTCGATGTCGCCGGCCAGCACCAGCACCGCGTTGTTGGGACCGTACCAGGTGCGGAACCAGTTCTTGACGTCGTCCAGCGAGGCCGCGTTGAGGTCGTTCATCGACCCGATCACGCCGTGGTGGTACGGGTGGCCTTCCGGGTACATGGAGCGGGTGAGCTTGTCCCACACCTGCCCATAGGGCTGGTTCTCGCCCTGGCGCTTTTCGTTCTGCACCACGCCGCGCTGTTCGTCGAGCGCGGCCTGGTCGATCGCGCCGAGCAGGTGGCCCATGCGGTCCGATTCCATCCACAGGGCCATGTCCAGCGCGGTGGTGGGCACGTTCTCGAAGTAGTTGGTGCGGTCGGTGTTGGTGGTGCCGTTCTGGCCGGTCACGCCGACCTGCTTGAACGGTTCGAAGTATTCGCCGGCGTGGTTTTCGCTGCCCTGGAACATCAGGTGTTCGAACAGGTGCGCAAAGCCGGTGCGGCCGGCCGGTTCGTCCTTGCTGCCCACGTGGTACCAGATGTTCACCGCCACGATCGGCGCCTTGCGGTCGGTGTGCACCACCACGCGCAGGCCGTTGGGCAGGGTGAATTCTTCAAACGGAATGTCGACCTTGGCGACCTGGGCCGGCCTTGCCATCACCGGGGCCGGGGCGAAGCTGCCCAGGGCGGCGGAAAGCGCTACAGCCAGCAGCGCGGCACGCGGTCGAAGTTGGGAGGTCATTCCGTTTCCTTGGTCATGAAAGTGAAGGGGGATGCTAGCCCGGGACTACGGGTAAAGGCATCGGCCAACAGTCACTCCCTTTGTCAGGGAACTTTCCGGGCGCGTCGCTGACCGCCGCGGCGCCTTCTGCCGCCACCTGAACCCCTGTCCGGACAGTCGCGCAGCCCGGGATCGGACAGGTGTCCGGACAGCGGACACTCTTAGGACCACATAAAACCCTTTCAAATCAATAACTAAAATTTGGCACGGGCCCTGCTTATATCCACGTGCGGAAAGGACGCGATCAAACCCAAGCTGACTGATCGCTGAACACAACACGGAATCTGAAAATTTCTCTTGCACTCCCAGATTCGGTGTACTACCTTACTACCACACCACTGCTCACCAACACTAAACAGGCCCCGTCATGAACACCAAGACCATCGCATTTGCCATCGCCCTCGCTGCCGGCTCCGCGTTTGTTTCGAACGTGCATGCCGCTTCCGCCATCACCACCCTGCCGACCGTGCAGGTCCGCCCCTCCGCCGACCAGCTGGCCCAGGCCGAAGTGGAACGCACCAGCAGCATCCCGACCCTGGCGCTGGTGGAAGTCCGCCCGACCGCCGGCCAGATCGCCGAATACCGTGCCGAACTGGCCAACAGCCAGCGCGTCACCACCCTGGCCGCCGTTGAAGTCCGCCCGACCGCCGAACAGCGCGAAGCCCTGGCTGCCGAGCAGAACGACCGCAGCACCGATTACATGGGTGCCCTGGCCACGGCGGCCGGCACGATCGCCCGCGACGTGATCATCAACCTGCCGACCCTGCAGGTGCGCCCGTCGCCGAACGACCTGCAGGCCTTCGCGGTTGAAACCGCTTCGGTGCTGGTCCGTCCGTAACCCGGGTATCGACCAGCGGTCGATACCTGCCACAGGGTCGCGGCGTAACATGTACGCATGACCGCCACCCCTACGTTCCATGTTGTGTTGTTCCAGCCCGAGATTCCCCCGAATACCGGCAATGTGATCCGGCTCTGCGCCAACACCGGCGCGCGACTGCACCTGATCGAGCCGCTCGGTTTCGACCTGAGCGACAAGCAGCTCAAGCGCGCCGGCCTGGATTACCACGAATACGCTCGACTGCAGGTGCATCCGGACCTGGATACCGCCCTGCAGGCCATAGCCCCAAAGCGCCTGTTCGCCCTGAGTACCCGCGGCAGCGTGCGTTATGACACCCAGCAGTTCGAAGACGGCGATGCGTTCCTGTTCGGCCCGGAAACCCGTGGCCTGCCGCAGGACGTGCTGGATGCGTTGCCGCACGGCCGCCGCCTGCGCCTGCCGATGCAGCCGGACAACCGCAGTTTGAACCTGTCCAACACCGTGGCCGTGGTGATGTTCGAAGCCTGGCGACAGAATGGGTTTGTTGGTGGCGCTTGATGTGGGATCGCCTGGGACACGCATGGCGTGTCTCTACGCCCACCCGCCGAAGGTGACCGCGTAGCGACACGCCATGCGTGTCCCACGGACCCCATCAGAACGCGTTGATGCCGGTCAGTTCCCGGCCGATCACCAGCTGGTGCACGGTCTCGGTGCCTTCATAGGTGATCACCGATTCCAGGTTCAGCGCATGCCGGATCGCCACGTGTTCGGTGGTGATGCCGGCGCCGCCGAGCAGGTCGCGGCACTCACGCGCGATATCAATCGCCATGCGGCAGTTGTTCCACTTGGCCAGGCTGACCTGCTGCGGCTGCAGCTGGCCGGCATCCTTCAACCGCCCCAGCTGCAGTGACAGCAGCTGCGCGGTGGTGATGCGCCGGGCCATGTCGGCCAGCTTGATCTGCGCGCTCTGGGTGGCCGCCACCGGGCGCCCGAACAGCACGCGTTCCTTGGTGTAGTTCAGCGCCTCGTCCAGGCAGGCCACCGCTGCGCCGATCGGGCCCCAGCTGATGCCGTAGCGGGCCTGGTTGAGGCAGCCCAGCGGGCCCTTCAAGCCCTGCACGTTGGGCAGCCGGTTGCGTTCGGGCACGCGCACGTTGTCGAAGAACAGCGCGCCGGTGAGCGAGGCGCGCAGGCTCATCTTGTGCTTGATTTCCTGGGTGGTGAACCCGGCCATGCCCTTTTCCAGCACGAAGCCCTGGATGCCGTCTTCGGTGTGTGCCCAGACGATGGCGATATCGGCCACCGGGCCGCTGGTGATCCACATCTTGCTGCCGTTGATCACCCAGTCGCCGCCGTCGCGCACCGCGCGGGTCTTCATCGCGGCCGGGTCCGAACCGCCGTGGGCTTCGGTCAGGCCGAAGCAGCCGATCACCCGCCCGGCCGCCATGTCCGGCAGCCAGCGCAGGCGCTGCTCTTCGCTGCCGTAGGCGAAGATCGGGTACATGCACAGCGAGCTCTGCACCGACACGAAACTGCGCAGGCCCGAATCGCCCCGCTCCAGTTCCTGGCAGATCAGTCCGTAGCTGACCGCGTTCAGCCCGCCACCGCCGTACTGTTCGGGCAGGCTGGAGCCGAGCAGGCCGAGCGAGGCGATTTCCGGGATCAGTTCATCGGGGAAGCGGCCCTGGTCGAAGGCGTCGCCGATGATCGGCAGCACGCGCTCGTCGGTGAAGCGCGCCACCGTGGCCTGCACCGCGCGTTCCTCTTCGGTGAGCAGCGAGCGGACATCGAACAGATCGTACGGATTGAGGGCCATGGGCGGCGACGTCGCGGGGCAGTAGCAGGACCCCCATTGTGATGCCTGGCCCGGACGGCGGCCAAGGCGGGACGCAGCACGCCGCCGCCAAGCCACGCAGGGCGTGGCTCTACCTGCATTGGTGCGACGCAGCATGCGGTAGCCAACGTCGGCGATCTAGGCGGAAACGGCGTCTGCCGGTACCCTGATGCATTGATCCAGCAGTTGCGCAGTGACCCGTCGCGCGCGATTCCCAGGCAACCGCCGCCGGCTCCGGCCGGGACGGCACTACCCACGAGTTACGCACCCCCATGAGCGAAGAGACCACCGCCCTGCCCCCGCGTGAAGCCATGGAATTCGACGTGGTGATCGTCGGCGCCGGCCCTGCCGGCCTGGCCACCGCGATCCGCCTGCGCCAGCGCGCCATCGAGGCCGGCCGCGAACTGTCGGTGTGCGTGCTGGAGAAGGGCTCCGAACCCGGCGCGCACATCCTGTCCGGCGCGATCATGGATACCCGCGCGCTGACCGAACTGTTCCCGGACTGGGCCGAACGCGGCGCGCCGCTGAAACAGAAGGTCACCCGCGACGAATTCCTGTTCCTCAGCCCGGACGGCGCGCGCAGCACCCCACATGCGCTGCTGCCGGAATGCTTCCACAACGAAGGCAACTACATCATCAGCCTGGGCGAGGTCACCCGCTGGCTGGCGCAGCAGGCCGAAGCGCTGGAAGTGGCGATCTTCCCCGGCTTTGCCGCCGCCGAAGTGCTGTACGACGCGAACGGCGCGGTGATGGGCGTGGCCACCGGCGACATGGGCATCCGCAAGGATGGCTCGCACGGCCCCAACTTCGAACGCGGCATGGAACTGCATGCCAAGTACACGATCTTCGCCGAAGGCTCGCGCGGCCACCTGGGCCGCCAGCTGATCGCGCGCTTCCAGCTCGATGCCGGCAAGGACCCGCAGGCGTACGGGATCGGCATCAAGGAGCTGTGGCAGATCGACCCGGCCAAGCATGAGCCGGGCCTGGTGGTGCACACCGCCGGCTGGCCGCTGGACAGCGATACCTACGGCGGTTCCTTCCTGTACCACGCCGATGGCGGCAAGGTCGCCGTGGGCTTCGTGGTCGGGCTGGATTACCGCAACCCGTGGATGAGCCCGTTCGAGGAGTTCCAGCGCTTCAAGACCCACCCGTCGATCCGCAAGCACCTGGAAGGCGGCAAGCGCATCGCCTATGGCGCGCGTGCGATCACCGCCGGTGGCCTGCTGTCGCTGCCCAAGACCGTGTTCCCCGGGGGTGCGCTGGTCGGCTGTGAGGCCGGCTACCTCAACGCCAGCCGGATCAAGGGCAGCCACGCGGCGATCAAGACCGGCATGCTGGCCGCCGATGCCGCCTTCGATGCGCTGGCAGCGGACCGCCAGCGCGATGAGCTCAGCGCCTACCCGGCCGCGTTCGAAGTCAGCTGGCTGCACGATGAGCTGAAGCAGTCCAAGAACTTCAAGCAGTGGTTCAAGAAGGGCCGCAGCGTGGCCACCCTGATGACCGGTATCGAACAGTGGCTGCTGCCCAAGCTGGGCATCCGCAACCCGCCGTGGACGCTGCGCCACAGCAAGGCCGACCACGAGTGCCTGGAACCGGCATCGCAGCACACCCGGATCGTGTACCCCAAGCCGGACAACGTGCTCACCTTCGACCGGCTCAGCTCGGTGTTCCTGAGCAGCACCAACCATGAAGAAGACCAGCCTTCGCACCTGACCCTGAAGGACGCGAGCGTGCCGGTGCGGGTCAACCTGGCCGAATACGCCGGGCCGGAAGCGCGCTACTGCCCCGCCGGGGTGTACGAATTCGTCGGCAGCGAAGGCCACGAACAGCTGCAGATCAACGCGCAGAACTGCGTGCACTGCAAGACCTGCGACATCAAGGACCCCACCCAGAACATCGTGTGGGTCACCCCGCAGGGTGGCGGCGGGCCGAACTACCCGGCGATGTAATGCGGTTGCCGCGCCGGTTGCTGGTGCTGCTGTGCTGCCTGCTGCTGGGCGCGTGCGCGCGTACGCCGCAGACGCCCGAGCAGGCGCGGCAGCAGGAACGCCAGCGTGCGTTCGCGATCTGCGGCGGCTGCCACACGGTCAATGCGGGCGGCGTGCACCGCTTCGGGCCCAACCTGCACGGCGTGCTGGGGCGCCGTGCGGGCAGCGTGGCCAACTATCCCTACTCGCCTGCGATGCAGCGCGCGGACCTGGTCTGGACCGAGCAGACGCTGGATGCGTTCCTGCGTTCGCCGGCTGCGGTGGTGCCGGGCTCGCGAATGGTCAATGCGACCGCTGACCCAAAGCGAAGGGCGCTGGTGATTGAATACCTGAAGGAACAGCCGCGTTGATCATTCGTCCAGGCTGATCAGGTACTGCTGCAACGCTTCTTCGAACGCGCGGATGTCGTCGGCGCTGGCCGCCAGACCCTGTTCCGGGATCCGCTGCATCAGCGCGCGCGCCTGGGTGGCCAGTGCTTCAGCGCCCAGCGTGCCCAGCCCACCGACGATGCGATGCAGCACCTCCACCGCGGTGTTGCTGTCGCCCATGTCGCGCGCTTCCCAGCCGCGCTGCAGGTCGTCGGCGGTGGCCTGGCGCATGCTGTCGATCAGCACCGTGGCCACGTGTTCGGAACCGAAGCGGCGCACGATCGCCGCCCGCGTGGGCGCGGCCGCACGCACGGTTTCCACCGGCGGCGTGGCTTCGCGCGCGGCGTCATCCGCATCGTCCGAGGGCAGCCACCGGCGCAGCGCCTGGCGCAGCGTGGCCAGCGCCACCGGCTTGGCCAGCAGGTCATCCATGCCGGCCTCGCGGCAGCGCTGTACGTCTTCGGCCAGCGCGCTGGCGGTGAGCGCCAGCACCGGCATGCGCTGGCCGCTGCCACGTTCGCGCTCGCGGATGTGCCGGGTCAGGGTGTAGCCGTCCATCACCGGCATGCGGCAATCGGTGATGACCAGGTCAAAGTGCGTGGAGGCCAGCAACGCCAGCGCGGCTTCGCCATCCACCGCCAGCTCATGCTGCAGGCCCAGCTGCTGCAGCCGCCAGCGCATCAATGCTTGGTTGGTGGGATGGTCTTCGACCACCAGCACCCGGCGCCGCGCCTGCCCCGGCGGCAGCGGGTCGACATCACCGCCGGGGCGCTGCTCGTCGCGCACGGTTTCCTCGCCGGGCACCAGCGGCAGGCTCAGCAGCACATCCACGCGCGTTCCTTCGCCCGGCACGCTGTGCATCTCCAGCCGCCCGCGCATCAACCCCACCAGGCGCTGGCAGATGCTCAGCCCCAGCCCGGTGCCGCCGTAGTGGCGGGTGATCGCCACGTCGGCCTGGGCAAACGGTTTGAACAGCCGCTCGCGCTGCTCGGGGGAAATGCCGATGCCGGTGTCGGTCACCGTCAGCCGCAGCGCCTGCGCCATCTCATCATCGCGCTCCACGCTCAACGCGATGGTCACTGAGCCCTCGTTGGTGAACTTGATGGCGTTGCTGAGCAGGTTGAACACGATCTGGCGCAGCCGCATGCCATCGACGAGGTGCTGATGGGCGACCGCCGGGTCGACCTCCAGGCTGAGCGACAGGTTCTTGTTGGAGGCCTGTGGCGACAGCAGCTGCTGCACGTTGTCGAGCAGGCTGCGCAGCATCACCGGCTGCGGCTCCAGCGGCAGCGCGCCGGCTTCGATGCGGGAGTAGTCGAGGATGTCATCCAGGATCTGCCGCAGCATCTGCGCCGAATCCTCGATCACCGCGATGATGCGCCGCTGCTCGCCATCCAGGTCGGTGTGGGACAGCGCTTCGACCATGCCCAGCACGCCGCTCATCGGGGTGCGGATTTCGTGGCTCATGGTGGCCAGGAAGTTGGATTTGGCCGCAGTGGCGCGTTCGGCGTCGGACTTGGCGGCGGCCAGGGCATCGGCCTGCGCGCGCGCTTCGGTCACGTCCACCCAGTAACCGCTCCACAGCACCACGCCGTGTTCGGCGGCATACGGCAATGCGCGGGTGCGCACCCAGCGCACCACGCCGTGCGGGCTGGTGCGGAATTCCATGTCCAGCGCGGAGAAATCGCGCGCGGCGTCGTTCAGCGCGCGGCTGACCGCCTCGCGGTCGCGCGGGTCGATCTGGTCGACCAGGCGCGTTTCATCGGCGATGACTTCGGCGGTGCTGACCCCGAACATCGACTGCAGGTCGCCGGTGATGTACGGGAACGTGACCCGGCCATCGCTGTCACGGCGGGCCTGGTAGACGATCGCCGGCAGGTTGTCGGTCACTTCCACCAGCCGCTGTTCCAACCGGCGCCGCATGCCGACCTCGCGGCGCAGCCGCCAGTAGCCCCAGCCATGCACGATGATGCCGGTGAGCAGCACCAGCGACAGCGGCACCGCCCAGCGCGCAACCGAACGCCAGTCCAGCCCGGTGCGGTATTCGGCCAGCAGCCAGTCGCCCCGGATGGCGGCGTGCTCGCGCGGGGTGAGGTTGGCCAGCACCCGGTCGAAGGTGGTGGCCAACGGCGCGTACTGGCGTTTGACCGCCAGCGACAGCTGGTCGCTGAAGCCCGCCGGCGCAGCCACGTGCAGCTTGGCCGGATACACCTCGCGCACCACGCGGTCGACCATGGCCAGGTTTCCTACGTAGGCATCGGCGTCGCCGTTGGCCAATCGCGACAGTGCCTGCTCCACGCTGCGCGCCGGCACGATGCGCGCCTTGGGGGCGTACTGGAGGATGTAGCCGCGCAGGCGCTCTGGGTCGGAGAGCAGGATGCTGCGCCCGTCCAGGTCGCCCAGGCCCAGCACCGAACGGCTGTTGTTCGGGGTGACGATCACGTTGGGCACGCTGATGAAGGGCTGGCTGAAGACCCAGTCATCGCCCAGGTAGTGCGCGTCGTTGGGCATGCCCATCACCACATCGACATCGCCCCGGCGCATCTGCTCGCGGACTTCGAACCAGTCATGCGCCGGCACGCGGTTCAACTGCGCGCCGACCATGCGCAGCTGGCGCAGATAGTCACCGGCCACGCCGCTGGGTTCGCCGGCCGCATCGATGAACGACAGGGGCGACCCGTTCGGCGCATAGCCCATGCGCAACGGGGTGGCCAGGATGCGGCGTTCGGCCTCGCCCAGGATCAGCCGCGACTGCGCCGACCACTGCAGCGGCGGCAGCCAGCGCTTGTACAGCGCCTCGCGCTGCGCGGCGGTCACGGTGGACAGCGCGCTGTCGAGGGCTTCGGCCAGCGGCTGGCGGGCGTTGGGCACGCCGAAGTGGAGGCGTTCGGGCGGCAGGTCGCTGGGCCGCAGCAGGGCGATACCGTCAATGCCCTGCTGGCGGATGAGGGTACTGGCGACGTGCGCATTGCCGATGTACACATCGGCCTTGCCCTGGGCCACCATCGCCAGCGCCGCACGTGTGTTGGGCGCGGTGACCTGGCGCGCAGCCGGGAAGCGTGCCCGCACCTGGTTGCTGGTGAGGAATTCCTGCTCGGTGACCACGCGCAGCCCGGCCAGGTCCGGGTCGCTCGAGGTGCGGGTATCGCCTACCCGGCCCACCAGGGCCAGTGGCGCATCGGCGTAGGAGCCGGTGTAGACCATGCAGCGGGTGCGGTCCGGGGTGAGGGTGATGTTCATCACCACGTCGACCTCGCCCCGGCATGCCGCATCCAGCACGTCTGCCCAATCGCGATACACCCGCACCTTCACACGCACGCCGAGCTGCCGGGTCAACAACATCAGGTAGTCGTAGCCGAGTCCATCGGGGCGGCCGTTCTGCATGAATTCGAATGGTGGCCAGCCGCTGTCGTACAGCCCCAGTAAGATGGTAGGGTTCCGGTCGATCCATTCAGCCTGGCGCGGTGAGAGCGACGGTGCAGGCGCCGGAGCCGCGATGGCGGTGGCGCCCAGCGCGATCACCAGGCCCAGCACGACCAGCCAGCGGACAACCGAGGTACGCATGCTGTCAGTTCTCCCAGGAGTGATCCGCCCACCGCGACGTGCCCCGAGGGGCCGCTGCCTTACCGGCCATACTATTCCATGAGCTTGCGCATAATCATCGCCGACGACCACCCGGTGGTCCGCATCGGCACCCGATCCGTGATCGAAACCAGCGGCGTGGGCCATGTGGTGGCCGAAGCCAGCAGCGTGGACGAGCTTCTGGCCGCATTGAAGGCCAACCCGTGCGATGTCCTGGTGACCGATTACTCCATGCCCGGCGGCGCGCAGCCTGACGGTTTTGCCATGATCGGGCAGGTCCGCCGTCACTATCCCGACCTGCCGGTACTCATGCTGAGCGTCTCCAACAACCTGGCGATCCTGCGCATGGTGGTGGGAACCGGGGTACTGGGACTGGTCGACAAGACCTCGTCGATGGAGGAACTGCCGGTGGCGATCCAGACCGTGCACCGTGGCCAGCCGTACGTGAGCCGCACGCTGAAGAACCTCATCGACCGCATCGGCACGCAGAGCCTGGGCGATGAACGCACACGCGCGTTGTCGCCGCGCGAAGTGGAAGTGCTGCGGCTGCTCGCCAGTGGCCTGATCGTCAAGGAAATCGCCGCGAAGCTGCACAAGAGCGTGAGCACCATCAGCCGGCAGAAGGGCGATGCCATGCTCAAGCTCGGCCTGAAGAATGATGCACAGTTGTTCGACTGGCTGCGCGACAGCCCGCTTTGAACCTGCCCCACAGGCCATCGGCCTGCCGCTGAAGAAATACGTTTCCATGATGAACACCGATCACCGCGTGCAGGGCCTGGACAACGACGCCGTCGTTGCAGACTGGCCGGCGATCAGCGGCACCGAACTGGCGTGGTTGCGCGGCCACTACCCTGCACTGGACGGGGAGTGCCGCGTGCTGTGGCACAGCCCGCGCCCCTTCTCCGCTGCAGCCCTGGTGGCGTGCGGTTCGCGGCGCTGCTTCGTCAAACGCCACCACGTGAGTGTGCGCACGGCCGAGGTGCTGACCGAAGAGCATCGCTTCATCGCGCACCTGGCCGCGGCCGGCCTGCCGGTCGTGCAGGTGCTGCACGCGCACGACGGCGCCACCGCGATCGCGCACGGCGACTGGACCTGGGAACTGCACGCCGAAGGCGATGGCCACGATCTGTACCGCGACAGCCCGTCATGGACACCGTTGGACGATGTCGCCCAGGCGCGCACGGCCGGCGCGATGCTGGCCCGCCTGCACGCTGCGGCTGCCAGCTACCACGCGCCCCAGCGCAGCACCCACCTGCTGGTGGCGCGCGACGACCTGATCCGCGCGCACGATCCGGTGGCGCTGCTGAAGCGCGAGCTTCCCGACCGCCCCGCGCTGGCCGGCTACCTGTCGCGACAACACTGGGAACACGACCTGCAGCGCGCGGTGCTGCCCTGGCACGCGGCCGTGGTCGAGCGGCTGGCCGCCGAGCCGGTGCTGTGGGGGCACAACGACTGGCATGTCTCGAACCTGCTCTGGCACGGCCACGGCCCCACGGCGACGATCGGCACCGTCTTCGATTTCGGCCTGGCTTCGCCGACCAGCGCCCTGTTCGACCTGGCCACCGCGATCGAGCGCAACGCCATCGCCTGGCTGGATGCCGGCGGCGAGGGCCCGGTGGCGCATGCCGATATCGCGCTGGCGCTGCTGGCCGGCTACCGCCAGGTACGCCCGCTGGCGGCCGCCCAGGTACACCTGCTGGCCGACCTGCTGCCGGTGGTGCACCTGGACTTCGCCCTCTCGGAAGTGGAGTACTTCCAAGGGGTTACCGGCTCCCCGGCGAACGCCGACGTGGCCTACCACACGTTCCTGCTGGGCCATGCCGACTGGTTCGCCAGCCGCCCCGGCCGGACCCTGCTGGACGCGCTGCACGCCGCTGCCTGAGCCGCCGGGGTCGCCACGGCGGCCGATTGGTGTGAAAATGGCCACTGAAGCGGGGGTGCCTGGCGTTGCCAGGCTGAGAGAGTCCCTTGGAACCTGATCCGGTTTGCACCGGCGTAGGGAGCTTGAGCAGCGAGCGCACCCCCCATTGCGGGCCGGTGCGCCTGCGCGCCGTCGCTTCGTCTCCTCTGGCTGATGACGAATCGAATGAACCGCTGCTACCGCCTCACGCTGTTGACCGCCGCCCTCTGCGCCGCCCTGCCGCTGTACGCCAGTGACGCCGACACCGCCGCAGGCGAGCGCTCGCCCACCGACCTGGCCGGCATCCGCGTGCAGGCGCGCAAGCCCGCCGCGCCACTGGCACCGTCGAGCAGCTTCGGCAGCGCCGACTGGAAGAACACCCCGGCCTCGGTCAACGTGCTCGACAGCGCCTTCCTGGACCGCCTGCAGGTGCGCACCCTGTCCGAGCTGGCCCGGCACGACGCCTCGCTGGGCGACAGCTACGCACCGGTGGGCTACTACCAGAACATCGCCATCCGCGGCTTCTCACTGGACCCGGCCACCGGCTACCGCTTCAACGGGCTGGCCATCGCCGGCGAACAGCGGCTGGCGCTGGAGAACGTGCAGCAGGTGGAAATCCTCAAGGGCGAAGCCGGTCTGGCCGCTGGCGTGATGGCGCCGGGCGGGATCATCAACTACGTCGGCAAGCGTCCCGCGGATGTGCGCAACGTCACCCTGGCCACCGATTCGGAAGGCTCGCGCTATGCGGCGGTGGACCTGGGCGGCTGGCTGACCCCGCGCTTCGGGCTGCGCTTCAACGCCGCCTGGGATGACACCTCGTCCTACATCGAGCATGCCGATGGCCGCCGCAATTTCTATTCGCTGGCCGCCGACTGGCTGATGGGCGAACGCGGCAAGCTGGAAGTGGATGCCAACTACCAGACCAGCGCGCAGCGCTCGGCGTCCGGTTACCAGCTGCTGGGCGGCAGCGAACTGCCGCGCGGCGTGGACCGCAGCCGCATGCTGGGCCACCAGCCGTGGCAGCAGCCGGTGGGGATCGACAGCACCAACCTCACCGCGCTGCACACCTACGACTTCAGCCCGGCCTGGCAGTCGCGGGTGTCGGTGGGCCACAGCCGCTCGGTGATCCAGGACAACGTCGCCTTTGCGTACGGCTGCTACTACGCTGCTGGCTGTGCCGATGGCAGCGTGCCGGGCAACTACTTCGCACCCAACGGCGACTACGACATCTACGATTACCGCAGCCCCGACGATGTGCGCCGCAATGACGAGGCACGCGGCGAACTGCGCGGCCGCTTCACCACCGGCGCGGTGGAACACGAACTGTCGGTGGGGCTGAGCGCGTTCCACCGCACCGTGGACAAGCGCCAGAACGTCAACGAGTACGTGGGCACGGCCAACATCGGCGACGTGCAGGTGCCGGTGTTCGATCCCTCGCCGCTGCAGCCGGGCCCGTCCGCGCGGCGCCTGGACAGCTGGCAGCGCGCGGTGTTCGCGCTGGACCGCATGCACGTCGGCGATGACTGGCAGTGGCTGGCCGGCGGCCGCTACGTGCGCCTGGATGAGCGCGCGTACGACAAGCGCGGTACCCCGGAACGGCACAGCCGCCTGTCGCAGTTCCTGCCGCAGACCGCGCTGGTGTGGCAGGCCACGGAGCAGCTGAACGTGTACGCCAGTTACGTGGAAGGCCTGTCGCTGGGCCAGGAAGCGCCGTTCTGGACCTCCAACGGCAGCACCTTCCTGCCGGCCATGCAGTCGCGCCAGCGCGAGCTGGGCGTCAAGTACGCCGCCACCGACGGCCTGATGCTGGGCGCGGCAGTGTTCCGCACCACCCAGCCGTTCCAGTACGCCAAGCCCGATGCCAGCGATGCCGGCTTCACCTTCGTGCAGGAAGGCACCCAGGCCCACACCGGGCTGGAGCTGACCGCCAATGGCCAGGTCACCGAACGGCTGGGGCTGACCGCCAGCGCCAGCGTGCTGCAGGCACGCGCGCGCGATGCCGGCACCGCGTTCTACGACGGCCAGCAGCTGGTCAACGTGCCCAAGGTGCGTGCGGCCGTGCACGTGGACTATGCCCTGCCGTTCGTGTCCGGCCTGGCGGTGAGCGGTGGCTGGCGCTATGCCTCGTCCAATGCGGCGACGGTGGATGGCAGCGTCAAGGCGCCCTCGTATTCGGTGTTCGATGCCGGCCTGCGCTTCCAGCACGCGCTGCGCGAGCACCCGGTGACCTGGACGCTGTCGGTGGACAACGTGTTCGACCGCTTCTACTGGCGTGATACCGGCAGCAGCTACGGCGACTACTACCTGTTCGCCGGTGCACCGCGCCAGGCGCGGCTGTCGGTCACCTTCGGGCTGTGAGCGCGCTCATGCTCGAATGGAGCGCCGTCGCCGCCAGCCTGCTGGGCGTGTGGCTGATGGCCCAGCGCCGCGTGCTGGCGTGGCCGGTGGGGCTGCTGGCGGTGGGCCTGTATGCGGTGGTGTTCATCGAAGCGCGGCTGTATTCGGACACCCTGCTGCAGGTCGCCTTCGGTGGTTTCCTGCTGTACGGCTGGCTGAGCTGGCACCGGCATGCCGAGCAGGATGGCGCGATCGTGATCGTGCCGCTGCCACGCCGGCAGCTGCTGCGCGACCTGGCCGTGGGCATCGTGTTCGGCATCGCGCTGGGTGCGGCCATGCATACCTGGACCGATGCCGCGCTGCCGTGGCTGGATGCCATGCTGGCCGCGCTGAGCCTGGTGGCGCAGTGGTGGCAGGCACGCCGCCACGTGGCCACCTGGTGGCTGTGGATCGTGGTGGACGTGGTCTACGTGGGCATGTACCTGGCCAAATCGCTGGATATCACCGCCGGGCTGTACCTGGTGTTCGTCGGCCTGGCCGTGATGGGCCTGCGCGCCTGGTCGGCGGCGGGCCATGCCGGGGCGGCACTGAAACCGCGCTAGGCTTGCGTGGATGAACCAGACCCCCGAACTGCTGCGCCGGCTGCTGCGGGCCAGGGACCACATGGACCGCGCCCCGCACGAGGCGTGGCCGGTGGCGCGGCTGGCGCAGGTCAGCGCGGTATCGGAGGCCTACTTCGCGCGGCAGTTCCGCCAGGCGTTCGGGCTGCCGCCGCACCGCTACCTGCTTACGCGGCGCATTGAACGCGCGGTGGCGCTGTGCCGCGACACCGACCTGCCGATCACCGAGATCGCGCTGCAGACCGGCTGGAACAGCCTGGGCACGTTCGGGCGGATCTTCCGCGACATCACCGGGCAGAGCCCGGGCGAGCTGCGCGCCAGCCTTGCCGCGGGCACCGCCGCGCAGGCCCCGGAATGCATCGCGCGCGCCGCCAGCCGGCCCGATCTCAAGACCTCAGTTTCGGAGAAGCGGCTGGGCGGCGGGACCGGTAAAAAGGACCCACCAACAACGGAGGTCCCATGAACCAAGGTATTGAAACGGTCGGCCTGTATGTGCGCGACCAGGAAGAAGCACTCGCGTTTTACGTCGGCAAGCTGGGCTTCGTGGTGCACACCGATGCCGGCAATGGCGATTACCGCTGGCTCACGGTGCAGCACCCGGACCAGCCCGGCTTCCAGCTGGGCCTGTTCCGGCCCGGCCCGCCGGTACACGACGCGGCCACCGCCCAGGCGCTCAATGCGCTGGTGGCCAAGGGCGCGATGCCGCCGCTGGTACTGACCGTGGCCGACTGCCAGGCGACCTATGAACGGCTGAGCGCGGCCGGCGTGGAATTCATGCAGGAACCGGTGGCGCGCTACGGCACGGTGGATGCCGGCTTCCGCGATCCGTCCGGCAACGGCTGGAAGCTGATCGAACGCGCCGCCACCGCCGGCGCGTAAGACGTCAGTCGAGCAGGAAGCGCATTGCCCCGGTGCCCAGCGCCGGGTCGGTGCTGCCCGGCCGGCCATCTTCGATGCGCCCGGCCAGGCGCTGCATCACGCCGGGCTGCTGGACCTCCAGGTCGTACCAGCCGGCGGTGGGAGCGGCGTTCCAGCGGATCTCCAGGGCCTGCCCCGGCACCAGCTGCAGCTCGCGTTCCGGCATGCGGCCCGCGTAGACGGCGGCGCGTACGCTGACCGCCTGCGCGGTGGCCGCGGTGTTGTGCAGCTGAAGCGTCAGCTGCCCGCCCTCCCCGCGCACGGACGCCTGCACCGGTGCAGCGGCAGCGGCCTCGCCACGGAACTGCCGGTGGAAGCCGTTCGGGCCCAGCAGCCACAGGTCGTAGCCTTCCCCTGCGTGTATCGGCCAGTGATCGTGCAGCGGCGCACCGGGCGCTACGGTGTAGCGGCGCGGAACCGCCTCCAGCCGTAGCCGGTCGTAGACATGCAGTACCGCGGCGGCGCCTTCGGACCCCAGGGTCAGCTGCACCTTGGTGTTGTCCGCATCCAGCGCGATCTCCGCCTGCGGGCGGTAGGGCAACGCGCGCGCCGGGCGCACACCCGGTTCCTGCTTCGCCGGTTCAAGGTCTGCCGGCAGCGCCGGCATCGTGCGCCCGGGCAGGGCCGCTGCGCGCGCGGCAACGGCAGCGGTTGCCGGCAGCGACGCAACGAAGGGCCGCGTATCGGATGCGGTGAAATCGAAGGCACCGGTCAGGTCGCCGCACACCGCGCGGCGCCACGGCGACAGTTCGGGTGCGGCCACGCCGAAGCGGCGCTCGATCAGGCGGATCACCGAGGTGTGGTCGTACACCTGCGAATCGACCCAGCCGCCGCGGCTCCACGGCGAAATCACGTACAGCGGCACGCGTGGGCCCAGCCCATAGGGGCGGCCACGCAGGTCGAGCGGGTCTGCCTTTTCGTTGCCTGGCGACGGCTGCAGGTGGTATTCGCCCTCGGTGGACACGGCGGAAGCGCCTGCCCAACCCCCTGTGGCGGCGGGATCACGCGACGGCGGCGCAGGCGGCGGCATGTGGTCGAAGAAGCCATCGTTCTCGTCGAACATCAACAGCAGCGCGGTGCGGCTCCAGACCTCCGGGTCCGCCGTCAGCGCATCCAGCACGCGCGCGGTATAGGCCGCGCCCTGGGCGGGGCTGGACGGTCCGGGATGTTCGCTGCCGGCGGCATCGGCAATGATGAAACTCACCTGCGGCAGCTGCCCTTTCAGCACGTCCTCGCGCAGCTGCGCCAGGCCACGGGTGCTGACCCCGCGCTCGCGCAGCGCCGCGTCATGCCCGGGCGCGCCGCGCCACGCCTGGCGGAACGGCTCGAAGCCGGCCAGCGGGTTGTCGGTGAAGTTGTCGGCCATGTCCTGGTAGATCCGCCAGTCGATGCCGGCTCGTTGCAGGCGCTCGACGTAGGTGGTCCACGTGTAGGAATCGGGGTTGCCGCCCAGTTCCGGGAAGTTGTCGTGCGAGTTGGCCACGGCCGGGCCGCCGCCGCGTGCGTGCGGATCGTTGTGGCCGGTCCACAGGAACAGCCGGTTCGGATTGGTGCCGGCCTGCATCGCGCAGTGGTAGGCATCGCACACGGTAAAGGCTTCGGCCAGCGCGAACTGGAACGGCATGTCATCGCGGCGGTAGTAGCCCATCGCGTGGTCCTGCTTGGCCGCCGGCCAGTGCGCCATGCGCCCGTGGTCCCACGCACGCTGCGCATCGGGCCAGGTGTGCGGGGTGCCTTCCACGCGCATGTAACCGAAGTGCGCGGCGGTATCCAGCGGGAACGGGGCGATGCCGTGGGTGCCGGCTGCGTTCGGCTGCAACCAGATGTTGCGGCGTGGCTGCCCGGCGGCCAGCGGCGCGGCCGGCACCACGAAGCGGTCGCCGAAGCCGCGCACGCCGGGCAGCGTGCCGAAATAGTGGTCGAAGGAGCGGTTCTCCTGCATGAACACCACGATGTGCTGCACATCCTCGAGGCTGCGGCTCCGCGCATGCGGCGCGATCGCCGCCGCACGCGTGATGCTGGGCATCAGCGCGCCGATGCCTGCGGCCAGCCCCGCCTGCAGCAGCCGTCGCCGGCTGCTGTCGGGCAAGGGCGGGCGCGCCGGGCTCACAGGTCGACCCGGACCGAGAAGCCCACGGTGCGCGGCGCACCGATGAAGGCCGAGTCGCTGCCGTCCACGCCAGCCAGGTAACGGCGGTCGGTGAGGTTGCTGACCACGAGGCTGGCGCCCACGCCCTTCAGCTTCGGCGACAGGCTCTGCAGGTCGAAGCCGATGTTGGCGTTGAACACCGTGGCCGAGGGCAGGCGGTTGTCGTTGGCCGCATCCAGGTAGCGCTCACCCAGGTAACGCCCGGACAGGCCGAAGTTCCAGCTGTCACCCTGCCAGTCGGCCGAGACCACCAGCACGTGCTTGGGCTGGCCGATCACCTGCGCACCGTCGACGATGCCCAGTTCGGTGTCGCGCGCCACGTTGCCGCTGCCCAGGTACTTGGAGCGGTTGTAGGTGTAGGCACCGTTGATGCGCCAGCCGTTGTCCCAGCCATAGCCGAGCGCTGCTTCCAGGCCGGTGCTTTCCACGCCACCAAAGTTTTCGTAGACGCCATCGGTCTCGTCCAGGTAATCGATGCCGTCGGCCAGCCGCGCGGGCAGGTAGACGATGCGGTTGTCGAACTTGATGTTGTACAGGGTCAGCGAGCCGGTCAAGGGCCAGCGGCTTACGCGCAGGCCCAGCTCGATGTTGTCGGCGGTTTCCGGTTCCACCCGCGAGAAGCGCTGCGCGTCGGTTTCACCGAGCACGCCGGAAGGAATGGCAGCGAAGTTCTGCGAGAAGCCGCCGAACAGTTCGAGCCCTTCCACCGGCAGGGTCCAGGTGCCGCCGGCGGAGATCAGCGGGTCGGACTTCGAATCCGAGCGCACGTTCTCGGCGCTGCCGATCACGCGGTTGCGCTTCTGGTCGACGAAGAACTGCTTGACGCCCACGCGTGCGCTGAACGACCCGAAGCGCGCCACGTCCTCCACGTAGTACATCTGCTCGTCGGTCTTGTAGCGGTCTTCGAACTGCACCCAGTACGGCTGGTGGTCGAAGCTGATGTCGGTGCCGACGTTGAGCAGGCGGTGCCAGTCGCGGCGCACGCTGCGGTCGAACTGCTCCAGCCACACACCGGCACGCACGGTGTTGTCGACCGTGCCCAGGGTCTGCTTCCATTCCACGTCGGCGGTGAAGCCGGCGCGGTCGTTGTCGTAGTGCGAATGGCGGTAGGACTGCACGCCCTGCACGCCCGGTGCGTAGCAGTTGGGGTCGTACTCGGCGCTGAAACCGGCGCGCGGCACGCAGCCGGCGCGCATCTGCGCGGCGCTGCCATCGGGATTGACGAAGTAGAACTGGCCCAGCGCGCTGCCGCCATACACGGTGCTGCCGCCGAGGTATTCCGATTCCGGCGCGCCTGCGCCGTCATTGCGCGCCTGCACCAAGTAGGGCGGCAGCCAGTCGCCGCGGCCTTCCATCTTGTGCGCGTAGCCGGTGAGCGACAGCTTGAAGCCGTTGCCGCTGTCGAACGCGCCGCGCAGGTAGCCAAAGGTGTTCTCGCGCAGCGCCCGCGAGCCGGACCGGAAGTTCTGGTCCAGGTACGGAATGCCGGTGAGCGTGCCGGTGAGGCCGTCGCGGTCCGGGTTGGTGGCAAAGGCTTCCGGGGTGACGCTGGTGTACTCGGGTTCGTCGGCATCGTTGTACGAGGCGTAGCCGCTCAGCGTCCAGCGGTCGAGCTCGGTGATGAACTTGGCGGCCAGGTGATCGTTGCTGACGTGGCCGCTGCCGTCGATCCAGTCGTTGACGCGGGCCGACGAGGCGCTGATCCACGCGCGGGTGTTGCCACCGAGCACGCCGGTGTCATAGCGCACGTCGTACTTGCGCGCGTCATTGTCGCCGCCACCGGCGACCATGCGCAGGCGCGCGTCCTGCAGCGGGTCGCTGGTGAGGAAGTTCAGCGTGCCGCCCAGCGCTTCGTTGGAGCGCGAGGAGATATCCGCCGTGCCCTGGCTGACTTCGATGGTCTCCAGGTCCAGCGTGTCGATGTAGCGGTTGGCCAGTGAACCGCCGCCGTAGCCCGAGCCACCGTTGGGCAGGCCATCGATGGTGGTGCCGATCTGCTGCGTGTCGCGGTTGGTCACGAAGCCGCGCATGCTGATCTGGGTACCCCAGACCGAGGAGCCGGTGGCATCGGCTTCGCTCACCACCACGCCGGGCAGTTCATTGAGCGCGTTGTTGACGCTGCCCAGGATCTGCTGGCGCTTCAGGGTTTCCTGGCTGACAGTGGTCTTGGCGAAGCTGGTGGCCTGCCCGATGACCTGTACCTGGTCCAGCGTGCGCGCGTCATCAGCGGGTGCCGGTTCGGCGGCGATGGCCTGTACGGAAGCAGACAGCAACAGGGCGAGCAGCGAGACGCGGGGATAACGGCCAGCAGTGGACATCGGTCATGGGCGCGGCAGTGGGGTCGGCCGGCAGTATTGGCAGCTGGGGTTACGTGCCCATGACATGCGCGCGACGGACGTACCGTCGCGCGCACGTGTCATTCCCTCAATGCGCGCCGTGCGTGGAGCGGTGGCGGAACTTCCGCGACATCCATTCGCCGAGGTCATCCATCACGGTGAATGCCGCCGGGATCACGATCAGGCTGAGCAGCGTGGAGGTGATCAGGCCGCCGATCACGGCAATCGCCATCGGTGCGCGGAAGCTGGAATCACCGGCGAAGCCGAGTGCGATCGGCATCATGCCGGCGCCCATTGCCAGGGTGGTCATGATGATCGGCTGTGCACGCTTGCGGCACGCATCGATCAACGCATCGTGCTGGCTCATGCCCTGCTCGTCTTCGGCCATCACCGCGTAATCCACCAGCAGGATGGAGTTCTTGGTGGCGATGCCGATCAGCATCAGCAATCCGATCAACGCCGGCAGCGACAGCATGTTCTGGGTGATCAGCAGCGCACCGAAGGCACCGCCGGCACACAGCGGCACCGCCGCCAGGATGGTGACCGGCATCAACGCGTGGTTGAACAACAGCAACAGCACCATGTAGATGCAGATCAGGCCGGCGGCCATCGCCAGCATGAAGCCGATGAACAGCTCCACGAACACTTCGGCGTCGCCGGTGTTGAGGAAGGTCACGCCGGGGGGCAGCTGCTTGACGCTGGGCAACGCCTGCACTTCGGTCATTACATCGCCCAGCGGGCGGCCGTTGAGTTCGGCGGTGAGGGTCACGTTGCGTTGACGCTGGTAGCGCGAGATCTGCGACGGGCCACTGCCCTGGCGGATCTCGGCGACGGCGGCCAACGGCACCGGGCCGTCGCGGCCGGGCACGCGCAGCTGCCCGATCAGCGCCGGGTTGGCCAGCGTGGCTTCGGCGAAGCCGACGCGGATCGGCACCTGGCGATCAGGCAGGTTGAGCTTGGCCAGGCGCTGCTCGTAATCGCCTGCAGTGGCGATGCGCGCCGCTTCGGCGATGTCCTGGGTGGCCACGCCGAGGTCTGCGGCGCGTGCGGCGTTGGGCACGATCTGCAGTTCCGGGCGCAGCAGCGAGGCGGTGGAGGTCACGCTGCCCAGGCCCTGGATGCCGCGCAGGTCGCGTTCCAGTGCGGTGGACGCTTCCTGCAGGCGCTGCGGGTCATCGCCGGAGAGCACCAGCTGCAACAGGTTGCCCGGCTCGGAGCTGACATAGCTCACGCGCACGCCGGGCAGGTCCGCCAGGCGCTGGCGGGCGTCGCGTTCCAGCGCACGCTGGTCGCGGTCACGGTCGTCGGCCACGCCCCAGTCCAGCACCAGCGTGGCCTTGCGCACTTCGCCCACGCCGGTGGCGCTGGGGTCGCCCAGGTCGAGCACCGCACCCACGGCGGTGTACACCTGTTTCAGCTCAGGCATGTCCTTGAGCAGCGCGCGCGCATGCTCGGCCACCGCCACGGTTTCCTGCAGGCGGGTGCCCGGCGGCAGTTCCAGGTTGAGGTTGCTGCGGCCCAGGTCCGACTGCGGAATGAAGGTAGCCGGGATGAACGGCACCAGCGCCAGCGAGGCCACGAACAGGCCGGTGGCGATCCACAGGGTCCGGCCGCGGTAGCGCAGCGCGGCGTCCACCCAGCCCAGGTACCAGGTCATCAGTTTCGATTCGGGCTTCTCTTCGCCATGCGGCTTGAGCAGGTAGGCGGCCATCATCGGGGTGAGCAGGCGCGCCACCAGCAGCGAGAACAACACTGCGGTGGCGGCGGTCCAGCCGAATTCGCGGAAGAACTTGCCGGCGATGCCGGGCATGAATGCCACCGGCACGAACACCGCCGCCAGGGTCAGCGAGGTGGCGATCACCGCGTTGCCGATCTCACCGGCCGCTTCGCGCGCCGCTTCCAGCGGCGGCTTGCCCATGCGCAGGTGGCGCACGATGTTTTCGATTTCCACGATCGCGTCATCCACCAGGATGCCGACCACCACCGACAGCGCCAGCAGGGTGATGATGTTGAGCGTGAAGCCGAAGAAGTACATCACCGCGAAGGTGGGGATGATCGACAGCGGCAGCGCCAACGCCGATACCCAGGTGGCGCGCCAGTCGCGCAGGAACAGCCACACCACCAGCAGCGCCAGCAGCGCGCCTTCCCAGAGCATCGTCATGGACGAGTCGTAGGAGCGGTGGGTTTCATCGATGGCGGTGGTGACCAGGCGGAAATCGATGCCCGGGTGGCTGGCCTTCAGCTGGTCCAGCGCGGTGTGCACGCCGGCTTCGACCTTCACTTCGCTGGAGCCACGCGTGCGCGACATCGAGAACGCCACTACCTGCTTGCCGTCCAGCAAGGCGGCCTCGGTCGGGTCGGCGGCAGCATCGGTGACGTTGGCCAGGGTGGACAGACGCACGGCGCGGCCATCGGGCAACGCGATGGAGTAGTCGCGCAGTGCCTGCGCGTCACCCACGGTGCCGAGCGTGCGGATGGTCTGCTGCGCGCCTTCGATCTCGGCCTTGCCACCGGCACGTTCCACCTGGATGCGGGCCAGCTGCTGGGACACATCACCGGCGGTGATGCCCATCGCGATCAACGCGTTCGGGTCCAGGTCCACGCGCACCTGGCGCTGCACGCCACCCACGCGGGTGACCCGGGCCACGCCGGGCACGCCGTACATCGCGCGCGACACATCGCGGTCGACGAACCAGCTGGCCTCGTCGGGCGTCATGTGCGGGGCGACCAGCGCGTAGGTCATCAGCGAGCCGCCGATATCCACCTTGGAGATCACCGGCTCCTGGATGTCCTGCGGCAGGTCGGTACGGATGCGGGTGACCGCGTCGCGGGTATCGTCCAGCGCGGTGGCCAGGTCGGCTTCGAGCTGGAATTCAATGGTGGTGGTGCTGACGCCCTCGCTGACCGAGGAGATCACGCGCTTGACGTTGTTGACCGTGGCGACCGAGTCCTCGACCTTGCGGGTGACCTCGGCCTCCAGCTGGCTGGGCGAAGCGCCCGGCTGGGTCACGGTGACGGTCGTCATCGGGAATGCGATGTCGGGGAAGCGCGCCACGGGCAGCTGGTAGAAGCCCCACAGGCCGGCCACGCACAGCACGAAGAAGATCAGCAGTGCCGGCAACGGGCGCTTGATCGCCCAGGCGGAAATATTCATTTGGCGCTCGCCTTGGCATCGGCCACCACGCGCACGCGGTCGCCTTCACCCAGGAAGCCGGCGCCATCCACCACCACGCGGTCGCCCACCTTCAGCCCTTCCAGGATCGCGGTGCGGCCCTGCACGGCCTGGCCGGTGCGCACGCGCAGGCGCGCGGCCTGCTGCTTGTCGTTCACGGTGAACACGTAGCTGTGGCCGTCGCGCTGCACGATGGCGGCGGTGGGAATGGTCAGCGCCTGGCCTTCGCCGGTGACGATGCGCCCTTCCACGTAAACGCCCGGCTTGAGCGTGCCCGGTTCGGGCAGGTCGGCGAAGATCGTACCGGTGCGGGTCTGTGCGTCCACGCCCGGGGTGACCGCCCGGATGCGGCCGCTGACCACCGCGTCGGCGTAGGGCAGTTCCACGGTGTTGCCCACGGCCACGCCGGTGAGCTGGTCTTCGGGCAGTTCGGCGCGCCATTCCAGGCGGCCATCACGGATCAGGCGCAGCAGTTCGGTACCGGCCGAGACCACCTGGCCGGGCTGCACCAGGCGCTTGGAGATCAGGCCGTCCGCCGGCGCGCGCAGGTCGGCGAAGTCGCGGCGCAGCCTGGCCGCGTCGCGCGCGGCGCGGGCGGTGGCGGTCTGCGCTTCGGCGTTGATCCGCGAAGCGCGCAGCTCGTCCAGGCTGCTTTCGCTGATCAGCTGCTGGGCGGCCAGCTTGGCGCTGCGCTCGTAGTTCAGGCGCGCCAGTTCCTGCGAGGCCTGCGCCTGCTTCAGCGAGGCATCGGCCTGCGCCAGTTCGCTGTCCAGGGTGCGGTGGTCCAGCTGCAGCAGCACCTGTCCCTGCTTGACCCACTGGCCCACGTCCACCGGCAGTGCGATCACGCGCTGGCCGCTGATTTCCACGCCGAGCTGCATTTCCTCGTACGCGGTGACCGGGCCGGACACCAGCACGGTGCGCGCCATGGGCTGCTGCTGGGCGGTGGCCAGCGAGACCGGCAATGCCGAGGCGGCGGCCGCATCGGCGGCTGCCTTGTCGTCTTTATTGCCGCAGGCGGCCAGCAGCGTGGCCACCAGCAGGAGGGAGGTGCAGCGGAAAAGTGAGGCGCGCATCAGTGAGCTTCCGTGTCGGAACAGCGGGAACAGGGGAAAGGGGGTCAAGCGGCGCGCGCAAGGCGCAGTTCGATGCCGTCCAGCATCAGGCCGAGGCCTTGTTCGAAGCGCGTGTCGAAATCAACTTCGCTCCAGACCTCGCGGGCGTCCCAGCAGTGCGGGAAACGCGCTTCGGCCAGGGCCATGAAGGCCTCGCCCAGCGCTTCCATGCTGCCGTCACCGGGCCAGGACTGTTCTTCGATCACAAAGCCCATCGCGTAATACACCAGATCCATCGAGGCGGTCGCGGCGAACCGCACCGACGCACCGGCGCCAACCAGCGCGGCGATGCTGGCCTCGCCCACCCGCAGCACGTTCTCGGTGGCCAGGAAGGTGCCGGCGTAGACCCGCGCACCGTCGCGGCGGGCCTTGAACGCAACCCGGAACTCGCGGGCGATCTGCAGCAGGGTCTGCCGCCAGGGCTGGCCGTCGGGGATGTGGCGGGCCACGTCCACGATCATGGCGTCGGCCATGGCATCGACCAGCGCCTGCTTACTCTTGAAGTGCCAGTACAGCGACGGCGCCCGGATGCCCAGCGTGCAGGCCACCTTGCGCAGGGTCACGCCCTCCATGCCGGCCTCGTCGAGGATCTTGAAGGCGGCACCGACGATGTTGTCCCGGGCGATGGGCTGACGCACTGGGGGCTTCTACCTAACATTGTTAGGGGGCGAATCTAACAGTGTTAGGCTCGATCCTGCAAGTAGAGCCACACCCTGCGTGGCTGGGTTTCGTCCAAGCGCCGAAATTCCTGGAGTGCCCCGTCCAATCTATAGTCGGATCACCGGCGAATTGATCGCGCAATCAGATGGCAAGGAGGCTGTGTGCTGGGACAGGTCATCAAGTATGTGTTGCTTGCTTTCTGCATCTTGTTTTTTGGTGGACGTACAGTCGCCCAGGCCGCACCTTCCGATGAAAGTCGAATTGCTGAAGAATTGGTGGCGATGGAGTTGAGGGACCAGGAGGTGCGGAGCGCACAACAGGTCGATGTGAATGAAGTGCTCAGCGTTGACGCACAGAACACCCATCGGCTCAATGAAATCATGAAGTCGATGGGTTGGCCGCGCATCTCTGCGGTCGGCAAGAAAGCAGCCGATGCTGCCGCATTACTGGCCCTTCATGCTGATCGAAATCCGCGGTTCCAGCGCCGAGCCCTGGAGTTGATGCAACCCTTGGTTGAGATGAAGGAAGTTGATCCCGAGCAGTTCGCCTATCTCTGGGACCGAACGCACATCCCTCAGCGATTCGGCACCCAAGGGGGATGCTTTGGGACTGCCTGGCTTCCCGACGAAGTTGAAGATGCGCCTCACGTTGAGTCACGAAGGGCAGCGATGGGCATGAGACCCCTTTCCGAGTACGTAGCGATAGCCAGTGAAATGCTATGCCGTGTCAGGCAGTGATGTGGTATCGGCGCTGCCGGAAGGCATCCGCAAGGTAAGCGTCAACGGCGAGGACGCGCGCATCAAGGGCACGCTGCATCGTTGAATCGGTGCTGCCGGGCGCGTGGCATACTCCGCCAGCATCGCGTGCTGCCCTGTCGGGGTGGCCGCGACCCGCCACACTCCCATTGGCCTGCCGCATATGTCCTGGGTTCCGGTTCGTCCTGCTCCTGTGCACGTCACGAACCGGCACGCTGGCGCTGCGTGCTGGCGGCTGTTGTTCTGTCTGGTGCTTGCGCTACCCGGGCTGCCTTCGGCCCATGCGTTGTCGCCCGATCGCGCGCTTTCGCAGCTTCGGCATGACCGCTGGACCGCCGACGATGGCGCGCCGGCGCAGATATTCTCCCTTGCGCAGACGCCTGACGGCCTGCTCTGGCTGGGTTCGCGACAGGGCCTTTACCGCTTCGATGGCGTGCGCTTCGAGCGCATCACCACGGCCGGCGGGATGCTGTCGGTGCAGGCACTGGCCACCGGCGGCACCCGGGTAGCGGTGCGGCTGCCACGCTGGCGGAGCTTCCGGCGCTGACGAAAGCGCTTGCGTTGGGCAGCGCCACGATGCACGGTGCACTCCTTACCGGGACCCCGCCATGACCCTGACCATCGATGACCATCGATGACCATCCCCTGATCCGCCAGGGCATCGCATCCATGCTGGAGGGGGAACCGGGGCTGGAGCTGGTCGGCGAAGCCGCTGATGCACACCACGGCTTCGAACAGTACCGGCGGTTGCTGCCGGACATCGCACTGGTCGACCTGCAGATGCCCGGTGTGGATGGGATCGAACTGACCCGCCGCCTGCGCGCGGAGTTTCCGCAGGCTCGCGTGGTGATCCTGACCACCTACCGGGGCGATGCCAATGCGCGCGATGCACTGGCAGCGGGGGCCTGCGGCTACCTGCTGAAGAGCTCGCTGCGCCGTGAACTGGTGGATGCCCTGCACCGCGTGGCGCAGGGCAAGCGCTGCCTGTCGGCGGAGATCTCCGAGGAGATCGCGCAGCACATCGGCGAGGAGCCGCTGACCGCGCGCGAGCAGTCCATCCTGGCCGCGCTGGCGCAGGGATGGGAGAACAAGCGCATTGCCAATGACCTGGGCATCTCGTCGGAAACGGTGAAGTCACACCTGGCGCGCATCTTCGAGAAGATCGGTGCACGCACCCGTACCGAAGCGATCCATATCGCCCTGCGTCGTGGACTGGTGCGGCTGGACGACTAGCGCTTCATCATCGGCAGCGGCCGCAGCGGATGGCGCAGCCCATGCCGCAGCGAGAACTGCACCAGGCGCAGGTGGAAGCCCAGCCGTGGGAACCGCTGTACGACGCGGGTGAAGTCATCCGGATGCAGGTCGAAGCGGAGCAGCCCCAGCGACACATCGATCCAGTCGGCGCGGCGGAACGCCTCGATGCGGCGGTCCTGGTCCGGCGGTACGCGCGAGATCCGGTGGTGCTCGCTGATCATCGCCACCACCACCGGTACCAGTTCCGGCCGGTCCTGCTCGAGCAGGTACTGCCTGGCCAGCGCTTCGGAAGGCGCCAGGTAATCAAAGGTGCCCGCAGTCCAGATCCCAAGGTCATGGAACGCCACGGCCACCGACAGCGCGTACAGATCGTGCACCGTGCCCGGCAGCATGCACCAGTGGAAATTGGCCACGCGGTAGGTGTGGTTGCGGTAGGGATGGAAGTCCCGGCGGAGCACCTGCGCGTGGCGCTCCAGGATCTCATCCAGCACAGCCAGGCGGTCGAGCATGGCGTTCTCCGGGTGCACGGCGCGGTGCCGTGCTGGGGCGAAGCATAGCGCCGGAAGCCCGGCGTGGCCGGCGCTGCCCGGGGTATCCGTAACTCCCCCATGTGGGGGCATCGACGCGCGCCCGAACGCCCGATGCCCCGCATGCACCCGCATGTGAGCCTGTCGTCCTTCCCTCCGTGACGAGGAACCGCCATGAACACCGTTCCCCCCACCCGCCTGCATGACCTGACCGACGACGTTCGTGGCACCGGACCCTCGCGCAGCGAGGAATTCATCAGCGGCGGCGAGCGCGAGCTGTTCATCCGCAGCTGGCACCCGGGCGGGCCGGTACGTGCAGTGCTGGCGATCGTGCCGGGCTTCAACTCGCACAGCGGGCACTACCAGTGGGCCGCCGCGCAGTTCATCGCGATGGGGTTGGCGGTCTACGCGGTGGACCTGCGCGGGCGCGGCAAATCCAGCGGCGAGCGCTTCCATGTGGAGCACTTCGACGATTACCTGGCCGATGTGCAATCGCTGCTGGACGTGGCGCGTGCACGTGAGCCGGGCCTGCCGGTATTCCTGCTCGGGCACAGCGCCGGCGGCGTGATCGCCTCGGCGTACACGTTGGCGCACCAGGATGAGCTGGCAGGCCTGATCTGCGAAAGCTACGCCTTCCAGGTGCCCGCACCGGCGCCGGTGCTGGCGCTGGTGCGCTGGCTGAGTGGCCCGTTCCCGAAGCTGCGCGTGCTCAAGCTGCCCAACAAGGAATTCTCACGTTTGCCCGAGGTGGTGGCCGCGTTGAATGCCGATCCGCTCATCGCCACCGAGAAGCAGACCGCGCTGACCGTGGCGCAGATGCTGGTGGGTATCGACCGTCTGCGCCGTGGCTTCCCCACGCTGCGCCTGCCGGTGCTGATCGCGCATGGCACCGCCGACAAGGTCACCGTGCCGGCCGGCAGCCAGGTGTTCAACGACAACGCCGGCTCTGCCGACAAGACCCTGCTGCTGTACAAGGACCACGCGCATGACCTGCTCAACGATGCGGGGCGCGACGGCGTGGTGCGCGACTTCAAGCAGTGGATCGAGCAGCGTCTCAAGTGACCTCGATGCCCTTCACCAGCCGCGACGCGAGCCGCTCCTGCTTGAGCTGCGCCAGCCACCAATCCAGCGCACGGCCCTGGTGATCACCGCGCCAGGCCACGTACAGCAGGTTGGGTTCGCGCGGATCGGCCATGCGCTTTTCCACCAGGTCACCGCGTGCCAGCAGGCCGACCACCCGCTCGCGCGGCAACCAGCCCACGCCCAGCCCCTGGCACTGCGCACGGATCTTGGCATGCATGCTCGGCACCGCCAGCGACGGCTGGCCGCCGAGTACCCCGTAGCCGCGCACGTCCACTTTCCGGGAGGTATCGGCCACCACCACCGCGCGATGCTGCAGCAGCAGTGAGGCATCCACCGGTTCGGCGGCCTTGGCCAGCGGGTGGTGCGGCGCCACCGCGAATACCCACTCCATCACCCCCAGTTCGAACCAGCGCAGGCCGGGGATGACCGGCGGTTCGTTGGTGGCGCCCACCACCAGGTCCGCACGCCCATCGCGAAGCGCGTCCCAGGTACCGGTGAGCACTTCATGGGTAATGCGCAGGGTGACGCCCGAACCGAGCGCGTCGAAGGCCTGGATGACCGGCAGCAGCGTGTCGAACTCCAGGATTTCGTCGGTGACGATCCACAGCCGGTCTTCCCAGCCACCGGCGACCTGTTTGACCCGGCGGGTAAGCCGGGACACGTCCAGCATCAGCCGCGCCGCTTCCTGGGCCAGCAGGTAGCCGGCCGGGGTGAGCTGCAGGCGGTAGCGGCGGCGGTCGAACAGCAGGGCATCGAAGCGCGCCTCCAGCTGGCGGGCGGCGTGCGAGACCGTGGACGGCGCCTTGCCCAAGCGGGCCGCAGCACGCGACAGGCTGCCGCTCTCGCGGATGGCTTCCAGCAGGGCCAGTTCGTCGGCAGACAACATGTTCGATCCCTTCGAACGAGTTCGTCGCGATTGTGGCACGGAAACAGCAGAACGCCCGCGCAGTATGGGCTCACGGCATAACGCCACCATCGAAGGAGATCAGCATGAACCGTTTCAGCAACAAGACCGTCCTCGTCACCGGCGGCAGCAGCGGCATTGGCCTGGCCGCGGCCAAGGCCTTCGCCGCCGAAGGCGCCCGCGTGGTCATCACCGGCCGCGATGCCGCCACCCTGGAGCAGGCTGCAGCGGCGGTGGGCAGCACGGCCCTGGCGCTGGTGAACGATGCGGGCGACATCGCCGCCGCCCGCACCCTGGCCGAGACCCTGGCCGCCGCCGAGGTGCGCTTGGACGCCGTATTCGTCAACGCCGGCGCGGCCAGGTTCGCCGCCTACCCGGACGTGGACGAAGCGCTGTGGGACCAGATCTTCAACACCAACATCAAGGGCCCCTACTTCCAGCTGCAGGCACTGCTGCCGCTGCTCAACCCGGGCGCGTCGGTGGTCATCAACGGCTCGATCAACGCGCGCATCGGCATGCCCAACACCTCCGTGTATGCGGCAAGCAAGGCGGCGGTGATTTCGCTGGCGAAGACGCTCTCGGCCGAACTGCTGCCGCGCGGCGTGCGGGTCAACGTGCTCAGCCCGGGCCCGGTGGCCACCCCGATCTACACCAAGCTCGGCCTGGACGCCGCCGCGCTGGATGCCACCGCCGCACAGATCCAGAGCCAGATTCCGCTGGGCCGCTTCGGCACCCCGGAAGAAATCGCCGCCACCGTGCTGCATCTGTCCTCGCCCGAATCGGCCTACATCGTCGGCACCGAAATCATCGCCGACGGTGGCATGAGCCAACTGTAACGCCGCACCCCTTTCCAGGAGATCGCCATGAAACTGTTTCCCCGTTCGTTCCGCCGCGCCGCCACCGCACTGGTGCTGATGCTGGCCGTGCATGCCACCGCGCAGGCCGCCGGCAGCGCGGCCATCCAGAGCCACACCGCCAACGTCAACGGCGTCACCCTGCATTACCTGCAGGCCGGCCAGGGCGATGAATCGCCGGTGGTGCTGCTGCATGGTTATGCCGAAACCAGCCACATGTGGCGCCCGTTGATGCCGCAGCTGGCCGGCCGCCATGTGGTCATCGCGCCCGACCTGCGCGGTGCCGGGCAGTCCTCCAAGCCCGAGGGCGGCTATGACAAGAAGACGCTGGCGCAGGACATCCATGCGCTGGTGAAGTCGCTGGGCTATCCCAAGGTCAAGATCGTCGGCCATGACATCGGGCTGATGGTGGCTTACGCCTACGCCGCCCAGTACCCGGACGAAGTGGACAGCATCGTGTTGATGGATGCATTCCTGCCCGGCGTGGGCGACTGGACCCACGTGTGGCTGCTGCGCGATCTGTGGCACTTCCACTTCTACGGCGAAACCCCGCTGAAGCTGGTGGATGGCCGCGAGCGCACCTACTTCGAGCATTTCTGGAACGACTTCGCCGCCGACCGCACCCACTCGGTGCCCGAGGCCGATCGGCAGTTCTACGCGTCCGAATACGCACGCCCCGGCGGCATGCGCGCGGGCTTTGAGTACTTCAAGAACTTCGAGCAGGATGCCAAGGACTTTGCGGGCTTCGCCAAGACCCCGTGCACATGCCGATGCTGGTGCTGTCCGGTGAAAAGGCCGGCGGCCAGTTCCTGATCGACCAGGCCAAGCTGGTGGATACCAACGTGGAAGGCGTGATCGTCAAAGGCTCCGGCCATTGGCTGATGGAAGAAGCGCCGCAGCAGACCATTCCGGCATTGGTTGCCTTCCTGGACAAATAGGAGCGGGCACCCCACGTTCTCGCCGTGCCCGGACGCCGCCGGTAGGGTCGCATCCCGATCGACTGCACGTAAGGTGTCCGCGTGCGACGTAGGCAGGAACCTGATCGGAGACGCTCGCGGTGCCTGACGGACGAGGTTACAGGGGCCCATGCGTCAATTCGATCACAGGCACTATCGGCGATCGTTTGGGAACCGATCCTACCGCTCAGCGACCACGTCTTCGTTAGACGGAAAAGCGAACTTGACCCGCAGCGCCCCAATTTTGGTGTCCGTTTCCGGAAAGCGCACGTCCTATTGGGGCGCCGTGGCCGTTCAGCAAAGATGCTGCGGCTGAGTGTTTGGCCAGCGGTCCATAACATTTATGCTGAACGGCTTGATCGAGCCCAGAGGCGCACCAGTTCAGATTTTCCCCTGAGTCTGGCTGCCCATTGTGAATGGACTAGCGGGATGGGTCTGGGCCTGTCTCCACGGAGAACGCGATGACTTGACTTGCTAAGATCTGGAGATGCACGCCAAGCGCCAGCTAGCACGCGACTGCCGAATACCGACCTGAGCGTGACGGAGCAGCCCCTGTCGTTCGAGCGGCCATCTCCTACCCACGCCGGAGCAGGACTCCCTCCAGGGTCAAGTCCAGCCCGGTGCTTGCGCCCGCGCACTTCACGCGCAGCAACATGCATCTTGCCGTCGGAGCAATCATATGACGCGCTTCTTTCTTGATGTCGAATGGGCTGACAATCTGGGTTCCGAACTGGTCAGCATCGCATTGGTTGCTGACAATGGCGTAGATTTTGTGTACGCCGAAAGAGAATTTCTGCCCCCACATCCCACTGATTTTGTACGTACCGTGGTCTATCCACTCTTGGATAGGGGTACGACGGCTTTGTCGGACCACTCTATGACCATGCGGCTACGAGAGATCCTAAACTCTGCATGTGCGCCCATGATCTATGCGGACTATGCCAACGACCTTCAGCTTCTGCGGTACGTGATCGCGGGCTTCGACCTGCCTGACTCTCAAGCCGCCGCGTGCGGGCCGCTTCCGGAGAAGTTGGGAATGCAGGTCCTCAACGACAGAGCGACAGCGACGCTGGTGGAAGCCTACTTTGAGGCACATCCCAAAATTCGAGCGAGGCGCCACCACGCTCTAGTCGACGCTGAAGCTCTGCGATTGGCTTGGCAGGTCTCAACTTCGTGCGTGCCATGCCCTCCATGGGCGATCAATGCGATGGAACGGACGCCTCGATCGCCCCAACGATGAGCGAATCTGGACTGTAGTGGAACTTTCCACGCCACGTGACCACGCACTGCTTCGAGCGACTGTGGGAACACGAGTTTGCGGTCAAGCTCAACTCCGTTCGCATATAACAATAAAAGTTTATAAAACAGTGACTTGAACGCGATCATTGTCGGGCGTAAGGTCTTGGATAGACCTAACGCGGGAGAATGTGTGAACGCAGCATCCAACTGAGTGGGGCAAAAAAAGAAAGCCCGAGAGTGGACGCTCTCGGGCCTTAGATTGCGCGCTTTGACCGGCTCGCGCAGTTAGCCTCGCTCGTCCTGAAATAAATGTCAAGTCTCAAAAAAGGGGACTAGGGCGGGCCTATGAGCAGTAGCAGATCCGTTGAGGATGACCTCGCCGCGCGGCGAGAGGTATATGAACGGGCCGGAATTTCTCACCACGTCCGGGATGAGCTCGAGCGCGCTATTTTGAGCTCGCCCTCACGCATTGTGGGGAAGGGCGCACTACGCAATGTCGTCTCATTGACGAACTCGAGCAAGAGCAGCCGCCCGATAGTCTCGGAGAGCCATTCAGTCGAAAGACTTCGGCAGCTAGAGTGCGAGCTAGACCCTGCAATAGTTTCCTTCTATACACAGGTGCCCGCGTCCGGGTTTCAGAGGATCACAGCCAGCGGAAGACGGCATGTCTCCAGCGCCAGCCTCGATCTGCTTGTCTTCTACAAGGACAGAATCCAGGCTGAGGAATGCAAAACCCTTGAGTGGCTTCAGCGAAAAGTCGAAGGCGGCGCCACGGATTGGGTGCTCGAAAGCTCCACGTACCACCACGTTCCTTCACGTAGTTGGGCAATTGAGCGCGGCCTAAGTCACCAAGTGTGGGCACCTCCTGAACACTCTAGTAGATACAGATCCAATCTTCTGACGCTCACCCGGGCAATTGATACACCAGTCTCTGAGCGTTTTCTCGAGATCTGCAAGGAACTACTGTCTGTCGCACTTCCCGGAACAAGATGCACGACCGCCTCGGTCCTTAAAGCCAAGCCATCCGCCACCATCCAGCATGTAATTTATCTGTTGGCGTCTCGCCAGCTCTACGCCCCGCTCACCAGCTGCCGTGTTGAGGACGAGACCCTCCCTCTTGGTACTGAGCAGACCGCCATGCAAATACTTGACCGCCACTGGATGGATGGCCTGGCGTCGTCACGCGAAGACCCCAACGTGGTCGACGAATTCCTTTCGGGCAGCGGCAAGGCGCGGGAACGAGCAGTTAAGCGGTTGACCACACTTGAGAGAATGCGCGACGGAACCCAGCAATGGACTCGACACTATCGGGAACTGAACCGGTCACTGCGCTCTGGCCGTGGAACAACTGAGCTAAGCCATCTGGTACCCAACTTTGCTAACTGTGGCAACTCCATAAGTAGGTTGTCACTCGAGCAGAGGAACCTAGTGGCAGAGTTCGCAGATCGATGGAGTAAAGGCGAGTGGCCAAAGCCAGGACATGCTTACACTGCCTACCTCAACGAAAGCATCTTACGATCGCTTACGCAGGTATCCAAGACCACGCTCTACGCAGCGTTCAAAGCAACCGATCCAGCTCAACGCGCACTCAGATCTGGGGGGCTGCGCGCCTATCAGAAGCAAGCGCGACGATCACATCCATTCGATAGAACCGAGCCACCGGCACTCGCCCAGCATACAGTTCATATAGATGCAACCCCACTGGATGTGAAAGGGCTACTGAATCTTGGCGCTCATTCGGTGGTTGATCGAGGAACCGTATACGTGGCTCGCGATTCACATGGCATGCCCTTGGCATGTGCATTCATCCTAGGCTCGGCTCGAGCACAGGGTCTTGCCATCCTCCTACGTGACTATGTGAAGCGCAATGGGGAGCTGCCTACCGTGGTTCACTGCGACCGCGGCCCCGAGAACGAGTCGACTTGGCATCGCGGGTTTGCTTTGGGACGATACACGCTCAGCATCAACCCGACTGCTGCGGCGAGGTTCAATCAGCCAGCAGAGGATCTGATTAACCATATCAACAACGATGTCACGCATTGGTTGAAAGGAAACACACTGAATGATCGAATGGGTCGAGCAGTCGACGGTCGGTTCAAGAGTGCGCGAACTGCTGCGCTGGCGCTTCCATGGATATGGGACGCAGTTGAGCGCTATCTATTTGAAGAGTTCCCTGACAGCCATCGCTCAGATGGCATTTCATTCCGACAGGATCGAGATACAAGGCTCACTAGCCTAGGTCTCGGCGGATCGCCATGCGACTACAACGATGATTTTCTCATCGCAACGTCGCTGCCGCAGCTTAAGTTCACCGCCAGCGAGCAGCTCGGCGTGAGGACTACGAACGGCGTCTACCTTAATTCAAGAATGCAGGACCTCCTACGCACGAGGACTCCTTCAGACATCCGTGCGGATTGCGTCAACCCGTCTCTTCTGTGGGTGCAGGTCGGCGCGCAGTGGTTCAAAGCCCTAAGGAGCGATGCGGCGCAGATTTTTGATCTACACCCTGTCGAGCAGATCGCCAAATACTGCCGCGATCCACTACTGAGGGCGATTCACCGTTTGCATCGTGAAGAGCTCGCCCGGCAGCGGCTTAGCGCAATGAGACGTAACGAAGAGCAATCAGCAAATGAGAAATCAGGCATGACAGTCCCGTCCGCACTTTCGGAAGGAGAGAGCTCCGAGAATGCTTCTTACGCGGATTTGGAGATGCCTACGCTCGATGAGTATGGGGAGCTATAGACGATGAAGTCATTCAAGCATCCACTGGGTGAGTCAGCTGCTTCCGAGCTTCGCCATGCTATTGAAAGGGTCTATCCAGGACACATAGTTGCCCTTGTGGGGCTAGGTGGCGTAGGAAAGAGCACTGTAGTCGGCCGCGTCTGTAGTGATCTATATGGGTCATCATCTATGTGGCCGGATAACGTCACACCCGTTGCAAGAGTGATGGCAATGTTGCCGGATAAGGCGTACTTCAATTCCCTCGGATTCGTAATCTCAATCCGGAGAGAAATCTCCTTTCCAAACATCAGTTGGTTGCAGTTCGGGCCTTCCGAATCGGCGTGGGCAGCTCGGAAGATTGCCGAAGTCCTTTCAGCATCGCTCATCCTTGCAGCAGGAAGGAACAACACTGAAGCTGGCGAATGGGCGTGCGCCGCTGACCTCGCCCGACTTTGTCGAACCGAGGTTCTTGTGGTTGAGCACGCAAATGCTTTGTTGAGGAACCATCGCGACAAGAAGCCCGCCCAGCATCTCCAGAACCTCATGTCTTGGGGAGAGAGGACCGGGACCAAGATTGTGCTGCTAGGCGTCGAAACTCTGCCGGATCTATGGAACTCATCGGTGGAGCTTTCTAGAAGGATGACAAAGATATGGCTTCCACCGTATGGGGCTGGATCGGATGAGGAGCTACGCGTCTTCTGCTCGGTATTTGCCCAAATGCTGGAAGGCTATGAGTCCGACCGTGCCCAGGTGCTTCGCAAAATCAGGATGATCCATGACTCAACCGGCGGAATTATCGGTCAATGCAGGCGACTCCTTGAGGATGCAAGCAAGCACGGGACTCAGCGCATCACAGTTGAGTCGCTGAGGGGGGGCATACAGCATCCTGACTCAATTGCCCAAATATGGGAGTCCGTATCAAGGTTCCAACGCATCTCCGCCCCTGCTGCTGAGAATGAACTCATGCGCGCGAAAGCGCGTGGGCTAGCGTTGGGATGAGGCGCTGATGGCTTGGAGGCCTCTTCCATGTGACGAGCTCATTGGCCTCGATACAATGATGGTCGAGTCGCTGCACTCCTGGTTGTCACGCCAACTACAGCGAAGTGCGTGTCACCCGAAATCGATCTATCGAGCCCTAGGTCTATCGGAGGGAAACTACTGGCCTTCCACTTTTGACGGCCTGTCGTGCGCAGGAGCAGTTGCAGTGGATCGCCTTTCGGTGCTGATGGACGCGGCTTCAGTGAAAAGGGGAACCTTCCGTTGTCTGCACGAGATCGCTTCCAAGGGATTCCAGGGTTGCAGCCCTCAACATATTCGTTGGTGTCCAATTTGCGCTGGCGATTCCACGCAAAAGCACTATCTTCCGCTGGTATTCACACTCGAGGGATGTAGGGTCTGCCCGACCCATGGTTGTAGGCTTCTGGAGAGGTGTCCCTATTGCCATGCAGTTCAGCGGAGGAGCTGGGACCCATGCAGATGGCGCCAGTGTCATGGGTGTCGGTCGAGTCTTGCTGTCCAGCCAAACTTTGAGGCCGCGACTCGGTATGACACCTGGGTGCAACATCAGAGCGAACAGCTCATCGCATTTTGCTCTACTCAAGGAAGGGAGGCTGTAGGCATCAACGTACTGCTGGAGTTCCTTGAAGGCCTCTCGCAGCAACGCACTGGCACCGCCACGCAACAGGCGACCTTCAAGATTGGATCCCGACGAGTCGGAGGCGAACCGCTCACGCTTAGGAGGTTGATGATTCTAGCGGCGTGCAGTGGCGTCGGTGTAGTCGACATCCTTGAGCGGCCGTCCGAGGCAGCTGCCGTGCCGCTCTTCGCGCCTTGGCGTAGTCAGAGATCGCTACGAGTCGAAGCTCGGGCACCTGAGCTAGAGGTGGCAATTAACAGCATTGCAATGGATGGCGCTTGGCTGCTCACCAATGGATACGTGCCAGAGATATCTGCCATAGCCAGAGGGATCGGCATGCCGACTTCTATGATGGACGATCTTGGCGGCAGTTCTTGGGACGCCTATGAGGACTATGGCCGGCGATGTAGATTTAAGTATTACTTGCAAGCTGAAGCTGCGCTTCCTCAAACGATAAGGGAAGCGCTTCTTAGATTGGATGGCAAGAGCCGGTCAGGCGGCCTGTACGAGGCCATACGAGCCGGTAGGGTTGCGCTGAAAAAGGTGGACAGCGAAGTGACATCAGTAATCTGCCTAACTGCGATGCGCATTGCCGTGCGATTTAGGTACCCCTCAGTCTCAACGAACGAATTCGAGCGGATCTTTGAGCAATCCTGCCTGCGGCACCTAGGCTAGGTTGCCAACCGAGGAGAATTGCCGCCATCCGGCAGTCAAACAGCGTTTGGTGGATTGCGGGTGTTCCCAGGCGCATTCATCCCACAGATGGCCGGCCACTGCGAGGTAGTGAAGGTGCCGACAGTGGCGGCATTGACGAGCCAGGTAGCCCCAGGCAACGCTTGGTTCCACGTGCCCACTGCCCCTTAGACGACAACAGGTCCGGCATTGCCGCTCTATGACCGCCGGTCAGCGTGTTAGTGGCGGAATGGTGCCCCCGGCCGGGATCGAACCGGCACTTGCCGCTTATCTGGCGCTGACGGGATATAAATCCGCTGCTCTACCAATTGAGCTACGGGGGCGTGATCGTTGCGATCACGCCGATATTCGAAAGTGAGTCTCTTGGGAGGGCTTGACGCTCATCTGGTGAGCATATCAGGGAATTGGTCTCCATGCCTTGGCCATAGTGTGCCAAAACGCCTCGCTCCACCTCCTCAATAGTCTGGCGGCATGAACCATCACCAACCTCGGCACTGGGCATGACGAACTGCCGGCGCTGTCGCCTTGCTGCCATGTCTGCTACCGGCCAAAAGGAGACATCACTCCCTTTCAATCGGGTCGGACCTGCAGAAAATGGCAGCTCCTCAGGCGAATCGCTAGTAGTCACGGCCGCTGACCGAGCCACTAGGCTAGTTAATGCGACTGCCTTCCCTGCAATAGGCGATGTACCACGTTGGTAGGGGATGGCGATGCAGGCGCGCCGACAAGGCCGTGAGGGCGGTCCATGGCTCCGCATGCCACCCCAGTTGAGTGGAATCACCGGCACCCTCCGGGGCGCGCAGAGATGCCCGAAGCTCAGCAGCAGTGTCCCTCTCGAAACCCGCTAGAACACGCGAGACGCTGATCGAATCAAGTCCGTGGCCCGACCCGGTAAATGTCTCAATCTCCCGGGTGGAATACCATCTCTCAAGGGTGACATCCGACAGATGGGGCTCAAGGCCTCGCAAAAGGGCTAACGTCGGTTCATCCTGCAGTACAGCAGCCACGGTTGCGAGCATCGGGGCAAGCGTCGTTGTTTTGAAGAAGTCACGCTGGCCCGACTTGCCGGTGAAATGGACCGCAATTGCGTCCTCTAGCAGGTCCGTGTCGACTGGTAGGAGTTCGCTGTCCAACACCGCACGCTGAAACTGCCGAGCCACCCCCTGCAGGATTACCCGCACGTTATCGTCGGAGCATTCCTTCATCAACGCAGCGAAGATGAGACTCAAGTCGATGCCTTGGCCGTCCAGTAACGGCCTAAGAGCGATCGAGTGGGTACTGATTACCGCAACAATGTCCCCAAGCACCACGCGGCGTCGGGCCTCAACTCTCTCCATTCGCTGGAGGAGCAGCAGAAGCGTCGCAAGACGACCTAGCTCTTCAAATACGACGTCGGCATAGAAAACTGGGTTTGGTCGCTGACGCACGAGTGCCCGGGCATTCTTCAGAGCTGGGAGGGTCTTGTGGAAGTATTCCGTCAGCGCATGGACATGAAGTTCCAGCGTCGCGTTGAGACGGCCTTGGAACTCAGCGTCGCCTATCAGCCCCAAGTGGACTGCGCTCGACCACATGCGAAGTGCCAAGTACTCCCCTCCGACGACTGCGGGCTTAAGGTTGCTCTCAGTACCACCCCAGACCACCAGAACACCGTGGCCCATCGCGGCCGCTGCACAGCGACGCAGGAACTTCCGTCGCTTTGTGGCCTGGCTATCGGCCGCCTCGCTGCTAGGCGTAGCCAACACCTTCTCGATGAAGTGCATGAAGCGCTGAACTGACGCCTGGGTGTCCTCAAGCCCAGCCAATGCTGCACGAAGATCGGACTTGCCATGCCCCAAGAGCAATGTCTCGTCGAAGACATGCTTTTCGATCAGCGGCGTGAGCTGGTCGATGCACCAGAAATCGAACGTAAAACCAGGCCGGGCGTTGACCTCGTCGGCGAGTCCCGCGAAACCGGTGGCTGCTTCTTGTTTCACGACTCCACTGGAGACAACCACGACGTGCTTAGGCAGTGATCGCTGGCCCTCGCTCAGGCGATTGCGCGCGAAGTCGGTGCATGCCTCGCGCGTAGACGGCTGAATAGCCTGCTGCCCGGTGAAGAGATCCTCCCGACGGATATCGCCGAACTTGATGATGAAGAGGTAGAGCTGTTCATTTCCTTCGGGGTCGGTGTAGCTTGACAGGATGTCAACACCCGCCTGCGGTACACCGACCTGGGGCCGACTGAGAACGGAGTGTCCCATCCCGATCAGCAGCTCTGGCAGCAGAGCGTCGAGCTCATTTCGCTCCTTTAGACTGCCGATGTAGTTTTGAAGGACTAGCTGTAAGCTCACGGCTGAATGCTCTGCCAGAGGCGATTGCGACGAAAGCGCCCGATCACCGGATCCGTAAGTTCTGAAAGCGGCAGCTCGACCGAGAACTCGTGCGAGAACATCGGGATTGCCATCTCTTGCGTACCTTCCTCACCTTGGACCTCGATCACTGGACGGTTTGCATACTTGAGCCTCACTTCACGGAATACACCACGGAACACGGATGCCTCATCCGCTCGGCGGTGGATATCGCGATGCTCATTGCGTTTGAGCGACGAATGCAGGAGGCGCATATCCGCCGTCATGCCCAGTTCTCTGAGCTGCGGCAGACCGTCGAGGATCCGCAGTGCTTCACTTGCCTTACGAAGCGCTTCGACGGACGCATCGAGGGCCTGAAAGCTTGAATCCGACGAGGCTAGAAGATCAACCGTACTGACAAGCAACTGATCAATGTGGTAGTCGAGTAACTCCCTTGTCTGGATACAAACAGCATCGCTGTTCGGAAACTCGCGCGCCGCACTCAACGTCCAACCGAGCGAGATTGCCGGGGCAGCGGCGAGCGCACACAATCGGCGGGCTGTGGTGATCGCGTCTGCTTCGGACACTCTTGTTAGATCGTAAGATTGCGGGAAACGTTGGGCGAGATGGGCGATGCAGGCCTGATGCAAGAGGGCCTTGCCCAGTCGGATATCGCTGTCGCCTACCAGCCAGCGCGCTAGGGCAATCGGAAAAAGTACTGGCGATTGCACAACTGCATGCAGACAACTGTCAATATCGTAGCTACCGAGCTGATCGCTTTCGTTATCTTGCACGGTTTGAAGGGCAAGCTGTGCGAGGCGTGCCAGCAACTGATCGTCCAGGTCCGGGGCACGTCCGCCACCGACCAGCTGCAGATAGATATCTAGACCTTCGGCATCTCGCACAGGCATCTCCAAGGCAACCAGCACGGCATAGGACTTAGCCTATCATCTCATGGACGGTCAAGCCTCTTCGCCCGCCGTTTCCCGCCCCAAGTGCGAGGCACGTCTCTAAAGGGATTGGATTGGGTTTGACTGCCACTATGTGCGCCATGGGTCGGAATCCGACGCTCTCGCTTACGTAAAGATGCGATCCCTGCGGGGCGTCCGCTTTCGGCCAGAAGCGGACACACTCCCTACCCCCGATAAACATCTCTAATCCTCCGCGCTGCCAGCGATTGATCAGATGCACATCGCGCACACGCACTTGCTCCTGAGAGCTTGGAGGTTGTCAGGCCGATCGGGCCACCTCAACGAAAGTCTTCCCAAAAGCTAATGACTGCTTAACTAACGGCTAATTGGTCCTTAATCCAGGCCGGCCAGCATGCTCGCCATGTCCTGGATTCCCACCTCTCTCGCTGTCAAGTTCCCGTCGATCCTGCCGCCGTCGCAGGTGGTGGGCCCGCAAGACTCAAGCCGCAGCGAGGTGGAGCAGTTCATCGCCCACGTATATCGCGAACGCTACGGTGCCACCCTGCACGCGTTTCTGCCCCATCTGCTTGCGTTCCGGGATAGCCATGGGCACCTGGTGGCGGCGGTCGGCATGCGCGTGGGCAGCGAAGGTCCATTGTTTGTCGAGCAATATCTCGATGAACCGGTGCAGGCCATCCTCTCGCATCGGGAGATCGCCAACGTGGGCCGCGACCGCATCGCTGAGATCGGCAACTTTGCCGCCACCACCCCCGGCGTAGCCCGTGAGCTGATTGTCCGGTTGACCGAGATGCTGCATGCCGCACGCGTGCGCTGGGTGCTGCTCGCTGCCACCCAACAGCTGCGGAACGCCCTCGACCGACTGCATCTGGTGACGGTGGAACTTGGCGAAGCAAGCCCAGAGCGACTCACCGGCGATGCCTCCCAGTGGGGCAGCTACTACCAGGCCCGGCCGAAGTTGGTCTGCGGGAATGTCGCTGCCGGACGTGCGTTCTTGCATCAAGCACGAAAACGCGATTCGCGCGCCAAGACGGATCCTCATCCATCTCTGCAAGCCATGGCGGGGGCGCAATGAACGCACTGACCTCTCCCCTGATCGCCGGTCTCGGCGGGCGCAAGGCACGTGTGCTCACTTCCAGCGCGGAAATTGGCGATGAGCAGATCCGGCAACGCGCATTGCGATTGGCTAGTCGGCTGGACCTGCAAGGCATCGACCGCGTCGCAAGCCAGCTGGACAACGGTATTCACTGGCTGGTCTTGGATCTTGCCGTGCGCGAGCTTGGCGGCGTGCATGTGCCGCTGCCGACGTTCTTTTCCCCTGAACAGATTTCCCATGCCCTTGAGTCCAGCGGCGCCCAATGCGTGGTCACCGCCGGCGGTGCGCCTGCGCCAACAGGCAGCACGGGCGCACTGGGGACCCTGGATGGCGGGACGTTCGCCCAGTGGCGGACCTGTCCGGCGACGTCGGTCGACCTTCCCACTGGCACCGCATGCGTGACCTACACCTCCGGCACGACTGGCCGCCCGAAGGGCGTGTGCCTGTCGGCCGACACGCTGCTTACGGTGGCCAGTTCACTGGTGCAAGGGTCGTCGGCGATTGCGCCGCGCCGCCACCTCTGCCTGATGCCGCTCTCCACGCTCCTGGAGAACGTCGCCGGGCTGTATGCAACGCTGCTCTCGGACGCGCAGATCGCGCTCCCGTCGCTGGCGGAGATCGGTTACACCGGCGCCTCGGGCCTGGACGTGCCGACGCTGTTGCGGTGCCTGCACCGCTATCAGCCGGAGAGCGTCATCCTGGTGCCTCAGCTGTTACTGGCGGTGGTGATGGTCGCCGAAAGCGGTGCTCCCCTGCCCGCCTCGCTGCGCTATATCGCCGTCGGCGGCGGGCGCGTGGGGCCGGGATTGCTTGCACGGGCGCGCGCCCTGGCCCTGCCGGTCTTCGAAGGCTATGGGCTGACCGAATGTGCCTCGGTGGTGTGCCTCAATCAACCCGGTGCTAGCCGGGATGGCAGCGTCGGCAAAGTGCTTCCACACGCTCGTATCGCCATTGTCGACAATGAAATCCAGGTCGATGGGGCACGCGCACTGGGCTACCTCGGTGCCGAACCGCTTCCAGACGGTCCCATCCGCACTGGCGACCTGGGCCACGTCGACGCTGACGGATTCGTCCACGTCACCGGCCGCCGCAAGAATGTCTTCATCACCGCCTTTGGTCGTAATGTCTCGCCGGAATGGGTGGAAAGCGAGCTTCTCTCCCATCCAGACCTGGCCCAGGCGGTGGTATGGGGCGAAGCACAGGCCGACAACGTCGCCGTGCTGGTTCCGCGTCGCGCCGACCTGGACGATGCCGCCCTCGCCCGCGCCGTAGCCGAGGTCAACGCAGGCTTGCCCGACTACGCCCGCGTCTCGCGCATCGTGCGCGCACCGGCGCCATTCTCTGCAAGTACCGGGCTGCTCACCGCCAATGGGCGCCCGCGTCGCGACGCCATCCTGTCCCATTTCCAGGCCGAGGTCGATGCGAGCTATCGCCGTCCCGCCTCCGTTCCTTCCACGGGAGTATCCGCATGAGTTTCCATTCCGAACTGCTCGCCCAGACCCAGCAAGAGCGGTCCACCCTGATCTCCGTGCCGATCATCCAGTCTGCGCTGGGGGGCCAGATTGCCCGCGAAGATTACGTCGCCTTTCTGGGGCAGGCCTACCACCATGTCAGGCACACCGTCCCGCTGTTGATGGCCTGCGGGGCGCGTCTGCCGGCCCGGCTTGAATGGCTGCGCACCGCCATTGGTGAGTACATCGAAGAAGAGATGGGCCACCAGGAGTGGATCTTGGACGACCTTGCGGCCTGCGGTGCTGACCGCGCCCAAGCCGCCGCCAGCCTGCCGTCACTGGCCACCGAGCTGATGGTGAGCTACGCCTACGACACCATCCACCGCGGCAACCCGGTCGGTTTCTTCGGCATGGTGTTGGTGCTGGAGGGAACCAGCGTGGCGCTGGCGACCCGTGCGGCCAACACGATCCAGACCTCGCTCGACCTGCCGCGAAACGCGTTCAGCTACCTGCTGTCCCACGGCGACCTGGACATCGAGCATGTCGGTTTTTTCGAAGGGCTGATGGAGCGCTTGGACGATCCGGCGGATCAGCAGGCCGTCATCCACGCCGCCCGGCGCTTCTACGTGCTGTATGGCGACATCTTCCGCACGCTGCGTCAGGACGGCGTGCGCTGGGCGGAGGCCGCGTGATGAATCTCGCCGGGAGGACCGTCATCGTCACCGGCGCCAGTGGCGGCATCGGCGTGGCGCTGTGCCACGCGTTGGTCCAGGCCGGCGCCTCGATCATGGCCGTCGGGCGCAACCGCAGCCGGCTCACCACACTTGCCGCCGCGCTACCGGCCGGGCGCGTGCACACCGTGGTCGCCGACCTGTCCGCGCCACTAGGCCGCTCCCACCTGATCGCTGCGATCGGACAGGCAAATGTCTCCCCCTCGATGCTGGTGCTGGGCCACGCCCAGAGCGCGTTCGGTCTGTTTGAAGACCAGCACCCCGATGAGCTGGAAAACCTGCTGCAGACCAACCTGGTCGGCTCGGCGCTGCTGATCCACGCCCTGTTGCCGGTCTTGCGCTGCCACGAACAGGCCAGCGTTGTTGCCATCGGCTCCACCTTCGGCAGCATTGGCTTCGCCGGCTTCGCCACCTACAGCGCCAGCAAGTTCGGCCTGCGGGGGCTCATGGAAGCGCTGTCACGGGAACACGACGGCACCGGCCTGAGCTTCCAGTATCTCTCCCCGCGCGCCACGCGCACCGCCTTCAATACGCCTGCCGTCGATGCGCTCAATGCCGAGCTCAAGGTCGGCAGCGATGCGCCGGAGGCCGTCGCCGCTGCGCTTGTCCACGCTATCGTCCAAGGCGACCGGCGCCGCCAGCTCGGCTGGCCGGAAAAGCTGTTCGCGCGCATCAACGGCATGTTCCCCGCGCTGGTCGACCGCAGCCTGCGTGCCCAGCTTCCCATCATCAGGCGCCACGCCGCTCAAGCGCAGCCCATCCACGAGGACTCCTCCCATGAAGCAACGTCACGGTAAAACCATGTTCATCCTGCTCATCAGCGCGTTGGTCATGTTGGTCGGCATTGCCTGTGCCGCCGAACCGGGAACGCCCATGACGGTCGCCCAGTTGCGCGACCGCTGGGCCCAGATCAACTATCAGACCAGTAAGCCGCAGCGACAGACCGCGTTCGAGGCCTTGGCCAGCCAGGCAGCGAAGACCCGCCAGACCGAGCCGGGTGATGCCGGTGCACTGATCTGGGAGGGTATCGTCCTCTCCAGCCTCGCCGGCGAGAAAGGTGGCATGGGGGCGCTCAGCCTGGTGAAACAGGCACGTGCGGACTTCGAGGCCGCCCTGAAGATAGACCCCAACGCACTGCAGGGTGCGGCCTACACCAGCCTGGGAGCCCTTTACTACCAGGTGCCGGGGTGGCCATTGGGATTCGGCAATGACGAAACCGCAGCGGCCATGCTCAAGAAGGGCTTGGCCGTGGACCCGAGCGGTATCGATGCCAACTACTTCTACGGGGATTTCCTGCGCGACCAGAAGAACTGGCAAGGCGCCCGGGCAGCGCTCGAGAAGGCGATTGCTGCACCTGCCCGCCCCGGCCGGGAAGTCGCCGATGCCGGCCGGCGCGCCGAAGCGACCGCCAAGCTCAACGAGGTCCGGGGCCACCTTGCCAAGTAAGCCCGGGACAACGAGACTGCCTGCATGCGCATCCTGCTCGCCGAAGACGATGCATCACTCGGGGAAGGTATCCGGACCGCCCTACGTCGAGCGGCATACGCCGTGGACTGGGTGCAGGACGGTGCCTCCGCGCTGACCGCCATCGGCGACGGCGACATCGACCTGGTTGTGCTGGACCTGGGTCTGCCACGACTGGACGGGATCGACGTCATTCGCAAGGTTCGTGCAGCGGGCGGAAACGTGCCCATTTTGGTCCTCAGCGCCCGCGAGCGGGCGTCTGACCGCACCCTTGGGCTGGACGTGGGTGCCGACGACTATCTGGGCAAGCCGTTCGACACCCCCGAGCTGCTTGCCCGCGTCCGCGCCCTGCTCCGCCGCAGCCTAGGCCGTGCAAAACCGACGTTGGAAGCGGGTGCGCTGAGCCTGGACCCGGCCCGTCTGACTGCTATCTGGAAAGGGCACACACTGGACCTGACCCGCAGGGAGTTCGCCCTGCTGAGACTGCTCATGGAACAACAAGGCAGGCCGCTTGGGCGCGAGACCATCCAACAGCACCTGTATGGCTGGGATGAGGACGTGGCAAGCAATGCCGTGGATGTGCATGTCCATCAGCTGCGCAGGAAGCTGGATCCCGGCATCATTCGCACCGTGCGGGGGATCGGCTATGCCTTGGGCGACCCCTCGGATGCAACTGCATGACGTCCATCCGTCGCCGCCTGCTGGTCGTGTTGCTGGGGGTGCTCTCCCTGCTCATGCTGCTCGCGGCCGGCCTGAGCTACCGGGCTGGGTTGCAGGAGGCCGGAGAGATGTTCGACGCCCGGCTGGTGCAGTCCTCACGGGTACTGTTGAGCTTGGTGGACGAGCCGCTCAGCGATCTGAGCGCATTTCCCGGCGATCCGATCGTCCTGCGCGGTTGGCACGGGCGCGCTGAGGGCGTGGGCGAGGCATTGGCCTTCAAAGACGGACATGCCTACGAGAACAAGCTGGCCTTTCAGATATGGACGCCTGAGGGTCGCCTGCTCCTTCGATCGGACAGTGCGCCCACTGCGCCAATGGCGAGCTTGTCGCCGGGCTACGCGGATGTCGACATAGACGGGGCGCAGTGGCGCACCTTTACGCTGCGCTCGTCACAGGGTCGCTGGTTTCAGTCTGCCGAGCGCTCGGACATCCGCCAGGAGCTGGCCGAGGACATTGCCATCGGCACGCTGCTGCCGCTGTTGATTGCGCTTCCGGTGATGGCCTTGGTCATCTGGCTGACGGTCGCCTGGGCGACGCGCTCGTTGCAGAAAGTCTCCACCGAAATCGGTGAGCGTGACCTCGATCGAATGACACCCTTGGATGACACGAAGCTCCCAAAGGAGGTCCACGGCCTGGTTCGCGCGGTAAACGAGCTTCTGCAGCGGCTTGATCTAGCCTTGGCACGCGAGCGTCGCTTTATCGCCGATGCAGCACACGAGCTGCGCACGCCGATCAGCGCAGTGAAGGTTCATGCAGACAACGCGCGGCTGGCCATGCTTGATGAAGAACGCCAAGAGTCACAGCGGTTGCTTTCCCGAGGGGTCGAACGGGTTGAGCGCTTGGTATCACAGCTGCTGTCGCTGAGCCGAACCGAGCGCAACATCAGCAAGGATACGTTTCGCAAGCTGAGCTTGGACGCCCTGGTGAGCAACGAGGTTGAAGAGCTCAAGGCCTTGGCGGCTTCCAAGAGTCAGGTCATGAACCTCGTTCTCGACAAAGCGGACGTCTTCGGCGACGAGTTCTCGTTGGGCTTGCTGGTTCGCAACCTCGTCGAGAATGCTATACGGTATACCCCCAAGCATGGGGTCGTGGTGGTATCTACCGAACAGACGGGCGAGCAATGCGTTCTTACGGTGGAAGACTCCGGACCCGGCATTCCCAAGGACCTGCAGGACCGCGTCTTCGACCGTTTCTACCGTGTGATCGGAAGTGGCGCGGAGGGCAGCGGATTAGGCCTGTCTATCGTCCAGGAGACATTGGACGTGCACGGCGGGAAGATCAGCCTTGGAACGTCGCAATGCCTCAACGGGTTGAAGGTGACTGTGAAACTGCATACCAACGCGTAGCCTCCTAGGTGGCGTCCTTGGTGGCGCGGGTTCAAAGAGCATAGTGAATTCTCCCCCAGGCAATAGCACAGGCGGTCGTCCATCCAAGTGCACGAACATTTTTGAGATGTTCTGCTGAACAAGGTCTATGAGATCTAACCTGACAACTTGCAAGCTGACCATTATTGATCCGCGCAACCCAATGTTGGGGGGACCGCCCGAATAGACGCCTAGTGCCTTCAGCGGGCTGGGAGTACCTTCAAAAGCTCGACACAATCCAAGGACATGTCATGAGCCACGGAGAATTTCATCGCAGTCAACGCGGCGGCTGGTTGCGTGCCGGAGTATTGGGTGCAAATGATGGACTTATATCGACCAGCAGCCTGGTCGTCGCCATGGTCGGTGCTGGCGCGGTAACTCTAACGATACTTGTCGCGGGCCTCTCAGGACTGATCGCCGGTGCACTCTCGATGGCGGCGGGCGAGTACGTTTCAGTCAGCTCTCAGGCAGATGCGGAAAATGCAGACGAAGAGAAGGAGCGCGGGGAGCTGCTGAGCCAGCCGGACGCAGAGTTGCTTGAGCTGACAACCATCTACGAAAAGAGAGGGTTGACGCGACGGCTTGCTGAGGAGGTTGCCCGCGAGCTGACCGCGCATGACGCGCTGTCAGCACATCTGAGGGACGAACTGGGCATTCACGATGCCCTGAAGGCAAGGCCACTCCAGGCAGCAGGTGCCTCTGCAATATCATTTGTCGTCGGCGCCCTGCCCCCGGTTCTTTTGGCTGCAACCCTGGCGCATAGCAACCTGGCGGGAGTTGTCGTCGTAACCACGCTATGCGTCCTGGCCGCGCTCGGGGCTGTTGCGGCGCGGCTCGGTGGAGCGTCCCAACTGCGTGGCGCGCTCCGGGTTGTGGTCTGGGGCGCCATCGCAATGGGGGCCACCTACGCCATAGGGGCGTGGTTTGGGGTGCTGACCGCGCCATGACCAGGACCCTCCGGAAGAAGCAGTGGAGCCTTCGCAAAGATGAATCAAGGGCTTGCCACGTGCAGGTCGCAGCTAAGGGTATGATCATCCAAACTATGCCGTAAGGGCGCGTCGATGGCAGTGCTCGAACGACCCCTGATCCCCCGGCCGCGCATCCTCTTGGTCGAAGACGACGAGGCCATTGCCGGCCTCACAGCCCGCTTCCTGCAGAATCACGGCGTCGAGTGCCACATTGCCGCAGGCGTTGCGGCGGCGGAACAATGCCTGTCCCGAGGGGGGGTTGACCTGATCCTGCTGGACCTCGGCCTGCCAGATGGGGATGGGCTGACGATGTTGCGAGATCAGTCCTGTCAGATTCCGGTCATCATCGTGACCGGCCGAGGTGACTCGGTGGATAGAGTCGTGGGCCTTGAGCTCGGTGCCGATGACTATGTTACCAAACCGTTTGATTACCGCGAACTGCTGGCCCGCATACATTCGGTGTTGCGGCGTGCACAGCATCCGTCGCCATCAGTCAGAGATACTTTCCGCTTCGATGGGATACTCCTCAACGCCTCGGAGCGGGTGGTGCTTGACCGTAACGGCAACGCGATCCGCTTGACCTCGGCCGAGTTCGACCTGCTTTACGCGCTGGTTCAAGGCGCCGGCAAGGTACAGAGCAGAGATCAGCTGATGAATTCGCTACACAGGCGCGATGCGGGCCCGTTCGATCGTGCTATCGACGTCCACATCGGCCGACTAAGGCGCAAGCTCGAACGTGATCCTTCGCAGCCTCAGCTGATCCAGGCGACCCGAGGCGTCGGCTATCGGTTGGCTGCCAGCGTGTCGCCGTGACCGCACTGATGCTCCCACAGTTGTTTGATATCGTTCCTGATGCGCTGCTGCTGGTGGATGCAGAGGGGCGCATCATCCGTGCCAACGGCAACGCAGAGCGTCTTTTTGGTTATGGCGGTGACGGGCTCGTTGGCCTCGCCGTGGAAGCACTGATGCCGGCCGACGCGAGAGAGCGACATCTCCAGCATCGCCTCGGTTACATGTCGTCTCCGCGCGTCCGACCGATGGGCCAATCCGATCAGGTGCTGGTCGGCCAGAAGGCGGACGGTCAGCAGTTTCCGGTGGAAATCGCGTTGAGTCCGATCGACACCACACACGGACGACACTACTTGGCGTCGGTGCGCGATATCTCGGAGAGTCAACGCGTTCGGCAAGCCCTGGTGCGGGCCAGCTATGATGCCTTCATTGCGCGGTTGGGACAGATGGCACTGGACGCGGGCAGCGAGCAACAGCTTGTTCGCTCACTGCCTGGCATGCTTATCGATGAACTGCAGGCCGACGCAGTCGCGTTGGCCTTTCCTGAGTCGGACGGTCAAGCCATGGATGTGCGCGTTGCCGGACAGATCAACCGCGAGGCCCTTGAACACATACTGTCGTCACGCTGGGCACTGATTGAAGCGTCGCTTCCAGTGGACCGCGCCACCATTCTTGATCATCGGCAACTGGAACTGCTGGGCGAAGCTGGTGAGGGGTTTGCGTGTGGTGCAGCAACGCTGCTCCGTGACCGCGACCAGCCGACAGGGATTCTGATGGTACTTTCCACAGATACGCGACCGATCCAGCACGACATCCTTCATCTGATACAGGGCGTCGCAGTCCTGGTTGCGGCGATAATGCAGCGCCGCAGAACGGCGGAGCAACTCGCCCACGCGCAACGCCTGGATGCGCTCGGCCAGTTGACCGGCGGTATCGCGCACGATTTCAACAACTTGTTGACCATCATCTCCGGCAGCCTGCAGCTTCTTGATGACGAGTACGCCGCTCACCAAAGCGCGCGCGATCTGATCGCAGGCGCCCTCCACTCAGTGGCGCGCGGAGCATCTCTCACCTCCAAGCTGCTTGCCTTTGCAAGACGCCAACCCCTGGCTCCCCAATCGGTCAAGCTTCACCAGCTGGTCCACGATCTGGGCACCATGCTGCAACGAATCCTGGGCGAGTCATTCTCGTTGACGATCGAATGCCACCGTGGCCTCCCACCAGCGCATGTGGATCCCTGCCAGCTTGAGACAGCGTTAGTCAACTTGGTGTTGAATGCACGCGATGCCCTTCCGGGAAACGGCGAAATCCTGCTCTCCGTTGGCGAGCAATGGGTCAGACCGCAGGAGATGGAGGAGCTGCAGGCAGGGCACTACATTGTCATCCGGATCGCGGACCGCGGCATGGGCATGTCCGCCAGTACCGCTCGACGTGCAGTCGAGCCCTTCTTCACCACCAAGTCGATGGGTCAGGGGAGCGGCCTTGGCCTGAGCATGGTATATGGCTTCACGAGGCAGAGCCGAGGCATGTTGCACATTGACACCGTCCACGGCCGAGGCACAACGGTAAGCATGTACCTCCCGGTCGCCACGTCCCTGCCAGAGCGCGTGCTGCCCCCGCGACATCGTGTGGAGGGCGCGCGGCAGACCATTCTGGTGGTGGAAGACGATCCCGGCGTGCGACGGGTTGCCGTATCGTTTCTCCAAGCGGCGGGCTATGTCACTTTGGAAGCATGCGACGCGGTCGAGGCACTTGCGATCGCAAAGATGCATCCGGATACGGCCTTGGTCTTCAGCGACGTCATGCTGGGAGGCGCGATGAACGGCCATTCGCTGGCATCCACCTTGCGCGAGCAGCTGCCCGGCTTGGCGGTGCTCCTGACCACTGGCCACGATGACGCGCCCGATGCCACTCCCGACCTCGGGCACTGCGGCACCTTGCTACGCAAACCGTATCGGCGCGAGGATCTCTTGCTCGCGGTCCAGCAACTGATCGCTTGACAGCGCTCTTCGCACCCGACATGGGCGCCTCAAGAGATCAGTTCAGCGTTGTTGACTGCGCACGCAGGCGCGGCAGATCGACGATGCGTATATGCGAACGACTGACCTCGATGAGGCCTTGATCCTGCAACCTGTGCAACGCGCGGACGACTGTCTCGATCTGCATGGCAAGAAAACTGCCGATGTCGGCACGCGTCATGCTGAGCAGCATCTGTGTCGCGCTGAAACCGCGCTCGGCCAGGCGCGTGGAATAGTCAAGCAGGAACGATGTCAACCGCTGCTCGGCATTCAGGCTGCCGAGGGCGAGCATCCATTGCCAATCCCTTCTTATCTCCGAGGCAAGTATCCCGGTCAAGCGCGCCTCGAATTCAGGAAGGCACTGACGCAGAAGGAAGGGCTGCAGATCCCACACCTCGCCGTCATCCAGCGCGATCACGTCACATGGATACACAGCCAGGTCCAGTGCTTCCTGACCGAGCAGTTCGCCGCGCATCGGGAACGCCGTCACACGTTCTCGGCCATCTTCACTGATGAGAGCACTTTTGAAGATGCCCGACCGCACCAGGAACAATCCACGAAATGGCTGGCCTGCGCGGATGACGTGCTGCTTCCTGCGAACGCGGCGTCGGACCAGGGGCATACCCTGCAGCAGGTGCTCCAAGCTCCCGCCAACACCGGCGGCGCCGCTGCCTTGAAGGCCGAGCATGGGTTCCACACCCGCCGTTTCAAACGTGACGTGACTGGGAGTGTCCCACATATCCGATCCTCAATCTGACCCATACCTAATCTAGGCACGGGCGGGTGCCTGGCGAATGGCGGTGGAGAACTGTTTTGTAAAGATCTGTAAAGAACCGCTTCTCTTGATGCAGGTCAACATGCCCTCTTCCGGTACGCCGCCAAATGAAGATAGGTATGGGCGGTGCTGTGCGCACCTCCGGCCTAAAGAGGACGCTTTAGATGAATCGATTAAAAGGAAAGGTCTGCATAATCACAGGGGCGTCGGTTGGCATTGGCCGCGCATGCGCAGTTCGCATGGCCGAAGAAGGCGCCGCGGTAGCCCTGTTCGACATACATGACGGAGAAGGCAACGCATTGGTCAATCAGCTGGCTGGCACTGGCTCTGCCGCGATCTACTGGCACGTCGACGTTCGTCAGGAAACCAGTGTGCACGATGCCATCGACGCCGTCGTGGATCGGTTTGGGCGTCTGGATGTCATCGTCAACAATGCCGGAATCGCTGGCGCCAACCGTCCGACCCAGGAGCTCAGCGAGGCCGATTGGGACCAGGTCCAGGCAGTGAATGTCAAAGGCGTCTTCTTCTGCACCAAGCATTCCCTGCCCCACATGCGCAGGAACCATGCCGGCAGCATCATCAATCTTTCTTCCATCTATGGCTTGGTGGGCGCAGCGGACCTTCCCGCCTACCACGCATCCAAGGGCGCGGTCACGCTGATGAGCAAGACCGACGCGTTGATCTATGCGAGCGACGGCATTCGGGTCAATTCGGTGCACCCTGGCTTCATCTGGACTCCGCTTGTCGAGCAGCACTTGCGAGACAGCGGTACCGCTGATCTGGTTGCCGGTAGACACGCGCTGGATCAACTGCACCCGTTGGGCCATGTCGGTACGCCGGACGATATTGCTTGGGGAGTGGTCTACCTTGCATCGGAGGAATCCCGGTTCGTCACGGGCTCGTCCCTGGTGATCGACGGTGGCTACACGGCGCGCTGAGGTTGCACGTAACACCACGTACGTTGATCTGCGTCAATTCGCTGGCTCCGGAGGGGGCCTAGCATGCAAGCGTCCCCATTCGCCTCGGCTGCCATGAACACTCCAGACCTCTCATCCCCCCTATCTCCCGAGCTCTTTCCACGCTGGATAGAGGTGCTGCGCGACCGTACGAAGGTATTGATTCGACCCGTCACAGCGGCGGACAGGGATATGGAGCGCGCGTTCATTGAGGGCTTGTCGCCACAGGCCCGCCGCTTCCGGTTCCTGGGCCAGATTCGGTCGCCCAGCGAACAGTTGCTGACGCAGTTGACGGTACTGGACCACACTCACCAGGTCGCCTTTGCTGCGGTCGTTTCTGACGAGTCCTGTGAGCAATTGATCGGAGTGAGCCGTTACAGCACCAATGCCTCCGGGGATGCCTGCGAGTGCGCAGTGACGGTCGCCGACGAATGGCAGGGACGTGGATTGGGCGTGATTCTCATGAACCACCTGATTGCCATCGCCAAGTCGCGAGGAATCAAACGGATGTACTCGATTGATGACGCCCAGAACACACATATGCGGGATCTGGCCAAGCATCTTGGCTTCAGCAGCCATATCGATGACGAAGACCATTGCCAGGTGATTCACGAGTTGCTCCTCGATTCCAGTACATGAGATCGCGAAAGGCAACATCGTGTGCGCCTTCTGCCGTGCTCACGCGATCACAGCGCTCCCGTTCCGAACGAAAGACAGCCCGCGCACGTCCCGTCACCATCCCCCCATCGCATCGGCTTGGGGAACAACGCATGCAGCGCCTGTCGGTCAGTGACTGCTGGGTACTCCAGAAAGTGTGCGGCTACCGCATTGACCGAGTCCGTCGTGGCCAGATAGATGCACACATCGGCCAGCCCCGACGCTCGTGCCAGGGTAGCTTTGGTGGTGACCGGTGCCGCATACACCAACAGCGCCGGACCATACATGCGGGCCATTCTCAAGGCAGCTTCAGTGGTGGAGGCTGTCGCTGAGCCGTCATCGAGCACAATGATCGTTCGCTGCTCGATTCCGGCAGATGAGCAGATTCCGCAGCGACCGCGATACGCCTGAGCCTGGGCCAGGAGCGATTGCTGCACATACTCGTGACCTGCTTCGAAGGCGTTGGCTTCTGGGCCGTCCAACGACGGTGACCCTTCCGCCCTCGCCCGTCGGCCGGCGGCCGCGACATGGAATGATGCAGATACACGCACGTCAGCTATTACCGCGAGCCTAAGCTGCGCCCCAAGCGAATCTGCGATGAGGCGTCCCACGGGCAGCACGGTACACGAAACAGCAAGTAGCGATGCCCGGGTTCGCTTGTACGCACTCAACGCGTCTGCGAGCCCGAGAGCTGCTTCAACCCAATCGCGGAAGACAAGGTGTGTCACGAAAGTATCCCGTTTTTCAGAAGATTCGCTCTCTCCGCCCATGCCGACGGGTGCCAACGACCTACGGCGTCTGCAGCCATGCCGGACCTTACTCAGCCCGGGTCGAGATCAATGTGCTGTAAGTACTCGGGGATGCATGCAGACCAATGCAGCTGCCGCTCAATGGCTAACCTCAGAGCGTCGGCAGCGTCTGGCTCTCCGTGTGTGATGAAAACTTGCCGCGGAGTCGTCTGTGCCGTGCGCAGCCAGCTTAGAAGTTCATCGGCGTCGGCGTGGGCAGAAGCTGCTTCCACCTGTACCACCTCGGCACGTATCGGCACGTCCTGACCATAGATTCGCAGTAACTTGTCACCGCGCACCAATGCCGCCCCGCGCGTTCCCCCTGCCTGGAAGCCTGGCAAAAGGATCATGTTGCGACAATCCGGGCCGAAGGCGATGAGATGATGAAGAATGCGTCCCCCGGTCAGCATTCCACTACCCGCGACGATGATCATAGGGCCTTGCCGAAGGTTGAGGGACTTGGATTCCTCGATGCTATTGACGAACCGGGTTGCCGCGTGCAACCGCTCCAGTGCGGCGTCATCGAGCAGATGTTCGCTTCTGTATTTGCCATAGAGCAAGGTGACGTCCTTGGCCATGGGGCTGTTCAAGTAGATCGGGGCGCGCGGGATCCGCCCTTCCGCCTGCAGGGTGGCGATCACGTGTAGCAGCAGCTGGGCGCGACCCACCGCGAACGCCGGAATCATCACCACCCCACCGCGCCCGAGCGTCCGCCGGATCGGCTCGACAAGCAGGTCCGTCAAGAGCGCCGTCGGATGGTGCCGATTGCCATATGTTGACTCCACTACAACCCAATCCGATGCTGGCAGCGACGAGGGAGCGCGCATCACCGCATCGTTCGAACGGCCGACATCACCACTGAACGTGATGCGCCTGCCCCGATGGACCAGCGATACCGATGCGGCGCCAAGAATGTGTCCCTGCGTGTGAAACGTAGCCGTTATGCCAGGCACCGGGTCAAAGGCATCGGAAAAGTCGACGACCCGCATCAGGTCAAGGCACCGTTGCGCATCGCCCACGGTGTAGAGCGGCTCGGCCGGATGGTGTTTCGAGCTGCCGCGCTGATTGGCGTGGCGCGCCTCCTCCTCCAGCAGGTGCGCGGCGTCGGGGAGAAGAATTCCGCATAGATCCCGGGTGGCCGGTGTGCACCACACTGGCCCGTGAAATCCCTGCCTGATCAGACGTGGCAGATATCCGCTGTGATCCAGGTGCGCGTGGGTGAGCACCACCGCATCAATGGAAGCGGGATCCACGGGAAACGGTAGCCAGTTCCGCAATCGCAGCGTTTTGTATCCTTGGAAGAGCCCGCAATCCACCATGACGCGGGCGCCGCCGGCCTCTACCACGTAGCGTGAGCCGGTGACGGTATCCGTCCCGCCCAGGAATGCGACGCCAAGACGGGTCGCATTGTGAGGCTGATCGTTCATGTACATGGATCACCTGGGAGGGCGTTGCATCAGCCTTGCGGCGACTTAGCCCGGAGTTGCTCGGCAGTCGATGCCCGGTACGGGAGAACTGGGTTGACAGCGGGCTTCACGCTGGTCTCAGTGGGCGAGAAATACTGGTATCGGGCTGTGCCGGATCAGTGTGCGGGTAACGCCGCCAAACAGGAATTCCGAGGCACGGGATCTGCCGTAGCCACCGGCGACAATGCAATCGGCGCCGCTCTCCTTCACGAAGTTCAGTATGGCCGGTCCTGCCCCGCCTTCCTCATAGCCGCGGTGCACAGGCGAGGCTGCGACGCCGTGGCGCTGTAGATGAGTCACCACGCGCAGACTCGCGTCATCCTCCCTGCTGGGTTCGTCGGGATCGGCATCGATATACAACAGGTGCACGTGCTGTGCAGCGATCAACAAGGGCAAGGCATCATGCACCGCGCGAATGGCTTCCCTGGTGCTTTTCCATGCAATCACAACATGACGCGGCACCGCGTCGCGGGCGCCCGGCGGGACAAGCAGCAACGGCACCCCCGATTCCACCAGCAACGAGGAGACAAGCGTGTCCTCAATGCCCGGGTCATCGCGATGCAACCCCAGGATGGTCAGGTCAACGCATCCTGCCTGAGGCATCACCTGGTCCACCGGCCCCTCCCACACCCTCTCATTCGCACACACGAGCCAATCCACGCCTGCGCCTGCCAGCCGCTCCTCCAGCGTGGTGGCAAGCACCCTGACCGTTTCCTTGGCCGGCTCGTGAAGAGCGGTGTAGACGGCTGGGTAGTACATCCACCCCGTCGCGACCGGCACAACCACACTGGCCCCAGCCAGTGCTACCAGGCGGCTCCCCTGCTCACGCGAAAGCGCCGTGGCGAGACCCAGCGCCTGCTCGTGCAGGCGGCCCAAGACGAAGGGCAACAGAATGTCGCAGTACATGCTCGCTCTCCCCGGGGTGAAAGAGCCGGTAGTTTGAACCCTGCGCGACGAATGAACTTGATCGAAGTCAATCAAAATCCCGCTGGATCGTTGACCTGGGTCAAGTCATCCCGGGCTTCGTTCTGCACAAATGCCGGAGCAGAATCGCCTTTGACCGATTCCAGTGGGCAACCAGACATGCTGAGCATCGTCCAGGATCCGGCGGGCCCCGCCGCGGGGCTGATTACCGCCGCTGTCGTGGGCGCCGTTGTTGGACTGGTCTGGCAGCGGGCAGGCGGGAGGATGGCGGCGGGCCACACGCGCTTTGGCGGCAGTGTTGTGCTTGCGCTGGTCGCGATCTCAGGCGGCTTGGGAGCGCTGCTGGGACCCGCGGCTCTGGTAGCTGGCGCGGTGTTGCTGGGCCTGGTTGTCTGCCCTCGCCCACGACACTCCCAGACAGCCGCCGCCAGTCTGATTGTGCTGCCTGCCCTGTATCTGGTCGGCGCCATTGCGGTAAGTGCACCTGCAACGGCGATCCTCGCCGGCAGTGCCATCCTGGTGATACTGGTTGGGGGGCCTGCCCTGATACGGAAGGTGAATGCGAAGGTTTCCAGCCGGGACCTTCGGGACATTGCAACGGTGCTGGCTGCTGGCTTTCTGATGCTTCCCTTGCTTCCAGACCGCACCGTCGACCCTTGGGAAGTCATCAACCCGAGTAGGCTCGGCACCCTCATCGTGGCGCTGATGGCAGTCAGCGTCGGAGCGCACCTGGCGCTGCGCCATCTGGGGCCCAGGTCGGCCCTGGCCTTGACCGGCTTCGCCGGTGGGTTCGTCTCCAGTACCGCCACCATCGCCGCAATGGCGGACGGCGCGCGCTCGTCGCCCCGGCTGGCGCCTGCCTTCGCAGGAGCGGCCTTGCTTTCCAACGTGGCCATGATTCTGCAGTTGGGCCTGGTAATGGGCACGCTCGCACCTGCATTGCTCGCCTACAGCATGGTCCCGCTGGTCTGCTCGGCAATCGTGGCCATGGCGACAGCATTGGCATTCGGATGGCGGTCCTTGCTCAGTACCTCAGCAGTGTCCGGGCTGGCCATCGTGCGGCCATTCAAACCGTTGGCGATCCTGGTTTTTGTTGGGCTGATCGTCATTCTGCTTCTGGCAGCAAGTCTGCTGCGAGACTGGCTGGGTGACGAGAGCCTGCCCTGGACTCTGGGTATCTCCGGCATTGCCGACGTACACGCCGCCACCGCCTCTGCCGCCCAGATGGTGGGTGCGGAGCAGATCAGCAACGGTATCGCGATACAGGCGATCACCATCGCACTTGCGACCAACTCATTACTGAAATGCTTGATTGCCGCGGCAAGAGGCGGATGGCGCTTCTCTGCTCCGTTGTTGATCGGGACCAGCCTGACCGTCGGAACGTTCGCTGTGGCCGCCGGGCGTAGCGGGTGATCGTCAACACCTTGACCCACGTCAATATCTCCGCGCAGGACTGGCGGAGAATGCGGGGCAACGCCGGCCTCTGTGTGCAACAGCCAAGATGGATATTCTTGTCCCTTTGACGGATACGCCCGCTGATGCTTCTGCCATGCAGCTGGCAGCAGCGCTTGTCGGCGCCCGTGGCGGGCACGTCACGCTGGTGCAGCCAGTGGAATCTCCGTTGCCCGACGTTGCACGCACCGAAGTCCCGCCCAGAGTCGCCACGCTCTTGCGCCGGGTAGCGAAGTGGAGCGTTCCTCATGACATCCAGATCGAGGACGCGCGCGCGGAACGTCCTGTGGACGCGATTGCGCTGCGCGCACAGGGTTTCGACCAGGTGATAATGGCGTGCGCCGGACATGACCACGCCGAGCGCAGGCTGCAACATGCTCAGTTCTCTTCACTGGTGAGCCGATCCGGACGCCCCATCCTGGCATTGCCAGGGAGAACCCGTTTCGACGGAATCTTCAAGCGGGCCGTCATCGGCTGGAGTGCAACCCCCGAATCCGCTCGCGCGGCACATGATTTCCTGAGCTTGGATTTCGCGTGTGCCCTTGTGGTTACCACCGTGGACGGAAGTGACCGGGTCAATGAACATGCTCAGACGTTCGTCAACAGTCTGGTGCGGCAGGGGCGAGAAGCGACATTTACTCCCGTGTCGTCAGATGGGAGGAGCGTGGCTGAAGCGCTGCTGGGCCACGCATTCGATAGTCAGGCGGATCTACTCGTCTGCGGCGCCTATGGCCATTCGCGCGCGCGCGAATGGCTGCTGGGGGGAACGACGAGGGAGCTCTTCGAGCGCACCCTCACTCCCCTGTTCCTGTCACGTTGACGCACCCGGATGCCAGAGCCATGTTGAAGGATATTCTTGTGCCTTTGTCAGACTCATCAGCAGATGACGCGGCCATCCGCTTCGCCGTCGAGATCGGCAGGTCGCAGGACGCGCGGGTGCGCATCATCGAAACGGTCGACCTGCCTCCGCCGGCGATCGGGACTGCTGATCCGACGCCCCGCGCATCGTTCCTGGCTGCCCAGGACGCATGTCGGCGGGAGGCCTCGGAAAGAGCCTCAAGGATCAGGGCCAGAATCGCAGAGCACCCTGGTGTTTCCGTAGAAGTGCACGAAGCGGGCATTGAATCTCCTGCAGAGCTCGCCGCTCGACTGGCCTTCTCTGCGGATCTGGCCATTGTCGGGGGCTGGTCAGGATTCGCTAAGGCCGACCCAGCGGGCGTGGCCCTGTTCAATGCGCTGCTTTTTGACGCGGGAAGGCCCGTCGTGGTGGTGCCGCCGCATTGGCGGGCAAGCGACCACTTGTGTGCGATTGTGGGTTGGAAAGACACCCCCAACGCATGCCGCGCCCTGCACAGCGCGATCCCATTGCTACAGCAGGTGCAGACTGTCCTTCTGGTGGAGATATGCAGCCATTCGGACGAGATGGAGGGTGCTGCTGGCACTGTCACAGCTTCCCTCATTGAACACCTCCGGAGCTGGGGCATCGCCGCATCGGCCACCCGGCTGCTTGCCAGACACCGCCGTTCCAGCGAGGTCCTGCTCGATCACGCCCGCGCGACCAAGGCGACGTTGATCGTGGTTGGCGGATACGGACACTCCCGCCTGCGCGAGCGGACCATCGGAGGGATGACGATGGAGCTATTGCAGGGGGCGACCATTCCGGTCCTTTATGCCCATTGAGTACCCCCAACGCCAGGATCGTGCCTCGGCAACGGCGAAAGGCAGATTGGGGGGCACGCAGTCGGACTCCCGGCGCTTCGCGCTGTTCTGCCTGGGAATCTACATAGGGTGCTGGCTGCTTGCCGCAGTCGAACCCTACCACCGGCGCGACTGGTTGCTGGAGAATCTGCTGGTATTCATCGCCATTCCCTACGTTGTCTTCCAGCAGTGGAAGCGCGCGTTCCGGCCCGCAACCAATGTCTCGCTTCTGCTTTTTCTGTGCCTGCATGCTGTGGGCGCTCATTTTACGTACTCGGAAGTCCCTTACGACGCTTGGGCGCAGAAACTGGCGGGCTACAGGATCACCGACCTGTTCGGCTGGGATCGCAACCATTTCGACAGACTCGTTCACCTCGCCTACGGCGTATTGGTCTTTCCCGCGGCGAGAGAGCTCTACGCAAGGCGTGCTGTGGCCAGCGAGCTGACGCTGACCCTGATTGCCACTCAGTTCATCGTCGCCACGTCCGCTGCCTATGAACTGATCGAATGGGGCGCGGTTCTGGTAGTCGACCAGGACCTTGGAATGGCTTATCTCGGCATCCAGGGCGACGTGTGGGATGCGCACAAGGATGTGCTGTTGGCGTCGGCTGGAGCGATCATCAGCGCGGTGGGTGCCAGCGTACGGCACGCCACGTCTGCTCACTCCCGGTCGTCGGACTGATCCACGCAGAAGATCCTGTGCATGGCAACCAGCATCGCCTCAACGCGGCTATCGTTGATGCGATAGAAGACTGAACGTGACTCTCGCCGGGTCGTCACCAAATGCCGTTGACGCAGTTCGGCGAGCTGCTGGGAAAGGGCCGGCTGTCGGATGCCGGTGGCCTCCTCGAGGGCACCGACGGTCGACTCCCCTTGGGACAGCTGACAAAGCAAAAGCAGACGCGACGGCGTGGCCATGAAGCGCAGCAACTCGGCCACTTCAGGCGCCCGTTCCTTCATGTCGGCCAGGTTGTTGGCGGTGAGGCGGTTGGTCAAGAGCGGGGCACCAGAAAGGAGAGCTAGAGCGTACCTGTTAATCCGCACGCCAGCTGAACCGGACAAAGGACACGAGATGACAGGTACATAGTTTACGTAAGTATGTATTAATATCCATCATCCAACCACCGGGAGCGAGTCGTGAACAGGCCTGTCGTCGTCGATTCTTCATTGGAGAGAGCTCAAGACATCGTGCGTGAAGCGCGAGGTGGCCGCACGCCTTCGCCTTGCGTGAAGACGTTCTTCGACCCCGCCACCTTTACGGCCAGCCACGTGGTACGCGACCCCCGGTCTTCGGCGTGCGCCATCATCGACAGCGTTCTTGATTTCGATATGCCCTCTGGACGCACCTCGACCGACTCCGCCGCGGCGCTGGTCCAGTACATTCATGACGAAGGGCTGCAGGTTCAGTGGCTGCTGGAAACGCATGCCCACGCCGATCACCTTTCCGCTGCACCGTGGTTGCAGCGGCAGGTCGGCGGAACGCTTGCCATTGGCGAGCACATCACCGGCGTGCAGGACACCTTCGGCAAGGTGTTCAACGCTGGCAAGGAGTTCAAGCGCGACGGGAGCCAATTCGACCATCTGTTTGCCGATGGCGCGGAGTTCACCGTTGGGAATCTCCAGGCAACTGCCTTGCACGTGCCAGGCCACACCCCTGCGTGCATGGCGTACGTCATCGGGGATGCGGTCTTTCCGGGCGACACTCTGTTCATGCCGGACTACGGCACGGCCCGCTGCGACTTCCCCGGTGGCTCGGCCCGCCAGCTCTATCGCTCCATCCAACGTCTACTGGCCCTGCCGGATGACGCCCGGGTGTTCCTCTGCCACGACTACAAGGCCACGGGCCGGGATCGGTTCGCATGGGAAACCACCATAGGCGCGGAACGAACCGCGAATATCCATGTGCATCAAGGCGTGACGGAGGACATGTTCGTGGAGATGCGTGAGAGCCGCGACGCGACGCTCCCCATGCCGCGCCTGATCCTGCCCTCAGTGCAGGTCAACATGCGCGCGGGCCATCTGCCCGACCCGGATGACAACGGGGTGCGCTACCTCAAACTGCCGGTGGACCTGCTATGACCCTCCCCTCTTTGGCTTGGTACTGGCCCGTCATCGGCGGCCTGATGATCGGTACGGCAGCGGGTGGATTTCTGCTACTGACCGGTCGCATCGCCGGCGTCTCCGGCTTGCTTGCCAACACTCTTGGCCTGTCGTCCGCTGGCGACCGCTCCTTGTCGGCCCTGTTCCTGGCAGGGCTGCTGGTGGCGTCCGGGCTGGCGCTCGCTGTCAATCCCATTTCGCTGCCGTCGCTTTCAAGCTCCGCTACGCCGTTGTTGGTGTTGGCCGGGCTGCTGGTCGGCTTTGGAACCCGCCTCGGATCTGGCTGCACGAGCGGTCACGGCGTTTGCGGCCTGGCCAGGCTGTCACCACGCTCCATAGTTGCCACGGGCGTTTTCATGCTCATGGGCATGGCGACCGTGGCGGTTGTCCGCATGATGATCGGAGGCGGAACATGATCCGGCTGGCGGCAGTTCTGTGTGGCGCCTTGTTTGGCCTGGGCCTGGTCGTCTCGGACATGGCCAATCCCGCGCGCGTACTCGCCTTTTTTGACGTCGCAGGCAAGTGGGATCCATCGCTGGCACTTGTCATGGCCGGGGCGCTGATTCCGTCAGCGATCGCCTATCGATGGGCCCGCGCACGCAATGCTCCTGTGTTCGCTGCGGCGCTGCACATTCCCAATCAGCGTCAGATCGACCGGAACCTGGTTATTGGCGCGGCAGTGTTTGGCGTTGGGTGGGGACTGGCAGGCGTATGCCCGGGCCCGGCCATTGCACTGTTGCCAACGGGTCAACCCTTTGCACTCGTTTTCGCGGCCGCCATGGTCGTCGGCATGCTCCTCCACTGGCTCCTCCACCGTCCCCGCTCAACAGAGAATACGCCATGAAACTGCACTCACTTGCACCGAGCTTGCATGTGACCGACCAACTGGTTCCCACCGACATACCTGCCTTGAAAAAGGCGGGCATCTCGAGTGTCATCTGTAATAGACCCGACGGCGAGCAGCCGGACCAGCCCGATCACCTTGCACTGCAGGCGGCCTGCTCCAGGGCGGGCCTGGGCTTTGCCTATCTGCCCGTCGTGCCTGGCGGCATCACCGATGGGCATGTGCAGCAGTTTGGCGTGCTGCTGGAACAACTGCCTGCACCCATCGTCGCTTACTGCAGGACCGGCACCCGCTCGACGTCGCTATGGGCCCTATCCCAGGTTCGTAACGGCGGCGCTACGCCCGAACAGGTGCTGTCCATTGCCGGTGAGGCTGGTTACGACCTGTCCTCTCTTGCTTCGCGCCTGCGAGGCGCCCCCTCTTCCGCTGCCTAACGGCCAACCGACATGGAAACCCTTTCCCTGTTGCAGCTCGCGCTGGGTGGACTCTCCGGCATTCTGGTGGGCTTCGTACTCGGGCTGGTCGGCGGAGGCGGCTCTATTCTGGCTGTCCCGCTCATGCTTTACCTGGTGGGCATCGACAGTCCACACGTCGCCATCGGTACCAGTGCATTGGCGGTTGCTGCCAATGCACTTTCCAACCTTTTCGTTCATGCCCGCCGGGGAAACGTGAGATGGCCGTGCGCGTCGGTCTTCGCGTTGGCAGGCATCGCTGGCGCCTATCTGGGCTCCAGCTTAGGTAAGGCCGTGGATGGGCAGCGACTATTGTTCATGTTTGCCCTGCTGATGGTCGTGATAGGCATTCTTATGCTGCGCAAACGCAATGCGGAAGGTGATGCAAGCGTCCGCCTCAGCAAAGGGAACACGCCGGCACTGCTCGGATTAGGGGCGTTCTCCGGGGCACTCTCCGGATTCTTCGGTATTGGCGGCGGCTTCCTGGTTGTCCCTGGGCTGATGGCCGCCACGGGCATGCCGATGCTGGCCGCAATAGGCAGCTCCCTCGTAGCTGTCTCCGCTTTCGGTCTGACGACTGCCATCAACTATGCTCAATCCGGGCTGGTCAACTGGCCACTTGCTGCCGCATTCGTCGTTGCTGGAAGTGCGGGCGGAATCGCCGGAGCGCGCGCATCAGCAGCGTTGGCAGAGCACCGTGGAGTGTTGAATGTTGCATTCGCGCTACTTATTTTCATGACGGCGGCTTATATGCTCTGGCAGATGCCCTGACTACCGCGCCATCGCCCAACCCGCCATGGCAGCCAGCAACACCACCACGATCGGCGGTGCACGCGCGACGACCAGTAGCCCGAACGCAACCAGCGCCATCGTGACATCCCATCGGTCATGGATCGCACTCGTCCACACCGGGTCGTACAACGCTGCCAGCAGGATCCCGACGACCCCGGCGTTGACGCCTGCAATTGAAGCCTGCAGATCCTTGCGGTGGCGCAGCGACTCCCAGAAGGGCAGCACTCCTACGAGCACGAGAACGGCAGGCATGAAAATGACCGCCAACAGCGTAAGACCTCCTGCCCAGCCACTCAACGGACCCGCGGCCATGGCCCCCAGGTACGCTGCGAATGTGAAAAGAGGGCCCGGCACCGCCTGCGCCGCACCGTACCCGGCGAGCAGATCTGCCGTGCTCACGGTGCCGCTCTGGACAACCGCGGTCTGCAGCAGTGGCAGCACGACGTGGCCGCCGCCAAAGACCAGGGCGCCGGCGCGGTAGACCCCCTCCAACAGCATGGCCAAGGGGGATCTGCTCGCCGCGGCCCACACCGGCAGCAGAACAAGTGGCAGCACCAGTAGCACCAGTGCCACCGTGCCGGTTCTTCGCGAGACGGGATAGCCGCCGTCTGATTGGCCGGAAACTGGTTCGATCTTCAGCATCCAGCGACCGAGCAGTCCGCTGAAGATGATCACCACGATCTGGCCGACGACCGAGGGCATGGCCAAGGTCAACACAGCGGCAACAAATGCCATCCCTGCGCGCAGACGGTCCGGGCACAGGGACCGGGCCATTCCCCATACCGCTTGGGCCACCACGGCAACTGCCACGATCTTCAGGCCATGCAGCCAGCCGGATTCAACGATGCCCTGGTATCCGGCAACGCCCAAGGCAAACAGGATCATCAGCACGGCCGAGGGCAGGGTAAAGCCTGCCCAGGCGGCCACCAGACCAGGCCAGCCGGCTCGACGCAGGCCAAGCGCCATTCCAACCTGGCTGCTGGCCGGGCCCGGAAGTAGTTGGCACAGGGCCACCAGATCGGAATAGCTACGGTCCGTCAGCCAACGGCGACGCTCGACGAACTCGTGGCGGAAATAGCTCAGGTGGGCAATCGGGCCGCCGAACGACGTCAGTCCCAGTCGCAGGAACACCAGGAAGACGCGCCACGCGCTTTCGGTTGTTGCGGGATCGAGCGGCGACATAGGGCATGACCTCGTGTGGTTCTCAACGGCAGCGAGCCCAGCCAAGCAATGGGATCACGGCGTCGAGCTTCCGGTATGCCCGGTCACCCACTCTCCATCTTCCTTTCGGAACGGTCCGGGCAGCGGCGGCAGGATGTCCAGCACCACTTCTGATGGCCGACACAGACGGGTACCCCTATCGGTTTGTACGAAAGGACGATTGATGAGTATCGGGTGCGTCAGCATCGCATCAAGCAGCGCGTCGTCGCTAGTGCAGCATCGCCCAGTGCCAGCTCGTCATACGGCGTGCCCTTCTGCCGGATGGCATCACGCACGCTCAACCCAGCCGCCGTGATGAGGTCGACCAGGCGCGCGCGGCTGGGCGGGTGGGCCAGGTAGTCGATCACTTCCGGTTCGATCCCGGCGAAGCGGATCAGCGCGAGTGTGTTGCGCGAGGTGCCGCACTTGGGATTGTGGTAGATGACAGCGTTCACGCACTTTCCTCCTGATTCAAAATGGTCTCGACCACGCCTGCAGCGGCCGCCAGCGCCGCCGCTTCAACGGCGCCCTTGCGCTCGCTGTAGCGGTCGACCAGGTAGTCACTGCGCCCGCGCACCAGCAGGGTGAACTTGACCAGTTCCTCCATCACGTCCACCACGCGATCGTAATACGCCGAAGGCTTCATTCGACCTTCGTCGTCGAACTCCTGCCACGCTTTGGCGACCGACGACTGGTTGGGGATCGTCACCATCCGCATCCATCGGCCGAGCACGCGCAGCGCGTTGACCACGTTGAACGATTGCGAGCCGCCGCAGACCTGCATCACTGCCAGCGTGCGGCCTTGGGTGGGTCGCACGCTGCCCTCTTCCAGTGGCAGCCAGTCGATCTGGTTTTTGAATACCGCAGTAAGGGTGCCGTGGCGTTCCGGGCTGATCCATACGTGTCCTTCCGACCACAGCGAGGCCTGGCGCAGCTCCTGCACCTTGGGGTGGGTGGCCGGCACCGAGTCAAGCATCGGCAGCTCATGTGGGTCGAACAGGCGGGTTTCCGCCCCGAGCTGTTCCAGCAGCCGCTGCGCTTCCAGCGCCAGCTTGCGGCTGAACGATTGCGGGCGCAGCGACCCGTAAAGGATCAGGATGCGCGGGCGATGCCGCTGCGCGGCAGGGTCGTTGAGCTTGGCGGCCGTCGGGATATCCAGGGCACCTGGGACCACGTTGGGGATCTGCTGCACGGGGTTGTCCTGCGGTTTCGATTCCACTATTCTAGAATCATGGAACATAACAACGCAGCCCACGCTCTTGCTGCACTGGGCCACGCCACCCGCCTGTCGATCTTCCGCCTTCTGGTTCAGGCTGGCAGTGTCGGCAAGTTGGCCGGTGACATTGCCCAGGCGCTCTCCTTGCCTGGCGCCACACTCTCCTTCCACCTGAAGGAACTGCTGGCCGCTGGACTGATCAGCGCCGAGCAACGTGGCCGGACCATCTGCTACCGGGCCGAGTTCGTGGTGATGAACGAACTGGTTGCCTACCTCACTGAAAATTGCTGTGCCGACGAACAGGCCTGTGAACGCCCCGCAGGCTGCTGACTCCTTACCCCAGAGATCGCCAAAATGACCCGTCGTGTTCTGTTCCTTTGTACCGGCAATTCCGCGCGCAGCGTGTTGGCCGAATCGACCCTGAAAATGTGGGGCGAAGGACGCTATCAGTCCTTCAGTGCAGGCAGCCAGCCAGCCGGTCGGGTCAACTCGTTTGCCATTGCTCAGTTGCAGCGCGAGGGGTTCCCGGTGGAGGGCCTTCGCAGCAAGTCGTGGGACGAGTTCGCCGAAGCGGATGCCGCGCCGATGGATCTGATCGTCACCGTCTGCGACAGCGCGGCGGCCGAGGCATGCCCGGTAGTGTTCGGCGACTTTGTACGGGTGCACTGGGGCCTGTTCGATCCGGCCGGCGTTGAAGGCTCGGACGAACAGAAGGCCGACGCCTTCGATCGCGCGCACCAGATCATCAAGGCGCGCTTGAAGGCCTTCCTGGATATCTCCGACAGCGTCTGGGATGACAGCGAGGCCCTCAAGGCCCGGCTCGATCCGATCGCACAGATCAACTGACCGTCCTTCCGGAAATCCACATGACCACTGATACCTCCCGCCTGTCCTTCCTGGACCGGTATCTCACGTTCTGGATCTTCGCCGCCATGGCGCTCGGCGTCGGCCTGGGCGCGTTGTTCGAGGGTGTGCCCAGCGCGTTGAACAGCCTCTCCATAGGGTCGACCAACATACCGATCGCGATCGGCCTGATCCTGATGATGTACCCGCCACTGGCCAAGGTGAAATACGAGGAACTGCCGCGGGTCTTCGCCGACAAGCGGGTGCTGATGCTCTCGTTGCTGCAGAACTGGATCGTCGGTCCATTCCTGATGTTCGGCCTGGCCGTGCTGTTCCTGCGCGACTATCCCGAGTACATGACCGGCCTGATTCTGATCGGGCTGGCCCGCTGCATCGCGATGGTGCTGGTGTGGAACCAGCTCGCCCGCGGTGACGCACAGTATGTTGCGGGACTGGTGGCCTTCAACTCGATCTTCCAGATCGCACTTTTCAGCGTCTACGCGTGGTTTTTCCTGTCCTGGCTGCCGCCGGTGTTCGGTCTGCAGGGCAGCGTGATCGATGTCAGTTTCTGGACCATCGCCGAGGCTGTTCTGATTTACCTTGGCATCCCGTTCCTGGCCGGCTTCCTCACCAGCCGATGGCTGAAGGCGCGCAAGGGCGTGCAATGGTATGAAGAGAAGTTCCTGCCCGCCATCAGCCCGATCACCCTGGCTGCGCTGCTGTTCACCATCGTAGCGATGTTCAGCCTGAAGGGCGGCGACGTGCTGCGGATTCCGATGGACGCGGTACGCATCGCGATCCCGCTGACGCTGTACTTCATCATCCAGTTCGTCATCAGCTTCTTGATGGGCAAGCTGATCGCCAAGGATTATCCGCGCACCACCGCGATCGCGTTCACCGCGGCAGGCAACAACTTCGAACTGGCCATCGCGGTAGCCATCGCGGCCTTCGGCCTGGCCTCGCCGGTCGCCTTCGCCGCCGTCATCGGCCCGCTGGTGGAAGTGCCGGTACTGATCCTGCTGGTCCACGTCGCCTTGCGGCTGGGCAAGCGCTACTTTCCTGCCGATGCACGGAGCCACTGAGCCATGAACACCACCCGACACATTCCGCTGCTGATCCTCGGCTCCGGCCCGGCCGGCTGGACCGCCGCGGTCTACGCCGCCCGTGCCAACCTCAAGCCGGTGGTGATCACCGGCCTGCAGCAGGGTGGCCAGCTGATGACCACCACCGAGGTGGACAACTGGCCCGGCGACGCGCATGGGCTGATGGGCCCGGACCTGATGAGCCGCATGCAGGCCCACGCCGAACGCTTCGAGACTGAGGTGATCTTCGACCACATCCACACCGCCGACCTGTCCCAGCGCCCGTTCCGGCTGATCGGCGACAGCGCCGAGTACACCTGCGACGCGCTGATCATCGCTACCGGCGCCACCGCCAAGTACCTGGGCATCCCCTCCGAGGAAGCCTTCAAGGGCCGCGGCGTGTCGGCCTGCGCCACCTGCGATGGCTTCTTCTACCGGGACCAGGACGTGGTCGTGGTCGGCGGCGGCAACACCGCCGTGGAAGAGGCGCTGTACCTGTCCAACATCGCCCGCAAGGTCTACCTGGTCCACCGCCGTGACACCCTCAAGGCGGAAAAGATCATGCAGGACAAGCTGTTCGCCAGGGTCGAAGCCGGCAAGATCGAGACCGTGTGGCACCACCAGGTCGAGGAAGTGCTGGGCAACGAGGCCGGCGTGACCGGCGTGCGCGTGAAGTCCACCCTGGACGGCAGCATCCGCGACATCGAGGCCCATGGCTTCTTCGTGGCGATCGGCCATCACCCCAACACCAGCCTGTTCGACGGCCAGCTGGTCATGAACAACGGCTACCTGGATATCCGCTCTGGTCTGGGCGGCAATGCCACCCAGACCTCGGTGGAAGGCGTGTTCGCTGCCGGCGATGTGGCCGACCAGCACTACCGCCAGGCGATCACCTCGGCCGGATTCGGCTGCATGGCCGCACTGGACGCGGAGCGCTATCTGGATGCACTTAAGATCTCCGATCAACAGCAGCACAAGAACGCCGCCTGAGTGCAGCGGTGTGAGGAAGTCCAGATGGACAACGTCGATGTAGTGGTGATCGGAGGTGGTCAGGCGGGTCTTTCGGCTGGCTATTTCCTGCGTCGCAGCGGGCTGTCCTATGTGCTTCTTGATGCCGAAACGTCACCTGGCGGGGCGTGGCAGCATGCGTGGAAATCCCTGCATCTGTTCTCGCCGGCGGGCTGGAGCTCGATTCCCGGTTGGCCGATGCCTGCCACCCGGGAACCGTACCCGTCGCAGGCGGAAGTGCTCGACTACCTCGCGCGCTACGAGCATAAATATGCGCTGCCTGTCATCCGTCCCGTGCAGGTGAAACGCATCAGCCGCTCGGGGAGCCGGCTACGGGTGGAAGCAGATGACGGCCGGCAGTGGCAGACACGTGCAGTTATCAGCGCCACGGGTACGTGGCGGCATCCCCACACGCCCGAATATGAAGGTCTGGACGCTTTCGGCGGCGTGCAGCTGCACTCGGCCCACTACAGTCATCCCGAACCCTTCGCCGGAATGCGCGTGGCCGTCATCGGCAGCGGCAACTCAGGCGCGCAGATTCTGGCCGAGGTATCCAAGGTAGCCGAGACCACCTGGATCACGCAACGGGAGCCCATCTTCCTGGCCGACGATGTCGACGGGCGCGTTCTGTTCGCACGCGCAACCGAGAAGTGGAGGGCTCAGCAGGAAGGACGCGAACCGGATCCTCCGCAGGGTGGTTTTGGCGACATCGTCATGGTGCCGCCGGTGGTGGACGCACGGCGCCGCGGTGTACTGGTCTCCATGTCGCCACCCGTCCGTTTCACCGCCACCGGCATGCAGTGGGCAGATGGCAGCGAACGCAACTTGGACGCGGTGATCTGGTGCACCGGCTTCCGGCCGGCGTTGTCGCACCTGGAAGGACTGGGCATGGTCAACGCCCGGGGTCAGATCGACGTGGATGACACCCAGGTTCGTTCAGTCGCAGAGCCATCGGTCTGGCTGCTTGGCTATGGCGACTGGAATGGCGCAGCGTCGGCCACGCTGATCGGGGTGACCCGATACGCGCGCGAGGCAGTAAGGCAAATCAGCGACTACGTCGGGGCTGTTTCTCCGCTGCCATCTGGCCCCTGAGCCTCGGCGCCATTGCCCAGCGCCCGCACCTGCGATTGCAGGGCCATGCGGTCCAGCGCTTCAGGCTTGAGCGCCAACAGCAATCCGAGACGGTGCTGGAGCTGGTGAAGCGTGCTCAGGAACGCCTTGTGGACCTGCTCAGCGCTGCCCTGCACTGCGGCCGGGTCGGGGATACCCCAGTGGGCCGTAACCGGGTGACCTGGCCACACGGGACACGCTTCACCCGCGGCGCGATCGCACACGGTCACGATGAGATCCATCTGCGGTGCTTCCGGACCCGCGAATGCCTCCCACGGCTTGCTCGACAGTCCGGCAACGTCGAAGCCAATCTCCGAGAGCACCTGCAGGGCCACTGGGTGAACTACACCCTTGGGATGACTGCCGGCACTGTAAGCGCGGATACGTTCGCGCCCTAAATGGTTGGCCAGTGCTTCGGCAAGAATGCTGCGCGCCGAGTTGCCTGTGCAGAGGAACAGAACATTCAGGGTACGCATATCATCGCAACCACTTATCTAGAATAATCGAATTATTGCCTTGCCATATGTCAATTCGATGACTACCGGAAAGGAAGCGGGCACCCCTCGGTGCCCGCTTCGCTCATTCAACGACCCGACGACAGCGCGGCGCCTGGCGTCCGGTGCTTTCCCAGGCGGTCGACCAAGGTCTCACTGGCATCGTTGAGACCGAACACCTCAACGGTCGCGCCGTGCTCGCGCAGCTTCATCACTACCCGGTCGAGCGCATCAACGGCGGTCAGGTCCCAGAAGTGGGCGTCCTTCAGATCGATGATGACGTCCTTGGGGACATCCAGATAGTTGAAGCTGCTCACGAACTGTCCGGCAGACGCAAAGAACACCTGCCCCTTCACAACGTAGACGCGCGAGTCGGTGTCCACCTGGGTGTCGTCGATGATCAGCATCTTGCCGACCTTGCGGGTGAAGAACACCGCCGACAGGATCACGCCTGTCAATACGCCTTTGGCGAGGTCGTGGGTAGCCACGGTCACGACGACCGTGCCAATCATCACGACCGAAGAGCTCTTGGGATGAATGGCCAACTCGCGCAGCGAGCGCCAGCTGAAGGTGCCGATGCTGACCATGATCATCACCGCTACCAGTGCGGCCATTGGAATCTGACTCACCAGGTTTGACCCATAAACAACCAGAAGGAGCAAAACCACGCCGGCCACCAGGCACGAGAGGCGGCCCCGGCCACCGGACGTGATGTTGATCACTGACTGGCCGATCATTGCACAGCCCGCCATGCCCCCGAAGAAGCCCGTTACGGTGTTAGCCAAGCCTTGGCCCGCACATTCGCGATTCTTCTGACTGGGGGTATCGGTCATGTCCTCGACGATCTGTGCGGTCATCAGCGATTCCAACAAGCCAACGACCGCCAGAGTCGCCGAAACCGGCAGCAGGATCTGGAGTGTTTCCCAGGTAAATGGCACATCCGGAATCAGGAACGACGGCAGGCTGTCAGGCAGCGCACCCATGTCGCCGACGGTGCGCACCTGAAAGCCAAAGTACATGGAGGCGGCCGTGAGAACCACCATCGCCACCAATGCCGAAGGAACGGCTTTGGTCAGCAGCGGCAGCAAGTAGATGATTGCCAGACCCACAGCACAGATCGCATACACCATCCACGGCATACCGATGAGCTCGGGAAGCTGCGCCATGAAAATGAGAATCGCCAGCGCGTTCACGAAACCGGTCACCACCGAGCGCGACACAAAGCGCATCAGTGAGCCCAACCGCAGCGCGCCGGCCAGCATCTGCAGCACCCCGGCCAGGATGGTGGCGGCAAACAAATACTGGATGCCGTGCTCGCGCACCAGCGTGACCATCACCAGCGCCATGGCGCCGGTCGCAGCCGAGATCATGCCAGGACGGCCACCGGCGATGGCGGTGATGACGGCGATGCAGAACGAGGCATACAAACCCACCTTTGGGTCGACGCCGGCGATGATGGAAAACGCAATTGCCTCGGGAATCAGGGCCAGCGCAACGACGATGCCCGACAGCAGGTCACCACGGATATTGCCGAGCCATTGCTGGCGCAGGGGATAAATTGCAGACATATCAAATGATCTCCGCGCACAGTCGTGCGCGCCAAACGAAAGAAACAGGCACCCTTCCAGACCCAAGTGTCTGGATCGCTTCTTCAATCAAGCGTCAGGGTGGAGTCATCGCCGGCCGATCCGTTAGGTATTTGACGGTCTATTGTAGACCGGCATAGCGCCTGAGGGGAAATCCGGCATCGCTGTCGCCTCGCTGCACTCGCAAAGCTACCCTCCCAAGCCAATAGGTCATTTGGAGGTCAAGAGCGACAATCGGAGCGAGTCAATAAGATGAACTGACCTCCCATTCTCCGTGACATTCCCTCAGCTCACCCGAAGTCGCTTCAGGCTATTTGTGCTCGTCATTCGTCGAACCCGCATTGGCTTGTCCTGGCTAACCTGAGCGGCACACGGGATGAAGCGGGTGAGTCGTCCTGATGAGGAACGCTTCCCTTGTGCTCCCGAGATGTTCGAAACAGTCTTCTTAACCAAGCAATGAGGTGTGGAATCGCGGCCCTTTCCGGCCCAGGGCTGGCTGAGTAATTGGTCGAGCGGTTCCTCGGTCGGGCTGCGGGAATCAATGGCTAATTGCGCAATTCAAGCCTAGGAGACGCTTTCGGCCAGAAGTAGACACTGTCGCCTCAGGTGGTGCTGCTGGCTGTATCAAGGACCGGCGGCGTATAGCCCAAATTGGCATTCAGACGCGCAGCAATCGTGTACAACCTCCCGGCAGTTCAATAGGGGAGATCCCGGCAGCGAAAAATGGTTACGTTTTGCTGCTCGACTGTTGCAGCCCCGGCGACAGCAACTGCTCCGCCAGTCCCTTGTAGATCGGTGTCCGGCACACCAGCCCGGACATCCCGCGGGCGATCAGTACCGTTGCCAGGATGGGTAGCAGCAGGTCGCCACTGTCGGTTAGTTCAAGCGAAATGACCGCCGAGGTCAATGGCGCTTGGGTGACACCGGTAAGGTATGCGCACATGCCCAGCAGCACGAACGCACGCGGGTCCACGCCGGGCATCAGCACGGCCAGGTTGTGGCCCAGACCGGCACCGACGGCCAGTGCCGGCGAGAACAGCCCGCCGGGAATGCCGGCCACATAAGAGGCCAGGTTCGCCAGCAGCTTCATCAGCCCAAACTCATGCCCAACCGTCGGCTGGCCCTGCACAAGACTGCGCGCTTGCTCATAGCCGGTGCCAAAGGCCCCATCGCCGCACAACGCCGCCAGCGCAATCACCACCAGCCCGCAGCCAGCTGCCAGCAACACCGGATGCCGCTGCCGCACGTTGCCCAGCCATCGCGGGCGCCCTGCAGCGCTCGCCAGCACCATCCGGGCAAATACCCCACCCAGCAGACCAGCCACCACCCCGCACAGCAGGATGGCCAACCACCCCTGCCCCAACGGCAGGCCTGCTGTCACATGGCCGAAGTAGGTGTAGTTCCCCAGAAGGCCGAGCGACACCACGCCGCCGACGATGACCGCCGTCAACAGCGTTCCCGAGAAGCGATGCTCGAAGCGCCCGCTGAGCTCTTCAATGGCGAACACGATCCCGGCCAGCGGCGTGTTGAAGGCCGCCGCGATACCGGCCGCACCGCCCGCCAACAGGAAGTGCGACAGCTCCCGCGGGTCCTTGAAACCGAACCAGCGGCCAAACAGGTACATCAGGCTGGCGCCCACATGCACCGTTGGCCCCTCGCGACCTACCGATGCACCTCCCAGCAGCGACAGCGAGGTCAGGAGCAGCTTGCCTGCCGAGACCGCCGGTGAAAGGTTGGTTTTCCGGAACGCTTCATCGGGCTTGTCCAGCGCCGCGATCACCTGGGGAATGCCACTGCCCCGGGTGGGACGAAGCACCCCGCTGGTCAGCCACGCAAGCAGGGCGAAAATTCCCGGCGTGAGCAGCAGCGCCCACCAGGGCGAGTGCTCGATGGCGCGTCGAAACAGCGCAAATGCCGCATCGCTGGCCTTGGCGAAAAGGATCGCGACGAGCGCAACTACCACCGCGCCCGTCCAGAGGGCGGCACGGCGCCGCCATGCCTCGCTCCGCAACTGGCCGGCTAGGTGCGTCTGGATTCGGCGGATATAGGTCATGATCTTAGTATGGCCACCGTCGCCGGGGACGGAAAGCCGGTTGCTTGGCGGGTGACCTTGCCTGATGTGGCCGGCAAGGACCGGACGTCTTCCCCTTCGCCCGATAAACTTCGCTCGGCCTTGCCCCTCCCAAGGTCCGCTTTCGGCATTGGATTCAACCGATCAACGCAACGGTTCGTCGGTAACGCTCGACTGGTGTTTCGTAGTCTAGCGTCTTGCGGGGCCGCTCGTTCAGTTGGCGGGCGACTGCATCAAGCCGAGCTTGAGAGACATTGGCAAGGCTGACGCCTTTAGGGAAGTACTGTCGCAGTAGTCCGTTGGTGTTCTCATTGGTGCCGCGCTGCCAGGGATGGTGAGGGTCGCAGAAGTAGACTTGGATGTCGGTGGCCAGCGTAAAGCGGCGATGCGCCGCCATCTCTTTGCCGCGATCCCAAGTCAGGGATTGGTACAACTCCCGAGGGAGGCGGCGGGCACTTTTGATCAGCGCATTCACCACGGTCTCAGAGTCCTTTCCGTCGACTTTGACCAGCATGACGTAACGGGTTTTGCGCTCCACCAGCGTCGCAATCTGGCTATCGCGGTCACCAAATAGCAGGTCGCCCTCCCAGTGGCCAGGTACTGCCCGGTCCTCAACCGAAGGCGGACGCTCACTGATGGAGATCGCGTCCTTGATCCTGCCGTGGTCAGCTGTTTTCTGTGTGTGATGCCGTGAGCGGCGCATGGCACGAGTTCGCCGTAGGTGCGCCAAAAGCTACTGCTTCAGGGCTCCTCGGGACTGAATGTAGAGCGTTCGGTAGATTGTCTCGTGAGACACCTGGCGGCTCGCATCTTCAGGATTGGTGCGTTTCAACCAAACGGCCACCTGCTGTGGTGACCATTGCTGCTTCAGCTTGGCTGCCACTCTCATTGCAAGCGTTCGATGCAAGCCAAGCTTACAGAGCTTGGGGCGCCGCGCACGCTGCCACGCACGCTGATCGGCCAAATTTGCTCGATAGCCACTACGCCCATCATTGCGATGCAGCTCACGACTTATGGTCGACGGGGCCCGGCCGAGCGAACTCGCAATTGCACGCATGGACTTCCCGACAGCCACACCCCGGGAAATTTCTTCACGCTCAGCCAAACTTAATACGCGCTCTGCTCGGCGGCGCGGGGCTGGCTGGATGCCTCCGGACTCGGACAGGACCGCGCGAACCGAGCTATGGTGACGGTCAAACAGAGCTGCAATCTGGTGCAGCGATTCGCCTCGTCGCCATCGCTCCCACATCAGAGCCTTCTGGGCGTCGCTGTAGTAGATCCTAGGCCTGCGCTCCATCTGCAACACTCCTGCTGCCGGTAAGCAGTCTTCAGTGTGTTGCGTCGACCGGTTGAATCCAAGGCCAAAAGCAGACATCACTGGCATACAAGCCGAGTCCGAAACGGCTACGCATCATCAAAGGCACCAGTCCGATAGCTCGACCGCGACCAGTAGCGCTCTCGTGGGCTACGGCAAAGTCAGGGACGGATGAACCTGGGCCAGTTTGGAGCCGGATAGGATTGGTTGCCTACTTGAAGTAGGTCTTCATCAGCTGGGTCACCGCCTCGATCTCGGCGGTACGCGCAGCTTGATCCGGTTCATCGGCGATGTGCGCACGAAGGTGGTCGTTCAGCACCTCAAGCATCAATCCGTGCATGGCTCCCCGGGCGGCGGCGATCTGGGTCAGCACGTCTACGCACTCAACACCGTTCACCAGACTCTGCTCCAGCGCAGCGACCTGCCCACCGATGCGGCGGACTCGGGTAAGAAGCTTTTTTGGATTGGCTTGGATGTGCGACATGAGGAACTAGTATACCCTGCCGGGGTACTCTCACATACCCCCCTCCCCTATGAATGAAGTGACCAGCGTAGCCCACTCCGCCCGGGCCCACACCCATCAGTTCGGAACCGGGGACCCGCTTGCGGAACTGAACACCCGCCGCGCTTTCTGGCTCACGGCCGTCATGATGGTCGTAGAGATCATCGGGGGCTGGTGGTACAACTCAATGGCCGTGCTGGCCGATGGCTGGCACATGAGCTCACATGCGTTGGCTTTGGGCCTCTCGGCGTTTGCCTATGCATTCGCACGCAAGCATGCGAGCAACCCGCGCTTTGCCTTTGGCACGTGGAAGGTAGAGGTGCTCGGCGGCTACACCAGCGCGATACTGCTGCTGGGCGTGGCTGCAATCATGGCGTTCGAATCAGTCAACCGCCTTCTGGCGCCAACCGATATCCACTACAACCAGGCCATCATTATCGCCTTCGTCGGTCTGTGCGTGAACCTGATCTGCGCCTGGCTGCTGCGGGAAAACCACGATCATGGACATGATCACGGGCACGGGCACGGGCACGGTCATGTTGAACACCGCGGCCACGGTCATGACCATGGCGGCCATGCGCATGACCTGAACCTTCGTTCTGCCTACATCCATGTCATGGCCGACGCAGCCACCTCTGTGCTGGCCATCGTCGCGCTATTTGGCGGCAAGCTCTGGGGTGCTTCGTGGTTGGATCCGGTCATGGGTATTGCCGGCGCGGTGCTTGTCACCGTGTGGGCGATCGGCCTGCTGCGAGACTCTGGCAAGGTGCTGCTGGACGCGGAAATGGACGCAGGCGTTGTCGATGAGGTACGGGAGGTCATTGCCGATTCGCAGATCCCCGGACAGATCGAGGACATTCACGTCTGGCGTGTGGGCCGCAATCACTACGCCTGCATTCTCGCGCTGGTGACGAAGTCACCGGTCTCTGCCGACTATTTCAGAAATGCGCTCAGCATTCATGAAGAGCTGGTCCATGTCACGATCGAAGTCAGGTTGGAAGCATGATCACCCCATGCGCCAAGCGTTGCTCCTTCACTGCACGTGCTCCCTGCGAAGGATGCGGCCGCTCACTCGAGGAGATTCGCTCCTGGAAGAGTTTGACGCCCTCTCGCCGCACGGCGATAGAGCGCGAGCTTCCAGCGCGTATGCGCATGCTTGGCGCAGTGGCAGCCCCGGTAACCAATTAGATGATGACTGTGTCGGTTCGCCGGAAGGTCGCAATCTTCAGTGCGGTTCAATGTCCGCTTTCGGCCAGAAGCGGACGTTCGAACAGTCAAGCATCCGGGACGTCGAGTCGCATGCACTCGAATTCCACAAAGCCTTTGCACGGCAGATCGCCAAGTTCAAGCACAAACCCTAGAACCTCGACTAGCCCGGCCGCGTGATCCGCGACTTGGCCACATCCTCGATAGGCGAAGCCCTCAATCCGGTCAAGACGCTCGATTGAGCGCTCGGACTTCAGGCTTTCCGGCCAATCCGAAAGGTGTGCGGCTGCCACATGTTCAGTCATGCCGTGCAAGAGGTTCGGCACGACTTGCCCGACCGAAAGGTCGCACGGATGGCTGAAGACGACGATCTCGCCCTTGCCACTGTCCAATGTGACCTCAGCCGAATCCCCATAACGTTGGATCGCCTTTACGACGAGAGTATCCATAAGTCCACAAGTTCCCATTGCTAGTGTCCGCTTTGGGTCGGAAGCGGGCTTTAACAATCCTAGTCGCGTCGTCTGGCGCCAACGCGTGCGCCTTCGGCCAAAAGCATACCCCTAGGCCCTCCATCTCTGGGCGCACATCATGCTTCACGCTGATGCAAACCCCAGGATTTGCGGTGAGGGTGCATAGGAGAAGCTAGCCGTCAGCCGCGTTCGGGCACTCTGACTGAGCCGACTTAGTAGAAGTCGGCCATACCCCGCGTATAGGCTTGGTAAGCACCTTCGATCTCTTCTTCGCTTGGCGGGAGATAGTCAGGATCCTTCCCATTTCTTAAGGCATCGCAGACGCGATACCACCCTCTGAAATCACGTGCGTCGATTGAAAGGCCTGACTGAGCAGCGATGGATTCGAGTGGCTTCGGCGGTGCATGCTTGATCTGCTCCACGAGGGCGGCAGCTCTGTTAGCAGCACGAAGTGCCGACTCTGCGCCCCCGTCCACATTCGTAGCGAATGCTGCAGCCCAGACGCGGGGCGTTGCCTCCGAAATAAGCCAGCGTCGGATTGCAGGATCGAGCAAATCGTCTTCAGCGTTCACAGGCGCTCCGAACAGTGACTCCGAGAACTGCGTGTTACAGGCCCACCGTCCAGACGGGGATCAACCTGTTCCTGGTACGTTTAGTGTACGCGTCGCGAGCTTGCATTGGCCCACGCCTCTGCTTAGAGCGCGGCTGCGATGACGCATGGCACCGCTCGGTGCGGTCTAGGGATTGATCCAATAGTTTGTACAGGCCTTTGGTCCAATAGTTCGTGCAACCTGCACGAACTATTGCACCTTGGCTAGCAAATCGGTCGCCGCGGGGGGCAGTCTGCGGGGCCTGGGTGACTCACTCAGGTTGAGTAGCTTCCTCGAATTACTGGGACATGGCTGTCCGGCAGACGTAAACCATAGTTGTAGCAAGGAGCTAACGACTCGCTACAACTATGGTTTGCGATGGCGTCACAACTTTGCTCTTCCGTCTATCGTCGTACGTTGGAGTTCCCTGAACACGCGCTTCATTCATGTACCGGTCAGTTCAATATTCAGGGTTGATTAGAGCGACTAACGGATAATTCACACCTGTCGACCGTCCTTCTCTCTCCCCTCCCCCAAGAGGGGACGGTCGGCGAAACCAAATAATAAAAAGGTGTGTTCCCGATGATGAAGACCTCCCTGCTTGCCTTGGGCCTGATTGCTGCCCTGCCGTTCGCCGCTTCTGCTGCTGATGGCCTGTCGTACAACTACGCGGAAGGCGGCTATGTGAACACCGATGCCCAGGGCGGCTATGCCGACGGCTGGGCTGTGAAGGGCTCGGTTGCCGTGGCGCCGAACTTCCACATCTTTGGCGATTACACCTCGCAGGATCTCAACCGCGGCAACGCTGATGTTGACCAGTGGCGCGCAGGCGTCGGCTACAACTACACCATCGCCCCGACCACCGATCTGGTGGCGCGCGTCGCGTACCAGAAGTTCGATCCGAAGCACGGCCTGGACTTCAACGGCTACTCCACCGAAGTGGGCGTGCGCACCGCGTTCACCCCGATGATCGAAGGTTACGCGCTGGCCGGCTACGAAGATTTCAGCAAGAAGCACGGCATCAACCCGGACGGCGAGTTCTACGGCCGCGTGGGCGCGCAGGCCAAGTTCACCCAGAACTGGGGCGTGAGCGGCGAAGTGAAGCTGGCCAAGGGTGGCGACCGCGAATGGTTCGTCGGCCCGCGCTTCACCTGGTAAGGCGATAGCTGCACGGTACGTTGTTGGATGGCGTGATCTCTCTCCCTCACGCCATGAAGCCCGGCTTAGTAGGCCGGGCTTCACTTATCTGGCCCCACCTCGTCGGGGTGCCACGCAGGAACCCAGCGCACGCTGGGTTCTTGCGTTTCAGGGCAAAAAAAACCCCGGCAGTGCCGGGGTTTTTCCTGATCATTTGAACAGCGTGTCCGGATATTCCGGTTTCTGTTCCCGGGCCAGCAGCGCGCGCAGGCCCTCTTCCGGGGTCTGTTCGCCGTGCAGCACGGCACGGACCCGATCGGAGATCGGCAGGTCGATGCCGTGGCGGCGTGCCTGGCGCATGACTTCGTCGGCGGTCTGCACCGATTCCACCACCTGGCCGATTTCGCGCACGGCGTCCTGCAGGCTCTGGCCACGTCCCAGCGCCAACCCGAGGCGGCGGTTACGCGAGAGATCGCCGGTGCAGGTCAGCACCAGGTCACCCAGGCCAGCCAGGCCCATGAGGGTTTCCGGCTTGGCGCCGATCGCAGCGGCCAGGCGCAGCATCTCGTTGAGGCCGCGGGTGATCAGGCCGGCACGGGCGTTGAGGCCCAGCTGCATGCCATCGGCCACACCCGTGGCGACGGCCAGCACGTTCTTCATGGCGCCGCCGAGTTCGGCACCCACCATGTCATCGCCGGTATAGGCGCGGAACGCCGGGCCATGCATGGCTTCGGCCACCTGCTGGGCGAACCCGGCATCGTCGCCGTGCACGGTAATCGCGGTGGGCAGGCCCAGCGTGACTTCCTTGGCGAACGACGGGCCGGTCACCACCGCCAGCGGCACATCCGGTCCGAGGACCTCGCGCGCCACTTCGTGCAGGAAACGCCCCGAACCGGGTTCGAAACCCTTGGTTGCCCAGGCCACGCCGGCACCCGCCGGGCGCAGCGGCGCCAGCGCGCGCACGGTTTCACCGAACGCGTGCGAGGGCACCACCACCAGGATCCATGTGGCGTCCTTGACGGCCGCAGCCAGGTCCGTGGTGGCGCGCAGCGACTCCGGCAACGGAATACCCGGCAGGTAGCGGGTGTTCTCGTGGCGCTGGTCGATGGCGTCCACCATCGCCGCATCGCGGCCCCACAGCACGGTCTGGCAACCGTGCCGTGCAAGCAGGCTGGCCAGGGCGGTGCCCCAGGAGCCGGCGCCGAGAACGGCGATCTTGTCTGCGTTGTTGCTCATTGCTGCAGCGCCGATCAGGCGTTGCCGGCCGGCTCGGAATCGGCGAGCGAGGTTTCGCCCTGTTCCTGGCGCTGGCGCAGGGTTTCGGCGTACAGGCCTTCGAAGTTGATCGGCTGCAGGAAGAACGGCGGGAAGCCGCCGGCCTGGATCAGGTCGCTCACCAGCGAACGCACGTACGGGAACAGGATGTTCGGGCACTGGGTGCCCAGCAGCACGTCGATCGACTGCGGGTCCAGGCCGACCAGGCCGAACACGCCGGCCTGCTGCACTTCGGCCACGTAGGCTGTCTTGTCGCCGGCCTTGCAGGTCAGAGTCACGGCCAGCACCACTTCGAAGGCGCTCTCACCCAGGCGCTGCACGCGCTGGTTCAGGTTGAGCTGCAGCTCCGGCTGCACGGCTTCGTTGAACACGGCCGGGGCGTTGGGCGATTCGAAGGAAACGTCCTTGACGTAGATCTTCTCGACGGTGAACGCGGGGCCGGTGGCGGCGTCGGCCGGCGCGATGGCGCCGTTGGTGTTCTCTTCGGACATTTCCTGTTGCTCCAGAATGAATGCAGTAAAAACGGATTGTTACATGCCCTGCGATGGGGGCGCGTGGCGGCGCGCACAAGGCGTGCCGCGCAATCCGGGCAAAATCAGTTGCGGCCCTTGACCAGCGGCAACTCGGCCTGCTGCCAGGCCGGCAGGCCGCCGTCGAGCACGTGCACCTGCTCGAAGCCGGCCTTCTTCAACGCCTTGGCGGCGGTTTCAGAGGCGGTGCCGGTACGGCACACCAGCACCACCGGGCTCTGCTTGGCGTTGGCCACCAGCTTGTGCTCCGGCCCGAACTGGGCGGGCTGCACGTTGCGGCTGCCGGCAATATGGCCCTTCTCGAAATCGGTGCCCGCCGACAGGTCGACCACGACCGCGCCGCCAGCATTGATCAGCTGCGTCAGCTCGGCCGGCTTGATCGACTTGTAGCCGCGCAGCAGGCGGCGTACCTCGGTGACGAGGATGGCGACGGTCAGGCCCACGAAGGCCATCGACAACATCGGGTTTCGGCCGGCAAAGGCCAGCAACTCTTCGTAATTCACTTAGATCACGGGTCGATTAGCGGGCGCCGATTGTCGCACATGCGGGCGAACCGGCGTCCAGCCCTGGGCCAGCTCAGGATTCCTGCCACAGGTCCGGCAGCCCACTGGCCTGCAGCCAGCGCTTGCCCTCGGCATCCCAGCGCCAGATTTCCTTGACCCGCACGGTGCGCTCGGACTGGGTGTTGAGGTTGATCACCCGGACCTCGGCATTGCGGCCGACCCGGCCGTCGGGCAGCGGCACGTTGTCGCCGGCGCGGTAGCTGGAGATCTTCACCTGTTCGAACCGGCGAACCTCCAGGTCGGTCAGCGGGTGTTCCTTGGCGTAGGCCGGATCCAGGTAGGGCAGCATGTCGTCCACGGTGCCCCAGCGCATGGTCGAGTCGTACTTGACCTGGGTTTCTTCCAGCTGCTTGCGCTGCTTCTTGGTGGTCTTCTGTTCGCCGGCGAACGCCGACACGGAGGTCAGGGCCAGCAAGGCCAGCAGCAGGATCTGAATAAGGCGACGCATGCGAATTCCCCAATCGGCAAGGCGCCCATCCTACCGCCTTGCGAAGGCAACGAAACGTCCGGTCAGTTCAGCTGCCGGCTTGCCGGCCTCGCCGGGCTGGCGGGCCACCACCTCGATGCGGGCCTTGCCGCGCTGGGCGAAGGTGGCCAGGAAGGTGTCCCAGTCGGCATCGTCGGCCGCGTGCGCCTGGGCCAGCAGGTCCTCATAGACCGGGGCCAGGTAGCGCACGTGGCTGTCGGCCACGTAGACATCGGCATCGAAGCCCGCCAGGCGCAGGCGCAGGGTGACCAGCGCCCAGCCGGACAGGGTCAGCGCCGAGGACAGGCTGCCGCCGAAGGCATTGCCCTTGTCATTGACGTTGGCGGCCAGTGGCGCGCGCAGGCCCAGCACGCCATCGGCATAGGCATCCACGCGGATCTGCATGGCCGCGACCGGCGGCATGCGCTCCAGCACCTGCTGCAGCGCGGCCAGGTGCGCGGCGAGGGAATCATGTTCAGACATCAGTACGGCGACGTTGCAACGAAGGCCTCGCATAATGCCCGCAATGAACAGCCACGCACATGTGCCGGATTGGACCCTGCTGTCGCTGCGCCCGCGCGGCCAGCACGCAGCGCTGCGGCGCGCGGCCGAGCCGCTGGGCGCGCAGGTGATCGGCGTGTCGCCCTGGGCCCTGGTGGCGCGCCACGACGCGGCCACCCGCGCGGCCCTGGCCTATGCGCTGGGCGCCGACCGCGTGGTATTCAGCAGCCCGGCCGCCGTGCATGCCGCCGCGCGACTGCAGCCGCTGGATGCCCCGCATGCCGGCACCTGGCTGGCGGTGGGCGCCGGTACCGCCGCTGCGCTGCGCGGGCATGGCGCCGCCGACGTGCTGGCGCCCACGCGGATGGACAGCGAGGGCCTGCTCGACCTGCCGGCGCTCGCCCAGCTGCTGGGGCTGCGCGCGGCGCTGGTCACCGCCCCCGGCGGGCGGGGCATCATCGCCACCACGCTGCAGGAACGCGGCGCCACGCTGGAGCGGGTGGATGTCTATCAGCGCAGAACGCTGCGGCTGCCGCCCCGGCAACTGCAGCGGCTGCGCCACCAGCCCGGGCCGTGGGTGCTGGCGCTGAGCAGTGCCGAGGCGCTGGCGCTGCTGGGCGAACAGCTGCCTGCAGACCTGCTGGCGCGGCTGCGCCAGGCACACGTGGTGGCCGCCAGCGAGCGGCTGGTGGCGCTGGCAACGGACGCCGGATTCGCGCGGGTCAGCCTTGCCGCCGGCCCGCTGCCGGGACAGCTGGCGCAGGCCGCACACGCGGCAATCACCACTGCGGCATCTTCCTGAACAGGGGTCGCTTGCGGCCTTGCAGGGCCTGCGGGCGGCGAGCGATGCTGTGCACCTCATCGATCGCCAGCTCGTGAATGCACCGGCGCGATCGACAAGGATGCCTGCATGAACGACATGGTTCCGCCCCCGCCCCACCGACCGCTGCGCTGGATCCTGCCGCTTGCCGCGCTTGCGGTGGTGGCCGGTGGCGCGGCCTGGGGCTGGACCCAGTGGCAGGCGCAGCAGGCGCGTGTCGCGCAGCGCGAGGCCGATGCCGCGGTGCTGGTGCAGGGCCTGGCCGGCAGCGTGGAAGCGCTGCGCCGCGACCAGCGCTCCACCTCGCAGCGGGTGCAGGATGCGGCCGCCACCAACCGGGTGCTGCGCGATGAAATGCTGGGCCTGAGCCAGCGCAACGCACTGCTGGAAGAGAACCTGGCGCGACTGGCCGATAGCACCCGCCACAACGCCCAGGCGCTGCAGCTGGAAGAGGCCGAACTGCTGCTCAGCCAGGCCGGCCAGCGGCTGGCGTTCGCCGATGACGTGGAGGGCGCCAAGCGCCTGTACGCGCTGGCGGCCATTGCGCTGGAAGAGATCCAGGGCACCGAATTCCTCAACCTGCGCCAGGCGCTGATGCAGGAACGCAATGCGGTCGATGCACTCGGCCCGGGCGTGCGCGCCGGCATCAACCAGCGCCTTGGCAACTTCTCGCAGTCGCTGCTGGCGCTGCCCGAACAGATCGCCCCGGCAGCAGCCACCGCCGCGCCACCGTGGTGGCACCAGATGCTGGCCCCGTTCGTGACCATCACCCCCACTGCCGTGCAGGGCCCGCTCACCCGCGCCGAGCGCACCGCCGCGTGGGATTCGCTGCAGCTGGAACTGACCCTGGCCCGTGCGGCGGTTGAACGCGGCGACCAGGCCGGTTTCGAACAGGCACTGGACCGGGTGGCGCTGTGGATGCCGCGCCTGTGGCCGGATTCACCCGGCCTGCGCGAGCGTCGTGGTGAACTGCAGCAGTTGCGCACCCAAGTGCTACGCCCGCCGCTGCCCGAACTGGGCAGCACCCTGCAGCAACTGCGCGCCATGCGCGATGGGAGTTGATACATGAAGCCGATTCAATCCGTGGTGGTGCTGTTGCTGGCCGTGGTGCTGGGCGTGGTGGCCGCGCAATGGCTGGGCACCGAATCGCTGCGCCAGTACGGCGAGGTGATCTACCGCGCCGGCGGCAACGATTACCGCTCCACCGTGCCGCAGGTTGCACTGATGGTGCTGGTGGGCCTGTTGGTGCTGTGGCTGCTGTGGAGCCTGGTGGCGTCGCCGTTCCGCGCCTGGGGCCGCTACCGCCGCAAGCAGGGCCGCGCCCGCCTGATCGAAGGCCTGCAGGCGCACGAGTACGGCCACTGGCAGCGCGCTGAAAAGCTGCTGGGCACCGCCGCCGAAGACGAGGAAGTGAGCGCGGTGGCCTACGTGACCGCCATCCGCAGCGCCGAAGCGCGCGGAGACCAGGCCGCGGTGGACCAGTACCTGCAGCGCCTGTCCACCTCCGATGCCACAGCCTACGCGCTGATGCAGGCCGAACGCCTGCTGCAGCAGGAGCGCCCGGTGGATGCGATCAACGCGCTGGATGCCCCGGGCATCCAGCCGCTGCCGCCGCGCGGCCTGTGGCTGCGCACCGAAGCACTGGCACGTGCCGACCGCGCGCACGAGGCCTACGGCCAGCTGGGCGCGCTGCGCAAGCAGAAGGTGCTGCCCGACGAGGCCGTGGCCGAACTGGAAGTACGCCTGGCCGCGCAGTCGCTGCTGGAAGCGGGCGATGTGAATGCGCTGGCCGCGCAGTGGGAAGCCACCCCGAAGGCCCTGCGCAGCGACCCCGATGTGGTGTCGGCCTACGCGCTGCGCGCCGTGGCGCTGGATTGGGATGAACCGGCCCTGGTCAACCTGGAACAGGCGCTGGATACCCGCTGGGACGAATCGCTGGTGACGCTGTACGGCCAGATGCCGGTGGAAAAGCTGGCCACCCGCCAGGCCAACCTGCAGCGCTGGCTGGGCCAGCAGCCGTCCAGCCCGGCCCTGCTGCTGGCGCTGGGCCGCATCGCCGCGCGCCAGGGCGAGCACGTACAGGCCGAGGATTACCTGCACCGCGCCATCGCCGCCGGTGCCGGCCCGACCGCTTGGGAAGCGCTGGGCGAGGTATTCACCGCACGCGGCGAGCCCGCGCTTGCCGCCCAGTGCTACACCAACGCCCTGCGCCAGCAGCGCGGCGAAGACAGCGTGGTGCTCGCCCGCCCCGTCGCCCCCTTGGCTGCCGTAGTCCCCGAACGCGCCACCGTCGAGGAACAGTCGCTGATGAGTGAACCCCTGCCAGCGCGCGATGAATTCGGCAACCCGCTTCGCTGACGCCGTTCGTAACAAAAAGGCCGCCCAACCGGGCGGCCTTTTTTATTGCGCGATGCGAACGGCTCAGCGTTCGACGATCGCCACAACGCCCATGCCGCCGGCGGTGCAGATCGACACCAGCGCGCGGCCACCGCCGCGTTCGGCCAGCTGCTTGGCCGCCGTGGCGATCACGCGTGCACCGGTCGCCGCGAACGGGTGGCCGGTGGCCAGCGACGAGCCCAGCGGGTTGATCTTGGCCGGGTCGATCCTGCCCAGCGGCGCATCCAGGCCCAGGCGGTTGCGGCAGTAATCTTCGCTTTCCCACGCGCGCAGCGTGCACAGCACCTGGGCGGCGAAGGCTTCATGGATTTCGTAGATGTCGAAATCCTGCAGGGTCAGGCCATTGCGCTTGAGCATTTCCGGCACCGCGATGGTCGGCGCCATCAGCAGGCCTTCGCCGTGCACGAAATCCACGGCGGCCACCTGCGAATCGCGCAGGTAGGCCAACGGCTCGTGGCCGTGCGCGCGCGCCCATTCCTCGCTGGCCAGCAGCACCGCCGAGGCGCCATCGGTGAGCGGGGTGGAGTTGGCGGCGGTCAGCGTGCCACGGCCGGACACCTTGTCGAAGGCCGGCTTGAGCGTGGCCAGCTTTTCCAGCGAGGTATCCGCGCGCAGGATGTTGTCGCGCTCCACGCCGCGGAACGGGGCGATCAGGTCGTTGAAGAAACCGCGCTCGTAGGCGGCGGCCAACTTCTTGTGCGAGGACACCGCCCACTCGTCCTGCGAGTCGCGGGAGATGTTCCACTCCTTGGCCATGTCTTCGCAGTGGTCGCCCATGCTCTTGCCGGTGCGCGGTTCGGCCACGCCCGGGAACTCCGGCTTCAGTTCGCCCAGCTTGAAGCCGCGCACGATCGCCTTGATCTTGTCGCCGGTGCTCTTGGCCCGGTTGGCGGCCAGCAGGCGCGCGCGCAGCTTCTTGCCGTACACGATCGGCACGTCGGAGGTGGTGTCCGAACCGCCGCCGATGCCCGATTCGATCTGGCCCAGCGCGATCTTGTTGGCCACCGCGATGATGGTGTCCAGCGAGGTGCCGCAGGCGCGCTGCATGGTGATGCCCGGGGTGAGCGGGGACAGGCCCGAAGACAGCGTGGCTTCGCGGCCCAGGTTCCAGTCGCTGGAATGCTTGATCACCGCACCCATCGCCACTTCGCCCAGCTGCTGCCCGTGCAGGCCGAACCGTTCCACCAGCGCGCCAAGCGTACGTACCGACATGCCCAGGTTGCCAACGTCCGAATAGGCGGTGTTCTGGCGGCAGAACGGAATGCGGACGCCACCGAGAATGGCGACGGGACGAGCGTTGGGCATGGAGATACCTGGCATGGGAGGGGTGTCTGCAACATGGCCTGCACGAAGGAGCAGGCATAATGGGGCCAAGTGTAGCTGCCGCCCTGTGATGGGCCAACTGTGAACCCATGAGCAAACCCGACCCCGGCATGAATGCCCTTGGCGTACTGGCATTGGAACTGGCCGGAGGAGACGCCCCCCGCCACGCGGCCCTGACATCCGCGCAGGCGGGCGAACTGGCCGACCGCGTTGGCCGCGACCTGGCCAAGCTGGTGCCCGGCGTGAGCGGACTCGATTTCGTGTTCGCCGGCGCCCATTTCGACCCCGCCGAAGTCCTGCGCCCCGGCTGGCCGATCCACCGCCGCCTGGAAGAACTGCAGATGCGCGCGCCCGGCCGCAACGAAGGCCCGCGCCTGCTGGCATTCGGCGCCGGTGCCGACGGCGAAGTGCCGCTGCCGTTCCAGGCCGATGCCAGCCTCACCGGCGGCGGCCTGCGCGTGGTGCCGTTCCTGCTGACCGGCACCGACGTGGCGCAGACCGCTGAAGTGGCCGAAGCGCTGGAAGAGGTGCTGCTGGCCCAGGGCATGGCCCAGGCCGATACCGCCCTGCAGGCGCAGAACGCCTTTGGTGCGCAGATCGAGCACGCCCGGTATTTCACGGTGAACGATCTGGCCGCGATGATGTCGATGCAGTACGACAACCAGGGCCTGGCCGCGTTGTGGCCGCTGATTGAAACGGCGCTGATGGCGCCGCATTCCGAGCAGTGGCTGGATGCCGCGCCGGAACCGCTGCTTCGATACGCTGACGGCGAAGTGCGTATGGCACTGTTCGATCCGGCCGGCTGGTGCAACTACTACAACCACGACACCGGCAACTGCGACCGCCTGCAGGGCATCTACGAGCAGTACCTGATGCGCCAGCGGCAGATGGCCGCCGTGCTGGAAGCGCACGGGCTGCCGGTGCTGTTCGTGCATTGCGAAGCCGGGCAGGATGCGCGGGAAGTGTTGACCCGCTAAGAAAAACGCCGGCGATGCCGGCGTTTTTCGTTCTGCAGACCTGCCGTGTAGAGCCACGCCCTGCGTGGCTGAACGACGATCAGGGTGCGGCTTTGATCACCGCACACGCCAGGCGTGCACCGGCATTGCCGGTCGGCTGGGTCTTGTAGTCATCCGGGTCGGCATGCACGATCAGGCCGCGGCCGATGATGTCGAAATCATTGCCTTCGCCGATGTTGACGTTGGTCGACACGTCGGCATCCACCACGGCGTTGCCTTCCGCATCGGCCTTGATGTTCGGAATGTCGCCACCGTGGTGCGGGGTGGTGGCCACGTTGCCGTGGTCTTCCTTGGCCGGGTTGAAGTGGCCGCCGGCGCTGTCGCCGTTCGGCGCGCTGCAGTCGCCCTTCTCATGGATGTGGAAGCCGTGTTCGCTGTTCGGCTTCAGCCCGCTGACCTGGCCCTTCACGTGGACCTTGCCGTCGACGACGCTGAAGGTCACGTTGCCCTTGACGTCATTGCCCTGGGTCGGCGCAAGGTCGGCCACGGCGGTGTGGTTGGCGTGGGCTTCGCTGGTCATGGCCGGCGGCGCTTCGGTGGTGCGCGCGGTTTCGGCGATCGGCGGGGTGGCGGTGGCGGCATCGGCCGGCGCATCGGCCGGCTTGTTGCAGGCGGTCAGGCCGATGGCGGCGATGGCGGCAAACAGCGAGGTATGGATCAGACGCATGTGGATCTCCTTGCGGGTAACGAGTGGAAAAGCGACGTCGGCGGCCAGCGCGTTCAGCGCGTGACCTTGATGACGCCGCAGGCGATACGGGCGCCGGCGTTGCCGGCCGGCTGGCTGCGGTAATCGTCCGCGTTGGCATGCACCACCAGCGCGCGGCCGACGATATCGGTGGCTGCACCGCCGCCGAGGGTAACCGCTGGCAGGCGCACATCGACGGCGACCCGGCCCTGCGCGTCCGCGCGCAGGTTGTCCATGTCGCCGGCGTGATGCGCACCAGCGCCGTTGCGGCCATGCGGCTGGTTGGCCGGATTGAAATGCGGACCTGCACTGCTGGCGTCAACGGCACTGCAGTCGCCGCGCTCATGCACGTGGAACGCGGCGGTCTGCATCGGCTGCAGGCCGCCGATGGTGCCGGTGATGTGCACGCCTTGCGCATCGGGCACCAGCGCCAGACGGCCGCTGACAATGCTGGCCGAGGCCGGCGCCAGGTTGGCTTCGGCCAGCTTGGCGGTGCTCACCACCGGTACGGCCGGCACCGGCGCGCTGCGCTGCTCGGGCGCGGTACCGCAGGCGGCCAGCACCAGCAGTGTCGGCATCAGCAGGGCGAGTTGGGAACGGCGCATCGGAAACTCCTTGTCTGCAAACTAACGTCAGGGTCGTCCACGGACCATGAAAGGCACCGCGACGCGGTGCTTACATGCCATGAACAGGGATTCATCCGCCGCGCCGGCGCCCCGCGCCGAGTTTGCGGGTCAGGGTGTTGCGGCCCATGCCCAGGCGCGCGGCGGCTTCGGCACGGCGGCCGTGGGTGATCTGCAGCGCCGCTTCCAGCAGCGCCTGGTCCACCCGGTCGCGCACCTGCGCATGCAGCCCTTCGGCGCCTTCGGCCAGGCGCTGGCGCGCCCACGCCGACAGCATGGACTCCCACTGGCTGGGGTCGCCATGCACGCGCGTGCGCGGACCGGCGCCGCGATGCAGCGCGCTGTCCACGTCGGCCACGCCGATGGTGTCCGAGGCGGCAAGCGCGGCCATGCGCCAGCACACGTTTTCCAGCTCGCGCACGTTGCCGGGCCAGTCGTGCTCGCGCAGTGCCTGCAGGGCGGCGGCGGTGAGCCGCTTGGGCGGCGTATCCAGCTTGCGCGCGGCGGCGGCCAGGAAGGTATCGGCCAGCTGCGCGACGTCATCGCGGCGCTCGCGCAGCGGCGGCAGGCGCAGCCGCACCACGTCCAGCCGGTGCAGCAGGTCGGCACGGAACCGCCCCTGCGCCACCAGCGTTTCCAGGTCCTGGTGGGTAGCGGCGATCACGCGCACATCCACCCGGATCAGCTCGCGGCCGCCGACGCGGAAGAACTCGCCTTCGGCCAGCACGCGCAGCAGGCGGGTCTGCAACGGCAGCGGCATGTCGCCGATTTCATCCAGGAACAGCGTGCCGCCATTGGCCTGCTCGAAGCGGCCCACATGGCGGCGCTGCGCCCCGGTGAATGCGCCGGCCTCATGGCCGAACAGCTCGCTTTCCAGCAGTTCGGAGGGAATGGCGGCGGTGTTGAGCGCCACGAACGGGCCCTGCACGCGCGGCGATTCGTGGTGCAGCGCGTGCGCCACCAGTTCCTTGCCGGTGCCGGTCTCGCCGTTGATCAGCACCGACAGCGGCGCCTGCGCGAGGCGGCCGATGGCGCGGAACAACGCGCGCATGGCCGGGGTGTCGCCGACCAGTTGCGGGCGCTGGTCGGGCGCGGGCTCCACCAACGGGGGGCTGGGCTCGACGAGGGTGGTGTCCGGTTCGGGCAGCACGCGCTGGGCCAGCGCCACGGCATCGTCCAGGTCGAACGGCTTGGACAGGAATTCCTGCGCGCCGCCGCGGAACGCACCGGCGGTGCTGGCCACATCGGTATAGGCCGACATCACGATCACCGGCAGTTGCGGGTGCGCGGCCTTGAGCTTGTCCAGCAGCACCAGCCCATCATCGCCGGGCATGCGCACATCGGTGAACAGCAGGTCCGGCGGGGGTTGGCTGGCCAGCATGTCCAGCGCCGCCGCCGCGCCATCGAAGCCTTCCACTGCATAGCCGGCATCGCGCAGCGCGGTGCACAGCACGAAACGCACCGCGCGGTCGTCATCCACCACCCAGACACGCTGGGCGGTGGTTTGGCTGTCATCCGCCATGCGCGGTCTCCTCGGCAGCGGGGGTGCCCTGCCCGATCGGCAGCTGCACGGTGAATACGGTATGGCCCGGGCGCGAGCGGTAGGTCAGCGTGCCGCGGTGTTCGCGCGCCACCTGCTGGGCCAGCGCCAGGCCCAGCCCGGTGCCTTCGGCGCGGCCGCTGACCAGCGGCAGGAACAGGTGTTCGGCCAGCGTCTCGGGCACGCCACGGCCGTCATCGGCGATTTCCAGGCGCAGCGCCATCGGCTGCAGCTGGTCGCCGATGCGCACGCCATGCTCCACCCGGGTGCGCAGGGTGACGGTACCGGCCCCGGCCTGGATCGCATTGCGCACCAGGTTCCACACCGCCTGGGTGAGGCGGTCGGCGTCGCCCTCGAATTCGGGAATGCTGGGGTCGTAATCGCGCTGCAGCCGCACCGCCCAGCCGCCTTCGCTTTCGGCCAGGCGCAGCACGCGCTCCAGCGAGGCGTGGATGTTGAGAGGCGCGTGTGGCGCGGCCGGGGCTGGGGACAGCAGCTGTTCCAGCAGGCCGTTCAGGCGTTCGATTTCCGAGCCGATCAGCTCGATCAGCTCGCGCTCTTCCGGGTCGCGCTGCGCACTGCGCCGGGCCAGCAGCTGGGCCGCGCCCTTCAGGCCGGCCAGCGGGTTGCGCAGCTCGTGGGCCAGGCCTTTGAGGGCGGCACTCAAGGCGCTGGGCAGGGCCTGGGTCGGATCGAGGCCAGGGAATTCATCCACCGGGTGCGCTTCCAGCAGCCAGCCATCTTCCTCATGCCGGCTCAGCCAGCCCTCGGCGAAGCGCGGGGCCTCCCCGGGCAGTGCAAGAGCGAGCCGGTGCAGCCGCAGGGTGTCGCGTTCGCCGCGTGCCAGGAAATGGGCCAGCGCCTCGCCCTGCACCTCCAGCGAGGCCAGCGGCTGGCCCAGCAGGCGCCGCACGCTCACCCCCAGCCAGCGCGCAAAGGCCGGGTTGCAGCCGGCGACGCGGCCTTCGGCGTCGGCCCAGGCGACCGGGGTGCCAAGGACTTCAAGGGACGGGGACGGTGGAGCGGCGGTCATTGCACCAATGTAGTGCAAAACGGGGGTCTGTTGCCCCTCCTGCACGGCGCTGCATCTATTCGGCGAGCGGCGACGTACCTTCCATGTCCTCAATCCGAGGACCGAAGAATCCCGGAGACACACCATGCGCGCCATTGCTCAACGCATCACCGCCATTGCCGGTTTCACCGTGCTGTTTACCAGCGCTTCGTTCAGCTACGCCGCCGACACCGTCATGGTCGGGGGTGCAGCCATGTACCCGAACAAAACCATTGTCGAGAACGCCGTCAACTCCAAGGACCACACCACCCTGGTCGCGGCCGTAAAGGCTGCCGGCCTGGTCGATACGCTCAACGGCAAGGGGCCCTTCACCGTCTTTGCGCCCACCAACGCTGCCTTTGAGAAGCTGCCCGCCGGCACGGTCGAGACCCTGCTCAAGCCCGAGCACAAGGCAGACCTGACCAAGCTGCTCACCTACCACGTGGTGCCGGGTACCTATACCTCGACGCAGCTGCTCGCCGACGCAAAGATGCACAACGGCATGACCACCCTGAAGACCGTGCAGGGCGAGCCGCTGACCATCAAGCTGCACGAGGGCAAGCTGTGGGTGGTGGATGCGAAGGGCGGGAAAGCAGGCGTCTCGATTGCGGACGTGAAGCAGTCCAACGGCGTGATCCATGTCGTTGATAGCGTCCTGATGCCGAAGTAACGTTACGAACTTGACGGACATCCAGCGGGATGTCCGTCTGTCGTAGAGCCACGCCCTGCGTGGCTGCTCTTCGTTCGGAACCGCGAAGCCACGCAGGGCGTGGCACTACGGCTGTTACCGTAGTGCGCGCCGAGCTGGACACTCATCCGGGTTGAACGATCCGTAGATGCGCATGATTTCGAGATTGGTGAGCGCGCCGCGGTATCCCTGCGCGGCAGCCTCGCAGTACCAGGCGATGCTCGCGTCTTCGTCCTTGGCGACGCCGACCCCAGTGGAATAGAGGTATCCCAGCCGCGTCTGTGCGGGCGCGTACCCTGCGGTGGCCGCCTTGCGGTACCAGTTGAACGACTGGGCCTCGTCCTTCTGCACCCCGATGCCTTTGCCGTAGATGTCGCCGAGCCGCGTCTGCGCCTGGATGTCGCCGCGCTCTGCGGCCGCTACCAGATCTTCCACGGGGCCAAAGGCTCCCGGGCTTTGGGCCTCGCTGCACCACACCTCGTATTCGCCGCGATACAGGCAGAGCGCCATGCGGGACTGACTGACGCCGAGTTGGGATCTGTCCTGCAGCGCTGCCTTGCCGTACCACCGCTTGGCTTCATCATCGTCTTTGGCGAGACCTGCGCCGCCCCGCTGATACAGGCTGGCAAGGTTGTGCTGCCCGGCGGGAGAGCCCTGCTCGGCCGCCTTGCGCAGCCAGACCAGCGCCTGGGCGTTGTCTTGTTCCACGCCCTGTCCATTGAGATACAGCATGCCCAGATCGGACTGTGCAATCACTTCGCCCTGCTCCGCTGCCTTGCGCACCCAGACGACGGCCTGGGCCTCGTCCTTGGGCACGCCGATTCCACGCAGGTAGAGCGCACCCAGTTCGGATTGGGCAGGGCCGTAGCCCTGGTCAGCCGCCTTGCGATACCAGGCGGCGGCCTTCGCCGCATCTTTGCGGACACCTGCACCGCTGAGATACAGATTGGCCAGCTGGTATTCCGCTTTCGCATCCCCGGCTTTCGCAGCGGTCTGCACGCGTTTCAGCAAGGCTGCCTCGACATCGCCGAGCGCATGGGCGCTGCAGGCGAACATAGCCATACCGATGAACAACACTACGCGGCCAAGGGGTCGAATCACGCCTTCCATGGACTTTCTCACTCGTCATCATCTCCAGATGTTCTGGTGGGGATGATATCGGGTCCGCTGCTAATCCACGAAGACCTTGGCCCAGTCATCCCGGACGCTGACCAGCGGCCAGCCGCGCTCCTTCGCCAGCGCCACGGACTTCTGGGCGCCGGAGGTATAGGCGATGTCACGCACGTCATCATCATGGGTGACCAGCAGTGCCAGCGACGGCCCATCGCCCTGCGTGGCGAACTGCAGCATCTGGATGTCGCCGTTGGAGTTTCCGGCCGCGAAGATCGGGCGGCCGCCGATCCTGCTCCAGATCCGCACCACCTTGTTGGGGCCGTCATCGAATACCTCCAGTTTGGAGGTGTGGACCACCTTGCCGATGCCGTTCTCTTCCCGGTATTCCAGCAGGACCGTGGTACCCACCACGCGCTCGGGCGGAATGCCGTACAGCTCGTGGGTGATGGGCCGCATGAAATCGCGCCCGCCACCGGAGACGATGTAATTGGTGAACTGGTTGGCTTCCAGATAGTGCAGCAGCTCGCGCATCGGCGCGTAGGCGGTCTTGAGGTAGGGCCGCTTCAGTACCGGGTTGTGCTCGGTGCGCAGGAAGTGTTCGGCCTTCTTCGCGAATTCACCGACTTCATCATCCACGTAGGCTGACAGCAGGCCTGCGGCCATCTGCTTGAGCTGGGTGTCATCGCCTTCGTAGTGCTTGGTGATGACATCGCCCAGCCAGGCCTGGTCCCGGCCGTGCACGGCCTTCCACGGCTGTTTGTCGCGCAGGGAGGGATCGGCCTCGGCCTGCTCGGCGATGCGGCGCAGCAGAAAGTCGGCCTGGATGGGCATGGGCTTTTCGCACCACAGGCAGCCATCGTTGTCGAAGACCGCGATGCGGGCTGCGGGCGCGACGTAGTCCGGGCCGCCTTCCAGCGTGACCCGCGCAACGAAGGAGATGATGGCCTGGCGGGTGGCGCCGTGGTTCCAACTTTTGAGCAGCCCTTCGTGCATGGTCCGGTCTCCGCAGCATGAGCGGAAATGCTAGCCCGGGGGTGGCGGGGGGCCTGCGCAGAATCACTGTGTGTGGTGCAGTAGTTGTACTGACCGTAGAGCCACGCCCTGCGTGGCTTCGCGGTGCCGGAGCGAAGTGCAGCCACGCAGGGCGTGGCTCTACGAGCGTTTGCGCAGCATCAATTGTCTGTAGACGTCGCCGCCGGCAATGCGGCGCCCTTTGGCCACAGCAGCCATAGGTTGCCCTTCTGCTTCATGTCCCCGGCCAGCTTGCCGGCGGCATCGCCGGTGCCCCAGTACAGATCGGCGCGGACTTCGCCGGCGATGGCACCGCCGGTGTCCTGCGCGGCCACCGGGCGCACTACCGGGCTACCGTCCGGGCGCGTGGTGGACAGCCACAGCAGGCTGCCCAGCGGCACCACGGTGCGGTCCACCGCGACGCTGTAGCCGGCGGTGAGCGGCACGTTCAAGGAACCACGCGGGCCTTCGTCGCCGTCCGGCCCCTTGGTGAAGAACACATAGCTGGGGTTGCTGGCCAGCAGCTCGGTCACGCGCTGCGGGTGGGCGTCGGCCCAGGCGCGGATGGCGTCCATGGTGACGTCTTCCTTCTTCAGCTCGCCCTGCGCCACCAGCCAGCGGCCGATCGGCCGGTAGGGGTGGCCGTTCTGGTCGGCGTAGGCAATGCGCAGTTGGCGGCCGTCGTCCAGGCGGATGCGGCCCGAGCCCTGGATCTGCAGGAACTGCAGGTCCATCGGGTTGGACAGCCAGGCCAGCACGGGCGCGTTGACGCCCTTGGCGGAAATCTTCGCCGCGTCGTCGTAGGGGCGGAGCACGCGGCCCTCCACGCGGCCGCGCAGGCGCTTGCCCTTGAGTTCGGGGTAGAGCTCATCAAGCTGCACGCTGACCATGTCGGTCGGTACGCCGTAGACCGGTACCGGCGTCTTGGTGGTCCGAGTGAGGCTGCCGCTGTACACCGGCTCGTAATAGCCGGTGATCAGGCCGTCGGCGCGGTGGCCGCCAGCACGCAGCGAGTAGACCTCCAGGTGGTCCTGCAGGAACTGGTGGATGGCCGTTGGGTTGATTGCAACGTTCGCGGCGGCCGCGCAGGTGGACGCCCAGGTGGCATCGGTCTTCAGGCGTGGGCAGGCGCTGCGCCAGGCGCCAAAGCCGGCCTGCAGGTCGCTGTCGCTGACGGCGGGGAGTGCTTTCCAGTCGGCCTTGGCGTAAGTGGCGGGACTGGTAGACGGCGGTGCATCAGGCTTGGGGGCGCTGACGCTGCAGGCGGTGAGCAGGGACGGGCCAAGGAGGGTCAAGGCAGGGTGCTTGAGTGCGGCGGTGATGCGCTTGGCCTTCATGGATGCTCGTTCTGGGCGGTGTCAGCGGTTGATTGTAGGTAGGCGTTGCTGAAGCAGCGAATGCAGGATGCGGGCGTCTTCGGCGTCGAGGGTGCCCGGCAGGTCGTCGCGGCCACGGAAACGGCGGTGGAAGGCGCCGGCTGCGGCGGCACGGTCGTCCAGCGGGTAGCCGAAGGCCTCCAGCGCCAGCCACGGGTCGAAGCCTTCCGGCGCCGGGCCATCATCGGCGCGCGGCCACACCCCGAAACCCGCCTCGGCCAGCTGCTGCCACGGGAAGTAGCGGCTGGGGTCCTGCTTCCGGGCCGGTGCCAGGTCGGCGTGGGCGATGATCTGGCTGCGCGGGATGTTCAGGCGCGTGCACAGATCGTCCAGCAGGCGGATCAGCGCGGCGATCTGGTCGGCGGCAAACGGACTGCTGCCATCGTTGTCGATCTCGATGCCGATCGACGCGGAGTTGAGATCGGTGATGGTGCCCCAGCGGCCGCCGCCGGCGTGCCAGGCACGCCGGTTGTCAGCCACAAGCTGGTAGATATTTCCGTCGGACCCCACCAGGTAATGCGCACTGACCTTGCCGCCGCTGTTGGCGGTACGCAGGGTGTACAGGCTCTGCTGCACGTTGTCCTGGTCGGTGTGGTGCAACACGATGATGACCGGGTTGCGCGCGTTGTGGTTCGGCGAAGGCACCCAGATGGCCAACGGGCTGCGCACATCGGTGCTGGCGCAGGATGCGAGCAGTAGGGTGGTGAGCAGCACGAGCGAGAGGCGGAATCGGCGCATTACCCGATTGTGCTTGATTCGGCGGCCGGGTGCGCGGGGTGCAGGGGAGATGGCCCAACACGCTGTGGCTGCGGCTGCGTACTGCGAATGCTCCGTCCCAAGCCCTGCCTACAGCTTGAACCCCTTGCTGAGAACTTCAACCCCATCGAGCACTACCGTGCAGCGCTTTGCGTTTGCGGCAGGCATCAGCTTGCCCAGCAGCGGACCGAGCGCGGTGTAGAAGGGCCCCAACCTTCTTGCCATCCTGCGGCCATCACTGATGTCCTGAATCAATCGTAAGAGAACTGAACGGAAATACGATCGGACGAATTGTTCAAGGTTCCAAGTGCCCCTGCTCCCGGGTCGACGCTGCCACCGTTGGGAAGTCACTCGTATAGGAACCCAACCGATAGCCGCTGGGACGCGACATCAAGAGAGAACTCGCAGGCATTCCAAGGCAGCCGGCCATTCGTCAAGCCGTTAGAAACGTACCAATTGCGGAGCTCAACAATCAGCTTCATCAGACTCTCTAGGCTTTTTCCGTCAGGACTCAACCATTCCACCCCACCGTCCTTTCGGATAACGTCTACTTCAAAATCGCACACATCAGACTCAGGCGCCAACCTAGCTCGCATCGTTAGCCTATCGGCGCTAGGCGGAGAAATTCCAGTGAGAATGGATGAAACATCAAGATAGACATCGTCATCGCTGCGCATCACGTTCCACCAGGGAAGTTGTTGAAATTTCTTATCGCAGGCCTAGACCCAACTACAGGGTACTCGACCCTAAACGAGCTAGGACGGGGTCCTGCGGCCGAATCCACGTTGTTGATCAGGTCGATGAACGGCGACTTGATCCGCGCGAACACGCCGATCTCCAGGTCCTTGTCGCTCTGCGAGTTGTAGCCGGTCTCGTTGGCGGTGAGCAGTTCGATCTCTGCCGCCGTGATGTTCACGTCCTGCGCGGCCACCACGTTGCTGGCGACCTGGGTGTACTTGCCGCCGGCACCCAGGTTCACGTTGCCGCCTAGGCTGCCCACGGTGCTGGCCACCTGCGAGACCATGCCGCTGTCGTCGTCGTGCTGCTGGCGGTGCCGGCCGGCGAACTCGCCTTCGGTGGTGGCCAGCGCACACTAAGGCCCCCTTCTAGAAGAGGTACTTTCTATCTAGGGCTTTGCATACTCAGCAATATCAAAGACCTGACCAATTAAAATGGTGACGTGACATCAGGCATATCATCATAAGCGCGAAGAAGGGTCTCAGAAGGCGTCAGACCAGGCTCCCGCACGCCGTACACGATTTGCAGCCACGTCGCTGCACGGATTCCTTGCCCGCCCCCCAGCCAATTTTCCTGTAGGTTCTCGCGCAGCATCCTCCTCCCAGCTGCGAAAAGTTTCTCTTGGGAGCTGGGTTGACGAGCGGTTGCATCTAGCAGGAGAGCATAAACGAACTTCTTCGGAGACAGGTTGCCCGAAATAGAGAATTTCGATTGGTCACCCATCCAATGCTCGTACATCTCCATACCGGCCTCCCAATGATCCGGCCCTGCCAGCCAGGAGTAGGCCATGTAGTCATCCAAGCCGCCACCGCTGACAATCTCATGACGGGTCCACACGCGGTCACCGAGGCGCCAGGCAGCTTCGGCCGAAACGCGAGCACCATCCCAGTCCCCCTCGCGAGGAACGCCATCGAGCAGCCAGGACGCAACGCCGCGAGCGTGGTGTAGCCTGCTTCGATAGAAATGCAGATTCTTGCCAAAGCTCTCTTGAATCGATATTGCCTGATCGATCCAGCCAACGGCCCGGGGCAACATCGGTTCTACCGACTCATAACGACCCAACAGGACTCCGAAGATGCAGTTCTCAATCTTCGCGATGGCGACGTTACCCATAGGACGGCTTGCGTCATAGGAAGTGGCCATGAAGTAATGGATCATCTCTTCAGAGAAGCCATTGTCTCTTAGACGGACTGGATTGAAGATCATTGCCTACTCAAAGCACAGTCAATACGAAATTCAAATACTAGAAACTTGGAAGATGGGACCATCTCCGACCGGAACTCCGCAATCTTCAAAAATTCTCTGTAGAGCGCGGGAAAAACCATCTGCGCGCGCTGACTCCTGCTGGTCAGACGACACCTTGACAGCGACTTCCACGCACCTCTCAAGCAGATTCGCATACGAGATTGCATCACTCGCGCCTGCGAAACTGCGGTTCGGATACATCTCTGGAGATACGGCAGCCTGTTGGCGAAGCCCCTTCGCCAGAATCGATGCGACCTCCTGGTTCAGCAGGCCGTGAGCTGCAAGCAGCTCAACGCACTTGGCCGTGCCAACAACATACGTTCCGACCCAGAATTTAGTGGACTCCCAGTTATCCGTCCCATTGGCGTCCGGATCAGATCTCGACATCCGCTCAAAGTATTCAACACGGGATAGCTGCCCCATACCGTCACCGCATGGATACAGCTTGACCAGGTCTGATTCGACGCATCTGTAAAGAGCATCTACTGCGACTTGCCAGTCAACTCCAGCGTCCCCGCTTTCCATGAGGAATACCTGCGCGGGATAGTCGTCAAGGGCAACCAACTGCAACGTCTCCCGCATGAACCTGGCGAGCTCCACCTTCATTTCGCCAATCTTAGTCGATAGCATCTATAGCGCCTCGAGCGGGGAACTTGAACTGCGCGACTCTCTTTCCAGTTATGGCCATGATGGTAGCACTCTCAACCTCCACCGCTGCTGTTGTCAGGCTGCGCGAGTTGTCGGTACCGAACGGCGGGAAGCTGGTGTTGTCGGCAAAGCCCCAGCCCTTGCCGCTGCTCTGTCTGGTGCTGGATTCCGTGCTGTGGGCCCCATCGCACACGATGTTACCGACCTGTTGGGGGAGAGACAGTTCTGGCTTGGGCAAGTGTTGTCCATCTCGGCACTTGGGAGCTTGGTCTCGGCTTGTTCGATCTTCGTCATCTGGTTTCGCCTGATGTCCCGACGATCCGTAGACCTGCGATGTCCCTCACCGCGTAAAGGGTCTCGAACTGAAATGACACTACGAACGCGAACGGCTGCGAAGCGGCGTAGATCTGAATGAACGCCACTATGTCCGCCCAGCTGCTGTGCAGATTATCGGTCCTGTAGTGGAACGAACCTCTCAGCCCGACGCGCCAATCTGCCCGCACCGATTCAGCCAAGAGGTGCTGAGGAGAACAGTCGTACTCGAACCCAAACTGACAGTGCGAACTCTGAAAGAATCCCGAGACTGACGCGCCCTCAGCATCCAGCCGGACATCCAAGGCTTTCAAGGAACAGGCAATACTCTCCATGCTCGCACCCTGCTCGATCTCAATGCACATTGTGAGACTCACGACTTCCCCTTGAGCATGTTCGCCTCCACGTCAATTATCATCTGCGCAGCCCTGGCATCAGCCTCGAACAGAACCAACCGAGATGCAATCAGGACAATGAGGACACAACGCGTGCAGCAATTGCATGCGAGTTGTCGACGGCTGAAATTGCCTCGCAAATCGCCTCAGACGACGAATGCAGCGACTCCTCCTCGAGGGCGAACAGCAGTGCCGACAAGGCTCGAGCCCTGCTGAATGCCGCGAGGTAACCGTTGTCTTCCGATGAGTCACTGGCGTCATGGAGGTCGAGGTACTCCTCGTCGGCTTGTTCTGTGAGAATTTTCACCCTCTCAATCTCAGGAGCTGAAACGTAGCGACCTGAATTCAGTTCGCCGAGAACGGAGAGAACGGAGAGAACGGAGAGAACGACACGATCGTGCACCTGCGCGTACTCGACTGCATAGACACACGCGGCTAGTGCGGCAGCCTTTCTTTGCGAAGGGCTGGCCCGCCTCAATCGGGTCATCAGATCCACAGACACCTTTTCCAACCTCATCTTTCTTCACCCGTTCTCGAAGACACCCTCGTCGCTTCCTTCGGCTTCTACCTTAGCGGCTTGAACATCCGTGCCCCTCGGAGCAGGAATCCACCTCTCTACAGCGGCAGCCCACAAGTGATGTCCTGACGGGTGGCTCTCGCCCTGAGGTTTGCCCATGCATTGGCACGGGGGCCTGGCGCTGCGATATCTGCAAGATCCTCAAACTGCCGCGCGGCCTCGATGTAAGCGCATGAGGCAGGCTCCCTAAGAAATGCATCCAAAGATCCTGCGTCGCTCGTCCCCTCCGGGTTTTGGGCGGCGTCGACCGCGTTTGCCAGCTCGACTGCGATCTTCAATATGCTCTCCGGCTGGACAGCGCGGCCTTGTAGAGCTTCCCTTGTCATCAGGATTGAATCCGTGGCCATGAGTACCAGCTCATCAGATAGCGACTCAATCTCGAATTCTTCCGGGACCAAGAACTGCGTGCCTTCTACAGGCTTCTTCTCCCACATAGCGTCCAACAGAGCTTTCAGGCTGGACTGATCACACGGGTCGCGAGTATCCGGTCGAGAAAGCACGAAGAACATCCGCTCGCATGCAGAGAGCACTACAGCCACTGCGGCGTCCCGCCCTAAAGGAGCAAGCCGATTCGATAGCTCTTCAATGTATCGGTCATAGGCGTCACTCATTCATGCGCTCTCTCGTGGCTGCGGCCAGATCTACTTCTACGAAATCGGCAAACACCTCTTCCGGAGAGGAGCCATAGTGGTTGATACATGATTTGGATGTGCCCTAGCGCTCGTACTACGCTGGAAGAAGTCCAAGAATTCTAGGGGCGCAAAGAAGCTCCGACCATTCAACATCTCCTACCAGAGCAACCATGTTGGTCTCAGCCATTCGGACAAGCAAACCTGCGGCAGGCTCGCCTGTGATCGCGTGCGCAGTAGAGGTTCATCAGGCCCTCATTTCTGTTCGCGCCTCGTAGGCGCACGAAGCAAGCGGGGCCAGATGAGCATGTAAAGGACTCCCGCCACCAGACCAATAACGACGAAAGACGCCACTCTCTTTGGCGCCCAATTCAGCCAGAAACTACTGCTCGCCCAGATGTTGTTCCAAGCGCCACGCGCAAAGGCACCCTCGACAACAAGCCAGGCAAGCACTGCACATACGGCACCCAGCGCTACGTGGCGAAGCTTCGCGTGTGGAAAGAACGCATCGGCAGCTAGGATGGCGGGGAAGCCAAGGATCACGCCGAACACGGCCGCCACAATACCGATGATTGAGGAAAAGTAGACGGTCTCAAGTGCCGTTCCCGCCGTGACGCTGAACGGTACGCCGATCAGGAGCGCCCCGGTAATGCCGGCGCTGAGTGCAACGGCCACGATCTTCGATAACGTAACACGCTGGTTCACTGGCATACCTCGACAAGCTTTCCTTGAGAATCACGAGTACTCATGCACTTCTGCTTTGAGGGAAACTCACTCCACGGCCACTGGAACTCGCTTACTTGCTCACCAATGTCGCGCGTATTTGGGGCCCAGACAAAGTCATCCGCCCATGAATTGGAATTACTGAGCGGACTGCTGCCTGTCCCCCAACCTCTCGTCGACACGGAAAATCCTTCGTGCCCATCAGGAACAATTTGACGAATTACAAAGCCAGGATCGAGCGCATGTGCGCCCGGCACGGTGATATTGATGAGACTGCTGGTACTTGGATCGATCAAGTGAGTTACATAGCCCAGCGAGAAAGTCATGATGGACAGGTAGCTGACTACCCCATTCCCCGCCAGCCCCTTTCCATCGGCACCCGGGCCTGCAAATCTCCGAAGAGCATCGAACTGCTGGACCACGTTACCACAGGAACTTGCATAGCTCATTGCACAAGCAATCGATGTAGTCTCGTACTCATGCGGCTGCTTTGTGCTCCCCGCGGCCCACTCATATCCGTTGAACGCTTTCTGGAAGAACGTCCCTGGAACGCCCTACGTGTAGCTCAGGGCCTTTACCGCGTCAACCAGTGCATCTTTCCCAACGCTTCCGCTCAAGTAGTTTGGCAATCCAGCAGACATGTTTGCGGCCAGCAACAACGCGTAGGTCTCGACATCCGAGATCGCTCCAAATGCAAGTTTGTCTACGTTACTTTTTGCTCTATCAGCGTCATAGATGTCACCGAACGCGCGTGCTCCGCCAAAGATCTCCGGAATCAATGCGTTCACGCACTCTTGGGTGTCGCACGAGAGCAGCCTGGCGTTGTTTGTAGCGCTGCGACTCTCTGCTTCTCGAACTACGGCAGTGCGGCATGCGTCGTCACCTGCATCGCACTGCTGCAGCTTTGCACTGAGGACCTCCACGTCTCGGTTGCTCAGGAAATTGTTCTTTACCGCGTTGCTTGCGATGTTCGCGCCGAGTGCACCTCCACTCAGTCCATTTCCACCCAATCTACCTGCCAGGACACCTACCGCCTGTGACAAAGCTTCGATTGTCTGTTTCTGTTGCTCATCAAGCATCGCGGGATTATCACCGTAGAGTGCCGAGGTAAGGTACTTGGCAGCCAGCTCACCACCTGCCGCCGCAACTGCGCCGTTGCCGGCGGCGCCTCCGTTGGCTTCGGCCAGCAGGGCTCCAAGCACCGCGTGGGAGATGAGCTGCAGCGTGGCGTCCGGGTTATCACCATGGTTCGGATCGAACTGGCTTCCGATGAAATGCGCTGCGCTGCGTAGGGTGCAAGCGCGTTGGCCGCCACTTGGCCACCGCCTTGCCCGGCGACGCTGCCGACGGTGGCGGTGGTCACCGCATCCAGCGCGCGGCTGTACGCGCCGCCGGTCGCCCACTTCTGCGCATCCTGGTAGTCGTCGGGCGTGGACAGTACTTCACCCTGCGCATCCGGCGACTTCGCCAGGAACTCAGCCCTGGCCTTGTCGCTGTCGAGCGACTCGAGATACGCGTTCCTTGCCGCGTTGGTTTTGGCGGCCGCCACGTCCCCTGCAATCTGCTTGCTGGTAGACACCACAGTACCTGCGGCAGACGACATCGCCTGCTGCTCCTGCATCAACTTCTGCAGGTCCGACAGCGAGTTGATCGCCTCATGGGCCTTGCTGGCGTCGGTGTTCACGCCCAGCTCGGCGGCCGTGACCTTCTTGCCACCGATGGTGATGTTGCCTTCGGTCAGCGTCGCGTAGGTCGTGGAGCTGTCGCTGCCACTGGTGGTCATCGGCACGCCACCACTGAAGTTGCTGCCGTCTGCCTGGCCGTACTTGCCGTTCGCTACGTTGCTGCCGATGTCCTTGAACTGACCGGCAGCGTTCGGGCGAGCGATCGGATTGCCGCTCGCGTCGGTGGGCTTCTCCCCCTCCGCTCCGAACCCACCACTGATGCTGGCCGAGCTCGCCCGGTAGTCCATCTCGTTCTTGAGATCGGTGAAGGTGAGCGTCTGTGCGGTCAGCTCGCTGTTGGCCGCATTGGTGCTGGCAATGGCGCCACCCACCAGGTTCACGTGCCCGGCGTCTACGTGGTAGCCGCCGTCTCCGGCGAACAGGCCGGACTGCTGCCCCACGCCCTTGTAGCTGCCGTTGGCCTTGCTGGCGCTGGCATAGCCGCTGGCATCCCACGCGGTGCCGAGCGAGACCTGCACGCGGCCACCCACCTGGCTGTCCTTGGACATGCTCTCGGCAATGTCCTGCAGCGATTCGATGGTGAGCGTGCCGCCGGTCTTGACGTCGATGCGGTCGGCCGTTGCGGTTGCACCGCGCAGGGTGGTGTCACCTTCTGCCTTCAGCGAGATGTTCTGGCCGGTGAGGGTGGTGTTCTGCCAGGTGCTGCTGTCGGAGTTGGACTTGCTGCTGCCCACACTGGCTTCGGCATACACGTACACGCCGGTCTGCGCGCCAACCGATACGCCCACGCCCACTTCGGCGCCTGCGTTGTTGCTCTTGCTCTTGTCCTGGAGGTGCGCCTTGCCTGCTTCCAGCAGGATGTCGCCGGCCGAATCCAGCGCCAGCGTGTTGCCGGCGCTGAGGTTGCCCTGCACCACGTGGATGTCGCAGCTGGTGAACTTACTTATCAGCTGCCCAATCAGCTGCCAACGTTACCGAGGCTTCCTATCCCATCGCGATCGAAATCCGTTCAATTCGATAGAAATATCACCATGCCGGAACAACTCTTGAAACAATCTCAACGCATGCGAAACGTCTGAGGTTACTGTCCGCGCGTCCCATTCATCATCACCGAACTTTTCCGTACCCATGAAGGGCCGCTCCTCTGGCTCCCACCATTCAAGCAAATCAAACTTAGGATCCGCTGATCGCGTCAGTGCAACAAGTCTGCACTTCCCACCGATCGACTTCATCGTAAGTTCCTTAACCAGTCCAGTGGCTGGTGCAATGACGCGCAGGTCTACGAATCCACCATTCTCAAAAACTCGATTTACTTCGGAATCAACGCGACTCCACACCGGCCTCTCAGTCACAGTAGCGCCAGCGCCTGCGGACTTTTCGAAAGCACATAATTCCACTACTACTGTGATCTCATCTACGTCGTCAATCATTCGGTTCAATGCCTTCCTTGAGTTCACAGTGATACGAGGCCGCGTTTCGCATCAATGGCGACTGCGGCCTTTCAACAGCGCTAGCCTGAGCATCAGTCGAAGAACCGAATATCAAAACCATCCTCGTCGGGAGATTCGTAGCCGAGACGCGCGCTTCCGTCGGGCGAGTAAACAACGAATCGACCGGTGGCAAGCTCCACGTCATGGACGAAGTCCCCAACTGCCACACTGACTCCGAGAGCTGCGGACATCTTGGTCGCTACGAGGCCTAGTGCTTCGCCATAGACGTCCGCGGCGCAGTGAGCAGTCAGGAGGACAGGATATTTGCTGGTGGAGCGCGCGACGTAGAATCCAACCAACTCGTCCCTTTCTGCCAACGGGCGCAGCCAGTAGTCCTCATCATCGATCACTCGATCATCATCCGCACCAAGAGAGCGTGCGAGACCGTCCCGCAATGTATCGAGGTCGATGTCAGCCGAAATTGAGAGCTCTAGAATGTTGATCATGACTTTCCTGACGTTGCCGTGTTGGCTTCGCGCCATCCAGACAGCTTACCAAGCCTCGCTTCCGCTGGCCTCGGCCAGGTCTTCCATCATTCGATCCACTTTCTGCCTGCATCTCCTGCATCGCGATCATCAGGCTTCCGCTCCTTCGCTAGCGTGCTCGGCATCCTCTTGCCAACCATACGCACTCGCAACATCCTGCAGGTGCGCCTTGCCAAGCTCCAGAATCGCTCACAAAGACGTAGTTGGATCCGCAGCGTCGGCGTGGAGACTCAAACCACGCAGGAGGAGCAAGAAACGAGCCAGGGAATCGAGCAAGCCAGCATTTTCCCTGTCAGAGTGTTCCAACATCCATCTCTCAAGACCATCATCACCTCTCGGCACCTCTACAAGCCCTCGGCATGCGTCGCAAAGGGCCGTCTGTAGAAATTCATTCGCCTTGAAGTACTCCGCGTCACGATCAAGTGGCGCCGCTGAACTAATGAGCTCTTGAACCCTCTCCGCATGCTGTTTCAGCCGAGTTCTGTCCAATGAATTCTCCATCTGATATCACCTATTTTGGATTCCTTGGATTGGCAAGCCGACCAGATTGGCAGCGGTAGCCGCAGAAGCAAGTCAGCCATAGCCAAGGGTTGGTCATCACTTGGTGCTGGCTTGCACGACCTTCGTCATCCCGCCTCGTTCGATAGACTGACAATCCGTAGACCTGCAACGTCTCTCACCACGTAAGCTGTCTCGAGCTGAAATGACACCACGAACTCGAACGGCTGAGACGCAGCATAGCGCTGGATGAACGCCACTATGTCCGCCCAGCTGCCGTGCAAATTATCTGCCCTGTAGTGAAACGAACCTCTCAGTCCGACGCGCCAGTCTACCTGTACCGATTCAGCCAAGAGGTGCAGAGGAGAAGAGTCGTACTCGAACCCAAACTGACAGTGCGAACGCTGAAAGAATCCCGAGACTGACGCCCCCTCAGCATCCAGCTGAACGTCCAAGGTCTTCAAGGAACAGGCAACGCCTTCCATGCTCGCGCCCTGCTCGATGTCAATGCACATTGTTAGACTCACGGTTTCCCCTTGAGCACGTTCGCCTTCATGGCGCTGAACAGATGCGCGGCCCTGGCATCAACCGTACACATGCGGTGGCGACCACCCCGCATCTTCTCAAAGACGAATATCTACTGAATGTAGTCGTCAAACTCCCACAGCAAAGTGCGGGACAGCTTATGTGCAATGTCCGACCAGGTTTCGCCTTGACAAGCGGCGACGTGCGCCACAATTTCCTTCTTGATTGCGCTGAGATCGTACTCCCCAACTATCAATAATCCTCGACCCCAGCGAGGACGCCATGACGAATTCTCCAACCAGGCGGGGCTGCACACCGTCACGTCGAAGTTGTCTGCCCCGGCAGAACCCTCTGCGCCGATCTTCAGCAAGAGATCTACCTTGAAGAATCCAGTGTCATCTGGAGTCCAGGTTTGAATATCGAAAGTGTCGCTTGAAATACTACGAAGAACGGCTTTCACGCATTTTCCTAGTCAGTAATGTTGAGGTGCCCGTTACTCAATCTTGTGCGATCGCCTGATGCCGGATCTACGCTGTACCTTTCGAAGTTTGCCTGCTTACCCGTAGTGGCTGCGAAGTGTAAGCGGGCGTTCGATAGATGAGTTCGAGCTGGGGCTTGAACACCCATACTGCAAGCAGGAGCGCACAGTAGAAGCTGCAATGCTGCTGTCGGTGCTGGACTTGTGGCTTCCCACGGCGGCTTTGGAGGACGCATAGCTGTCTCTTCGCGACGCGCTGCTGGCTAAGTCCGCAATCCATCAATGCATTTGAAGCGCGCCCCATGCAAGTCGAGACCGAAGTCATATCCAAGTGAGACCATCTCCATGTACTCCGCTTCCGTCAACGCCACATCAACCTCGCATATGTTGTCGCAGAGCATCTCGAATCCGCCCCTTGCTTCGTTGTGCTCCAAGAAATCCAATGCGCCATCGATGAGAACCAGGTCCATCCAGCCAAGGAGCTTGTCAGCGATCGCCAGAATTCTGTATTCGTACACTTAGGTCTCACTGTACTTGTTTGCCTGGACCTGCGCAGGTGAGAGGGCAGAACTTGAGCTCATGCTCGCTTTGGGTCATTTGGAGGTTCGCATTGCCCAAGTTCTTGGGATTCATCAACTACCACTGCTGACGGCGGATCAATCCGATCTGAGGATCGCTACGGGTTATCCATTCATCAGCATGGGTGCGTTCAAGTCCAAAAATCGCTCCCGTCTGCCACCTTCCAGACCAAGCCGCTCGGAGTCCAGCCTACGCCACTCTTGGTGATCCAGAACATGTCGTCATCCCAGTCATCCTCTGGCGGCCAAGCCTGCGAAAACTCATCAAGCTGCTCTGGAATTGGGGTGGCGAGTAATTGGCCCGCGGCCTGCAACTTTGCACGCCCCTCCTCCAGGATCAATCTCAGGACGATGAAGAACATCCTCTTCCCATCCTCGTATCCTACTTCCGGCCGGAACTCATAGGCCTTGTACCAGATCGCGTTGACGCCACACATTTCGACCTGCGCCGTGAACTCAGTAAGCTCACCGTCCGACAGAATGTAGCTACTCATTTGAACTTTACCTCGATCAGTCTAGCATTCAGTCCCGGCGGCTTAATGATATCAATTGTCCATCTTGCGCCCGTCGTGGCCGCAGAACTGGACCCACTTCGAAGATTAATCTTCACTCCGTCGGCGCGAGTGATCGTATAAATATCAGATTGCTGATCGCCAATCATTGCGCTCTTTGGAGTCCGCATGACGTCTGTACCACCGAGTTGCATGAAGTACCTTTCGATCATTGCATCCGATGCCCCGACGAACACCGGCGCACCTTTACTCACGGCAGGATCCGCCTTCAGATACTTCCCATCTATCGTCAATCTGAAGTCAGAAGGTTGCACACTCTTATCTGCGTACTGCTTCAGCAGTTCACCCATGCGCCGATCAGACTCGCAACAAGATCTATCGGTGCTGCAGGATGCTGGATCATCCCGTCGCCTCGGATGTTGTCAGGTTGCAAGTGCTATGGCAGAGATCCGTCAGGTTCCAGCTTCAGCGCGGATGCGGGGTTCGGCTAGACCGTCAGCAGCCTCTCTCGGGCTACGATCGCCTCTACCTTAGCCGACTGTGCACCGCTCTTCAGCAGGAGTGTTTCCGGCCCGACGACCAGCGACCCCACATCAAAGGTCAGCTTTCCCGAGAACTGCACCACACCTTCAAGGTTGGTGAAGCTACATTTGTTCCGCCCGCCGGAGAAGTAGTATGCGGCAGCGGCCGATTCTTCCATGTACGCATTGATGGACTTCGAGAGGCCATCCAGCGGAGCACCCGTACGTGTACCGACGGTAGCCCAATAGCCATTTGCGCTGACGTCGGCCCACGCCTTCTTCCCATCCGACGACGTGCGCCGAGGTTCAGCAACTGGGCGACCGGAGACAGGCCTGCGATTCCTTTGATGTTCTCCACACCGCGGTCCCAGATGCCTTCCACGTACCCAGCAGCGCCCACGACGAAGTTCTTCTTGTCGAGCCAGTCAGCTTCTTCGTTGTATCCGGCCTCTCTCAGGAGGCTGGAAGTGTTCGACCCGCACTCGCCGACCAGTGAACAGTACATTTTGAGCTGCACGTCCTCGGCTGATGCATGAAGGCTGACCAGAGCGAGATCGAAACCGCTGCCAGTCTTCTCGCTCGCGGCAGTCAGGCGGTCTCCGTTCTTGTCGAGCCAATCCTGATACTCGGTTCCGTACGCCGACCTGGCCCATCGGCATGTGAGCTCGTACCCAACCGACATTGATGATTGGATCTTTCACTTTGCAAATTTCGACACCCTTGAAGAGGCTCCTACTCGGGCCAAACAATCTCTTCGGCATTCATCCAGTGGAGTCTGCCGGGCATCTCTAGAGGCTTTACAAAGAAGTCCTCTACCGCATGCCATGCGGTCAGGGGTGACACCAAGGAGCCAAGAGGAACGAACTGGTCGTCACCAACATCCACAATTTTGTTCATCTCATCCTTGCTTCCCATGGAGTAGTAGGCCTTCCTCGCCCTAGCAAGATCGTATCGAACAGACATTCGACCCTTTCCGTCATGCAGAACTACGAGGACTGCAAGTGAAAGTCCATCTTCTATGTAGCTAAAGACGCAGTCTCCGCCGCCCCTGTTCCACTCCGCGGCGGAATAGTTCAGGAAGCTTTCCGCGTACCGGGAAAGCTCGGGGGACCGATCCACTTCACGACCAAGAAATATGCAATTGAATTCTGACATCTGCCTTACTCACTAGGGGGACGCATGCGGGAGTTCAACGTAATTGTATTGCCATCCTTCATAACGATGTGAAGCGTATCAACCTTCATTTCATGCATCATTTGTGGAAGGTACTCACGGCAGTTGCCGCAGGTCTTTCTGTCCACATACATCGTCAGTTCGGAGGGAAGCTGCCCAGAGGACTTTTCAAAGGCCCTCATCAATGAGTGAGCTTCCGCATGGAAGACTACCTGATCCTGGCCACGAGTGAACCCGATCAGATCGCGCCATTTTCGTCCTAAGTTCTTGTCGACATCATTTACAAGCGCGGAGGAGTTCACGCCGAAGACCTTGTTTCCGTTGACCTCCACTACTGCGACGGTACCCATGCCATCACCGATCATGGGAATTGAGTCTCCAAGCTCAGACATTCCGCCCTTGAGCCGTCGGAAGTTGTCTATGGTCTCAAAGGCGTTCTGCGGGTTGAGAAGGCTTGGCTTTGGATCCAGCAACCTTTCGCGGGCGAGGGCAGCCTCCGCCTTTGAAAGCGCCGCCCCCTCTTTCAGCAGAAGCGTCTCCGGGCCGACGACCAGGGATCCCACGTCAAACGTAAGCTTGCCCGAGAACTGCGCCACACCTTCAAGGTTGGTAAAGCTCCAGTTGTTCCGTCCGCCAGAGAAGTAGTAAGCAGCGGCGGCGGACTCCTCCATGTAAGCGTTGATCGACTTCGAGAGGCTATCGAGCGCAGCGCCGCCACGTGTACCCACGGTCGCCCAGTAGCCATTCGCACTAACGTCAGCCCAAGCCTTCTGACCATCAGCGAACGTGTTCCCCATGTTCATCAACTGGCCAATCGGGGAGAGGCTTGCAAGCCCCTTGACGGAATCGATCCCGCGATCCCAGAAACCTTCTGCGAAGCCAGCTGCGCCTACAACGAAGTTCTTCTTGTCGAGCCATTCGGCCTCTGCGTTGTAGCCGGCGGCTCGAAGTAGTGTCGACGTATTCGACCCACACTCTCCTACCAACGAGCAGTAGAGCTTCAGTTGGACGTCTTCCGTCGATGCATGAAGACTGACAACAGCGAGATCGAAGCCGCTGCCAGTTTTCTCGCTGGCCGCAATGAGGCGATCTCCGTTCTTGTCGAGCCAATCCTGATACTCGGTGCCATACGCCGACCACGTGTGTGAGCCATAAGCATCTTGAAGGAGTGAGCGCTGCTCCGTGCACAATGTGGAACCCGCAACCTGGCACGCCATGATCAGCGCCTTGTCTCTCTCTGCCGAGAGTGCTTCGTAGCTGTCCCGAAGGTCACAGTTCGTGCCGGTTTCAGAGCAGCTCAGCAACGCATCAAGGTACTCCATGCGCTCAGGATGACTGAGGTAGTTGTTCTTGACAGCGTTTTGCGCAAGGTTGGCCCCCAAGGCAGCGCCCGCAAGACCTTCTGACCCCATGCCACCCGCCAGCGCGCCGATCGCTTGGGACAACGCGAGAATCGCTTGCTTCTGCTGCTCGTCCAGCTTTTCAGGGTTCCCGCTGGAGAGGATGTCAGTGAGGTACTTGGCCGCCAACTCACCACCAACCGCAGCAACTGCACCGTTACCTGCCGAGCTGCCGTTGGCTTCAGCGAGTAGTGCACCTAGCACCGCGTGGGAGATCAGCTGCAGTGTCGCATCCGGGTTGCTTCCATGGTTCGGGTCAAACTGGGTCCCAATGAAGTTTGCTGCGTAAGGTGCCAGTGCATTCGCTGCCACTTGGGTCCCAGCCTGGCCCGCTACGCCACCTACGATGGCCGTGGTCACAGCATCAATGGCGCGGCTGTATTTACCGCCTGTTCCCCAGTCTTTGGCATCGTAGTAGGCGGTACTGTGCTTAGTCAGATAGGCGTCTTTGCCCTTCTGGTCTAGCGCGTCGTACCTGGCCCATTCCTCAGGGTCACGGCTTGCAAGGCTCTTCTCGAACTCCTGCTGCGCCGTCTTGCTCTTGTATGCAAAGACGTCCCCCGCAATCTGCTTGCTGGTCGCCACGACGGTGCCGGCAGCCGACGACATCGCCTGCTGCTCCTGCATCAGCTTCTGCAGGTCGGGCAGCGCGTTGATCGCCTCGTGCGCCTTGCTGGCATCCGTATTGACGCCCAGCTCTGCAGCCGTGACCTTCCTTCCACCGATGGTGATGTTGCCCTCGGTCAGGGTTGCGTAGGTCGTGGAGCTGTCGCTGCCGCTGCTGGTCATCGGCACGCCACCACTGAAGTTGGTGCCGTCCGCGCTGCCAAACTTGCCACCGGCCACGTTGGTGCCGATGTCCTTCAACTGACCGGCGGCATTCTTGTCGGCGCCTTCGCCGGTGCCCTTGTTTCCAAACCCACCGCTGATGCTTGCCGAGCTGGCGCGGTAGTCCATCTCGTTCTTGAGGTCGGTGAAGGTCAAGCTCTGGGCGGTCAGCTCGCTGTTGGCGGCATTGGTGCTGGCAATGGCGCCGCCCACCAGGTTCACGTGTCCGGCGTCGACGTGGTAACCGCCATCGCCCGCGAACAGCCCGGACTGCTGGCCAACGCCCTTGTAGCTGCCGTTGGCTTTGCCCGCACTGGCATAGCCGCTGGCATCCCAGGCGGTGCCGACCGACACCTGCACGCGCCCGCCCACCTGGCTGTCCTTGGACATGCTCTCGGCAACATCCTGCAGCGATTCGATGGTGAGCGTGCCGCCGGTCTTCACGTCGATGCGGTCTGCGGTTGCGGTGGCACCACGCAGGGTGGTGTCACCTTCTGCCTTCAGCGAGATGTTCTGGCCGGTGAGCGTGGTGTTCTGCCAGGTGCTGCTGTCGGAGTTGGACTTGCTGCTGCCCACGCTGGCTTCGGCATACACGTACACGCCGGTCTGCGCGCCGACTGATACGCCCACGCCCACTTCGGCGCCCGCGTTGTTGCTCTTGCTCTTGTCCTGAAGGTGCGCCTTGCCTGCTTCCAGCAGGATGTCTCCGGCCGAATCCAGCGCCAGCGTGTTGCCGGCGTTGAGGTTGCCCTGCACCACGTGGATGTCGCCGCTGGTGCTGGTCAGGTTGACGTTGCCACCGCCCTGGATGGTGGACCCGCGCGATACGGTGCTGCTGCCATCGGCACTGCTGCTGGAGGACTTGAAGCCGATGCCGGCTTCGGCGCTGAACAGCGCACCGCTGCCGGCACCCTTGGTGGCGCTGACAATGGCACTACCGGCTTGGTACGCATTGGCACCGGCCGCCATGCCCTGCATCGCCTGCAGCCGCCCATCGGACTGACGCGCCGAATCCACGTTGTTGATCAGGTCAATGAAGGGCGACTTGATCCGCGCGAACACGCCGATCTTCAGGTCCTTGTCGCTCTGCGAGTTGTAGCCGGTCTCGTTGGCAGTGAGTAGTTCGATCTCCGCCGCAGTGATGTTCACATCCTGCGCGGCCACCACGTTGCTGGCGATCTGGGTGTACTTGCCGCCCGCGCCCAGGTTCACGTTGCCGCCCAGGCTGCCCACGGTGCTGGCCACCTGCGAGACCATGCCGCTGTCGTCGTCGTGCTGCTGGCGGTGCCAGCCGGCGAATTTCTCCGTGTCGGAGATCTGCACCGTGCCGATGGCCTTGCTGTCGGCGGTGTTGGCGTTGCTCACCGTGTCCTGGCCGCTTTGCAGGGTCAGGTTGCCGGCGGCGCGGATGGTCGCATCCTTCTCGGCCGCGATGTTGGCCGCGGTCAGGGTGATGTCGCCTTCGGTGGTGGCCATGCGCACCCCACCGCCAGCGGAGAGCTGGGTGCCGGTGATGGTGTCGCTCTGTCCGCTTCCTTCGCTGCGCGAGTTGTTGGTGCCGAACGGCAGGCCGCTGGTGTTGTTGGCGAAGCCCCAGCCCTTGCCACTGCTCTGGCTGGTGCTGGATTCGGTGTTGTGGGCCACGTCGAACACGATGTTCTTCGTCGCCAGCAACAGCGCGTCGCCCTCGGCCGACATCTGCGCGCCCTGGCTGGTGATCGAGCCGCCATTGGCAATCAGCGTAAGGTCGCCGCCCGCACTCAGCTGGGACACGCGTGCGTCACTTGTGGCGTGGGACTGGTTGCCGCTGGAACGCTGGCTGCCCCCGGTGATCACGGTGGAGGTGGTGGCCGCGCGCACGCCGGAAGCGGTGCCTTCGGCATTGCGGGTGATGTCGCCCATGATGGAGCCACTGTCGGCCATGCCGTCGGTGGTGGAATCGCGGGCACTGCGGTAAGCCTTGGTGGGATCGTAGGTGATGCCCATCGAGAAGCCGCTGGACTTGCTGGATTCGCCGCTCTGCGTGTCCTGCGTATCCTGGCGGGCGATGAGGTTGATGTCCTTGCCGACCAAGGTCAGGTCCTGCCCGGCGGCCACATCGGAAGCGGCGATGGTGAGCTGGTTGCCTGCGCTGACCTGCACGTTGCCGTTCATTGAACCCACTGCCGAGCCCACCTGGGTGGTGGACTGGCTGGCGCTTTCGGTGTTGCTGCGGGCGCTGCTGTAGCCCACCGAGGCGACGCCATTGGCCAGGCCGCCGGTGATGCCGGACTTCTTCTGGCTGAAGCTGTGCGCCTCGCTGAAGGTGTCCTGCGCCGATTCGATGGTGACGTTGTTGGCGGCGGCAATGCGCAGGTCGTTGTCGGCCAGCACGGTGGAACCGCTGATGCCCACGTTGTTGCCGGCCACGATGTCCACGGTCTTGCCGCCCACGCTGGTGCCGATGGCGTAGCTGGCCGAGCTCTGGTCGTGGGTGGTGGTGGTGGTGCTGGAGAGCGTCTTCTTCTTGCGGGTGGTCTCGTCCACCACCAGTTCGTGAGTCTCCTGCGCGGTGGTCAGGGCCACGTCGCGGCCGGCGGACAGGATCACGCCGCCGTCGCTGCTGTCCACCGTGGTGGCCTGCAGGGTGAGGTCCCGCCCGGCCTGCAGGGCGACGCCTTCGCCGCCGCTGAGCTGGTTGCCCGGCACGTAGGCATCGGCGGCGCTGACTTCACGCGAATGGTTTTTGCTCTTGGCACTGCTGTCGAAGGCCTGCGAATCGACCACGGCAACGCTGTTGATGTCGCGCCCTGCCTGCGCCACCAGCGCGTTGGCGGCCGAGACCTTGGCCGCGGCCAGGTTCAGGTCGTTGCCGGCCTGCAGCACCACATCGCCTGCACCGGTGATGGCGGTGCCGATGTTGGTGAGCTGGCTCTGGCTGGTGAAGTTGCGCGCGTCGTGGGTGAGCGCAACGGCGCTCTTTTCGGTCACGGCGGTCAGGTTGAGGTCGCCGCCGGCGACGATGGCGGTGAGGCCGTCGGTACCGGCGTTGGCCAGCTGCGCGGCGCGCAGCTCCACATTGCCGCCTGCGTTGACGCTGAGCACGCCGGCGCCGTCCTTGTTGGTCACGTACAGGCCGGCCACGCGGTCCAGCGTGGTGGTCTGCTGCACCAGCAGGTCGCCGTCATCGCGCCATTCGCGGGTGGTGGAGGCCACGGTGATGTTGCCGCCTGCCTTCAGGGCGATGGCATCGGTGGCGGTCACGGTGCTGCCGATGATGTCGATGTCGCCGATGGCGCTCAGGCCGACCTGCTGGCCGCTGATCTGCCCACCCCCCACATTGCGGATGTTGCCGGCGTCGATGCTGACCAGCTGGCGGCCGGCGATGGCGCCGTTGCTGACCAGGTCGCCGCGCAGCTTGATGTCCACGTCGGCACCGGCCAGCAGCGCGCCGTTGCTGTCCAGGTCGCCCGGCATCACCCGCAGGTACACCTGCGGCACCAACGCGCGCGCCACCGAGCCGTCGGCCAGGGTCACGTCCTGTTCGACCAGCCACACGATGTCGCTGGTGAGCCGTGCCATCTGCTCGGCGGTGAGGGCTACGCCGGGGCGCAGGCCCCATGCGCCGGCCACCGTGGCGCCGGCTTCGAGCAGCGCGCGGTACTGGTCTTCATCGCTGGCATAGCCATCGAGGAAGCGGCGGCCGGTGAGCTCGCCGATCTGTTCGCGCACCAGCTTCTGTTCGTAGAAGCCATCGCCCAGCCGCTTCTGGGTCTGCGAGGGTTCGTAGCCGGCGCGCTGCAGCAGGTAGTCCGAACTGAGCCAGCTACGGTAGTTGGCGAACTTGGGATCGGTTTCGACCAGGTAGCTGCCCCGGTTGGCATCGACATTGAACAGGCTGGCGCTGGGGGCGCTGGCATTCGGTGCGGTGGTCACCACCAGGTGCGGGTCATTGCCGGCGGCGGCCACGGCCTGCTTGCGGTCCAGCGCGGCGTTGGCGCCAGTGCCGGCGTGGTTGCCGGTCTGCGCGGCCGCCAAGCCGGATGCGGTGGCTTGGCCCGCCAGAGCGGCGCTGATGCCCTGAACGGCACCGTTGCCCGGCCCGGCCGAGCCGACCTGGCCCGGTCCTTGGCCGCCCGCCGCATCGGCCAGCTGGCCGTTCGCACGCTCGGCGCCGCTCAGCCCGTTGCCGGTCGAGCCCTGCGCGCTGCCAGCGGCAGACGGCCCCTGTGCGTGGGTAGCGTCGGCCCGCTGGCCGCCGGCCTGCCCCGGCCCGTTGACCGCGTTGCCGTTCTGGCCCTGCGCGGCCGAGGCTGCGCTGGGCGCTTGGGCGGTAACAGTGCTGGCGCCCTGTCCGCTGCTGTGCCCCGGGCCCTGCACGCTGCCCGCACCGGGACCGACCGAGCTGCTGCCCGGGCCGCCGGTGTTGAGGTTGGCCATGCTGTCGCCGTCGCGCACGTTGGGTGCATCGCGGCCGGTGTTCTCGTTGCGCAGGTTGCCTACATCGATACTGAGCTTGCCGCCGGCGGTGATGCCGGCGCCGAGCACCCCGATCAGTTCCGAGATCGGCGCCGCGTTCCAGTTGGTGCCGGGCCCGCCGTAGGTGACCGAGCGGTTGCTGAAGGTATGCGTGCGATAGAGCTTTGCAGCGGTGTTGGTCGCCGAGGACAGCTGACCGTTCAGGTCCTCTATGCGCAGGTCGCCACCGGCCGCGATGCTGGCGTACTCGTTGCGCAGCGCGTTGGTGGTGATGCGCATGTTGCCGCCGGCGTTGATCACCGCATCGGCACCGGCCGACACCACGACGTCTTCCACCGTGGTGCGGGTGGCCTCGCGGTATTTTTCGTTGCCACTGAGGTTTTCCGGGTGGCGCTGCATGTTGATCAGCATCGCCTCCGGATTGTCGTAGTCCGGATACGTGATCAGCTGCACACAGGTAGTGGTACAGGTGCCGTAGTCGTTGCTGTAGGCCAGGGTGTCCGATTCGTAGTGCAGGGCAGGGCTGCCCGGCTGGCTCTTGGAAAGATCGCGGAACGGATCCTCGGCACCGGCCCCGAGCTGGTCCGGATTGTTTCGGTTGTCGTCGCGGAGCACGTAGTAGATGACCACAGTGCCGTCCTGCACGTCCAGGCGCGCGCGTTCGGCGCGCGCGCCGTACAGCCCGCCGCGCGCGTAGTAGTACGCACTGGTATTGGCGGTCATCTTGACCACAGCCCTGCGGATCTGCTGGCCATCGGGCGTGATGTAGCCCGAGTCCTCCAGGATGTCGTCCGGGTTGAGGTAGTACACCTCGTACGGCTGGAAATTGGAGGTTTCGCGCAGGCTGCCGGTGTTCTTCTCGTTCTTGAACCAGCCCGGCTGGTTCAGCCGCACGGTGTCATGCACGGTGGTCTGCTGCTGGATCACCACGTTTTCGCGGATGTTGTTCACCGCCAGCGCGTTGATGCCCAGGTTGCCGGCAATTTCAATCGTGGAGCTGATGTTGTCGACGCGCTGCGCGGTGCCGCCGGCATCCAGGCCGTTCAAGCCACCACCGATGAAGGCATCGCCATCGCTGAAGATCAGGCTCTGGCCGCTGTTGGTCAGCACGCCCACGCCAAGGTCCAGGCGCTGGCGTGCGGCGATGGTGGCCGAGCGCTGCGCGCCGCCGACGTTCTCCGCTGCGTTGTTGAGCGTGCCGGCGTTGATGGCGATGCGGTCGCCGTAGATGCGGCCGCTGCCGATGTTGGTGAGCGTGCCGGCATCAATATGGGTGGTACGCCCGTCCAGCAGGCCGCGGTTGACCAGCTCGCCATTGGCCACCAGCCGGGTCAGGCCTACGCTGCTGATCTCGCCGGTGGCGGCGTTATGGATGTTGCCGGCGCTGATGTTGACCCCGGCGCCCTGCAGCTTGCCCAGGTTGTCCAGGTTGCCCTGGATGGACAGGGTCAGCGTGCCGTTGGCGGCGAGCTCGCCGGTGTTGGTGTGGCTCTGGCCCAGTTCCAGGGTCATGTCGCCCTGCGAGAGCAGCTTGCCGTCGCCGGTGATTTCGCGCGTGCGGATGATCTGGTTGTTGCCGGCCACCAGCGAACCGCCGGCATTGGCGATGGCGTCGGCGCGGATGTCGGCGGTATCCGAGGCGGACACTTGGCCGCCGGTGTTGTTGAGCAGGCCGCTGACCTGCAGCACCAGGCTGTCGCCAAGTACCTGGCCCTGCTGGTTGTCCAGGCTGCCGGTGGTGAGCTGCACGTGCTTGCCCTGCAGGCCGAGGGCGGGGCCGTTGGGTGCGCTGAGGGTGTTGCGGTTGTCGACACTGGCCGCCTGCAGGGTCAGCGTGCCACCGGCGGCAACCAGACCGCTGCGGTTGTCGAGTACGCCGGGCAGGTGGATGTCCGCATTACGGCCCACGCTGATCGCACCGCCGACATTGTTCAACGACTGCGCGCGCAGGGTCAGGTCGGTTGCCCCTTGCAGTGAGCCGCCGCTGTTGTCGACGGAGCCGGTGTTGATGCTGATGGGGCCGGCACCGAACAGGGCGCCGGCGCGGTTGTCGATGCTGCCGCTCAGGATCTCCAGCGTGCCACCGCTGTTGATGCCGTTGCCGTTGGAATAGGCGTTGACCAGTGCCTGGCCGGCGGTATCGATACGCAGGTTGCCCGCGGACTGCAGCAGGCCACCCGTGTTGTCCAGCATGCCGGTGCGTAGTTGGGTGCCACCGGTCAGGCTGGCCACGGTGCCGGCGCGGTTGTCGAGCGCCAGGCCACGCGTGTTGAGGTCCACGCTGCCGGCAATGACCCGGCCGGCCTGGTTGTCCATCCCGTTGGCGTTGAGCTGCAGGGCGGTACCCGCCTGGATCAGGCCAGCAGCGTTGCTTAGCTGCGCGGCGGTATCGAGCTGGAGCGCGCCACCGGCAGCGAGCGTACCGGCGGTGTTGTCGAGCGATTGCGCGTTGACCACGGCAGCGCCGCCGGCCGAGATCACGCCCTGCGCGCTGTTGTCGAGCAGGCCATCGACGGTGACGGCCAACGGTGAGCTGCCGTCGCTGTGCAGGATGCCGGCGCGGTTGTCCACGCTGGCGGCAGTAACGGTGGCGGCACCGCTGGTGAGAATGCGGCCTGCGCGGTTTTCCAGCGCGCCGGTGATGGCCAGCTGGTTGCTGCCACTCCCTGCGGCCTGGACCGTGCCCTGGTTGTTGAGCAGTTGCGCGGCGCGCAGGTCCAGCGTGCCGTTGCCGGCCACGGTGCCTGCGGTGTTGTCCAGCCGGCCGCGCACGTCCAGGGCCAGCACGCCGGTGCCGGTTGCGGTAAGCGTGCCGCCGGCCGTGGTCAGGGTGCCGGTCTGGATGTTGATCTGCTGCGCGGCCGTGGTGCCATTGCGCAGATCCGTCGTTTCGCCCACCAGCTGCAGGCTGCCGTTGCTGAGCAGCTTGCCGCCCTGGCCATTAAGGGTGTGCGCGGTGATCGCCAGTGCGCCGCTGCCCGCCTGCTGCACGGTGCCGCCGGCGTTGCCGAGCACGGCAGCGCCGATGCTCAGTGCGCCGTTGCTCGCCAGCGTGCCGCCGTTACCGTTGTCGAGGGTGCCGGCCACCTGCAGGTGGCTGGCCTGGTCGCCGGTGGCCAGCACGATGCCGCCCTGATTGTTGAAGCTCGTTGCGTCGATGCTGAACTGCGTGGCGTTGAGGGTGGCACCGCGGTGGTCCACCGCGCCGGCTTCCAGCACGAGCCCGCCGGCACTGACCAGGGTGCCCTGCGCGCCGTCCAGCTGACCGGCCTGCACGGTCAGCGATTCGGTGCCGCCGTGGCTGACGGTACCGGCCTCGTTGACCAGCCGCGCGGCCTCGATGTGCAGCTGGTTGCCATTGCTGGCGACGGTGCCACGGCTGTTGTCGAACGTGCCCTGCACATCGATGCGGGTGGCGCCGGTTCCTGCGGCGCTCAGGGTGCCGCCGACATTGGACAGCGCGCCCGCGCTGATCTGCTGCGCGCCGTTGGCGGCAATGGTGCCGCCGTTGTTGCCCAGCACCCCGGCCACCTGCAGGGTCATTGCCTGCTCGCCGGTGGCGGTGAGGGTGCCGCGGCTGTTGTCGAGGCTGCCGGCCGCTACCGTTACCTGGCGGGCACCAGTGGTGGCACCGGTGAGGTCGAGTGTGTCGCCCTGCAACAGCAGCGCGCCGTTGCCGACGATGCGGCCGCCCGCACCTTTCAGTGCGGTTACGTCGATGTCGAGCGTGCCGTCGCCGGCGTGTTCGATGCTGCCGGCCTGGTTGTCGAGCGTTGTGGCGCGCAGCTGCGCATCGTCGGCGCTGGCGATGGCGCCCTGGCCGCTGTTGTCCAGCACGCCGTCCACGCCCACGGTCAGCGCGCCGCCGCTCTGCACGCTGCCGCCGCGGTTGTCCACGGTGGTCGCGGTGATGACGGTGGCGCCGCTGGCGAGGATGCGCCCGCCGCGGTTTTCCAGTGTCTGGCCGACCTGCAGCTGGTTGCTGCCGGTGCCGGCTGCCTGGAGCGTGCCCTGGTTGTTGATGACGTTGGACGCGTGCAGCTCCAGCGTGCCGTTGCTGGCCACGGTGCCGCCGGAGTTGTCCAGCTGGTTGCGCACGTTGAGTGCAAGCGGGCCGCTGCCGGTGGCGACAAGGTTGCCGCCGGCCGTAGTCAGGTTGCCGGTGTCGATGCGGATGCGCTGCGCAGAGGTGGTGCCATCGCGCAGGTCGGTGGTCTCGCCACGCAGCTCCAGCGCGCCATTGCTGACCAGCGTGCCGTCCTGGCCATTGAGGACAGCTGCGTCGATCGCCAGCGTGCCGGTACCGGCCTGCTGCACGGTGCCGCCGGCATTTCCGAAGGTGGAGGCGTTGATCTGCAGGTCGCCGTTGCTGGCCAGGGTGCCGCCGTCGCCGTTATCCAGACTGCCGAGCAAGGTGAGCGTGTTGGCGCCGGTGCCGGTGGCGACCACGGTGCCGCCCCGGTTGTCGAGACCGGCCGCCACGATGTCCAGCTGGCTGGCACTGAGCGTGGCGCCGCGATGGTCGACCTGGTCTGCAGTCAGGGTCAACGCCCCGGCAGTGGCGATGGTGCCCTGCTGGCCCTGCAGGCTGCCGGTCTGCAGGGTCAGCCCGCCCTGCCCTGCGTGGCTGATGCGGCCGGCTGCATTGACCAGGCTGCCGGCCTGCAACTGCAGGGCGTTGGCATTGCTGGCCACGGTGCCGCGGCTGTTGTCGAACTGGCCGGCAACCTCGATGCGGGTGTCGGCGCTGCCAGCCGAGCTGAGCGTGCCGCCGACGTTGGAGAGCGTACCGGCGCTGAGCTGCTGTGCGCCATTGGCGGCGATGGTGCCGCCATCGTTGCCGAGCGTATCGCGCACCTGCACCACCATGGCCTGCTCGCCGGTGGCGCTGAGCGTGCCGCCGGCGTTGTTGAGGCTGCCGGCGGTGACGTGGACATCGCGTGCGGCCGTGGTGCCGCCGCTGATGTCCAGCGCGTCGCCTTCCAGGGTCAATGCGCCGTTGCTCACGATGCGGCCACCCGCACCCTGCAGGGCCTGCACGTCGATCTGCAGCTGGCCCTCGCCGGCCTGTTCGATGCTGCCGCTGCGGTTGTCCAGCGTGTCTGCGCTCAGGCTGGCATCACCACCACTGGCGATCAGGCCGGCGTTGCTGTTGTCCAGCAGGCCGTCCACGCCCACGCGCAGGTCTGCAGCGCTGTGCAGGGTGCCGCCCTGGTTGTCTACCGTGGCCGCGGCAAGCGTGAGGTCGCCGGTGGTCAGGATTTTGCCGTCCCGGTTGTGCAGCGCCTGGTCGATGCTGAGCTGGCTGGCGGCGGTGCCGGCGGCCTGCACGGTACCGGCGGTGTTGCGCAGCGTGCCGGCGCGCAGGTCCAGCGCGCCATTGCCGGCGATGTTGCCGCCGGTGTTGTCCAGTTCGCCGCGCGCATGCAGCACGAGGGCATCGCTGCTGGTGGCAGTGAGCGTACCGCCGGCGGTGGTCAGGCTATCGGCGTCGATGCGGATGCGCTGGGCGGAGGTGGTGCCATCGCGCAGATCGATGGTGTCGCCCCGCACGGCAAGGCTGCCGTTGCTGACCAGCGTGCCGCCGGCGCCATTGAGGGTACCCGCCGTGATATCGAGCAGGCCCGTGCCGGCCTGCTGCACGGTGCCATTGGCATTGCCGAACACCGCTGCGTTGATGACGAGGTCGCCATTGGTGGCGACGACGCCCTCGTCGCCGTTGTCCAGCCCGTCGGCAACGGTAAGGCGGTTGGCGCCCGTACCGGTAGCCACCAGCTTGCCACCGCGGTTGTCGAGGGACTGCGCGTCAAGCCCGATCTGGGCGGCCTGCAAGGTTGCACCCCGGTGGTCCACCGCCGTTGCAGTCAGCGTGAGGTCGCCAGCGGTGACCAGGGTGCCCTCGCGGCCATCGAGCTGGCCGGTGGTCAGCGTCAGGCCCTGGGCACCGGCGTGGTTGAGGGTGCCTTCGACGTTGACCAGGTGGCCGGCGCTCACTGCCAGCGCGGCGGCATTGCTGGCGATCACACCCTTGCTGTTGTCCAGTTCGCCGCCGACGGTGACGTGGCTGTTGGCGTTGCCGGCCGAGCTCAGCGTGCCATCGCGGTTGGACAGCGTGCCCGCGTCGATGCGCTGGGCGCCGTTGGCGGCGATGGTACCGCCGTCGTTGCCCAAGCGGTCGCGCACGTTCAGCAGCATGTCGCTGCTGCCGGTGGCGCTCAGCGTGCCGCCGCTGTTGTCCAGGCTGCCGGCCTGCAGGGTGATGGTGGTGGCGCCCGCTGCACCATCGCGCAGGTCGAGTTCTTCGCCCTGCAGCTGCAGGGTGTCGCTGGCCACCAGGGTGCCGCCGGCGTTGCGCAGCAGCGCGGCGTCGATGTGCAGGCTGCCGTTGCCGGAAATCGCCCCGCTGCGGTTGTCCAGTGAGTTGGCCACCCGGATCTGCGAGGTCGCTTCGCCGGCGGCGATCAGCTTGCCATGGTCATTGATGAGGCTGCCGGCGACGATGTTGAGCGCGCCGTTGCTGCCGAAGGTGCCGCCGCTGTTGTCCAGCTGGGTACGCGCCTGCACCTGCAGCACGCCGTTGCCCAGCGCGCTGAGCTGGCCGCCGACGGTGATCAGACGCTCGCTGTCGATCTGGATCTGCTGCGCGGAGGTGGTGCCGTTGCTGAGGTCCAGGGTGTCGCCCTGCAGCACCAGGGCACCGTTGCTGAGCACGGTGCCGGCCTTGCCGGCCAGGGTGTCTACATCGATGGCGAGCGTGCCGTTGCCAGCCTGCTGGATCGTGCCACCGGCGTTGCCCAGGGTCTGCGCGGTAATGGCCAGATCACCGTTGCTGGCCAGCGTACCGCCGTCGCCGTTATCCAGCGTATCGGTGACCTGCAGCGTGTTGGCCCCCGTTCCAGTGGCGACGATGCTGCCGCCGCGGTTGTCGAGCGATTGTGCGGTGAGATCGAGCTGCGCGGCCGCCAGTGAGGCGCCGCGGTGGTCGACCACGCCCGCGTTGAGCGTGGCGGTGCCGGCGGTACCGATGCGGCCGTCTTGACCGTCCATGCGGCCGGTATCGATCGACAGCCCACCGGTGCCGGCATGGCTGACCGCGCCGCCGGCATTGACCAGGGCGCCGGCCTGCAGCTGCAGGGCCGCTGCGTTGCTGGCCAGGCTGCCCTTGCTGTTGTCAAAGGTGCCGGCAACGGTGATGAGGCTGTCGGCGGTGCCGGCCGAGTTCAGCGCGCCACTGCGGTTGCTCAGCGCACCCGCGTTGATCCGCTGTGCGCCGTTGGCGCTGATCGTGCCACCATCATTGGCCAGGCTGCCGCTGACGCGCAGCTGCATGTCCTGCGTGCCCAACGACAGCAGGCTGCCGCCGCTGTTGTCCAGCGCGCCGGCGCGGATGTCCACTTGTTGGCCACGGGTGCTGCCCTTGTGCAGGTCCAGCGCCTGCGCCCGCAGCTGCAGCAGGCCGTTGCTGGCGATGCTGCCTTCGCCGCCCTGCACGGTGCCGGCGGAAATCTGCAGCGTGCCGCTGCCGGCGTGGTCGATGCTGCCGCCCGCGTTGAGCAGGCCATTGGCATCAATGTGCAGGTCACCATTGCTGGACAGCGTGCCGCCCTTGTTCTGCAGCAGGCCTGCGGCGCGCAGGGTACTGGCGTCGGTACCGGCGGCGATCAGCTTGCCGCCGTTGTTGACCAGGGTGGTGCTGTCGATGGCCAGCGCGCCGTTGCTGCCGAGCAGGCCGCCGGTGTTGTCGAGGGTGCGGCCGACCTGCAGATGCAGCACATCGGTGCTGGCCGAGGTGAGCGAGCCGCCGGCGGTGACCAGGTCGCCGGTACGGATGTCGATCCGTTGCGCGGCCGTGGTGCCGTCGCGCAGGTTGGTGGTGGTGCCCTGCAGCAGCAGGCTGCCATTGCTGAGCACGCTGCCGCCCTGCCCCTGCACGTTGGCGGCGTCGATGCGCAGGCTGCCGGTGCCTGCCTGCTGCACGGTGCCGGCAGCATTGCCCAGCAGTGCCGCGCTGATCTGCAGGTTGCCGTTGCTGGCCAGGGTGCCGCCGTCGCTGTTGTCGAGCGTACCCTGCACCGTGAGGGTGCTGGCCTGCTGGCCGGTGGCGAGGACGTTGCCGCCGCGGTTGTCGAACGATGCGGCGGTCAGGCTGATCTGGTTGGCAATGAGGTCTGCGCCGCGGTGATCGGCGGTGCCCAGTTGCAGGACGAGGTCACCGGCGGTGGCGATCGCGCCGTCCAGGCCATCCAGGCGGTCGGCGCGCACGCGCAGGCCGCTGCTGCCGGCATGGCTGATGCTGCCACGCGTGTTGACCAGGGTGCCGATCCCCAGGCCGAAGCTGGCCGCGTTGCTGGCAATGCTGCCATCGGTGTTGTCGAGCCTGCCGACGGACCATGCGTTGGCGGCGGTGCCACCGTGCGCCAAGGAGCCGCCACGGTTGAGCAGGGTCTGCGCATGCAGCTCCGCGCCCTGGGCCAGCGTGAGGCGGCCGCCGCTGTTGTCCAGGATGTTCACGCGGGCGCTGGTGGCGCCCTGCACGTCCAGCGTGCCACCCACGTTGCGCAGCGTCTGGCCCTGCACCTTCAGGGTGTCCACGCCGAGCGTGCCGCCACTGTTGTCCAGGCTGTTGCTGGCTGCCAACTGCAGCACGCCGGTGGCATCGATGGCGCCGCCGTCGTTGTCCAGCGTGCGGGTAATGTTGAGTACGCCTGCGGCCAGCGGTGCGCTGGGCACCGGCGTGGGGGTGCTGCCGCCCTGCCCCGGGGTGGGCGTGCCGGTGCCGGGCGTGGTGCCGGTTCCCGGCTGCTGCGTGCCGCCGGTGTTTCCGCCAGCGCTGCCTTCGCCCGGCGCGGTGTTGGCCACCGTGCCGATCCGGCCCTGCAAGTTGCTTACATCGGTGCCCTTCAACTGCAGCGCCTGCGCGCCGACCTGTTCGATGCTGCCGGCGCGGTTGCGCAGCGCATCGGCATTGAGTTCGAGCCGGCGTGCGTTGAGCGTGCCGCCGCTGTTGTCGATATCGGCGGGGGTATCCACACGCAGTTCGCGCTCGGCGCTGAGCGTGCCGGCATTGGCCACGCCGCCGGCGGCGTTGATCCGGGTGTCCTGCTGGGCATGCAGCGCGCCAGTGTTTTCCAGGCGCCCGTCTGCGGTGACCACCAGCTCGCCGGCCTGCGCGCCGATCCTGCCGGCGTTGCGCATGCCCACGCCCTGTTCGTTGCCGACCAGCCAGATGCGGTTGGCGTACATGCCACCGAGTGCGCCAACGTCGAGCGCGAAGGCCGGGGTGCCACTGTCACCGCCCTGCTTTGTCACTGCGGTGTGGTCGGCGCTGACCACGTTGTTGCCCAGGCTCGCCTGCAGCTGGTTGGCCCAGATGCCGGCATTGACCTGCAGCGAGCGGGTGATGATGTCGGTGTAGTCGGTGCGACTGGCATCCAGGCCCGCACCGGCGATGCGGATGGCGCCCCCGGCAACGCGGTAGCCTTCCAGCGCGCCGTTGCTGACGATCGGCGTGCCGGTGGTCAGGGTGACCCGGCTGGCGTTGAGGAAGCCGGCGCCATCGACCTGGATGCCGGCCGGGTTGGCGATGACCACCTGCGCGCGGGCGCCTGCCACTTCGATGTAGCCGTTGAGCTGGCTGGGGTTGCTGCCGTTGACCTCGTTGAGGATGACGCGCGCGGTGCCGGTGGCCAGCCACGGGTTGGCCTGTACCCAGCCGCCGATCTGGGTCTGGGTATCGACGCGGGAGTTGTTGAGGATCGCGCCCTGGGCGCCGACATCGAACTGCTGGTACTGGTTGCGCGAGACACCCGCTGCGCTGGGCGTGCTGATGTTGACCTGCGGGGTGCCGTTGGCCGAGCCGACCACGGTGGGCCGCTGGTCGGCCGGTGCGTTCGGGTCGGCGATGATGCGCCCGGCGTTGGGCGACTGCTGCGCCGACAGCGGCTGCACCACGCCTACCCAGCCCAGTGCCAGCCACAACGCGAAGCTGACCGGCCGCAGCGTGGCCATCGTGTTGCCGCCGCGTGCATCGCAGCCCCCGCGCGGTGCCGTGACCAGCTCGGAGGCGACCTGCATGACACCCAGCGTGCGGTTGAAGACCAGACGGTAGACTCGATTCACGGCGTTGCTTCCTTTCAATGCGGTGTGGGGTGCGCGCGCCGGACGGGCGCGCGCGGCCGTGCAGCTGGCGTCAGAACGACACGCCGAGGTTCATGCCAAAGGTGGTGTACGCGGTCTGGAAGCCATCGGGCTTCTTCAACGGGCTGCCGATGAAACCTTCCCATTGCAGGTGGCGGCTGCCACCGCGCAGGCCCAGCGCCATGCCGGTGAGGCGGTCGCCCAGCAGCCATTCGGTGGAGGGGCCACTGACCTGGCCGTGGTCGACGGCGACGTAGCTTTCAACTCCGCCGCCCAGCGCGAACGCCAGCTCGTTGCGCAGCAGCCAGCCGCGTTCGCCGGTGAGCGACACTTCGCCATCGAAACCACGCACGGTGTAGCGCCCGCCAATGGAGAAGCGGTCCTGCGGCACCAGCCGCGAACGGTTCCACTGCGCGCGCCAGCTGCCGGTGTAGCGCAGCGCCTGCCTGCCCCACTGCATGGGCACGGTGAGCTGCGCGTCGGCGGTGACCACCTTGCCGCGCGCGGTGCCTTCGCCGAAGCCTTCTTCCGGGGCGTGCAGCGCATCGAACGCGCCGGTGCCACGGCGGTAGGCCAGGTTCGCATCCAGCGTGGCCTTGCCGAGGAAGTGGCGATGGGCCAGCCCCAGCTCCCAACCGCCCATGCGCCGGCGCTGGACCAGGATCTCGGTGTCGTCGATGTAGTTGTTGGAATCGCGGTACCAGCCGCGCCCATACATGCTGGTCTTCGCGTGCGCGTTGCGGAACAGCATGCGGGTCAGGCGCAGTTCGGCGTTGCGGCTGGAGCCGCTGTATTCGTAGGTCTCGTAGGCGCCGGCCACGGTCTGCTGGTAGTCGTACTCGCTGGCGTTGGCGCCCAGCAGCCACCAGCCCATGGGCACGCTGTAGTGGGCGGCCCAGCTGTCGGTGCCGCGCTCACTGCCATTGAACACCGACTTGCCCGCGTTGATGTAGAACAGGTCGCTGAGCCCGGCCAGGTTGTCCAACGACAGCGTGGCGCCAGCCTGCAGCTTGCCGGTGGACTGGCTGCCAGCATCGTCCAGGGTCACGCTGACACGCACCGGGGCGCGCTGGGCCCAGCTGATGACCAGGTCGCTTTCGCCGGGGCGCGCCTGCGTGGTGTCCTGCGGCGGGGCGATCTGGATGTCGACGCTGGCCGTTGGCACGCGCTGCAGGTTCTCCAGGGCCTGTTCGATGTCGCGGAGGTTGAGCAGGTCGCCGGGACCCACCGACAGCGCATTCCACAGTGCTGGCGTGCGACCTTCGTCGCTGGCGAAACGGACCGCGTGGATGCGCCCGGGCACCACGGTCAGGGTCAGGGTGCCGGTCTTCAGGTCCTGCGGAGCGGCCAGGATGCGCGTGGTGACGTAGCCGCGCGCGATGATCGCGTTCTGCACGCGCTTCATCACGATGTCCACGCCGGCGGTGCCGAGGCAGCGGCCGGTGGCGCGGTCGCGGCGCGGGTCGGCGGCCTTCAGCGCCCACTGGAAGCGGTCGGCAAGGTCACCTTCCAGCGCGATATGGTGGATGGTGAAGCACGGCGATTCGTCGGCGGGCAGGCGGCCCACCGCTTCTTCCGGTGCTGCCTGCAGGCGCACGTCGGGCGTGGTTTCCTGCTGCTCGCGCAGTACACGCTCACGTTCCTGCTGGCGCAGCAGTTCCTGGTCCGACGGCCCGGCCACCTGTGCCCCCACCGCGGCAGGCAGGCAGGCAATGGCCACAGCCACAGCCAGCCGCCAGCGCAGCCCACGGCTGCGTTCGATACGTCCCTGTCTCACCTTCACACGCTTCCTTGGCAGAAAAATCCGGGCCTACCGACCAGAGAACGGCCTGCGGGCGCGGAACTTTAAACGAATAGCGCAGTTCGAAACAGCTCCGGAATTTCTCTTTCGATAGTAGGAAAAGTACTCACTGCCGGTGAAAGTGAGACTTCGCCCGGGTGGGCTGCTGACATAAAAAAGCCGGCGGTCCGAAGGCCGCCGGCAGTGACGTCAATGTGCAACGTCGTCTACAGCAAGAGTAAAGCCCCGAAAAAAACGTGAACTCGATCAGACCTCGTACGCGGACTCGCCATGCGAGGTGACATCCAGGCCGGTGCGCTCGGCTTCCTCGGTCACGCGCAGGCCGAACACCAGGCGCACCACCAGCAGGATCGCCACGGTGACGACGGCGCACCAGACGATGGTGAAGCCGACACTGACCAGCTGCACCCACACCTGGTGGCCGATATCGAGGTCGGCCTTGGTGCCGCCCAGCGACTGCGCGCTGAACACACCGGTGAGCAGCGCGCCGACGATGCCGCCCACGCCATGCACGCCGAACACGTCGGCGGTGTCATCGACCTTGAGCAGGCGCTTGAGACCGGTGACGCCCCACACGCAGACCACACCGGTGACCAGGCCGATCACGATCGCACCCAACGGGCCGACGGTGCCGCAGGCCGGGGTGATGCCGACCAGGCCGGCAACGGCACCGGAGGCAGCACCCAGCGCGGACGGCTTGCCCTTGCTGACCGCTTCCACCAGGGTCCAGCCCAGCACCGCAGCGGCGGTGGCGAGGATGGTGTTGATGAAGGCCAGCGAGGCCACGGTATCGGCGGCGGCGGCGGAACCGGCGTTGAAGCCGAACCAGCCCACCCACAGCAGCATCGCGCCGATGTAGGTGAACGGCACGTTGTGCGGCTTCAGGGCGGTCTGGCCGTAGCCGATGCGCTTGCCGACGAAGTACGCGGCGACCAGGCCGGCCACGCCCGCGTTGATGTGCACCACCGTGCCACCGGCGAAGTCGATCGCGCCCATCGCGCCCAGGTAACCGCCGCCCCACACGATGTGGGCTATCGGGATGTAGCTCAGGGTGAACCACAGCGCCGAGAACAGCAGCACCGCCTTGAACTTGATGCGTTCGGCGAACGCACCGACGATCAGCGCGGTGGTGATGCCGGCGAAGGTGGACTGGAAGGCGACGAACAGGTAATCGGGCAGGCCCTTGATCGGGGTGTTGCCGACCGAATCCGGGGTGAAGCCCTTGAGGAAGGCGAACTGGGTGAACGAGCCGAAGAACTGGTTGCCTTCGCTGAACACCGCGCTGTAGCCGTAGGCCACCCACAGCATCAGCACCAGCGAGAACACCACCAGGATCTGGCTGAGCACGGAAAGTACGTTCTTGGAGCGGACCAGGCCGCCGTAGAACAGCGCAAGGCCCGGCACCACCATCAACAGCACCAGCAGGGTGGAGGTGAGCATCCACGCCACATCGCCACGGTCGTAGGTGGGCGCGGCCTCTGCTTCGGCAACGGTGGCGGCCGGCGTGGCGGCTTCTGCGGTGGGCAGCGGTTCAACGGCCACCGTTTCCGACGGTGCCGGGCTGACCTGGGCCTGGGCGTGTGCGGTACCGGAGAACGCGCCGACGGCGAGTGCGCTGAACAGCATCAGCAGGCACACGGCGTGGAACCGGGCTTGCCACCCGGTGAACAAGGAAGTCTTCATTGTGGGCTCCGAGTGGGGTTAGAGCGCGTCCGCGCCGAATTCGCCGGTGCGGATGCGGATGACCTGTTCAACGGCGGTGACGAAGATCTTGCCGTCGCCGATCTTGCCGGTACCGGCCGCGTTCTGGATCGCTTCAACCACCGCGTCCAGGCGTTCGTCGGTGACCACGGTTTCGATCTTGATCTTGGGCAGGAAATCCACGACGTATTCGGCGCCGCGATACAACTCGGTGTGGCCCTTCTGGCGACCGAAGCCTTTTACTTCAGTCACGGTGATGCCCGACACGCCCGCATCGGAGAGGGCCTCGCGGACCTCGTCGAGCTTGAACGGCCGGATGATGGCGGAGATCAGTTTCATGCGCATGTCCCGATGGTGGATGGAACCGGCCTGCAGTGCAGGCCGATGTCAGGTCAACCGGCGGCCACTTGCACATGGCCACCGGTTGTTGCGCCGAACGTTGCATGGACCACGCCGGTGACGCGGGAGGGAGGAAGGGCCCATGCTGCGCGTCCGGTCTCTCTTGCCCCTGGTGTTGCATGAAGCAGATGCGGTGCGGCTCCCCAGCCACAGCGCTTCGGTGAAGCGGTGGCGATGACGAAGGTGGGAGGGAAGTCCTTCGGCATCGCCACCTGTTGCTCAGTTGGCGTAGTACATCTGGTATTCGAGCGGGTGCGTGGCGGCGCGGAAGCGGGTCACTTCCTGCATCTTCAGCGCGATGTAGCCATCGATGAAGTCGTCGGTCATCACGCCGCCGGCCTTGAGGAACTCGCGGTCCTTGTCCAGCGCTTCCAGGGCCTGGTCCAGGCTGGAGCACACCTGCGGAATCAGCTTCTCTTCTTCCGGCGGCAGGTCGTACAGGTCCTTGTCGCTCGGTGCGCCCGGGTCGATCTGGTTCTTGATGCCGTCCAGGCCGGCCATCATCAGCACGGTGAAGGTCAGGTAGCCGGACTGGATCGGATCGGGGAAGCGCATTTCAATGCGGCGCGCCTTCGGGTTGGACACCCACGGAATGCGGCACGAGGCCGAACGGTTGCGGGCCGAGTAGGCCAGCATGACCGGGGCTTCGAAGCCCGGCACTAGGCGCTTGTAGCTGTTGGTGCCCGAGTTGGCGAAGGCGTTGATGGCCTTGGCGTGCTTGAAGATGCCGCCGATGTACCACAGCGCCATCTGGCTCAGGCCGCCGTAGCCATCACCGGAGAACAGGTTGGTGCCGCCCTTGGACAGCGACTGGTGCACGTGCATGCCGCTGCCGTTGTCGCCGACGATCGGCTTGGGCATGAAGGTGGCGGTCTTGCCGTTGCGGTGGGCGACGTTCTTGATGACGTGCTTCATGCGCAGCAGTTCGTCGGCCTTCTGCACCAGGGTGCTGAACTTGGTGCCGATTTCGCACTGGCCGGCGGTGGCCACTTCGTGGTGCTGCACTTCGACTTCGATGCCGACCTGTTCCAGCGTCTTGCACATTTCAGCGCGCAGGTCGTGCAGCGAATCGGTCGGCGGCACCGGGAAGTAGCCGCCCTTGACGGCCGGACGGTAACCGCTGTTGGCGCCGTCGAACTTGTCGCCGGTGCTCCAGGCGGCTTCTTCGGAGGAGATCTTGAAGAAGGTGTTGCCCATGTCGTTGGCGAACTGGACGGAGTCGAAGATGAAGAACTCCGGCTCCGGGCCGAAGAAGGCCTGTTCGGCAATGCCGGAGGACTTCAGGTAGGCCTCGGCGCGCTTGGCGATGCCGCGCGGGCAGCGGCCGTACGGCTGCATGGTGGCCGGGTCGAGGATGTCGCAGCTGATCACCAGGGTCGGGTGCTGGTAGAACGGGTCGACGTAAGCGCTTGCCGGGTCCGGCAGCAGGACCATGTCGGACTCATTGATGCCCTTCCAGCCGGCGATGGAGCTGCCGTCGAACATCTTGCCTTCTTCGAACAGCGACGGTTCCACGATGCTGACCGGGAAGGTGACGTGCTGTTCCACACCGCGCATGTCGACAAAACGCAGGTCGATGAACTCGATCTGGTTGTCCTTGATCAGCTTCTCAACGTTTTCCACGGACATCGGTGAAACCTCAGATGGGTGATTGCCTGTGTGGATAGAGCAAACCCCGTGCCAACTTTTTGCAGCGCACAAGTGGTTGATTTCACACGGCGTGCACCCGGATGGACGCTGAACGCGGCGCACCATTGCGGTGCAATGGCCGCACCGTGCACACATTTGGTGCGGCTGTTGTTGTTTTATGATTTGCCAGACGCGCAGCCGGCAACGTCCCGGTTGTACCCACCGATTCAGCCGGGCATGGCCCGGCGCTACCTTCGAGCCACTGCCCGCCGATGTCCGATCTGTTCTCCGCCCTGCTGTTGGGCATCCTTGAAGGCCTTACCGAATTCCTGCCGATTTCCAGCACCGGCCACCTGCTGATCGCCCAGCACTGGCTGGGCGCACGCTCGGACTTCTTCAACATCATCATCCAGGCCGGCGCGATCCTGGCCATCACCCTGGTGTTCCGCCAGCGGCTGTGGACGCTGGCCACCGGCCTGCACGAGCGCGCCAACCGCGATTACGTGCTCAAGCTGGGCACCGCGTTCCTGGTTACGGCGATCGTGGGCCTGCCGGTGCGGCTGGCCGGCTGGGAGCTTCCCGAGACGGTGACCCCGGTGGCGTGGGCGCTGATCATCGGCGGCATCTGGATGATCCTGGTGGAAGCGCGCACCGCGCGCCTGCCCGACCGCGACGAGGTGACCTGGAAGGTGGCGGTGCTGGTCGGCCTGGCGCAGGTGGTGGCGGGCGTGTTCCCGGGCACCTCGCGGTCGGCGGCGGCAATCTTCATCGCCATGCTGTTCGGCCTGAGCCGGCGTGCGGCCGCCACTGAATTCGTGTTCCTGGTGGGCATTCCCACCATGTTCGCTGCCAGTGGCTACGCGTTCCTGGAACTTGCCAAGGACGGCAAGCTGGCCACCGAGAACTGGACCGACGTGGGCGTGGCCTTCGTTGCCGCTGTCATCACCGGCTTCGTCGTAGTGAAGTGGCTGCTGGGCTACATCAAGGCCCACCGCTTCACGGCGTTTGCGTTCTACCGGATCGCACTCGGCGCGGGCCTGCTGCTGTTCCTGCCTGCTGGTAACTGAACAGCGCCGCGCCGCCGCAACCCCACCCGGGGTGCTCCCACGTTATTCCCCGGATTCCCAAGGAGATGTCCATGAAAACCACCCGCAACCTGATGCTGATCCTGCCGCTGGCCCTGATGGCCGCGTGCAGCAACCCCTCCAGCCAGGCCCCCGGCACCGGCCGCGACGAGCTGGCCCCGGCCCCGACCGCTGCGGCCGACCAGAAGGCCGCCGCGCAGCTGGACGTGCAGCGCCTGCAGGGCAACCACTGGGTGCTCGACAGCGCCACCGACAGCGCCGGCAAGCGCATCGATGCGCTGTTCGCGCGCGCCGACAAGCCGGTCACGCTGGACTTCGTCGATGGACGCCTGGCCGTGAGCAATACCTGCAACCGCATGGGCGGGGGCTACACCCTGGCCGACGGCACGCTGACCGTTTCGCCGATGGCCTCGACCATGATGGCCTGCACCGACAAGGCGCTGATGGCGCTGGACCAGGCGGTGGGCTCGCGGCTGGAAGGCGCGCTGAAGACCGAACTGGGCGGCGAAGGCCAGTTGACCCTGCGCACCGCCAGCGGTGACGTGCTGGTGTTCAGCCCGCAGCCGACCGCCGAAACCCGCTTCGGCGGCCCGGGCGAGACGATCTTCATCGAGGTGGCCGCGCAGACCAAGCCGTGCCCGCACCCGATGATCCGCGACAAACAGTGCCTGCAGACCCGTGAGATCCACTTCGACGACAAGGGGCTCAAGCAGGGTACGCCGGGCGCGTTCGAGAACTTCTACGACGTGATCGAGGGCTATACCCACGAAGCGGGCACGCGCAACGTGCTGCGGGTGAAGCGCTTCAACGTGGCCAACCCGCCGGCCGATGCGTCGTCGAAGGCGTATGTGCTGGATATGGTTGTCGAGTCCGCGATCGAGAAGTGACCGGCATGGCGTGGGCCGGCCAACGGCTGGCGCTACCGATGCACTGTGCCGCCCGATGATTGATCGGGCGGCTTTTTTTTACGCCAACGCCGGGTTGAGCGTGTAGGTGCCGTGCAACGCGGCTTCGGCCAGCACGTGGCCGTGCATGGCCTTGTGCACGTCGGCGGCGGTGAACGGCGTGGGCAGTTCGAGCGTGGCCACGTCCAGCGCGAACAGGCGGAAGAAGTAACGGTGCACGCGCTCGTCGTTGAACGGCGGGTACGGGCCGTCGTAGCCCAGGTACTGGCCGGCCATGTCCGGGTTGCCGGCGAACCAGCCGGTGAAATCGTTCAGGCCCTGGCGCGCACCGGCCGGGCCGGCCGGCTGCGGCTTGCCCTTGGCGGTGAAGCCATCGCTGCAGCTGGCTTCTTCGATCCCGCGCAGGTCGGCCGGAATGTCGGCCATCGCCCAGTGGGTGAAGTCGGCACGCGGCTGGTCGGCGGGTACGCTGCGGTCGTGGCGGCCGACCGTGTCGGGCACGGTCGGCACGTCCGGGTCGATGCACAGCAGGGCGAAGGAGCGGGTGCCCTCGGGCACGTCGCTCCACGCCAGCGGCGGATTGCGGTTGGCGGCGAAGCCGTTGGCATCGCCCGCGGCGAACGTGGCGGGGATCGGTGCGCCGTTGCGCAGGGCGGAACTGGTCAGTTTCATTGCAACGTTCTCCTTACGCTTCCGGGTAGCCAAGCCGCACCGCGACCGGGGTGAGCTGGGCGAACGCGGACCCCAGCGCCTCGCGGTAGTGGCGCCAGTGACCGGCCGGCAGGCGTGCCGGGCCCAGCGTCCGCGCCGGCGGCAGCTGCACGCCGAACAGGCTGCCCAGCTGGGCGGCCATGGCCTCGGGGTTGTTGCCGATGTCATCGACGCGCACGAGGGCGTGCGGGTACAGGTCCTGCTCGTGCAGCGTGGCGATCTGGGTCAGCGAACGGGTCAGCCATTCGGCCGCTTCGTTCACCGAGTTCACCGCGAACGGCGTCGGCGCGCCATGTGCCAGCCACTGCAGCAGCATGTCGCGCGGGTCGCGCAGCACCAGCAGCAGGCGGCCTTCCGGCAGCTGCGGACGCAGCGACCACAGCAACGCGTTGTCCCACCACAGCAGCCAGTCGATGACGTTGGCGTCGGCCAGGCCGCGCTCGGGCAGCTGCGCGCGCCACTGCTCGACCAGCTGTTCCGGCGCCAGCTTGCCGGTGGAGAGGTCCTGCAGCGTGTGGTAGCTCTGGAAGCCATCGTTGGGCGGGTTGGGACCGAAACGGTCGCCGCGCAGCACCTTGCTGCCGGCGGCGATGGCCGCGATGACCCGCTCCACGCCCGAGCCCGGCGCGCCCCAGACGAACATCGGGCGCGCGCTGATCGTGTCGGGAATGCTGCCGGACTCCGGCCAGGTCAGCGGCGCCTTGGCCTGCGGCGGCAACGGCAGGCGCTGCGAGGATTCGGAGGCATGCAGGTCGGCCCAGGTCGACAGGGCCGCATCAAACTGGCCGGCGCGGTCCTGCACGCTGCCCAGCCACGCACGCAGCGCACCGCGGTCGGCTTCGGGCTGGGCGTCGACCAGCGCCTGCACGTGGGCGACCGCGGCAGCCGGGTCGCGCGCCAGCAGGGCATCCACCAGGCGGGTTTCGCCGCTGGCCCGGCCGGGTTCAATGGCGATGATCTGGCGCGCCACCGCTTCGGCGGCGGCGGCATCGCCGGCCATGTCGTGCAGGCGCAGGCGCGCTTCCAGCGCCGGCAGGTGGCCCGGCACGGCCGCGATCCAGCGATCGGCCACGGCGGCGGCCTCGGCACTGCCGACCACTTCAATGGCCAGGCGGGCCATCCACAGGTTGTGTTCCTGCGGGTGCGTTTCCAGCGCGGCATCTAGGGTGTCGCGGGCCTGCTGCTCGCGGCCCAGGCGCTGCCAGGCCATCAACAGCAGCTGCAGGGTCTGGCGGTCGGCCGGCCACTGTTCCAGCACCGGCAGCAGGTGTTCCAGCGCCTGCAGCGGCTGGCTCGACTGCAGGGCCAGCTCGCCGGCCAGGCGGCGCATCGCGGGGGTGTCGGTCTCGGGCTGGGCCAGCACCTGGCCCACGATGGCGGCGGCGTTTTCGGTATTGCCCTGGCGCAGGGCCAGCTGCACCAGCAGGCCGTGCAGCGAGGTGATACCCGGGTTGATCTCCAGCACGCGGCGGAAGGCCTGCTCGGCAAACGCCAGCAGGTCCTTGCCCAGGTAGGCAAAGCCCAGCGCGTACAGGATGCGTGCGTCGTTGGGCAGCGCCTGGCTGGCGGCCGAGAGCAGCGCCAGCGCGCGGTCGGCATCATTGCGGCGCAGCGCGATCATGCCCTGCAGCGCCACCACTTCCGCGTTGTCCTCCTCCACGCGCGCGGCCGTGCGGGTGATCCGCTCGGCCTCGTCCACGTCGTTGCGCGACAACGCCAGGTGGGCCTGCATCAGGTAGGCCGACAGTTCGTTGGGGTTGAGCTCGGCGGTGCGGTCCAGCGCGCTGTTGGCGGCGTCGAACTGGCGCAGCGCCAGCAGCAGGCCGGCATGCTGCAGGTGCAGTTCGGCGTTGTCCGGGGCCAGTTCCAGCCCGCGCTGCAGGCTGTCCAGGGCGCCGTCGTACTGGCCCTGCTGCTGCAGTGCCAGGGCCAGCCAGCGGTGCGCCTGCGGCTGCTCCGGCTCGGCCTGGATCCATTCGCGCGCCAGCTGCGCGGCTTCTTCCACTGCGTTGCGGCGCAGGGCTTGGAGAATAGTGTCTTGCATGACGGTCCGGCTTGGGGTCAAACCCCGATTGTAGAACACCGGCGCCGGCGCGCCGGGCCGGGCCTCAGCGCAGCGCTTCCAGGCTCAGCCGCTGGGCTACCCAGCGTTCGGAGAAGCCATCGCCGCGCCAGTTTTCCAGGAAGCCGCAGTGGCCGCCCCACGGGGCGATTTCCAGCCGGGCATGGGCCGGCAGCCGCCAGCCGTTGAAGGTGGCGTAGGGAATGACCGGGTCGTCCTGGGCCATCAGGATGTCGGCCGGGACTTCCAGCCCGGCCAGGCGGTCGCCGGCGATGGAATAGCCGTCGAAGTAGGCCTGCAGGGTGCCGAATTCGGTGTGGTGTTCCACCAGCCAGGCGGTCAGCGCGCGGATGTCCAGCTTCAGCACGCGGTCGTCCCAGTCGCTCAGCTCGGGGAACAGGTCACGCTTGCGGCGCAGCGAGCCGGCCCACTTGCGGCGGAAGTACCAGTCGTACATCGCCGGGCCGTTCTCGATGCTTTCCATGGTGATCGCCGGGTCCAGCACCGGGCAGACCGAGGCCACCCGGCGCAGCGGGACCCCGGCCGAGGGCGCGCGCAGCGCCAGGCGCAGCACGAAGTTGCCGCCCAGCGAGTAGCCGGCGGCCACCAGCGGCAGCTGCGGCCAGCGCCGGGCGATGTCGCCGGCGGCCTGCACCACTTCGTCGATGCGGTTGGAGTGGAAGATGCCGGGGTTGAGGTGGTGGGTGTTGCCGTGGTCGCGGAAGTTCAGCCGCACCACGTCATAGCCGGCCTCGAGCATGCGCGCGGCGGTCATGCGCATGTAGCTGGATTCGGAACTGCCTTCCCAGCCATGCAGCAGCAGCGCCATGCCGACCGGTTCACGGCCCTCGATACGGCTGTGCCAGCCCTGCAGGCGCACGCCTTCGCCGCCGTCCAGGATCAGCTCTTCGGTCACCGCGCCGGTGGCGGCCAGCAGCACCAGGCCGCGCTGCATGCGCATGCGGCTGGAGCTGAGCATCGACTGCAGGTGCGGGTTGCGCAGCCAACGCGGCGGACAGTAGTCGGCAGCGGTCAGCATCGCGCTATTCGGCGTTCATGGCCGCCACGATGCGCGTACGCGAGGTTTCCGCGATGCGGCGACGGCCTTCCAGGTCATGGGTGCCAATGGGCGCGAGGAAATGCACCTCGGCCCGCCGTGCCGGTTCCCCCAGCAGGCGCAGGAAGTTGGCGAAGAAGCTTTCGCGCTCGCCGAACGCGACCACGGTCTGCGCGTCGCCGCGCACGCCGTAGCGCAGCGCCACCGGCTGTACCGGTACCTGGGTTTCCACTGCGGCCTGGAAGATGCGGGCATGGAACGGGCCCACTTCATGGCCACCACGGGTGCGCCCTTCCGGGAACACGCCCACCGCCTTGCCTTGCTGCAGGCGCTCGACCATCAGCTGCATCACCCCGCCCAGCGATTCGGTGCTGCCGCGCTGGTGGAAGATGGTCTGCCCGCGTGCGGCCAGCCAGCCCACCACCGGCCAGCCGGCGATTTCGCGCTTGGCCACGAAGCCCATCATGCGCTGGCTGTGCAGCATGGAGATGTCCACCCAGCTGACATGGTTGGCCACGAACAGCACCGCGCCGGGCAACGGCGTGCCGATGCGGCGCAGGCGGAAGCCGAAGATCCACATCAGCCCGCCCGACCAGGCATTGACCAGCAGGTGCTCGAGCGTACGCCCGCCCACGCGCAGGTTGCCCCACGGCGGCAGCATGCCGATCAGGAGGAGCGGCAGGAAAAGCAGCAGGTGGACCAGCAGCAGGGGAACGCGGTACAGGTAACGGCACACACGCGCCACGCCGCCACGCGAGGCCGAAGGGGGGGAAGTCATCCGCGAACGATACCCGAGCGCTGCGGGGTCTGCCAGCGTGGCGGGCCATCCGCCACAGCAGGTCAAGCCGGGCTCAGCCCGGGCGGACCGCCGGGACCACGGCCAGGGTCAGCCGCGAGGTGCAGACCAGCTTGCCGGCCTCGTCTTCGATGCGGATGTCCCACACGTGGGTGCTGCGGCCCACGTGCACGGCGCGCGCGGTACCGGTGACGGTGCCACCGCGCTGGGCGCGGATGTGGTTGGCGTTGATCTCCAGGCCCACGCAGACCTGTTCGCGGGTATCCACGCACAGGTTGCCGGCGCTGCTGCCCAGGGTTTCGGCCAGCACCACCGAGGCGCCGCCGTGCAGGATGCCGTAGGGCTGGCGGGTACGCGCGTCGACCGGCATGGTGGCCTGGACCCAGTCGTCACCGGCGGCGGTAAAGACGATGCCGAGGTGTTCGATCAGGGTGTTGCGGCTGAGCGCGTTGAGCGACTCGATCGAGACCGGCTCGCGGAATACCTGGGACATGCAGCGCCTCCGTGGAACGACAAGGAATTACAGGATGGGCACCAGGCCGGCGCCGAACGCGGTGAGCATGCGCACCAGCAGCCACTTCGGGCCGACGTTGACCTCGGGGAAGTCGCCCACGGCGGTGTAGCAGCTGTGGAAGTCCGGGTCTTGGCGGCGAAGCGGCTCCGGGCAGTTCGGGCCGGGCTGGAACTCGTAATCGGTGGCGTAGCGCCACGGCCAGAAATCGAGCACGGGCAGTGCCTCGGAGGCCTTGCCAACGCTGTAGTTCAGGCCCGACAGCACCGGCGGCTTGGTGCGCGGCGCCACCACCCAGGAGTTCTTGGGGTGGATGTCGCGCAGGATGCTCTGCGCCAGCGCTTCGGCGAAGGCCGGGTCATCGATGATCACCGCGCCTTCGGTGTTGTAGTTCTCGCTGCGCGGGTCGAAGTTGTGGGTGCCGATCACGCCGATGCGGCGGTCCACCACCAGCGATTTGGCGTGCAGGCCCATGCGCGCGCCGCTGCGGGTCACCGGCAGCGGCTTGTTCACCGCCTTGGTGCCCAGGAACGAGGGCCGGGTTTCGGCACGCAGCACGCGGCGTTCCACCACGCTGCCGTCGGTACGGCGGCGCGCGGCGGGGCCGGGGGTGGGCTGGGGGCGGTCGCCGGCGTCGTCGCCGGCAGGCACGGTGCCGGCGTCATCCTGTTCCTGCGCGACGGGCTGTTCGGTGGCGCCCGTGGTGTCCGCGCTGCGCCGGTTGCTGCCGCTGCTGCGCGCGTTGCTGCCGGCCGCGCTGCCACCCAGCAGGCTGCTGCGCCCGCTGTCGCTGCTGGGCGCGGTGCCCAGCGGGGCCGGCACCAGGTTGCGGTAGTCGACCGGCGCATCCAGCGGGAACGGCTTGAATTCGTAGATGTTGAAGCCCAGCTCGCGCAGGTTGCGGCGCTTGTACTTGTAGGACAGCGCGTAGACGATCGGGTTGTCGGTGGCGGCCAGGCTGTTGGTGGAGACCACGATGCGCGGCGGCTGTTCGCGCTTGCGCAGTGCTTCGAACAACTTGCGCGCCGGCTTGGACAGCACCAGGTACGGGGTCTGCAGCAGCACTTCGGTCTGCGCGCCGGCGATCAGCGAATCCAGCTGCGGCTCGGTGACGTGCTGGCCGTTGGCCGGCTGGCTGGCGCGCTCGCGGCGGTGCTTGCGCGGCAGGTCGGCCACGTAGCGCACCGAGCGCACCGGCAGCGCGGTATCCACGAACATGCGCTGGATGTAGGCCGGGTCGACCGCTTCATCGATCACCTGCTCCACCCGCGCCGGGCGGCGGTAGTCGGCCGGCGGCATGGCCGGGGCGCCCTGCTTGAGCAGGGTATTGCCCACGTCGTTCAGGCGCTCGGCCGGCACGCTGCGCTGGGCGTGCCAGAACGCATCGAAGTTGGCGGCCATGCCGCGCGCTTCGGGCCCGGCCAGCAGTACGTCGCGGTCGCGGAAGTTGTATTCGCTGTCCCAGTCGTAATAGTCGTCCTGGTAGTTGCGCCCGCCCACCACGCCCAGCGCATCGTCGATCACCAGCAGCTTGTTGTGCATGCGCTGGTTGAAGCGGCGGAAGCAGCAGATCACGCTGCCGGCGTAATCGGCGTAGTTCAGCCGCGCCTTGCCGAAGGTCGGGTTGTAGACGCGGAGCTCGAAATTCTGGTGGCTGCTGGCCAGCGCGGCCAGGATCTCCAGGTCGGAGATCGCCGAGAGCTGGTCGATCAGCACCCGCACCTTCACCCCGCGCCGGGCGGCGGCCAGCAGTTCGTCCAGTACCAGCCGGGCGCTGTCGTCCTTGTCGAAGATGTAGGTCTGCAGGTCGATGCTGCGGGTGGCGCTGCGGATCAGGTTGATGCGCGCCACCAGCGCGGTCTCGCCTTCGTCCAGGATGGTGGCGTAATGGCGCGGGGCCGCTTCGGTGGATTCACTGAAAGCCTGCCCGCCGAGGGCGCGCAGCGGCGAATCGAGTGCGCAGCGGTCGGGCTTGTCGCAATCAACAGTATGCGAACGCGCCTGTGCCGCAATGCCGGCCGCGCGCTCGCGCTGCGCGTTGGACAGCGACGCACAGCCGCTGCCCAGCAACAGAATTGCCAGCACTACCACCCGCAACAGGGGATTCACGGTTTCAGCGCCTCGTTGAGACGCGCACGCAGGACGAAGGTCACTCGATCACTCAGGGCTAGCTGCCAGCTGTCCATTCCATACCGGCCACGCTGGACGGTACCGCGGCTGACCACGTCGCAATCATACCCGGCCCGGGGGCAGGACGCCGGTTCGACCTGCAGGGTCTCCGGGTGGGACACCCCGCGCAGGATCAAGCGGCCATGGATGCCGCCGCCCTTTTCGACCAGCTGCGGGTCGTAGGGCACCGAATCGAACTCCACCACCGGGTAGCGCCCGGCGTCGAAGAACTCCTCGCCGCGCATCCAGCCGGTGTAGCGGTCCTTGCCGGGGATCTCGACGTAGCCGGTGAACATGCGCAGATGGACCTGGTGGCGGCCATCGGACAGCACGTCGATACGGCCTTCAAAGCGCGGGAACACCCCTTCGATGCGCTGGCCCAGGCGGGTGCGGATCTCGAAGCCCAGGCGCGAGCGCGCCGTATCCAGCTCCATCACCTGCTTGGGTGCGGCCTGGGCCGGGGGCAGGGCCGGCACCGGGGGTTCGGCACGCGCCACCCCCGCCGCCAGCCCGAGCAGACAGCACAAAAGGGTTTTTACTGCTGTCACGGCTTACGGCCACCAGAACTGGGTCAGCTTGGCCGCACCGGGTTCGATGGCACCCTCGAAAGTAAGGACCGCGATACCGCCGGGCGGCATGCCACGGTAGTCGCTGCTGGTTCCATCGGTCAGGAACGGAACGAACTGCTCCAGCCCCGGGTTGTGGCCCACCACCAACAGCCGTTCCACATCGGCACGGTCACTTACCAGGCCGAAAAGTGCACCGGGGGTCGCCTCATACACGCCGTCTTCCAGCTTCTGTTCGGCATACCCGGTGATGCCCAGCACGGCTTCCAGCGTTTCGCGGGTACGCCGCGCCGGTGAACACAGCACGCAGTCGGGCAGCAGCTTGTTTTCTTTCAGCCATTTGCCGGCGGCTTCGGCTTCGGCCAAGCCAACCGACGACAGCGGCCGGTCAAGGTCGGCCTGGCCGTTACCCGCAGGTTCGGCATGGGCGTGGCGCAGCAGGATCAGTTCTCGCATAAGGCTCTCTTCTGGCTCAGGCAATCTTCAACCACTTCAACAGTGGCTCCCAGTCACTCTGGTGCTCGCGCACCTGCGCGGAGCGGTAATCGAACAGGCTGCGGCCCAGGCCGGTCATGACCACGTAACCCTGGGTATCGCGCAGCTTGGCAACCACCGGGTACGGCCACTCCTCCAGCATCTGCTCGGCCTGGCGGGAGGTCTGGGTCCACGGTTTGGTGCGGTTGAGCACCAGCCCCACCGGCAGCTTGCGCTTGTGCACGCGCGGTACCTTGGACAGGGTATTCAGGAAGCCGACGATGGCTTCGATGTCCAGCGCCGAGGGCAGCACCGGCACCACCACGGCGTCGGCCACGTCCAGGAAGGCGTCCAGCTCACCGGCGCGGGCCCCGGCGGGGGCGTCGATGACCAGGACCTCGGTATCGTCGGGCACGTGCTTGAGCGGGTGCTTGCCGCTGGCATCGATGGGCAGCACCGCGCTTTCCAGCCCGGCACGGCGTTCGGCCCAGCGGGTGCTGGAGCCTTGGGGGTCGGCGTCGGCCAGTACGGTCCGTTTGCCGGCCAAGGCGGCCTGTGCCGCCAGGTGGGTGGCAATGGTGGATTTACCCACCCCACCCTTGGAACCGGCTACCAGGATCGTCTTCATGCCAGCCTCGCTTCCGGGGAACGTGACCCGAGCGTACACCGCCCTCCGTGATGGAGATAGTCGCGCGGCTGAACCTCCTGCATCCCGCGCTGCTTTGCTATCGTGCGCGATCCAATGGACTGCAAGCCGGCATGAGCGAGTTACAGGACCTCAGCGCGTTGATCCGCGCCAATACCCCGCTGATCGTGATCGAGACCCAGGACGAGGGTCGTGTGGTGGAGCTGTTCCGGCAGACCCTGATGCATGTCTGGCGGGCCCTGCACCGCTGGTCCATCACCGAAGGGCTGCGCCGGATCGACATGGACCGCGAGGACGACGCGGTTGGCCCGCCCGATGCCAGCTCGGCCCTGCAGATGATCCGCCAGGCTGACCAGCGCGGCATCTACCTGCTGCTCGATTTCCATCCCTACCTGGGCTATGCCAGCCACCAGCGCGCGCTGCGCGACCTGATCCAGCGCCGCCACTGCGAGGCCCACGTGCTGGTGCTGATCGGCGCCAAGGTGGAGCTGCCGGCCGAGCTGGAGGCGCTGGCCACCCGCTTCAACCCGCGCCTGCCCGACCCCAACGCGCTGCTCAAGATGCTGCGCGAGGAAGTGGCCGCCTATGCACGCGAGAACGGTGGCCGCCGGGTTGAAGTGGACAACGATGCGGTCAAGAAGATCCTGCACAACCTGCGTGGGCTGAGCCTGGTGGATGCACGGCGGATCGCCCGCCAGCTGATCTTCGCCGACGGCGCGATCAGCCAGGACGACCTGCCACAGCTGGCCAAGCTGAAGTTCGAGCTGCTCAACCGCGCCGGGCACCTGCATTACGAATACGACACCACCCGCTTCGCCGACGTGGCCGGGGCCAACCGGCTCAAGCGCTGGGTCAACCAGCGCCGCCCGGTGTTCCTGGGCGGCCAGGGCCCGGCCGGGCTGGATCCGCCCAAGGGCATGCTGCTGCTGGGCGTGCAGGGCTGCGGCAAGTCGATGCTGGCCAAGGCCACCGCCGCCGGCTTCGGGGTGCCGCTGCTGCGGCTGGACTTCGGCAGCCTGTACGACAAGTTCCACGGCGAGACCGAGAAGAACCTGCGCGAGGCGCTGGCCTCGGCCGAGCAGCTGGCGCCGTGCGTGCTGTGGATCGACGAGATCGAGAAGGGCCTGGCCAGTGGTGGCGAGGACGGCGGCGTATCCCGCCGCGTGCTGGGCCACCTGCTCACCTGGCTGGCCGAGCGCAAGAGCCAGGTGTTCATCGTGGCCACCGCCAACCAGGTGCATGAGCTGCCGCCGGAGCTGCTGCGCAAGGGCCGCTTCGACGAGATCTTCTTCGTCGACCTGCCCGATGCCAATACCCGGGTGGAGCTGCTGCGCCTGCACCTGGGCCGGCGCACGCTCAACGCCGACGACTTCGCGCTGCCGGCGCTGGCGGCGGCCAGCGATGGTTTCTCGGGGGCGGAAATCGAACAGGCCGTGGTGGCCGGGCTGTACGCGGCGCATGCCGAAGAGCGTGCGCTGGACACCGAGCTGCTGATGACCGAGATCCGCGGCAGCCGCCCGTTGTCGGTGCTGATGGCCGAGCAGGTCAACGGCCTGCGCGACTGGGCACGCGGGCGTACCGTCAGCGCGGACGAATGATCACCGGTTCAACACCCACACCCACGCCGGCAGGGTAAGCAGCGACAGCAGGATGCCGTACCCCACCAGCGCCGCGGCCAACCGCGGCGCCAGCCGGTGTGAGATGGCCAGCGCGGCGGCGGTGATCATGGTCGGCATCGCCGATTCCAGCACGTTCACCTGCAGCATCGCGCCCTGCAGGCCGAACGCCCAGGCGATCGGCAGTGCCAGCGCCGGCATCAGCACCAGCTTCAGCACCAGCCCGATGCCCAGCGGCGCAAGTTCATCGCGCGACAACCGCAGGCGGATCGACAGCCCCACCGCCAGCATCACCAGCGGCAGCATCGCATCGGCCAGCTGCTTCAGCCCGGTGGCGATCCAGGTGGGCGGCTGCACCGGCATCAGCGTCAGCGCGAACAGCAGCGCCCACAACGGCGGGAACCCGGCGATGCGACCCAGCACCTGGCGCGCGGTGGGCGGCGCATCGCCGCTGTAGCGGGCGATCACGTACAACCCGAACGTGGACAGCAGCACGAACGTGCCGAACTGGTCGAACACCACCGCATACGGCAACGCGTGGTCGCCCAGCAGCGCGCGCACCATCGGGTAGCCGATGAAGCTGGAATTGGCCAGCGCCACGCAGATCAGCAGCACGGCATGCACATCGCGCGCGAACCCGAACAGGCGCGTGGCCAGGCTGACCAGTGCCACGGTGGCCAGCATCAGCAGCCACGGCGTGGCCATCAGCCCAACCAGGCTGGTATCCAGCTGCAGGCGCGGCACATAGGTGAGCACCGCCGCCGGCAGGCATACCAGCAGCACCACGCGGTTGAGCACTTCGGCGCTGTTGTCGGGCAACGCGCGCAGGCGTGCGAACAGCATGCCCAGGCCGAGCATGGTCAGGATCAGGGCAAACGCATCAAAGGCCATCGGCCCAGCCTAGCGGAAGTTGCCGCAGCGCCGGCCCCGACCATGGTCGAAGCCGGCGTGGACTGCCGGTGTTACGGCCAGGCCGGCGGCTGCGCCGCCCAGGCCTGCTGCACCTGGGCCAGGGTGGCGCGTTCGCTGTCGCGCCAGCCCGGCAGTGCCTGCGCGTAGCCGTCGCTGGTGGTCCAGCGCTGCGGTTCGGTGCGCACGGCGGCGGCATACCACTGCACCGCTTCGTCCTTGCGACCCAGCGTCCACAACGCCAGCGCGTAAGTCTGCGGCACCCACGATGCGTTGCCGCGCAGGCCCTGCTGGGCGCTGTGCCACTGCACGAGGGCCGCCTCGGCATCACCTTGGCGGAACAGGTCCCAGCCATGGTTCCAGCGCACCATGCGGCCCGGCACCGAGGTGCCCGGTGCATTCTTTTCCGCATCGGCATACAGCTCGCGACCCAGCTCCGGGCGGCCCTGTGCATAGGCCACGCTGGCCAGCTGCACGGTGGCTTCCAGCGCCTTGCGGCCACGTTCGCGTTGTTTCATCAGCTGGTCGACGACATCGTTGCTGTCGGCCGGCACGACCACGGGCGTGACCGCAGCCACGTCGTCGTCGAAGTAGAACTCCTGCAATGCCGGCAACGATTGCGCTGCCGCCCCGAACACTGTCATCCCCGCCGCCAGCACCATGCCGGTCAGCATCTTTCTTGCCACTGCCATACAAACTCCCCCAGGTTGTCACAACAACCTCCCTCCCCGATCCTAACCGCAGCTCGCCTGCGGTGCGAGTCCCGGAGGCCAGAAAATGCCCGGCTGATACAATTCCGCCCTTTCCGGCCGCCCTCGCGGTGGCCGTGCCAGCCGTCAGCACGGGCCAGCCATGACCAGTACCGCCGAACTCACCTCGCCTTCGTCCGCCAACCTGCCTGCCGGGCCGCTGGACGACAGCTACACGCTGGACCACAAGTACACCCGTACCGATGGCCGCATTTACCTGAGCGGGGTGCAGGCGCTGGTACGCCTGCCGCTGATGCAGCGGCTGCGCGACCAGGCCGCCGGGCTGGACACCGCAGGCTTCATCAGCGGCTACCGTGGCAGCCCGCTGGGCGGCTTCGACCTGGAACTGTGGCGCGCCCGCCAGCACCTGGAGGCGGCGAAGGTGAAGTTCACCCCCGGCCTCAACGAGGACCTGGGCGCGACCATGGTCTGGGGCACCCAGCAGACCAACCTGTTCCCCGGGGCCAAGGTCCAGGGCGTGTACGGCATGTGGTACGGCAAGGGCCCGGGCGTGGACCGCTGCGGCGATGTGTTCAAGCATGCCAACGCCGCCGGCACCTCCGTGCACGGCGGCGTGCTGGCGCTGGCCGCCGACGACCACGCCTGCCGCAGCTCCACCCTGCCGCACGGCAGCGAAGATGAATTCGTCAGCGCGATGATGCCGGTGCTCAACCCGGCCGGCGTGCAGGACATCCTGGACATGGGTCTGCTTGGCTGGGCCATGAGCCGGTACACCGGGCGCTGGATCGGCTTCAAGACCATCGCTGAAACGGTGGAATCGTCCGCGTCGGTGCAGGTGGACCCGTTCGCGCGCCGGATCGTGCTGCCGGAAGACTTCGAGATGCCCGCCGGCGGGCTCAACATCCGCTGGCCGGACCCGCCGCTGGACCAGGAAATGCGCCTGCACCGCTATGCGGTCAAGGCTGCCCAGGCGTTCGCGCGGGCCAATGGCATCGACCGGGTGGTGATGGATTCGCCGCGTGCGCGGCTGGGCATCGTCACCACCGGCAAGAGCTACCTGGACGTGCTGCAGGCGCTGGAGTACCTGGGCCTGGACGAGCGCGCCTGCGCCGACATCGGCATCCGCGTGTACAAGGTCGGCATGACCTGGCCGCTGGAGCCGGAAGGCATCGCGCGCTTCGCCCAGGGGCTGGAAGACATCGTGGTGGTGGAGGAGAAGCGGGCCTTCATCGAGCGCCAGATGAAGGAACAGTTCTACAACTGGCCGGCCAGCGCCGGCCCGCGCCCGTCAATCGTGGGCAAGTACGACGAGCAGGGCGCGTGGATCCTGCCGTCCACCAATGAACTGACCCCGGCCACCATTGCCGGCGTGATCGGCCGCCGCATCCAGCGCTTCTTCACCAATGACTCCATCGAACAGCGCCTGCGCTGGATGGATGCCAAGGAAGCCGAACTGGCGCTGCCGCGCGCCAGCTTCCCGCGCGTGCCGCATTACTGCTCCGGCTGCCCGCACAACACCTCCACCCGCGTGCCGGAAGGCTCGCGCGCGCTGGGCGGCATCGGTTGCCATTACATGGTCACCTGGATGGACCGCAGCACCGACACCTTCACCCACATGGGCGGCGAAGGCGTGACCTGGGCCGGCCAAGCCGCGTTCACCGACACCGAACACGTGTTCCAGAACCTGGGCGATGGCACCTATTTCCACAGCGGCTCGCTGGCGATCCGCCAGGCCATCGCCGCCGGGGTCAACATCACCTACAAGATCCTCTACAACGATGCGGTGGCGATGACCGGCGGCCAGCCGGTGGACGGCACCCTGACCGTGCCGCAGATCGCCCACCAGATGCGCGCCGAAGGCGTGCAGACGATCATGCTGGTGAGCGATGAGATCGGCAAGTGGAACAAGCGCGAGCTGTTCCCCGAGGGCGTAGAGTTCCACGACCGCGCCGAACTGGATGCGGTGCAGAAGCAGCTGCGCGAAGTGAAGGGCACCAGCATCCTGATCTACGAACAGACCTGCGCCACGGAAAAGCGCCGCCGCCGCAAGCGCGGCAAGCTGGTCGACCCGCCCAAGCGCGTGGTGGTCAATTCGCTGGTCTGCGAAGGCTGCGGCGACTGCGGCCAGAAGAGCTTCTGCGTGTCGGTGCTGCCGAAGGAAACCGAGTTCGGGCGCAAGCGCGATATCGACCAGTCCAACTGCAACAAGGACTATTCCTGCACCACCGGTTTCTGCCCCAGCTTCGTCACCGTGCACGGCGGCACGCTGCGCAAGGGCTCGCGCAGCGAGCGCAGCAGCCTGCTCGACAACCTGCCCGCGCCGACCTTCCGCAGCACGCTCGAGCAACCATGGAACATCCTGATCACCGGCGTCGGTGGCACCGGCGTGGTGACCATCGGCGCGCTGCTGGGCATGGCCGGGCACCTGGAAGGCAAGGGTGCCAGCGTGCTCGACCAGACCGGTCTGGCCCAGAAGGGCGGCGCGGTCACCACCCATATCCGCATCGCCAAGCGCCCCGAAGACATCCATGCAGTACGCATCGCCGCGGGCGAAGCCGACCTGGTGGTGGGCTGCGACATGGTGGTGGTCAACGATTACTGGGCACTGTCGAAGGTGCGCGCCGAGCGCTCGCAGGTGGTGCTCAACACCTATGAAGCCATGCCGGGCACCTTCACCACCCGCCCGGACATGCAGTTCCCGGCGGCCGACATCATTGCCGGCATCCGCGTGGCGCTGGGCGGCCGCGAGCCGCTGCTGCTCGATGCCACCCAGCTGGCCACCGCGCTGCTCGGCGATGCGATTGCCTCCAACCTGTTCATCCTGGGCTACGCCTGGCAGCAGGGGCTGGTGCCGATCTCGTTCGAGGCGCTGATGCGCGCGGTCGAACTCAATGGCGCGGCGGTGGCGATGAACCAGCAGGCGTTCGCGTGGGGCCGGCTGGCCGCCGTGGATCCGCAGGCGGTGCAACAGGCCGCCGGTCTGGTCCGCAACGGCCATACCGATGCCGAACGCACCCCGGGCCCGCTGCACGACCTGCCGCCGGGCGAATGGGAAGGCAATGAATGGGGCGCCACCGCAGCACCGCGCGAAACCGGCGACGAGCGCGAACTGCGCGGCCTGCCCGGGCACGGCGGTGGCAGCGACGTGGCATTCCTGCCGCTGGATGACGAGCGCCTGTCGCGTTCGCTGGACGAGCTGGTGGAACGCCGCGTGCGCTTCCTCACCGAGTACCAGGACGCGGCCTATGCCGCGCGCTACCGCGCGCTGGTCGACCGCGTGCGCACGGCGGAATGGGACAAGGCCGGTAGCACCGCGTTGACCGAGACCGTGGCCCGTTACTACTTCAAGCTCATGGCCTACAAGGACGAATACGAAGTGGCGCGCCTGTACACCAGCGGCGAATTCCAGCGCCGCCTGCAGCAGCAGTTCGAGGGCGATTTCCAGGTGCGCTTCCACCTGGCCCCGCCGCTGTTCGCGAAGAAGGACGAACAGGGCCGCCTGATCAAGCAGGAATACGGGCCGTGGATGCTCAAGGCCTTCGGCCTGCTGGCCAAGCTGAAATTCCTGCGCGGTGGCACGTTCGACATCTTCGGCCGCACCGGGGAACGCCGTGGCGAGCGCCAGCTGATTGCCGATTACGAACAGACCGTGGCGTTGCTGCTGGACGGGTTGAGCGATGACCGGGTGGCACTGGCAGTGGAAATTGCCAGCATTCCCGAGCACATCCGCGGCTACGGGCATGTAAAGGAAGCGCACCTGCACAAGGCCAAGGCCCGTGAAGCGGTGCTGCTGGCGCAGTGGCGCAACCCGAAGGCGCTGCATATCGTGCAGGTGGCATAACGCAACGCCCCGAAGGCTGATTGCGACAGCCTTCGGGGTCACCGGCTCCCTGCTGGTCTATGATCGGGCGACGACAGGGACGATCGGAGGCGGGCGATGGACGACGACAGGAAACTGCGCGGGCCCCGGGTACTGAAGGTTCAGGACCCCTTCCACGACGCCCAGCTGCTGCGTGACGTGGCGATCATCAACACACGGACAATTGAAGCACTCGGGGCACTGCCACCGGGTGGTTTACCGATCCTGCCCAAGCGCAGGCCGCTTCCGCGGTTGCCGGAAACACCGATGCCCACTGGGCGCGATGATGAGGAAAGTGCGATGCCGAAGTTACCGATGCAGGTTGCCGCCGTCGCCAGCCTGGCGCTGGCCGCCTGCGCCACGCCCGGGGCGGCCACGCCCACGGCCACACAGATGCAGGAGAACGTGCCGGTGTCTTCCGTCCGCTATACCTATCCTGAGACGCCGGTACTGACCAGCGGTGAGTTGGTGCCCGAAGGTGATCCTGCCATCGCGGCGAAGATGAACTACAAGCCGGTGGATTGGCCGCTGCGGTTTGAGAAGCATAGCTTCGAGCCGCGCTGCTACGACACGCTCGAATGCCAGGTTGTTTATGACGGCTTCGCCTTTGGCCGCGACAAGCCGACCAAGTCTTCTGCGTCGTACGGTGACGATTACCTCAAGGGATGGAACGGGAGCTACGGAGCTGTCCCCAACTTCGTTTCGCCAGCAAAGGTTACCTGGAGGTCGAAGGACGGAACATTGCACGAAGCCGAGGTTGATATCGGGGCCATCTTCAAAGACGAACTGGTTCACCACTTCGTCCCGCGTGAAGAAGCCGCTGATCTCCCCAATGGAAAGAACGAAAGTGTTCCTTCCATCCTGCTGGAGGTCAATGACCGCACCATTCGCGTGTACATGAAGGCCTCGATTCCAACGAAGCATCTTCAGGATCCTGGAAATCGCTACAGCACTTCGCGCCGCGATCTTGTGCTGGTGAAAACTTATACCTATTGAGCAAAGGGAGCATTGCCATGGGCAAGATTGGTTCCAACGCGGGCGGTCGACCCGTTAGCGCAGATGACCTGCGGATGGAGCTCGATGTGCGCCACCAGCTACAACAAATGTCGGTGCCGATGCTTCAGCGCGGCGACGCTGCGAACGAGTATGTGTTCTTCGCATTTCTGGATGGAACAGGTCAAGACGCCAGGAACCCCAAGCTCGGCCCGAGCACGACTGTAGGCGAGTTGTATGGCCAGGCATTTGAGCTCTCTAAGGATCCACAGAGTCGGATCGGTACGCACTATGCTGCGGGCATCGGCACCCAACACAACGCCGTGAGCCGTGCCGTTGACGGCATGCTTGCGCGCTCTTGGGAAGATGGAATAACACGCTCTTACCGAGAGCTCGCCGAGCAGGTGAGTACCTGGAAGGATGCCAACCCCGAAGCAGAAATCCGTGTCGTTGGCATCGGCTACAGTCGCGGCGCGGTGCAGACGGCCGGCCTGCTCCGGTTGATTGATGAGTACGGCATCGTTCCTGAAACATCCCTTGGGTTTGGCCATGACAAGAACGGCAACATCAGCGTCATCAGCCCATTACCACCGCTGGTGCCGCCAGGCCAGACCGCACAGGCCACCCTGCTGCTGGATCCGGTGGCGACCAACATGCCCGCCAACTTCGACGCCCGCCTGCCACCGAGCGTGATCTCGCGCGTGGCCATCATGGCGGCCCATGAGCAGCGCGAGCTGTTTCCGCACCAGGCCATCAACGATCCCGGGATGACGCCGGATGGACGTGCCATCAACGTAGCCGCGCCCGGTGGCCACTCCAACGTGGGCGGCGGGAACCGCGATGCAGGCCTGGAGATCCTGACCGGCAACGCCGCCATCGACTATCTCAACACCTTGCGCGACGAGCCGCTGTTCGAGAAGCGCGCCGTGCCGATGGACCTGGATACGATGACGCTGTACCAGGCCGGCGGCGCGACTGCGCTGTACGGGTTGAAGGTCGACGGCGATGGCCAGCGCAATCTGCGTGAGGCACTGGCCAACTGCAAGATCGTCGACCCGTGCAACGACTCCGAGCCGATTGACCAGGCGCTGGCGGCGCAGTTCGAACACCGCTCCATCCAGCCCGATCCGGTAGAGCAAGCGCAGCTGCAGGCCCTGGTAGAGCTGGCCGCGCAGCGCGATCAGCGGACGACGCTGGACGTCCCCGCGCACGTGGACAACCCGACGCTGGCCCGCATCCGGGAAGGCGTGCAGGCAGCCGAGGACAAGGGGCAGGTCAGCTTCACGAACGGGCTGGAACGGGAACAGTTCTGCCACTCGGCGCTGGCCTGCGCGATGGACAACCGGGAAACGCGCCAGGCGCTGTATCCCGGCAGCATCAGCGGACCGCTGCAGGGGAGCGAGATCTCCCGCGTCGATGAGGTTGTGTTTGGATCGAAGGGCTACGCCTTCCTTGTCCAGCATGGCAGCGGACCGCATGACCAGCAGCGGGTGCCGTTTGATATCGAACTGGCCAAACAGACGCCGGTAGCGGTGTCGGACCAGAAGCGGGAGGCTGCCGCCAGTGAGATCGAGCAGCAGCAGGCGTTCCAGTTGCAGCACGCCGCCCCGCAGCAGGCCCTGGAGCCTGCGCTGGGTGGGTTCGCGCGGTAACCGGCGTAGGGACACGCCACGCGTGTCCGCGACGGGCCGCCCTACCTGTTACCGCCGCCAGATGCGTAAGCGGTTGTTGGCCGGCATCGCCACATCGTCAACCAACATCAAGCCTTGGGCCGCGGCCAGCGCATCCACCGCCTCTGCATCCCGGATCCCCGATTCCGGATCCCGCGCCTTCAGCCACCCGTCGAACTGCCGGTTGCTGTCGCTGCTGTAGTTGCCGTTGTAATTGAATGGCCCATACACGCACAGCAGCGCAGCGTCGGCCATCACCGCCGGCAGCCCGGCGAAGAATGCCTGCACGTGCGGCCAGCTCATGATGTGCAGGGTGTTGGCGCTGAACACGGCATCGAACCCCAGCGGCGCCTCCGGCATCGGGGCCAGGCCCGGTACCGGCGCAAGCACCGCCTGCAGCGGCCATGGCGCCGGTGCGTTGGGCAGGCCTGCTTCGGCCAGGCGCTCGGCGATGCCCGGCAGGTAGTCCGGATGATCGCTGGCCTGCCACTGCAGGTGCGGCAGCTGGGCGGCGAAGTATTCGGCATGCTGGCCGGTGCCACTGCCGATCTCCAGCACACGGTGGCGGTCCTGCAGATGGTGGCGCAGCACGGCCAGGATCGGGTCGCGGTTGCGCTCACAGGCCTCGGACCAGCGTTGTTTGCTCATAACCATGCAAAAAAGTGATGACAGCGCACATCCAACCATGACCGGAGTCACTTGTGCCACTGGCGGCGGCCACCGAAAGTCGAAGGCTTGACCGACCCCGGGGAATCGCAAGCTGTGCAACGCCGTGAGTTTCTGACGCTGTCTGGAATGGGCCTCGCCGGCCTGATGTTGCCGCACTCCCGCCTGATTGCCGCCGAGCAGCTGCTTGAGCCCGGCAACGTGGTCCGCAACAAGGCGCTGGCCGAAGCCGCCCTCGCCGCGGCCAAACGGGCCGGGGCCAGCTACTGCGACGTGCGCATCGGCCGCTACCTCAACCAGGCAGTGATCACCCGCGAAGCGCGGGTGCAGAATGTCACCAACAGCGAATCCTCCGGGATCGGCATCCGGGTCATCGTCAACGGCGCGTGGGGCTTTGCCGCCACCCACCAGCAGACCCCGGCCGCAATCCTGGCTGCGGTGGAGCAGGCCGCTGCCATTGCCCGCGCCAACGCCACCATCCAGACCCGGTCGGTCCAGCTGGCCCCGGTGACCGGGGTGGGCGATGTGAGCTGGAAGACGCCGATCCGCAAGAACGCCATGGCGGTGCCGATCCAGGAGAAGGTCGACCTGCTGCTCAGCCTGAATGCGGCCGCGATCAACGCCGGCGCCGACTTCATCAACTCCACTCTGTTCCTGGTCAATGAGCGGAAGTACTTCGCCTCCAGCGATGGCTCCTTCATCGACCAGGACGTGCACCGGATCTGGCTGCCGTTCACCGCCACCGCCATCGACAAAAGCACCGGCAAGTTCCGCACCCGCGCCGGGCTTTCCTCGCCGATGGGCATGGGCTACGAGTTCCTCGATGGCCAGGCCAGCGGCAAGATCCAGCTGCCGGGCGGCATCACCGCCTATCGTGACTCCTACGACCCGGTCGAAGATGCCATCGCCGCCGCCCGCCACGCCCGCGAGAAGCTCAAGGCACCCTCGGTCAAGCCGGGCAAGTACGACCTGGTGCTGGACCCCTCCAACCTGTTCCTGACCATCCACGAGAACGTCGGCCACCCGCTGGAGCTGGACCGCGTGCTCGGCTACGAGGCCAACTACGCCGGTACCAGCTTCGCCACGCTGGACAAGCGCGACGCCGGCTACCGCTGGGGCAGCGAGCGGGTCAACTTCTTCGCCGACAAGACCGCCCCGGGCAGCCTGGGCGCGGTGGGCTACGACGACGAAGGGGTCAAGACCAAGCGCTGGGACCTGGTCAAGGACGGCATCCTGGTCAACTACCAGGCCACCCGCGATGAAGTGCACCTGCTGGGCGAAACCGAATCGCACGGCTGCAGCTACGCCGATTCCTGGTCCAGCGTGCAGTTCCAGCGCATGGCCAACGTGTCGCTGGCCCCGGGCAAGACGCCGCTGAGCGTGGCCGACATGATCAAGGACGTGGAGAACGGCATCTATATCCACGGCCGCGGCTCGTATTCCATCGACCAGCAGCGCTTCAACGCGCAGTTCGGCGGGCAGCTGCATTACCAGATCAAGAACGGGCAGATCGCCGGCATGGTCGAAGACGCGGCGTACCAGATCCGCACGCCGGAGTTCTGGAACGCCTGCAGCGCGATCTGCGACGAGCGCGATTTCCGCTTCGGCGGGTCGTTCTTCGATGGCAAGGGCCAGCCCGGCCAGGTTTCGGCGGTGTCGCACGGCTCGGCGACCACGCGCTTCGACGGCATCAACATCATCAACACCGCACGCAGCCTGGGCTGAGCCGCCCGGCCACCGTGCCAAACGTCACTACCGTTGGACCGCCGCGCCCGCAAGAATCGAAGCACCGCTGTACCCGTGATCCCGCCTTGTTCCTGCCACCCCCACACCGACGTGGAGAGCTGCCTTGCAAAGACGTGACTTCCTCGCCCTGACCGGGCTTACTGCTGGCGGCCTGATCGTGCCGGCGTTCTTCGGCAAGGTGATCGCCGCCGAGCAGCTGCACAGCACCCTGGACCCGGCGCTGAAGAAGCGCCTGGCCGATGCCGCGCTGGCCGCCGCCCGCCAGGCCGGCGCCACCTATTCCGACGTGCGTATCGGCCGCTACCTGCGCCAGTTCGTGATCACCCGCGAAGACAAGGTGCAGAACGTGGTGAACACCGAATCCACCGGTGTGGGCATCCGCGTGATCGTCAACGGTGCGTGGGGCTTCGCCGCCACCAACCAGCTCAACCCGACCGACGTGGCGCGTGCCGCGCAGCAGGCGGTGGCCATCGCCAAGGCCAACGCCGGGGTGCAGACCGCCAAGGTGCAGCTGGCCGCCACGCCCGGCGTGGGCGAGGTGAGCTGGAAGACGCCGATCCGCAAGAACGCGATGGACGTGCCGATCAAGGAAAAGGTCGAGCTGCTGCTGGACGTCAACGCCGCCGCGATGGGCGCCGGCGCCAGCTTCGTCAATTCGATGCTGTTCCTGGTCAACGAGCAGAAGTACTTCGCCTCCACCGATGGCTCCTACATCGACCAGGACGTGCACCGCATCTGGGCGCCGATGACGGTCACCGCCATCGACAAGGCCAGCGGCAAGTTCCGCACCCGCGAAGGCCTGTCCGCGCCGATGGGCATGGGCTACGAGTACCTGGATGGTGCCGCGAGCGGCAAGGTGCTCACGCCGAACGGCGTGGTCAACTACGGCGCGTCCTACGACATGAAGGAAGACGCCATCGCGGCGGCCAAGCAGGCGCAGGAAAAGCTGAAGGCGCCGTCGGTCAAGCCGGGCAAGTACGACCTGGTGCTGGACCCCTCGCACACCTGGCTGACCATCCACGAATCGGTCGGCCATCCGCTGGAACTGGACCGCGTGCTGGGCTACGAGGCCAACTACGCCGGCACCAGCTTCGCCACCCTGGACAAGCGCGAACAGCACTTCCAGTACGGCAGCGACCTGGTCAACATCTTCGCCGACAAGACCCAGCCGGGCAGCCTCGGTGCGGTGGCCTACGACGATGAAGGCGTCAAGACCAAGCGCTGGGACCTGATCAGCAACGGCAAGCTGGTGGATTACCAGACCATCCGCGACCAGGCCCACATCCTGGGCAAGACCGAATCGGACGGCTGCTGCTATGCCGATTCCTGGTCCAGCGTGCAGTTCCAGCGCATGGCCAACGTGTCGATGGCGCCGGGCAAGACCCCGCTGAGCGTGAGCGACCTGGTCAAGGACGTCGAGAACGGCATCTACATCATCGGCGACGGTTCGTTCTCCATCGACCAGCAGCGCTACAACGCGCAGTTCGGCGGCCAGCTGTTCTATGAAATCAAGAACGGCCAGATCACCCGCATGCTCGAAGACGTGGCCTACCAGATCCGCACGCCGGAGTTCTGGAACGCCTGCAGCGCCGTGGCCGACGAACGCGACTACCGCCTGGGCGGTTCGTTCTTCGACGGCAAGGGCCAGCCGGGCCAGGTCTCGGCGGTCTCGCACGGTTCGTCCACCGCGCGCTTCAACGGCATCAACGTCATCAACACCGCGCGCAGCCTCGGCTGACCGGTCAGGAGCCCTTATTCCATGAGTATCTTCACCGAAGCCCAGGCCAAGGCCATCCTCGACAAGGTCATCGCGCTGTCCAAGGCCGATGAGACCACCGCGGTGCTGGCCGGCTCGATCAACGGCAACATCCGTTTCGCGCTCAACAACGTTTCCACCAGCGGCATCGTCGACAACACCGAACTGGCCGTCACCGTTGCCTTCGGCAAGCGCGTGGGCACCGCCTCGATCAACGAGTTCGACGACGCCGCGCTGGAACGCGTGGTCCGCCGCGCCGAAGACCTGGCCCGCCTGGCCCCGGAGAACCCGGAGTTCCTGCCGGCCATCGGCAAGCAGGCCTACACCGCCAGCCCGACCTTCAGCGAATCCACCGCCGCCATCGACCCGGCGTTCCGCGCCAAGGTCGCCGCCGATTCGATCGCGCCCTGCCGCGGCAACGGCCTGATCGCCGCCGGCTTCCTGGAAGACGGCCAGGGCTTCTACGCCACCGCCAACAGCAACGGGAACTTCGGTTACCAGCGCAGCACCAACTTCGACTACACCTGCACCGTGCGCACCGAAGACGGCCGCGGTTCGGGCTGGGTGGGCCGCAACCTGAAGGACGCCGCTGATTTCAAGGCCGACCAGGACGTGCGCATCGCCATGCGCAAGGCCACCGAATCGTCCGAAGCCAAGGCGCTGGAGCCGGGCAAGTACACCGTGATCCTGGAACCGGCCGCCGCTGCCGGCCTGATCAGCTTCATGATGAACTTCTTCGATGCGCGCTCGGCCGATGAAGGCCGCAGCTTCCTGTCCAGGAAGGGCGGTGGCAACAAGCTGGGCGAGCAGGTCTACGACCCGCGCGTGAACATGTACGCCGACCCGTGGCACCCCGAGGCTCCGGTGCTGCCGTGGGACCAGCAGGGCCTGCCGCGCAGCAAGCTGGCCATCATCGAGAACGGCAAGGTCGCCAACCTGGATTACTCGCGCTTCTGGGCGCAGAAGCAGGGCAAGACCGCCAACGCCACCCCGGGCAACCTGCTGATGAGCGGCGGCGACAAGAGCACCGCCGAGCTGGTCCGTGGCACCCAGAAGGGCATCCTGGTCACCCGTACCTGGTACATCCGCATGGTTGATCCGCAGACCGTGCTGCTCACCGGCCTGACCCGTGACGGCACCTTCTACATCGAGAACGGCCAGATCAAGTACCCGGTGAAGAACTTCCGCTTCAACGAATCGCCGGTGATCATGCTCAACAACATCGAAGAGCTGGGCAAGCCGGTGCGCGTGGCCGGTGACGAGTCCAGCTTCGTGATGATGATCCCGCCGATGAAGCTGCGCGATTTCACCTTCACCTCGCTGTCCGACGCGGTCTGATGGCGCGCGTGCGGCAATGAACCGCGCGCAGTTCCTGCGGTTGATGCTTGGCGGGGCCGCCCTGGCGGCCCTGCCCTCGTTCGCCCGCGCGCAGGCCGGGCGCTACGACTTCTGGTTCACCCGCCTCAAGTACGATTCCGGCGACTGGGACGTGGACGCGCGCATGCCGTCCAACGTGATCACCTCGCTGATCGACTACACCACGCTGCGGGTGGACCCGACCGAACATGTGGTCGCGCTGTCCGACCCGCGCATGCTGGAAGCCCCGTTCTGCTACCTGGCCGGGCACAAGCTGGTGGAGTTCAATGCCGCCGAGCGGCAGAACTTCGTGCGCTATGTGCGCAACGGCGGGTTCGTGTTCGTGGATGACTGCAACCACGATATCGATGGGCTGTTCGCCAAGTCGTTCGAAGCACAGATGGCCAAGCTGTTCGGGCCGGCCGCACTGAAGAAGCTGCCCAACACGCATGCGCTGTATCGCAGTTTCTTCAAGTTCCCGGACGGGCCGCCGGCCACCGGCTTCGAGCTCAATGGCTGGGGCGATGACCTTGTGCACGATTACCTCAAGGGCATCGAGGTCGATGGCCGGCTGGGCGTGCTTTACAGCAACAAGGATTACGGCTGCGAGTGGGATTACGACTGGCGCAACAAACGGTTCCTGGCCGAAGACAACACCCGGTTTGCGGTGAACATCGTGATGTACGCGTTGAATAATTGAGAGCATGACCATGCAAACTGACAGCCCTATCGATTCTCTCCTGGCCAAACTGCAGCCCCTGCGCGATGCGCTGGGCAAGGCCGTGGTGGGCCAGCATGATGTGGTGGAACAGCTGCTGATCGGCCTGCTTGCCGGTGGCCATGTGCTGCTGGAAGGCGCGCCGGGGCTGGGCAAGACCCTGCTGGTGCGTTCGCTGGGGCAGGCGCTGGAGCTGCAGTTCCGGCGCGTGCAGTTCACCCCGGACCTGATGCCCAGCGACATCCTGGGCACCGAACTGCTGGAAGAAGACCACGGCACCGGCCATCGCCATTTCCGCTTCCAGCAAGGGCCGATCTTCACCCACCTGCTGCTGGCCGACGAACTCAACCGCACCCCGCCCAAGACCCAGGCGGCGCTGCTGGAAGCCATGCAGGAGCGTACTGTCAGCTACGCCGGCACCACCTATGCGCTGCCGGCACCGTTCTTCGTGCTGGCCACGCAGAACCCGATCGAACAGGCCGGTACCTACCCGCTGCCGGAAGCCCAGCTGGACCGGTTCCTGCTGCACGTGCGGGTGGATTACCCCACCGAGAAGGAAGAGCGCGACATCCTGGTGCAGACCACCGGCAGCAGCAGTGGCGCCGTTCCCAAGGTGATGCACGCCGAGGATGTACTGGCCCTGCAGGCCGCCGTGCGCCAGGTGCATGTCAGTGATGATGTGCTGAGCTGGATCACCCGCCTGGTGCGTGCCAGCCGACCCGGCGCGGGCGCACCCGAGGCGGTCAATCATTGGATCAAGTGGGGCGCCGGCCCGCGTGCCGGGCAGTCGCTGGTGCTGGCGGCCAAGGCGCGCGCGTTGCTGCAGGGCCGTTTCGCGGCCACCCGCGATGACGTGCAGGCGTTGATCGTACCGGTGATGCGCCACCGCCTGCTGCTCTCGTTCGCCGCCGAAGCCGAGCAGAAGGGCGCCGACGATGTGATCGCCGCGTTGCTGCAGGCCGTGCCCTTCCCGAGCTGAGCCTTCCGTGAGCCCGCACGCCCCGATCGCCATTCCCGCCGATGTCCGCAGCCGCCTCAAGGCGCTGCGGCTGTTGCCGCGGCGTGCGGCCGGCGCACAGGGCATCGGCCAGCATGCCAGCCGCAGCCGCGGCGCCGGGTTGGAGTTCGCGCAGTACCGTGCCTACGAGCCCGGCGACGAACTGCGCCAGATCGACTGGAAGCTGTACGCGCGCTCGGACCGCTTCTTCGTGCGCGAGTCCGAGCGCGAAAGCCCGGTCACGATCTGGATCCTGGTCGATGCCACCGCATCGGCCGGGCAGGCCGACCGTGCACGCCCCGCGGTGTCTCGGCTGGACCATGCCTGTGCCACTGCGGCCTGCATCGTGGAACTGGCGCTGCAGCAGGGCGACCGCTTCGGGCTGGTCGCCATCAATGGCGACGGCGTGCAGCTGGTGCCGGCCGGTAGTGGCGCGCGCCAGCGGGACCGCATCCACCTGCTGCTGCACCGCCTGCGTGCCCGTGGCGCGTGGCCCGCCGCGGACGCCCTGCGCCCGGTCTGGGAGCGGGTACAGGCCAACGACATGCTGGTGGCGCTGGGCGATGGCTTCGACGAGGCCGGCACCGTGTTGCTGGAACGGCTGGCCGCCGCCCGCCGCGACGTGGTGCAGCTGCAGATCCTGACCGCCGAGGAGCGCGATTTTCCGTTCCAGGACGGCCACCGCTTCCGCGACCCGGAAACCGGTGAAGAACTGCTGGGTGATGGCCGTGCTATCCGCGACGCGTACCTGGGCCGCTTCGCCGAGGCACAGCGCGTGCTGCAGGCGCGGCTGCTGCGCGGTGGCGTTGCCCACGTGGTGACCCATACCGACCAGCCGCTGGATGCGCCGCTGCGGCGGCTGGCCGGGAGCGCGCGATGAGCCTGTCGCTGCTGTTTCCGCTGGGGCTGCTGGCGCTGGCCTCGCTGCTGGTGCCCTTGCTGATCCATCTCGCGCGCCGCCATCACTACGCGCCGCTGGAGTTCGCCGCGCTGCGCTGGCTGCGCGCGAAGGCCCGCCCGCGCCAGCGAATCCGTTTCGACGAGTGGCCGCTGCTGCTGGTGCGCCTGCTGCTGCTTGCCGCGCTCGCCGTATTGTTGGCCCGGCCGCTGCTGCATGGCGCACCGGTACAGACACCGCCGTGGGTGGTGGTGGCGCCAGGACTGAGCCCGCCGACGCTGCCTGCAGGCAGCGAGGGTCGCTGGCTGGCGCCGGGGTTCCCGCCGCTGCAGGACGCGGCACCGGCAGGCCGGCTGGCGCTTTCCAGTCTGCTGCGCGAGCTGGATCAAACCCTGCCGAAGGGCACGGCATTAACGGTGTACGTCCCCGATCCGATGCGCGGGCTGGACGGCGAGCGGCCACGGTTGTCGCGTGCGGTGAACTGGCGTCCGGTTGCCATGCCGGTGGGCGCGACGGTGCCGGACAACGCGCCGCAGCTGCGCGTCAGTGGCACGGATCAGGAGCCGTCGGCGCTGCGTGTGCTCGATGCCCTGCAGCGCGCGTGGAGCGGGCAGCCGCTGTCGGCCGCGCTCGCCACGGATGCCGTGCCCGAACAAGGTCAGGTCGGCGTGTGGCTGGCCGATGCGCCCCTGCCGGCCGCCTGGCAGGCCTGGGTGCAGGCCGGCGGCAGCGTGTTGGCTGTGTCGACCAAGGCCGCCACCGGTACGGGTACGACGGTGCTGCAGGACGCCGGCGGCAAGGCGGCAGTCATGCGCCATGCCCTCGGTCGCGGACAGGTGCTGCGCTTCACGGCCGCGCTGTCAGCCGATGCACTGCAGATCCTGCGTGAACCGTCCTTCCCGCGCCGCCTGCTGGAGCAGCTACATCCGTTGCCGCCGCCGCAACTGGCACCTGCGGCCGTGCAGGCGCCGCTGACCGGTGCCAGCCCGCCGCTGGCACAGCCGCGTGATCTGGCGGCATGGCTGCTGGTGCTGATCGTGCTGCTGTTCGCCCTGGAGCGCTGGATGGCCACGGCACCGCGACGCGGGGCGGGCGCATGAACCGCGTTCACCAGGCATGGCAGCGCGCGCGTCGCCGGCGGTGGTGGATCACCGCATTGCTGCTGGTTCCGCTGGCGCTGGCCCTCACCGCCATCGCGGCGCGGGTGGCGGGGATCAACCTCGGCTCCATCGTGCTTCTGGCAACCCTGCTGGTCGTCGCGGGTACCGCCACCTGGCGCGCGCGACGGCTGGACCGGCACTGGCTGATACGCCAGCTGGACACGCATGCCATCGCGCAGGACAGCGCCGACCTGTTGTTCGCCGATACCGCCGCACTCAATCCCCTGCAGCAACGCCAGCACGCGCGCATCACCGCCGCGCTGCAGGCCGCGCCGCCGGACCTGCGCGCGGCCTGGCCGAAGCGCTGGCTGGCCGTGGCGTGGTGTGGCGGGATGCTGGCGGCCGTGCTCGCCGTAGGCTGGCCAGCGCCGGGCACGCCGCTGTCGAACCTTCCCGGCCGTGCCACGCCTGCCGCCAGCGCTGCACAGCCGCCCAGCCTGCAGTCGTCCCGGCTGCAGATCCAGGCACCGGCCTACACCGGCCAGGCCCTGCGCACCCAGACCGCGCTTGATGCCAAGGTCGTGCAGGGCAGCGCGCTGGACTGGTCGCTGCGCTTCAGCGCACAGCCCACGCTGGCCGCACTGCAGCTGCACGACGGCACCCGCATCGCGCTGCGCCGCGATGGCGAGGCGTGGGTGGCGCAGTGGAAGGCGGCCCAGCCCACGCTGTACCGCATCGTGACCGAGCCGGCGCTGACCACGCCGCGGCTGTACCGCCTGGATGTGGTGCCCGACCGACCGCCCAGCGTGCGCGTGATCGCGCCGGACCGCACCCTGGTCCTGGCCACGCCCGGCCAGCGCCAATGGACCCTGCAGTTCGAGGCCAGCGACGACTTCGGCGTGGCGGCCAACGCCGAACTGCACCTGACCCTGGCCCAGGGCAGCGGGGAGAACATCACCTTCCGCGAGCAGCGCATCGCGCTGGCCGGCACAGGCCCGGCCACCCAGCGCCGCTTCGCGCGCACGCTGGACCTGGCCACACTCGGCGCGGGGCCGGGCAATGATGTGATCGCACAGCTGCAGGTGCGCGACAACCGCACCCCCACCGCACAGACGGCGCAAAGCACCAGCCTGATCCTGCGCCTGCCCAGCGAAGAACATGTGCTGGGCACGGACCTTGAAGGCATGGTCAAGAAGACGTTGCCGGCGTACTTCCGCAGCCAGCGCCAGATCATCATCGACGCCGAAGCACTGATCAAACTGCGCCGCCAGCTGCCGGCCGACGAGTTCGTGAAGCGTTCCGACGCGATCGGCGTGGACCAGCGCATCCTGCGCCTGCGTTATGGGCAGTTCCTGGGCGAGGAAAGCGAAGGCGGTGCCAAGCCACCGCCGACCAGCGACAGCCTGCCCACCAGCGATGCACCGGCTGCAGAGCACGATGACGATCACGCGCACGACACCGCCAGTGCGCAGGGCGGCCACGACGATCATGATCACGGCGCAGCTAGAGCCGACGGCGCCCCGGTATTCGGCGCCGCCACCGACGTGCTCTCCGAATACGGCCACACCCACGACCATGCCGAAGCGGCGACCCTGCTGGATCCGCAGACCCGCGCGATCCTGAAGGCGGCACTGGACCAGATGTGGTCGTCGGAAGGCGAACTGCGCCAGGGCCGCCCCGAGCGCGCACTGCCGTTCGCGTACAAGGCGCTGGGTTTCATCAAGCAGGTGCAGCAGGCCGAGCGCATCTATCTCGCCCGGGTCGGGCCCGAGCTGCCGCCGATCGACGAAAGCCGCCGCATGACCGGCGACCGCGCCGATCTCGGCAGCCGCGCCTCCACCATCCCCCCCGTGGACGCACCTGATCCCGCCATCGTGGCGGTCTGGCAACAGTTGGCCGACACCCGCAGCACACCGGACCTCGACGCGCTGAGCCAGTGGTTGGGGCGCCATCAATCGCGGCTGTCCGATCCGCTGAGCCTCGCAGCGGCGGTTGAGGAACTGCGCCTGGCGCCGGACTGCGCACCCTGCCGCACCACATTGCGCGCACAGCTGTGGCGCGCGTTGCTGCGCCCGTTGCCGCAGCTGGAACGCCGCAGCGCACCGGACCCGATGGCGCAGCGCTACCTGGATGCCCTGGAGGGAACGCGATGAGCATGGCCGTATGGATCGCGATTGCCTTGGCCCTGATCACCCTCGCAGGCAGCGTACGCATCCTCCGCGTAGAGCCACGCCCTGCGTGGCTGCCTTCCCCCAGACGCACCGCATTGCTCGCGTTGCAGGCCCTGTCCGCCCTGTTGCTCTACTTCACCCTCGTACCCCCACAGCGCAGCGTGGAAGCGGGCCAACTGACCGTGCTGACCGCCAACGCCGCATCCGCAGGCACCGTACCCGCCGGCGCAACCGTCATCGCGCTGCCGGAAGCAACGCCCAGTGCAGACGCCATGCGCGCCCCCGACCTGGCCACCGCGCTGCGCCAGCATCCGGGCAGCACCGCGGTGCTGCTGGTCGGTGATGGACTGTCCGCGCGTGATCGCGATACCGAACTGCCGCTGCGTGCAACGCTGCAATCTCCTGCCGCGCCCCGCGGCTGGCTGGATCTTCAGCCGCCGGCGGTCACCGCGCCCGGCGCGCTGTTCGAGGTAGCCGCACGTGCCGGCGGTGTCGACGGCGCGCGCGCCGAACTGCTCGACCCGGCCGGCGTGGTGGTCGACCGCGCGCCGCTGGACGCGCAGGGCAACGTGCGCCTGCACGGCAGCGCACGTGCCGCCGGCCGCAGCGAATTCACCCTGCGCCTGCTCGATGCCCAGCAGCACGCCGTGGACAGCCTTCCGGTGCCGCTGCAGACCGTGGCGGCAACCCCACCGCGCGTGCTGATCCTTGCCGGCGCACCCGGCCCGGAACTGAAGTACCTGCGCCGCTGGGCCACCGATACCGGCCTGGCCGTGCAGGCCCAGGCCAGCGCCGGTGGCGGCGTCATGCTGGGCGATGCGCCGGTTTCCCTGAGCACGGCCCGCCTGGCCGCCACCGACGTGCTGGTGCTGGACGAACGCAGCCTGGCGGCACTGGGCGCGGCGCAACGCACGCTGGTGCAGCAGGCACTGCGCGATGGCCTGGGCGTGGTGGTACGCAGCAGCGGTCCGCTCAACGATGCCACCCGCCAGGCATTGCGCAACTGGGGCATGCCGGTGAGCGGCGGCACCCGTGCAACACCGCTGCAGCTGCCGGCCGATCCGGAAGCGGCGCTGCTGCAGGCACGGCGCGGCCCGCAACGGCCGTCCACCGACAGCACCGCATGGACAGACGAAGCCGACGCTGCATCGCACGGCGCCGCGCCGCCCGCGCTGGAGCGGTTTGATGCGGGGGTGACCGGTGCGGATGCGTTGCTGGTCGACGCGAAGGGCAATGCTGTCGGCGGCTGGCGCAGCGTCGGTCGCGGCCGCATTGCCCTGCTCCCGGTGACCGACAGCTACCGGCTGGTCCTCTCCGGCCGCGACGACCGCTATGCAGAGCTGTGGTCGGGCGTGCTGGCCAAGGTGGCACGTGCGCTGCCGGGCGCGCCTGCCGTTCGCCTGCAGTCGGCCACTCCATGGTCGGGCGAGCGCATGACCGTGTGCGAGGTACCGCCCGGCACGCGTGTCCGCGATGCCGAAGGCCACGCGGTCGCCCTGCAGGTCGATCCGGCCAGTGGCAGCCAGCAGTGCGCCGCCTACTGGCCGCAGCAGCCCGGTTGGCACCAGCTCCAACACGGCGACACCGTGCAGGCGTTCTACGTATTCGACCCGGCCAGCGCGCAACCGCTGTACCGCCAGCAGCTGCGTACGGCCACCGCCGACCGCCTGGCTGAAACGAACGGGGCCACGAGCGGAACGCCGGGCAAGGTTCCCGGCCCCCGCTGGCCCTGGCTGCTCGCCTTCATCGCTGTCGCCGCCCTGCTGTGGTGGCTCGAGCGGCGTCGACGGCCCGCCTCAGGTTGAACGCTTCCAGTCGGAAGCAGCCGGCGCCAACGAGATGATCCGCACGTCGTTTCCTTCGCGCGTGTATACGAGAAGATGGCGGGTGCTTCTGCATACGTAGAGGCGTGTCCCCTCTAGAGGCCCTTGTCGCCAGGTTGCCACGCCGTCCAAGGCATCAGCTTCCTGCTCCATGTTGGCGTCCGCTTCCAATGCGGCGCGGTAGATCACAGGATCTTCGTGCTCCATCGCGCGGACAAATGCTGCATCAAGAAGTCGCTGGCGATCCTCCAGTGCCGCAGGCGTCCACAGTACGCTCACCTTTTCCGGTCCTTCCGCCTCATCATTTCATCCAGCTGGGCCAGATGCCTGGCTTTGATGTCGTTCATGTGCGCCTTCGCCTCCGCGCTTGAAAGCGGCGCCCGGCTGTCAGCCAGCGCCTTTGCCGCGCCTTCGCGCAGAAACTCGGCATAGGCTGCGTCCTCATGGCTTTGCTTCAGCGCTGCAGTCCGATCTGGTCGCCGACGCGGTTCCTCGCGCTCGGAAAAGCCGCTCGCGTCTACCTGGTACCGATTGATGCCCAGCTCTCTGCGAAGCACTCGTACGGCGGCATCAAGTCCGGCAAACAGACGCGTGGCCCCCGCCTTGGTAGCCAGCGCACGTTCTCCAGTTCCGAGCTTGAACATGACGGCATATCCGCCAGCCTGTCCCACCAACAGGGTGTCGAAAACGCTGCCGGCAGCGGCAAGTTCACGCGCGGTGGCGAGTTGTACTGTCTTCAGCATGCCGGCCTCCCATTTAATGATTATTTGGGAATTGTACAACCATTGTTCGAGAATAATCTGAAGCTGCTCAGTCTGCCGACGCCGCCCCGCACTCCGCCTCCACCTCACAGAATTTCAGCGCGCGGCGCTGCTGGGCCGCATCCAGCCCCGGCGGCGGGCGCGCGATGGCCGACTGGATGGGGTCCGGGGCGCGGGTCAGCGTATGCAGGCCCTGCGCGGTCTTTGCGATGCCGTAGTTGATGCCCATCATCAAATAGCCGCCGCGCATGCCCACCTCCTCCAGCGAGGGGGGTTCGTGCCAGGCGCGGTTGAACGCGTTCGGCTCGGGCTGCACCGGGGATTTGAAGCGGTACAGGTCCACCGGCACGTCGTCTTCGGGCTTGAGCGCACGCACTTCGCCCAGCGTGGTGACGCGGGAGTCCGCGCTGTCGGCGGGTTCGCCGGGCTCCTGCTGGGCCCGTGCCCCGTTCGCCAGCAGCAGCCCGGCGATCATTGTCGTTGTTGCCATCCCTGTGCGTAATGCCACGTCTGGTCCTGTGTGCAGCGTCCAGCGCGCAGCATACGGAGACGACCTTCAGATTTCGTTGCCCGTTCGCGACAGCCACGCAAGCGCTGAATCATTCACCCGCCCGGCCGGCGATGTCTCAACCGCTGAGACGCGTTTGTGCTTCCATGGCGTCCTTTGCAGACCGTTGTTTCCCATGGCCTACGAACTTGCCAAGCGCACCGAGGACGCCGAGCGCCGCCTCGCGACCACCGACGGGCTGCCCTCGCGCAACGGTGCGCTGCTCACCGCGCGGCTGCAGCAGCGCTATGCCGACCGCATCACCGGCAGCTTCACGATCCCGGGCCGCGAAGGCCGCTACGCGCCGATCCCGGCCGATGTGCCGGCCGCGCTGACCGCCGCGCTGAAGGCGCGGGGCATCGAGCAGCTGTACAGCCACCAGGCCGAAGCGTGGGACGCCACCCAGCGGGGCGAGCACGTGGCCATCGTCACCCCCACCGCCAGCGGCAAGTCGCTGTGCTACACCCTGCCGGTGGTCAGCGCCGCCATGCAGGGCAAGGCCAAGGCGTTGTACCTGTTCCCGACCAAGGCGTTGGCCCAGGACCAGGTGGCCGAGCTGCTGGAGCTCAACCGCGCCGGCGACCTGGGGGTGAAGGCCTTCACCTTCGACGGCGACACACCCGGCGATGCGCGCCAGGCGATCCGCCTGCATGGCGACATCGTGGTGTCCAACCCGGACATGCTGCACCAGGCCATCCTGCCGCATCACACCAAGTGGGCGCAGTTCTTCGAGAACCTGCGCTATGTGGTGATCGATGAGGTGCACACCTACCGCGGCGTGTTCGGCAGCCATGTCACCAACGTGCTGCGTCGGCTCAAGCGGATCTGCGCCTTCTACGGCGTGTCCCCGCAGTTCATCCTGTGCTCGGCCACCATCGGCAACCCGCAGGCGCATGCCGAAGCGCTGATCGAGGCGCCGGTCACCGCCATCACCGAATCCGGCGCGCCAACCGGGCCCAAGCACGTGCTGCTGTGGAACCCCCCGGTGGTCAACGCCGACCTGGGCCTGCGTGCCTCGGCGCGCTCGCAGAGCAACCGCATTGCCCGCATCGCGATCAAATCCGGGCTGAAGACGCTGATCTTCGCGCAGAGCCGGTTGATGGTCGAAGTGCTCACCAAGTACCTCAAGGACATCTTCGACCACGATCCGCGCAAGCCCCCACGCATCCGCGCCTATCGCGGCGGCTACCTGCCCACCGAGCGCCGCGAGACCGAACGCGCCATGCGCGCCGGCAACATCGACGGCATCGTCAGCACCTCGGCGCTGGAGCTGGGCGTGGATATCGGCAGCCTGGACGTAGTGGTGCTCAACGGCTACCCCGGCAGCGTGGCCGCCACCTGGCAGCGCTTCGGCCGCGCGGGCCGCCGCCAGCAGCCCGCGCTGGGCGTGCTGGTGGCCAGCTCGCAGCCGCTGGACCAGTACGTGGTGCGGCACCCGGACTTCTTCGCCGAGGCCTCGCCCGAACACGCGCGTACCGCTCCGGACCAGCCGCTGATCCTGTTCGACCACATCCGCTGCGCCGCCTTCGAGCTGCCGTTCCTGGCCGGCGACCCGTTCGGGCCGATCGATCCGCTGGTGTTCCTGGAAGCGCTGGCCGAAACCGAGGTGGTGCACCGTGAGGGCGACCGCTGGGAATGGATCGCCGACAGCTACCCGGCCAATGCGGTGAGCCTGCGTTCGGTGGCCGACGGCAACTTCGTGGTGGTCGACCGCAGCGACGGCAAGCAGCAGATCATCGCCGAGGTGGATTACTCCGCCGCCGCGCTGACCCTGTACGAAGGCGCCATCCACATGGTGCAGTCCACCCCGTACCAGGTGGAGCGGCTGGACTGGGAAGGCCGAAAGGCCTACGTCACCCGCACCCACGTGGACTACTACACCGACAGCATCGACTTCACCAAGCTCAAGGTGTTGGACCGTTTCGACGGCTGCATGGCCGGCCAGGGCGATTCGCACCACGGCGAAGTGCACGTGGTGCGGCGCGTGGCCGGGTACAAGAAGATCCGCTACTACACCCACGAAAACATCGGCTATGGGCCGGTCAACCTGCCCGACCAGGAGCTGCACACCACGGCGGTGTGGTGGCAGCTGCCGCAGGGGCTGCTGCTGACCGCGTTCGAGTCCAAACAGGAGGCGCTGGACGGCTTCCTCGGCGCCGCCTACGCGCTGCACATCGTCGCCACGGTGGCGGTGATGGCCGATGCGCGCGACCTGCAGAAGGCGGTGGGCAATGGCGATGGTGCGTGGTTCGCGGTGGCCGACCAGAGCGGCCGTGGCCAGCTGCGCGGCGCCGAGTTCGATGCCAGCGCCATCGAGCTGCAGCAGCAGTTCGTGCCCACGGTGTACCTGTATGACAACTTCCCCGGCGGCGTGGGGCTGAGCGAGCCGCTGTGGCTGCGCCAGGCCGAGCTGCTGCAGCGCGCGCAGGAACTGGTGCAGCGCTGCGACTGCAAGGCCGGTTGCCCGGCCTGCGTGGGCCCGGTGCTGGCCGGCCAGGAAGACGATGCCACCACGCCCAAGGCGCTGGCCTTGAAGGTGCTGGCGTTGTTCGACGAACAGGCGCTGTCGGATGCCAATGCGCACGCACAGCACGACGTTGATGTGGTGCCGTTTTGAGCCTGAGCCTGGACAAGCTGCGCCTGCTGCGGCGCCAGGCCGGTGATGCCACGCCGCGCCCGGCGGCGGCCGAACCCGCTGCCGCGCCCGCGCCCGCTGTGCCGGTGGCGGCCAACGATGCGCAGGCACGCCGACCTGCGCCGGATTCGGTGTTCGCCTGGGTGGAGCAGGAGATCCGCCACAAGCCAACCGGCGTGACTGCGGCGACGCCTGCCCCGGCACCGCTGCGCAGGCCGGACGTCGGCGGCCTGCACCGGCTGCTGGGCCTGCGTGATCGCGGTACGGCCGCGGCGCGCCCGCGCGCGAATGCGCAGGACCGCCATGTGCCCGGCGAGGAAATCGCACCCGGGTTGTTCCTGATCGAATCGTTCCTGGCCCAGCCCATTCCGACCCAGCCGCTGTCGCTGGCCTTCGCCAAGCGCGACGGGGAGCAGGTGCAGCCGCAGGACCTGATGTTCTTCGACACCGAAACCACCGGCCTGGCCGGCGGCACCGGCACCCGTGCCTTCATGATCGGCGCGGCCGATTGGCACCGCGATGCCGCGCGCGGCGACGGCCTGCGCATCCGCCAGCTGCTGATGACCACCATGGCGGCCGAAACCGCGATGCTGGCCGAGTTCGCGCGCTGGGTGCAGCCCTCCACGGTGTTTTCCAGCTACAACGGCCGCTGCTACGACGCGCCGCTGTTGAAGACCCGCTACCGGCTGGCCCGCCAGCGCTGCCCGATCACCCCGCTGGACCATGTGGACCTGCTGTTCCCCACCCGCCGCCGCTACCGCGGTACCTGGGAGAACTGCCGGCTGGCCACGATCGAGCGCCAGCTGCTGCAGATCGTGCGCGAAGACGACCTGCCCGGCTCAGAAGCGCCGGCGGCGTGGCTGAACTACCTGCGCGGTGGCAGCGCGGTGAACCTGCGCCGGGTGGCCGAACACAACCACCAGGACGTGGTCACCCTGTCGCTGCTGATGCTGCGGCTGGTGGCCGAAGAACGCCGCGAGCGCGAAACACTGGCACTGGAAGGCGGCCCCGTCCGCGGCTGAGCGGGCGTTGACACCCCGTGCAGCCGGGGCGGTGCAAGCTGGCCGCACTTACCCGCTCACGGAGACTGGCCATGCGTATGTCCCTGCTGTTGCTTGCTTGTGCCCTGCCGCTGACCGCGTGCAGCACCCCGCCCAAGAGCAGCACCGATCCGGCCGTGGTCGATCCGGTGCCGCATGTCGCTGATGGAGGCACCATGAAGTGCAATCCCGACGTTCTAGAACAGTTCACTGGAAAAGTCGCGAACGAAGCGACGGTCAAACAGGCGGTAGCCAAGAGCGGCGCGAAGAACGCGCGCGTGGTGAAACCGGGCATGGCCGTCACCATGGACTTCCGCGAAGATCGGTTGACGATCAACGTGGATGCAGACAACAAGATCGAACGCATCGGCTGTAACTGACCCGCGACGGGGTGCCCGGGCATACGCCCGGGCATTACCGTTACCTCAGGCGCTGCACGGTGCCATCGGCCAGTGCCTTGTCGAACGCCTTGCGCACGTCGCGGGCAATCTGGGCCGAGGCGATGCTCTGCTGCTGCGCCAGGCCTGACTGCTGGCGAGCCAGCTCGGCCTGCTGCCGGGCAATCTCGGCAATACGGCGGTGGTCCACTGCCGCCGCCGCGTCCGCCTTGGCGCGCTGCGCGGCGCGTTCGGCCAGCGCTGCATCGCCCTTCGTGGTGCGCGCGGCATTGTTGGCCATTTCCGCTGCGTCCATCGACTCCATCGCATCGCGGCTGGCGCGCATCGCCACCTCGGCAATGCGCTCGCCCAGCTCACCCTGCTGCTCGCCCAGTGCGCCCATGCGTTCGCCCAGCGCGCCCTGCTGCTCGCCCAGTTTGGCCACCTGCTGCTGGGCCTTGGACAGCGACTGCAGCAGCGCCGGGTCACGCACCAGGTACCGCTCGTTGCCGACGCGCACCCACAGCGCCGGGTCGTGACCCTGCACGTCACGCTGAGCCTGCTTGAGGTCGGCCATCGAGGCGTCGACGAAGTTGTCGCCGCCGCCCATCAGCACGAACGCCTGGCGCGGCTGGTGCGAGAGGTCCAGACGGCCATGGGTGATGGTGGTGGTACTGGTGCTGTTGCTCACGCTATCCGGGTGCGGCGGCGGTGCGGGCGCGGCCGGGGCCGCCGGGGGAAGCGGTGCAGTGACCGGGCGCGGTGCCGACGCAGGCTTCGGCACCGCAGGCGCTGCCGGGGCCGCGACGGCCGGCGGTGCAGCCGGTGCGGCCGGAACGGCGGGGGCAGCGGGGGCAGCGGGCGCCGTGAGCACTGGCGGCGCCGGCGGCGGCGGCGGTACTGCGGCCACCAGGCGCATCGGCGCCACGCCGATCACCACGAACAGGGCGGTGATCGCCATCGAGGCCACGCGCGGGAAGCTGCCGGTCTGCTGCAGGGTGAGCAGCCGGCGCTTGAGGCTGCGGAAGTTGGGCGAGGCGCTGGCCACGCCTACCGCCGGCCGCGGGGCCACGCCCAGCTGCACCAGCAGGCGGCCGTAGTCGTGGCGGCAATGCCCGTGCCCGGCCACCACCGCGCTGTCGCACGCCTCTTCCCGGGCCAGCGCGTATTCGCGTACGGCCACGTGCAGCAGCGGGTGGAAGAACAGCAGGTGCTGCGCCAGCGCAGGCAGCAGCCCCAACCACAGGTCGCGGCGCTGCAGGTGCACCAGCTCATGGGTGAGTGCCATGTCCAGGTCATCGGCGGCCATCGCCGGCAGTTCACGCGCGGGCAGCAGCAGCACCGGGTTCCACGGGCCGATCAGCTGCGGCGAACGGATCTGTGCGGACAGCTTCAGCTGCGGCGCGCGGGCAAGCCCATGCGCCTCGGCGGCCAACTGCAGCGCCTGCTGCAGGCCGGCGTCGGTGCAGGGCACCGCATTGCGCACCAGCGCGCGGCTCTGCCGGTAGGCGCGCAGGCTGTGTGCGCCCATCAGCAGTACGCCGGCCGCCCACAACGCGAACAGCACGCTCTGCCACGACAGCGAAGCACCGGTCGCAGCGGCGGTCATGGTATCCACGGCCATCGGCGCCAGTGTCGTGGGCGCCTGCATCATCGTCTGGGCAACGAATGGGGTGTTGTCGATGCCCGGGGCCGGCAGCACCGCCAGTTCCAGCGGGCTGCTCCATACCAGGCCCAGCACGGCCTGCAGGGCCACCAGCCACCACAGGCGGCAGCGCGTGGCCGCCGGCAGCCGGGGCAGCAGCCGGCACACGCCCCACACCAGCGCCACCAGCAGCGCGCTCTGCACGCTGGTCCAGGCAAGGCGGGTCAGCAGTTCCATCATCAGGGTGTCCATGGCTCAGCCCTCCCGCTTGCGTGATTGCAGCTGTGCGACCAGCGCTTCGAGTTCGGCCAGTTCGCTGTCGCTGACCTCGGCCTTGTGCGACATGAAGGCCACGAAGGGCGACACCGAGCCCTGCAGCGTCTTCTCCACGAAGCTGGCCACCGCGCCCTGCACCACGCTGTCCTGCTCGCCGGTGGCCGAGTAGCGGTACACGCCCTCGACCTGTCGGCGCTGCAGGTAGGCCTTGCCGCGCAGGCGTTCCATCATGGTCAGCACCGTCGAACGCGCCAACCCGCGGGCCTCGCCGAAGCCGGCCGCCACTTCGCCGACGCTGGCGTCGTCCTGTTCCGCTATGTACTGCAGCAGGGCCAGCTCCTGGTCCCCGATGGTCTTGCCGCGCATGGCACACTCCGTTGACTACACGTGTCGCCACCATGCCCGTGACTACAAGTGTCGTCAAGTGCCGGACGGCGCGCGCCGACGAACGGTCGAAGGCGGTCACGACCAACGGTCGTGACCTACCGGCTGCGTGTTTCGGGGTAGGTCACGACCGTTGGTCGTGACCCCCTGGTGTTACCCGCGCGGTCCACCCATGACCGGCAGGATCACGCCGCTGATGTAGCTGGCGGTGACCGGCGAGGCCAGGAACACATACGCCGGCGACAGTTCCTCGGGCTGGGCCGGCCGGCCCATGTCGCTGTCCCTGCCGAACTCAGCTACATCCGGCGCCTGCTTGTCGGCCGGGTTGAGCGGGGTCCACACCGGGCCGGGGGCCACGGCGTTGACGCGGATGCCACGCGGCAGCAGCTGGCTGGCCAGCGCCTTGGTAAAGGCGTGGATGGCGCCCTTGGTGGACGAATAGTCGACCAGCGCCTTGCTGCCGAACAGGCCGGTTTCCGAACCGGTGTTGATGATGCAGTCGCCTTCCTGCAGGTGTGGCAGTACCGCGCGTGCCATCTGGATGTAGCCGCCGATGTTGGTCTGCAGGGTTTCCTGCAGGTGTTCGTCTTCCAGGTCTTCCAGGCGTTCGCAGTGCAGCTGGAAGGCGGCATTGTTGACCAGGATGTCGATGCCGCCGAACGCCTTGGCCACCTGCTTGACGGCCTTGTTGCAGAACTTCGGATCGCGCACGTCCCCGGCGATCACCACGCAGCGGGTACCTTCGGCTTCCACATGCTGGCGGGTGACCTCGGCATCGTCGGCTTCGTCCAGGTGCAGTACCGCCACGTCGGCGCCTTCGCGCGCGAACAGCACCGCGACCGCGCGGCCGATGCCGGAGTCGGCGCCGGTGATGATGGCGCGCCTGCCCTGCAGCTTGCCGCTGCCCACGTAGTCGGGCGCCAGGAAACGCGGTGCCAGCTGCAGTTCGTGTTCGTTGCCCGGCTTGGCGATGTGCTGGGCGGGCATGGTTTCAGGCTGCTTGCGGGTGCCGGCCTGGGTCGCCTTCTTCGTCGCCTTTTTGGCGGCTTTCTTCTTTGCCGCGGCACGCGCGTCCTTGGCCTTTTCCTGGTCCTGCAGGCGGCGCTGGCGGGCGGCCACGCGCGCGGCGCGCGGATCGGTGGCGGCGGCCTTGCGGGTGGCGGTCTTGACCACCGGGGCGCGCGCGCGGGCAGGCTTCGCTTCGGCGGCGGGTGCGGCAGCGGTGTGGGTGCGCTTACGGGTCTTTTTGGCCGTGGCCATGCTGAACTCCTTCGTTGCGTTTGCCTCGATGCGGGTGGAGGGCGAGGCAAGGGCAGTGTGTCGGCGCCGGCAGTCGCATACGGTGAATGCCATGTGGGCGTGCCGTGCAGGGCTTCATCCGCCGCATACGCGTGCGGCGGCATCGTGGGCACCAGAATCCCGCTGGAGTAGCCCCATGTTTCGTCCCCTGCTTGCCGTTGCCGCACTGACCGCCCTTACCGCCTGCAGCAGCACGCCGATGGCGCAGGTGCAGCCCATCGATGGCGTCATTTCCGGCCAGTGCCACGTGGACAAGGTGCGCGGCGCGGTCGGCCTGGCCGCATCGGCGGCCACGGTGGAACGCGCCCGCGTGGACAGTGACAGCCTGCAGGTGGTGGTGCTGCGCGGCCAACGCACCGAGAGCGGTGCCACCGCCAGTGGCGCGGCCAACCCCAGCCCCGGCGCGGAAAGCGGCGGCGACCGCCTCACCATCGAGAAGGGCCGCACCAACAACATCACCGCCATCTACTGCGGCTGATCGCCACGGCGTGGCCGCGCCTCAGCGCGCGGCCTTGCCTTTCACCGCGCGCCGCGCCGAACGCAGGAATTTCAGCGTGGCCTGCTCCCACTGGCGCTCGCCCCGCAGCCCCGCCAGCTTGGCCAGGGTGCCATCGCGCCAGCCGTCGAACACGCTGGGATCGATGTAGGCCTTGCGGCACACCGCCGGCGTGTTGCCCAGCAGCGTGGCCACTTCGCACACCACCTCCCTCTGCAGCGCGGCCAGCGCCCGCTCGCTTGGCGCCTCGGGCAGCGCGGTAGCCGCGAACTGGCGCAGCGCGGCCACGGTGCCGCCCCAGGTGCGGAAATCCTTGGCGCTGAAATCGGCGCCCATCGCATCGCGCAGGTAGGCGTTGACCTGGCCCGAGTCCACCGGCTGCAGGGTGCCGTCGTCGTCGCGGTACTGGAACAGGGCCTGCCCGGGCAGCTGCTGGCAGCCCTTGATCAGGCCCACCAGGCGCTTGTCGTCGATATCCACTTCCTGCTGCTGGCCGGACTTGCCGCGGAAGCGCATGCGCGCGCGCCCGCCCTTGACCAGTTCCAGGTGGCGGTTGCGCAGCGTGGTGAGGCCGTAGGAGCGGTTGTCGCGGGCGTACTCCGGGTTGCCCACCCGCACCAGGGTTTCGGCCAGCAGCGCGACCACGATCGCCAGCACCTTGTCCTGCGGGAACCCGGGCAGCTTGAGGTCGCGGCGCAGCCGCCGGCGCAGCGCCGGCAGCGCCTGGCCGAAGGCGATCACCCGGTCGAACTTGCCGTCGCCACGCACCCGCGCCCAGTCCGGGTGGTAGCGGTACTGCTTGCGCCGGCGCGCATCGCGACCGGTGGCCTGCAGGTGGCCATTGGGCGAGGCGCAGATCCACACGTCGGTGTAGGCCGGTGGAATGGCCAGCGCGCGGATCCGGGCCAGGGTGGCGGCATCGCGCACGGCGTGGCCGTCGGCATCGCGGTAGCTGAAGCCCTTGCCGGCGCGGCGCCGCGCCAGGCCCGGCTGTTCATCGCTGACATAGCGCAGGCCGGCATCGCGGGCGGCGGTGGCTTCGGGGGTGGCAAGGCGTGCGGGCATGGCGGCAGGCAAGGTGGGGGCCTGCAGTGTGGTGGGCGTGGCGACGGCGCCGCGTCAATAACGCAACACAAACACCTCACGCCCGCCCTTGGCGATATGCTCCATGGTTTACCGCCTGGAACTCTGGAGTCTCGATGTCGTCCTTGTCCTTCCGCCGCCTGCGGCGTCCGTTTGGTCCCACGATCATGGCCGCGGCCCTGGTCCCCACCCTGCTGTTGCTGGGCGCCTGCAAGGCCCCGCCGATGGACGAACAGGAAGCAGCGGGTACCCACGCGCAGAAGGCCGCCGAAGAAGTCGCCGCCGCCCCGGCCGACACCACCGGCAAGGCCACCGAGGCACCGCCGGTCGGCAACTGCGACGCCAACCAGGTACAGAGCCTGGTCGGCCAGCCCTACAGCGACGCCATCGGGGCGCAGGCGCAGCAGGATGCCAGCGCGCGCGAGCTGCGCGTGCTCAAGCCCGACGACATGACCACGATGGAGTTCGTCGGCGAGCGGCTGAACATCGAAGTCGATGAAAAGGGCGTGGTCAGCGGCCTGCGCTGCGGCTGAATTGGGCGCACCGGACGCGGGTTTTCGAGGGGTTTGGTTGCGCGTGCAACCGTGTATTGCGGCGTTGCAGCAACTGTGATCTAGTCGAAGCATCCGGTGCCTCCAGATGCGCTCAACGGATTGAGCGGGGACGAGTGTCGCCGCTCACCCGACATTGAGGCAGAGATGGCCCCCCGCAACCGCCAAGGGCTTTACGACCCACAAGACGAACGCGATGCCTGTGGTTTCGGCATGGTGGCGCAACTGGATGACCAGCCGTCACGGCTGCTGGTCGACACCGCGATTGCCGCGCTGTCGCGCATGACCCACCGCGGCGGTGTTGCCGCCGACGGTGTCACCGGTGACGGCTGCGGCCTGTTGCTGCGCCGCCCGGAAGCCTTCCTGCAGGCGCTGGCCGCCGAAGCCGGCATCACCCTCGGCAAGCTGCATGCGGCCGGCGTGGTGTTCCTGCCGCACGACGCCGCTGCCGCCCAGGCCTGCCGCGACACCCTTGAACAGCAACTGAGCGACGCCGGCTGCCAGCCGCTTGGCTGGCGCGTGGTGCCGACCGATCCCAGCGTGTGCGGCCAGCTGGCCCGCGACACCCTGCCCCACATCGAGCAGGTGTTCGTCGATGCCGGCCACGGCCAGGACGAGGCCGCCTTCACCCTGGCGCTGTTCCTGGCCCGCCGCCGCAGCGAACAGCAGCTGCGCGAGCACGCCGATTACTACGTCACCACGCTCAGCCCCAACGCGATCAGCTACAAGGGCATGGTGCTGCCGGACAAGCTGAGCCGGTTCTACCCGGACCTGCAGCGCAACGACCTGGCCTCCAGCGCCATCGTGTTCCACCAGCGTTTTTCCACCAATACGCTGCCACGCTGGCCGCTGGCGCACCCGTTCCGGATGCTCGCCCACAACGGCGAGATCAACACCATCGAAGGCAACCGGCGCTGGGCGCAGGCGCGCAGCAAGGTGTGGAAGACCCCGCGCTTCGACATCGGCGAGTTCGATCCGGTGATCTCCATGCACGGCTCGGATTCGCAGAGCCTGGACAACATGCTGGAGCTGATGGTCAGTGCCGGCATGGAGCTGATCCAGGCGCTGCGCATCCTGGTGCCGCCGGCGACCCAGTCGCTGGAGTTCAAGGACGCCGACCTGGCCGCGTTCTACGAGTTCTACGGCCTCAACAGCGAACCGTGGGATGGCCCGGCCGGCATCGTGGCCTGCGATGGCCGCTATGCCGCCTGCACCCTGGACCGCAACGGGCTGCGCCCGGCGCGCTGGATGCTCACCTCCGACCGCCACTTCCTGGTGGCCTCCGAAGCGGGCGTGTGGGAAGTGCCGGCCGAGCGCGTGGTGCGCAAGGGCAAGCTGGGCCCGGGCGAGATGATGGCCATCGACCTCAAGCGCGGCGACCTGCTCGATTCGGATGCCATCGACCGCATCAACCGCGGCCGCGCGCCGTACAAGCAGTGGCTGCAGCAGGGCGTGACCTACCTGCAGACCGAGCTGATCGACCCATCGCTGGTGGAAGAGCCGTTCGACGAACGCACCCTGCGCAGCTACCACAAGCTGTTCCAGCTCAGCACCGAGGAAGTGGAGCAGATCCTGCGCCCACTGGCCGAGACCGAGCAGGAAGCCACCGGCTCGATGGGCGATGACACCCCGATGGCGGTGCTCAGCCAGCAGAGCCGGCCGCTCTACGATTACTTCCGCCAGGCGTTCGCGCAGGTCACCAACCCGCCGATCGATCCGTTGCGGGAAGACTGCGTGATGTCGCTCACTACCCAGCTCGGCAAGGAAACCAACATCTTCCATGCCGGCGCGGAGACGGTGAACCACGTCATCCTCAATTCGCCGGTGCTCAGCCAGCGCAAGCTGCGCCAGCTGATCAAGATGCCGCAATACGTGGACCGCAACCGGCTCATCGACCTCTCCTACAGCCTGGACGAAGGGCTGAAGGCCGGCATCGAGCGCATCTGCGCCGAAGCCGAAGCGGCCGCGCGCGAAGGCATCGTGATGCTGCTGCTCAGCGACCGCTACCCGGTGGCCGACCGGCCGATGGTGCATGCGCTGCTGGCCACCAGTGCGGTGCACCACCACCTGTCCAACGCCGGGCTGCGCTGCGACGTCAACCTGATCCTGGAAACCGGCACCGCGCGCGACCCGCACCACATGGCCTGCCTGCTCGGTTTCGGTGCCACCGCGGTGTACCCGTACCTGGCCTACCAGACCCTGTTCGATCTGGGCCGGCGCGGCATCCTGCAGCTGAAGAAGGGCGGCGAGCAGTCGCAGATCGGCCGCAGCTACCGCAAGGGCATCTACAAGGGCCTGTCCAAGATCATCTCCAAGATGGGCATCTGTACCGTGGCCAGTTACCGCGGCGCGCAGCTGTTCGAAATCGTCGGGCTGGACGATGAAGTGGTCGACCTGTGCTTCCCGGAAACGCCGTCGCGCGTGGCCGGCGTTGGCTTCGCACGGTTGGACGACGAGGCCCGCGAGCTCACCGTGCGCGCCTGGAACGACCTGCTGCGCCCGGAAGTGGGCGGCGTGCTCAAGTACGTGCACGGCGGCGAATACCACATGTACAACCCCGACGTGGTCATGACCCTGCAGCGCGCCGCGCGCAGTGGTGATGCCGCCGATTGGCAGCGCTACTGCGAAGCCGTGCATGGCCGGCCGGTGTCGGCGCTGCGCGACCTGCTGCAGCTCAAGGCGGCCCCCACGCCGACCCCGCTGGAGGAAGTGGCGCCGGCCGAAGACCTGTTCCGCCGCTTCGACACCGCCGCGATCAGCCTGGGTGCGTTGTCGCCCGAAGCGCATGAAGCGCTGGCCATCGCCATGAACAAGCTGGGTGGGCGCAGCAATTCCGGTGAGGGTGGCGAAGACCCGGTGCGCTACGGCACCAACAAGCGCAGCAAGATCAAGCAGGTGGCCTCGGGCAGGTTCGGCGTCACCGCCGAATACCTGGTCAATGCCGAAGTGCTGCAGATCAAGGTCGCCCAGGGTGCCAAGCCCGGCGAAGGCGGGCAGCTGCCCGGGCACAAGGTCAACGAACTGATCGCGCGGCTGCGCTATGCCAAGCCGGGCATCGGCCTGATCTCGCCGCCGCCGCACCACGACATCTATTCGATCGAAGACCTGGCCCAGCTGATCTACGACCTCAAGCAGGTCAACCCCGATGCGCTGGTGTCGGTGAAGCTGGTCTCGCATGCCGGCGTGGGCACCATCGCCGCCGGCGTGGTCAAGGCCGGTGCGGACCTGATCACCGTGTCCGGCCATGATGGCGGCACCGGTGCCAGCCCGGTCAGCTCGATCCGCTACGCCGGCGTGCCGTGGGAACTGGGCGTGGCCGAATCGCACCAGGCGCTGGTGGCCAACGACCTGCGCGGGCGCACCCTGCTGCAGACCGACGGCGGCCTGAAGACCGGCCTGGACGTGATCAAGGCCGCGCTGCTGGGGGCGGACAGTTTCGGCTTCGGCACCGCGCCGATGATCGTGCTGGGCTGCAAGTACCTGCGCATCTGCCACCTCAACAACTGCGCCACCGGCGTGGCCACCCAGGACGAGCGCCTGCGCGCGCAGTACTTCACCGGCCTGCCCGAGCGCGTGGAGAACTTCTTCCGGCTGCTGGCCGAGGAAGTGCGCGGTTGGCTGTCCTACCTGGGCGTGCGCTCGCTGGACGAGATCGTGGGCCGCACCGACCTGCTGCAGCAGCTGGAGGTCGCCCCGCGCCCGGGGGTCAAGGTCGACCTGTCGCGCCTGCTCAACCCGGCCCAGTACGGCGGCAGCCACTGCGCCGCGCAGCGCCTGTACGAATCGCCGGACAGCCTGGCCACGCAGATGGATGGCCTGCTGGCCCCGGCCATCGCCGGCAAGCTGGGCGGCGAACACCGCTTCCTGATCCACAACACCGACCGCTCCATCGGCACCCGCCTGTCCGGCGCCATCGCGCGCGCGCACGGCAACCAGGGCATGAGCGATGCGCCGCTGACGCTGCGCTTCCGGGGCACCGCCGGGCAGAGCTTCGGCGCGTTCAACGTGGGCGGCCTGCAGCTGGAAGTGGAAGGCGAAGCCAACGATTACGTGGGCAAGGGCATGGCCGGCGGCCGCCTGGTGGTTCGCCCGCCGCGCGGCGCACGCTTCGAAGCGCGCAACACCGCCATCATCGGCAACACCTGCCTGTACGGCGCCACCGGCGGTGAGCTGTTCGCCGCCGGGCGCGCGGGCGAACGCTTCGGCGTGCGCAACTCCGGCGCGCTGGCGGTCATCGAAGGCGCCGGCGACCACTGCTGCGAATACATGACCGATGGCATCGTGCTGGTGCTGGGCAAGGTGGGGCTGAACTTCGGTGCCGGCTTCACCGGCGGCCTGGCCTACGTGCTGGATATCGACCGCGACTTCGTGGACCGCTACAACCACGAACTGATCGACATCCACCGCATTTCGGCCGAAGGCTTCGAGAACCACCGCCAGCACCTGCACACGCTGATCAGCCGCCACCGCGAGCTCACCGGCAGCATCTGGGCCCAGCAGATCCTGGACGAGTTCCGCGATTACGTGGGCAAGTTCTGGCTGGTCAAACCCAAGGCCGCCAGCATTGAATCGCTGACCGAATCGCTGCGCCGCGCCGCCTGATTTCCTGGATTCCCATACATGAGCCGCAAGCACGCCTTCCAGTTCCTCGACCTGCCCCGGACCATGCCGCAGCGCATTCCGGTGGAGCTGCGCACCTCCGGCGACTGGGGTGAGCTGTACGGCAAATTCGGCAAGGAAGATGCCCAGTGTCAGGCCGGTCGCTGCCTGGACTGCGGCAACCCCTACTGCAGCTGGAAGTGCCCGGTGCACAACGCCATTCCGCAGTGGCTGCAGCTGGTGCAGGAAAACCGCATCCACGAGGCGGCTACGCTGTGCCATTCCACCAACCCGCTGCCGGAAGTGTGCGGCCGGGTGTGCCCGCAGGACCGCCTGTGCGAAGGCAGCTGCACGCTGGAAGAGTTCGGCGCGGTCACCATCGGCGCGGTGGAGAAGTACATCGTCGATACCGCGCTGGCCACCGGCTGGCGGCCGGACATGGCGGCGGTGGAAAGCACCGGCAAGCGGGTGGCGGTGATCGGCGCCGGCCCGGCCGGGCTGGCCTGTGCCGACCGGCTGGCGCATGCCGGCGTGCAGGCGGTGGTGTACGACCGCTACGAACAGATTGGCGGACTGCTGCAGTTCGGGATTCCCAGCTTCAAGCTGGACAAGTCGGTGATCAGCCGCCGCCGCAACGTGCTGGAAGGCATGGGCGTGCAGTTCCGGCTGGGCGTGGAGATCGGCCGCGACGTGACCCTGGACACGCTGCTGGCCGACTACGACGCGGTGTTCGTCGGCACCGGTGCCTACCGCTATACCGATGGCGGGCTGCCCGGGCAGGACCTGAAGAACGTGCTGCCGGCGCTGCCGTTCCTGGTGCAGAACAGCCGCATTGTCAGCGGCAGCGATGCCCACGGCCGGCCGATTGCCGGCTGGGAAGACACCCTGGCCCTGCCCGACCTGGAAGGCAAGCGCGTGGTGGTGCTGGGCGGCGGCGATACCGGCATGGACTGCGTGCGCAGCGCGGTGCGGCTGGGGGCGGCGCGGGTGACCTGCGCCTACCGCCGCGATGAAGCCAGCATGCCGGGCTCGGCGCGCGAAGTGGCCAACGCCCGCGAAGAAGGCGTGCGCTTCCTGTTCAACCGCCAGCCGCTGTCGATCGAGGCCGGTGCCGATGACGAAGCGATCGGCGTGACCGTGGTGGAAACCCACCTGGGCGAGCCCGATGCACAGGGCCGGCGCAACGCGGTGCCGATCGAGGGCAGCGAATCGCTGCTGGAAGCGGACGTGGTGATCATCGCCTTCGGCTTCTCGCCGACCGCACCGGAATGGCTGACGGCGCAGGGCGTGGAAGCGGGCAACAACGGCCGCATCCTGGCCGGTGGCAACGGCCGCCTGCCGTTCCAGACCGCCCACCCGCGCCTGTTCGCCGGTGGCGACGCGGTGCGCGGTGCGGACCTGGTGGTGACCGCCGTGGCCGAAGGCCGCGATGCGGCGGCGGCGATCGTGGAGCTGATCACCGCGTAACGCCGGGCCGTCAGGCGGCCGCCCGCACCCCGGCGCGTTCGATCTCCAGCGCCAGAAACAGCTGGATCTCATCCAGCTGGTCGCGGATGCGGGCGTTGCCGGCATCGTCGGCGTGGTCGCATTCGATATGCGCATCCAGCATGCGCGCCAGCCCGACCAGCAGCACATCGGCATCGCCGTGGGCGGCATGGCGCAGCAGGCGGCCCAGCGTACGGATGCGGGCGCCGCGGTCGTGGGCCAGCGTCTGCACCGACGGTGCGGTGCGGGTAGCGGAGAGGGGCATGGGGGACTGTCCTGATTGACGGGCTGATGGCGGTCAATGTCGGTTATGGCCCCGGTAGGCGGCTATGCAACTTTTACGAATTGTCGTGAAGGGCTGGTAATGTCGCGGATGCCCCACTTTCCCGGATGATTCCCATGCGCATCGGCCTGGCCGCCAATCGGCTGCACCACCACGACAAGCACGCCGCGTTGTTCCGCTGGCTGCGCGCCAGCGATACCGGGCTGCGCGAGCTGGGCGTGGAGCTGCATGCGGTCGGCCGCACCTATGACGCCATCCAGCGGCTGGGCTTCCTGCCCGATTTCGCCCCCCTGCGCCGCTACCCGAACGGCCGCGAGGGTGGCCTGATGAAGCTGGTCGCCGAGGTGGTGGGCATGGGCACGCCCGAGCGCACGCTGGACGGGGCGATCTACCTGATGGACCCGGTCGACCCGTCCTCGGTGTTCCCCGAAGCCACCGCGCTCAAGCGCCAGTGCGTGATCCACGGCAAGCCCTTCATCTCCACCGTGGCGACCGCTCGCGACTGGATCGAAGTGGAACGCATGCACGCCGGCCTGGCCGCCGATCCCGGCGCCGATGACCTGCACGCGTTCGATCGGCACACGCTGGCGCTGATCGCGCACGATGCGATGAAGCCGGCCATGCTGGCCTTCGCCGACGAACACTTCGATCTGCTCTCGCGCTTCCGCAGCCGCGTGGGTACCGGCACCACCGGCCAGCGCCTGAATGAGCTGGCCTGGAGCCGGGGCTGGCCCAAGGAACAGGAATGGGTGACCCGCTACCAGAGCGGCCCGATGGGCGGCGATGCGCAGATCGCCGACCAGGTGCTGGAAGGCCGCTGCCAGCGCGCGATCTTCTTCGAAGACCCGCACGTGGCGCGCCAGCACGAAGCCGACATCCAGCTGCTGGAGCGCGCGGTCACCACCGTGACCGATCAGGCGGTGTGCATCACCGCCCCGCGCGTGGCCGCACGCTGGGCGCAGGCGGCCACGCTGCGCGCACGGGCATCGACCTGATCGGTTGATGGGTACGCATCGTTGGCCACGGCAAAATCATGCACCCCCTGCCCCCGTCGCCACGCACTGTCGCCACTGCGGCCGCCGGCACTGAGGATGTAGCTGCCGCGCCAGTGGTCGTCGCTTTCACGGCGGTCCATTCCGTGCGTGGCGATGCTGCCCTGGCGCCGTGCGCGTTCACGGAACAGCAGTCGGAAGCGCTTGCGGTGGAACACGCTGCCATACAGCCCGCCGCTGACCTCCACCCGTGGCCGTTCGCGGCCGGGCAGCGACCGTAGTGGACCGTTCCCAACGCGGCACTGCACGCACTCGGCCACGCCTTCCACGCGCACCCCGTTCTGCGACAGCATCACCAGGTACACGGCCTCGGCGCGGCGCTCGGGCCCTTGCCCATAGCGCGTCAGCGTCCACACCCCGGACACATCCGGCACGCGCGCACGCAGCATCGCCGCCGTGCCCAGCACGGCCGCAGCAAGCACATTGGTAAGCACATCGAAGGCAACCGAGGCCATCGTCGACATGGGGCATTCCCGGTGGCGGCAGCAGCCGCCAGATTCCCGCGCGCCAGGCAGCGATCCCATGCAACAAAGTCGAATGTGGACACGCCCGGCGCGGTTCGACCGTATGCGTAGTGCCACGCCCTGCGTGGCAAACCCCACCGAAGCGTGTTTAAAGCAGCTGCCGCAACATCGCTTTAAGCCGCCGCCCTTCCAGCTGGAAGTAATCCCGCTCCTCACGCCAGGCCGGGAAGCGCTGTTCCACTTCCTCCCAGAACGCAGGCGAATGATTGGCCTGGATCAGATGGCAGAGCTCATGCACCAGCACGTACTCGAACGCCGACGGCCGCCCCAGCACCAGCGCCAGGTCCAGCGCCATGCTGCCATCCGGGGCCAGCGAGCCCCATTGCGAGGACATCACCTTCAGCCGCAACCGGGCAGGCGCGCGCGGCAGGCTGGGCAGGTAGCGCGGCAGCCACTGGCCGACATCGGCGCGGGTCTGTGCTTCGTAGAATTCGCGCAGCGCGCGCTTCACCGTGGCATCGGTACCGCGTGCCGGCAGGTGCATGCACACGCCATCGTCGTCCAGCTCCAGGCGCGCGTAGCGCCCGGTTTCCCACCGCAGTGGCAGCAGTTCGCCACGCAGCGGCAGCACGCCGGGCTCACCGATCACCAGCGGCGGCGGCAGGTTCTGTGCCTGGTAATTGCGCAGCTGCGTGGACAGCCAACCGCGGTGCTGCTCAAGGAAGCGCTCACCCATCACCAGGCTGGCACGCGGCGGCAGGGTCAGCCGCACGCCACGCTCATCCACGCTGAGTTTGATCCGGCGCGCGCGCGGATCGCGCACGCGCAGCACGTCGATCTCGGCATCCTCCAGGCGCAGGCGCACGGTATCGCGCTGCAACGTGGGGGCAACGGCCGGGGAGATCAGGCGGCGGAGGAATCCGGGCATGGGTACAGCATAGCGCCCGTGGTGCGCGGGATATGACTGCGGGGTGTAAAGGGGGGGCGGGGCAAGGCCCCGCCCGGTGCCTCAGTCGGCCTTGCTGAGCTTGAAGGCCTGTTCCAGCAGCAGGAACAGGCGGCGCACTTCGCCGCTCTGCAGGACGAAACGGGCGTCCAGCTCGGCGCGGCGACCGTCTTCGTCGGCGTGCTCAAGCTGGTCCAGGGCGCCGTCCAGGAACTTCAGCTTGCGCACGATCAGGTCGTCGCCCAGCACGAAGGACAGGTTGTCCTCGAACACCAGGGCCAGCTTGGTCACCTGCTTGCCGGCGTCCAGGTGCTTGTCGATCTCGTCGCAGCGCAGTTCCTGGTGCTGGCACTTGACCACCGCGCCGCCTTCGGCCGGGTCCTTCATCTCGCACTCTTCGCCCAGGCTGAGCCCGGTCGGCAGCTCCTCGCCGGCGATCCAGCCGGTCAGGATCGAGCGCGGCGCCACTTCGGCGTTCAGCGGCATCGCCGGGAAGCTGCCCAGCAGGCCGCGGATGTCGGACATCATGTTCTCGCCCTTCTTGCTGCTCGAGCAGTCCACCGCCACGTAGCCGTGGGTCAGGTCGATCAGCGCGTCGGTGCGCGAGCTCTTCACGAATGCACGCGGCATCAGTTCGTGCAGCAGGTCGTCCTTCAGGCGCTTGCGCTCGCGGCCGCCCGGCTTGCGCCCTTCCTTCTCCTCGATTTCCTCCAGCTTGCGGGCCAGCAGGTCGTTGACCACCGCGCCCGGCAGGATCTTGTCCTCGCCGCCCACGGTCAGCCACAGCGCGTCGCCGACGCGGTGCGAGAACACGGCCTTTTCCTCACGGCCGAACGGGGAGATGAAGCCACGCGAATTCATTTCGAGCGGGCCCACCGGCTTGAGCAGCACCTGCGGCAGCAGGGTGTCGACTTCGGAGAAATCAGTGGCGGTCGGGAAGCGGAACAGCGTCAGGTTGCGAAAGAACATGGAGATCCGAAGTTGAAGGCGTGAAAGGGAAGGTCAGGGGGTGCCATCGGTCCAGGCCGACGGCGGGCTGGGCGCGACCGCGGTGCGGCCCAACGCCATGAAATCGAACAGGGCGGGGTCGGCCAGCTGCGAGGGGTGGATGTTGCCCAGCGCGCGCGCGATCTGGTCGATCCGCCCGGGGTGTTGATCCTCCCACTGCTGAAGCATCTGCGCCACCTGGCGGCGCTGCAGGTTGTCCTGGCTGCCGCACAGCGTGCACGGAATGATCGGGAAGCCGCGTGCCTGCGCATGCTGTTCGATGTCGCGCTCGCTGACATAGGCCAGCGGGCGGATCACCACATGCTGGCCATCATCGCTGCGCAGCTTGGGCGGCATTGCCGAGAGCTTGGCGTGGTGGAACAGGTTGAGGAAGAACGTGGCCACGCTGTCGTCGCGGTGGTGGCCGAGTGCGATCTTGCTGAAGCCGTTCTCCGCCGCGTGCCGGTACAGCGCACCGCGACGCAGCCGCGAACACAGCGAGCACATCGTGCGGCCTTCCGGAATCACCCGGCTGACCACCGAATAGGTGTCCTGTTCGATGATCTGGTAGGCCACGCCGATCGAGGCCAGGTACCCGGGAAGCACGTGTTCGGGGAAGCCCGGCTGTTTCTGGTCCAGGTTCACCGCCACCAGTTCGAAGCTCACCGGGGCCTTCTTCTGCAGCTGCAGCAGCACGTCCAGCAGGGTGTAGCTGTCCTTGCCGCCGGACAGGCAGACCATGATGCGGTCACCCTCCTCGATCATGCCGAAGTCGGCGATCGCCTGGCCCACCTGGCGGCGCAACCTGCGCGCCAGTTTGTCCTGCGCGGCCGCGTCCGTGCGCGGGGCGCGGGGGAGCGGATCGGGCAGGGGCAGGACGGCAGGCATCCGGGCCATTCTACCGGCTCGCACCGGCCCTCACCGGGTCGCGGAAGTGACTGCGTTCACTCCCGGGCGTCATCCCGGGTGTGTATGCTCGACCGCTGTGGATACCCTGACGCCCGAACAGATCAGCGACCTGCTTGCCGAACTCCGGCAGGAGCATCGCGTGCTGGATGAAGAGATCCAGCGCATGGCCGCCAATGGCGAGGATGAGCTCGAGGCCAAGCGCCTGAAGCGGCGCAAGCTGCAGCTCAAGGACCGCATCGCGAAGCTGGAAGACATGTTGATTCCGGACGAGCCGGCGTGACGCGTGCCGACCAACGGTCGGCACCTACCCATTCCCGCACCCACCTCAATCCGCGGCCACCGGTTCCTCTGGTTTCGCGGCTTCGGGGCTCACCCGCTCGATGGTGTGGCGCAGCTCGCGGCCCAGGATGAACTTGGCATCCTTGGCCCACATGTCCAGGCGCTCGTCGAACAGCAGCTTGCTGTTCTCGTCCGGCCACACCAGGCGCAGCTCGCGCATCTTCTGGATGAAGCCCCGGAACAGGGTGCGGTCGAAGAACTCCGGCGCGGCCGGGGCGTAGAGCAGGCTCAGGCGCTGCGCGGCCTGCTGGCACAGGCTTTCCAGTTCGGCCGCGCCCAGCGTGCCCGGGCCGTTCTTCACCAGCACCGAAATGGCGATGTAGTACCGCTCGAACGCCTGCTGCAGCGAATGGCCGATCGCACGCAGGCGGAACACTTCGTCGGTCTGCCCGGTGTTGCGTGCCAGGATGCCGCCGTCGTCGTCGTTGACGTTCTGCAGCAGGCCCTCGCGCACGAACACCGCGATGGTCTGCTCGATGCGCTGGGCGAACTCGTCCTCGGTCCACGGCAGGAACAGCTCGGCCTGCAGGAACGGGTACACGGTGCGGCCCAGCTGCACCAGGCCGGTGCGGCTCATGCGGCGGTTGTTCTGGAAGCAGCACGCCACCCACGACGAGGCGGTGAACAGGTGGATGACGTTGTTGCGGAAGTAGCTGAGCAGCACCGCGGTATCGCCACTGACGCTGAGCACATCGCCCAGCGGGTGCTTGACCCGGGTCAGCACGTTGATTTCCTCGGCGTGCGCGATGATCCGCTCCGGCGAATGCGGGGTGACCGTGACCCGGTCCGAATACGGCATTTCCACCAGCAGGGTCTTGCACAGCTCGATCTGCGCGATCAGGTCCGCTTCGCCCATCGCATGCTTGGGCGTGGACAGCAGCGCCAGCGCCAGCAGGTTGATCGGGTTCACGTCGGCCGCGCCGTTGATGTGCACCTGGATGCGTTCGGCCAGGTGGTCCACGGTGCCCGACAGCCACGACGGCTTCTCATCCTCGCCTACCGGCGCGCCGTCCCACTCCGGTGCCTGGCGGGCCAGCACGTCGTTGAGCGCGATCGGCTCGCCGAAGTTCACCACCACCTGGCCATAGTTCTGCTTGAGCACCTTGGGGATCGACCACAGCAGCTGCCAGATCGATTCCTTTTCCTTCGGCCGCCCGGACAGTTCGTCCAGGTAGCTGCCGCCTTCCATCAGCTTTTCATAGCCGATGTACACCGGCTGGAACAGCACCGGCTTGCGCGGCTGGCGCAGGAACGCGCGCAGCGTCATCGAGATCATGCCGCCCTTGGGCTGCAGCAGGCGCCCGGTACGCGAACGGCCGCCTTCGACGAAGTACTCGATCGAATAGCCACCGGCCACCAGCTGCGCCACGTACTCGCTCAGCACCGCCGAATACAGCGCGTTGCCGCGGATCGAGCGGCGGATGAAGAACGCACCGCCCTTGCGCAGCAGCGTGCCCACCACCGGCAGGTTCAGGTTGATGCCGGCCACGATGTGCGGCGGCACGATGCCACGGTCGTACAGCAGGTAGGACAGCAGCAGGTAATCCATGTGGCTGCGGTGGCTGGGCACGTAGACCACTTCATGGCCCGGCGCGGCGGCCTTGAACTTGTCCAGGTGGTGCACCAGCACGCCGGCGTAGATGCGGTTCCACACGTGGCTGAGCATGAAGCTGGCCGAACGCACCACCGGGCTGGAATAGTCCGCGGCGATTTCCCAGGCGTAGGCGTGCGCCTTCTTCCAGGCATCGGCCGGCTTGGTGTTGTCACGCTTGGCCTGCGAGGCGATGGCATCGCGGACGGTGTCGGCCTCCAGCACCTTGTCCACCAGCAGGCGGCGGGTGGACAGGTCCGGCCCGATCACCGATTCGCGGATGCGGCGGAAGTGGGTGCGCAGCACGCGCTGCAGCTTGCGCACCGTGCGCTCGGGGTCCAGCCCCTCGTCCACGGTGGCGCGCAGCGAGATCGGCGGGGCGAACCGCACGATGGTGCTGCGGCCGTTGAGCAGTACCGCCAGCAGGCGGCGGAAGCGGCCCACCAGCGCCCAGTTTTCCGAGAACAGCACCGCGAACCAGCCGCTCTGCTTGTCCGGCGCGCGGCCGACGAAGATCGACACCGGCACCAGGTTCACGTCCAGCTCGCCGCGTGCGCGGTGGGCCTGCAGCACCTTGGCCAGCGAATCGGAATGGGTCTTGGCGCCGCGCTGTTCGGGAATCAGCGAGTTGCTGCTGCTCCGCCGCGACAGCGCCAGGTACGCCCGCCTGCGCCCGGTCGGGTCGCCGGCAATGGGCACCAGCGGCGAGGGCAGGCCGGCTTCACGGCAGGCCTTGTCCAGGATCAGCGCGTTGGACAGGCCGTAGTCTTCCAGCACGTAGACCACCGGGCGGCCGTCGTCGTACTGGCCGGGGTGTTCGGGTTCGATCTTCAGTGACAGCCACGGTTCGACCAGGCGGCCCAGCAGGCGGGCCCACCACGGGCGGCGCCCGAACGAAGTGCGCGCTGCCGCGCTGACCGGGCTGGGCACGATCGCCGCCGGGTCGGTTGCACCCGCGCTCGGGCCATCTGCGCCGGGCACGGTATCGGGCGACGCGGACGGGGCGTCCGGCGTCTTGGGCGGCTCTTCGCCGGGGAAAGGCAGGGGATTCTGGTTCGGCATCGGCTTCATTATGGCTTAGCCGGTGCAGAAGCACCGTCCTTGACCTGCGCGGCGGCCTCTGCGTCGGCGGCCAGCTGCGCGTCATGTTCAGCTTGCGCGGCCACGGCGGCCGCCGCTTCGTCGGCCGCCTTGAGCAGTGCGTCGGTCTCTTCCAGGGTGCGCGCCAGGTACCAGTGGCCCTCGCGGCGGGTCATGCGTACCTGGGCTTCAATCTGTTCGCCGGCCAGCGGGTACTGGATCCGCAGCAGGGCGGCGTCGCCCTCCTGCGACACCAGTTCGCCGCGCAGCTCGGTCATCGCCGCGTCCAGCGACAGCCCGTAACTGGCCAGCGCGGTCTTCAGCGCCTTGGCGAACGGCCCCAGCCGGCGCAGGCTGCCCTCCATGCCGGCCGCCTGCAGCTCGGCGTCGGTGGACAGGCCCGCGTTGCGTGCGGTGGCGGTCAACAGGGTGATGGTGGTCCTGGCGCGCTGCTTGTCGGTCAGTGGCGCGGCGGCGGCCCAGCGGCTCAGCACATCCACCACCTGGCTGTAGTGGGCGCGCTCGGCCTCGCTGTAGTCAGTCTGGTTGCGCAGGTACTGCACGCCGAACAGCCCCATCGAATGGGCGGCCTGGCGCACCCCGGTGGCCTGGCCGGCGATCTGGGTATCGAAGGAGCGCTGCAGGCGCTTGGGCGCATCCGGCGCGGACAGCGCCGCCAGCATCGGCAGCAGCTGGCCATCCAGCGGCAGGTCGGTCAGCGGCCAGCGGCTGTGGCCCGCGCTCCAGGCCGCCTGCAGGCGGGTGTACTGGGCCGGCGGCACCGACGCGCGGGCGTAGCCCACCAGGTCGTTGTCGGCCAGGTGGCGGGCGATCTGCTGCAATGCGGCCACCGGCTCGGCGGCCGGTGCATCCGGGTCGATCGTGTCGCGCTTGCACGCCCCCACCAGCAGCAGCCCGCACAGCGACAGCGACATCACCCAGGGTCGGTAGCGCCCTGTCATCAACGGCATGGACATGAATTCGGACTTCCCCGGACCGGTCCGCATCTTGCGGCCTGCGCCCCCGCAGCGGCAACCCATCCTGCCCGCCGGGCCGGCAGGATGGGCGCAACCCACTGTTTCTACTGGATATCAGTCACGCATCCAGGTGGCCTGGATGAAGTCACGCACATAGCCCTGCGACAACCGCGCATACACCCCGGGGCGATCCGGCAGCGCACAGCCCTCGCCCCAGCTGACCGTGCCCAGCACCGTCCAGGCCCCCTTGCGGCGGACCATCAACGGCCCGCCGGAGTCGCCGCTGCAGCTGTCGATGCCCTCGGCGCCGGCGCAGATCACCGCGCCGGCCTGCAGGTCCGGGTAGGCCTGCTGGCACGCGGCGAAGGTCACGAACGGGGTCTGCACCGTCTGCAGGGTGGTCGGCAGCTGCTCCTCCCCGGGGAAGTCGGTCACGCCCCAGCCGATCACCGTGAAGGCGCGCCCGGGCTTCAGGTAGGCGCTGTCCCGGCCCAGCAGCAGCTCGGCCGGCTCGGCCTTGGGCACCGCCCGTTTGAGCTGGATCAGCGCCACGTCGTTGAGCAGGTTGCCTTCGTCGTAGGCCGGGTGCACGTGGATCGCCTTGACGTTGGAGGCGCGGCGGCGCGGCGTGGTCTTCAGCGTGGTCTGGCCGACCACGACCGCCAGCTGCGCCGGCAGCAGCCCGTCGACACAGTGGGCGGCGGTGAGCACCCAGGAGGGCGAGATCAGGGTGGCACCGCAGCCGTGCCGGGCGTGGTCCGAATCGCCGCGGCCCAGCCGCTGCAGGCTGGCCATGAACGGGTACTGGCCGGGTTCGGCGTCGACCCCGCCGATGATGTGGGGCAGGTTGTCCGGCCCGGACTGGGCCAGCGCGGGAACGGAAACAGCAGCGAGGATCAGGCCGGACATCCAGGCCGGCCGGGAACAGGTACGCATGCAGCAACTCCTTTGCGGAAAAGTGGAAACGACGGGCACAGCGCCGGGGCGTGTGCCAGGTCGATTCGACGGCAAAGAAGACGGGGCAACTGCGTGGCCGGTCGCGTTTCAGCGGGGCCAACGATTGATGGATCCATTTCTGCGAACAGGCGCTACCTGGTACCGGGATGCAGTTCCATCCCGGTGCGTGGAACCCTTACATCACTCAGCGCCGGGCGCTGCGGATCTCGTCCTGGATCGCCAGCGCGGCCGCGCGCGGGTCGGCCGCCAGCCGGATCGGGCGACCGACCACGATGGCGTCGGCGCCGTCGGCGAAGGCCTGCGCCACGCCCACGGTGCGCTTCTGGTCATCGCCGACCGGGCCGCCGGGGCGGATGCCCGGGCACACGATCGAGAACCCGGCGCCGGTGGCGGCGCGGATCGGGCCGGCTTCCTGGCCCGAGGCGATCACCCCGTCGATGCCGGCGGCCTGGGCGGCCAGCGCGCGCTCGACCACCACGTCCACCGGCTCTCGGTCGATGCCCATGCCCCGCAGGTCATCGCGCCCCATCGAGGTCAGCACGGTCACCGCCAGCAGGCGCATGTCGCTGCTGTTGGCGGCCGCGCAGGCCTCCATCATGGCCGGGTGCCAACCGTGGATGGTGGCGTAGCTCACCGGCCACTGCGACAGCCGGCGGATCACCGCCGCGGCGGTGGCCGGGATGTCGAAGAATTTCAGGTCCACGAACACGCGCTTGTCGCGCGCAGCCAGCGCATCGAGCACCTCGAAGTACTCGCCCGACGCCAGCAGCTCCATGCCGATCTTGTAGAACGACACCGCATCGCCCAGCCGGTCCACCCAGGCCAGCGCGTCCTCGCGGCCCGGCACGTCGAGCGCGAAGATCAGCCGTTCGTCATCGCGCAGCGGCAGCGGGGCGCGGCTCACGGCGCGTAATCCAGCGCGGCGCGCTTGGCGTCGTGGCGGGCCTGGCGCGACTGGCTGTAGTCGTTGTTGAACTGGGCCGGCTCGAAGCCGCCGTAGGTCGGGTTGGGCAGCATCCACCAGCGCTCGCCGAACCAGTCGTGGTACTGCTGCAGCAGCGCGTCACGGCCGTCGTTGGTGTTGGCAGTGACTTCCACGAAGTCGCCCAGCTGGTCGCCGAACTGCATCAGCACGCGGTAGTTCTGCCCGGCCAGGCGGCGGCGGCAGTTCTTCTCGCTGCCGGCCTGCTCGCAGTCCTTCACCACCGTGCCCAGGCCCAGGAACACGCTGTCATCGGCCACCGGCAGGCCTTCGGCACGCAGGTTGGCCAGGGTGGCCTCCTTCAGGTGCACGGCGCGGTTGGAGATGTACAGCAGGGTCACGCCCTTGGCGTTGGCGGCCTTGGCGAAATCGACCACGCCCGGAATGGCCTTGGCCTTCTTTTCGGCCACCCACTGGTCCCAGCTCAGTTCGTCGTACTCGCCGCCATCGCGGACCAGGCGGGCCTGGTAGGGCGAGTTGTCCAGCACGGTTTCGTCCACGTCCAGCACCACGGCCGGCTTCAGGCCCTTGGCGGCGTTGCCGCGCTCTTCGGGCACCAGCGCATCCCAGTTGGCTTCCTTCAGCGCCTTGTCCAGGTGGTCGGCGGCGGCGCGGTAGGTCTGCTCGGTGATCGCCCGGTATTCCTGCGAACGCTGCATCCACAGCACGGCATTGAGGTTGTCGTTGGCGGCCACGGCGGCATCGCCCTTCGCGGCAGGCGCGGCAGCGGCGGCAGCAGGGGCCGGGGCAGCGGCTTCGGCGGGGGTTTCGGTGCGCTTGCACGCACCCAGCGCCATCACGGCACAGGCAAGCACGGACAGGGAAACAGCGGTACGACGCATGGGAATCACCAGTACTGAGTGGCGCCAGTTTACCGGCTTGGCCGCTGCGGTTCATGCCGTCCGCGGGGCTCGGCTATGCTGCACGCCCCAGAAACACTCGGAGCGCGAGATGACCGACGACACCCAGACCCCTGCCCTGCCCGTGCTCAACGCGGCCCAGGCCCGCGCCCTGGGCTGCCTGATCGAGAAGGAAGCGACCACCCCGGACGCCTACCCGCTCACGGTCAATGCCACCCAGGTGGCCGCCAACCAGAAGACCGCGCGCGAGCCGGTGCTGCAGCTGTCGGCCGGCGATGTGCACCATGCCCTGCGCCAGCTGGAAACCCTGGGCCTGGCCCGCCAGCAGTTCTCCTCGCGTGCCGAGCGCTACGAGCACCGCGCCGGCAGCGCGCTGGACCTGACCCGCCAGCAGCTCGCCATCCTGGGCCTGCTGCTGCTGCGCGGCCCGCAGACCGTGAACGAGCTGCTCACCCGCAGCGAGCGCCTGTTCCAGTTCCAGGATGCCGACGAGCTGCGCCACCACGTCGAGCGCATGATCCAGCGCGGCCTGGCGGTGTTGCTGCCGCGCGCCGGCGGCCAGCGCGAAGACCGGTACATGCACCTGCTGGCCGGCCCGGTGGATGTGCAGGCGTTGGCGGAGCAGTACAAGGCCGCGCCCTCGGCCGGCGGCAGCAATGCCGGTCTGGAAGCGCGCGTGCAGGAGCTGGAGACGACGGTGGCCGCGTTGCAGGAACAACTGGCGGAACTGCGCGCTCAGCTGGGCGGGTGACGCAGCCACGCAGGGCGTGGCTCTACGCACGTCAGGTGGTCATGCCCCGGTTACGGCTGGGGCGCCGGGCGTGGCGAACAGCAGCAGCACTTCTTCATCGCGTGGCGCCGGCAGGCGCACATCGCCGCGGTCTTCCATGCCCAGCTTGCGCAGCAGCGCGGCCGAACGCAGGTTCTCGGGGGCAACGATGCCGTACAGGTCCGGGTAGCCGAGCACGTCGCGCGCGTAATGCATCACCCCGCGCGCGGCCTCGAACGCGTAGCCGTGGCCCTCGTACTGCGCCCGCAGCGCGTAGCCCACATCCGGCGCGGGCAGGCCATCGCGGCGCACCAGCCCGGCGTTGCCCAGCCACGCGCCGTCGCTGCGGCGGATGATGGCGTACATGCCGAACCCGTTGAGCGTGTAACTGCCCAGCACGCGTTCGGCGGTGTAATCGCGCGCCTGCGCCAGCGTGCGCACGCCGCGGTCGGCGATGTGGCGGATGAAACCGGGTTCGTTGAGCAGGGCCAGCATGTCGGCCGCGTCATGGTCGGGATCGATCAGGCGCAGGTGCAGGCGGTCGGTCTGGATCAGGGCGGACATGCGGCTTCCGGTCACAGGGCAATGACCGGATTGTGCGGCCGATCGCCTCAATCAAACAACGCTTCGATCGCCGCCAGCCCCGCGCTGGCGCGTTCCTTCTTGCGCGCTGCATCGGCCACCGGGTCGGCGCCGTCGCGCTGCATTTCCTCGGCCGGGATCTCGTCGAAGAAGCGGCTGGGCTTGAGCCGCACATGCTCGCCGAACTTGCGGGTGAGCTTGCTGTGGCTCATCCACAGCTGCACCTTGGCCCGGGTGATCCCCACGTACAGCAGCCGGCGCTCTTCCTGCAGGTTGCCTTCGTCCAGGCTCACCTGGTGCGGCAGCACGCCATCCTCGCAGCCGACGATGAACACATAGGGGAACTCCAGGCCCTTGGACGCGTGCAGGGTCATCATGCGCACCTGGTTGCCGCCGTCGTCCTTGTCGTTGCGCGACAGCAGCGCCAGCTGCGCGGCCAGGTCGGCGGTGGTGGCACCACGCGGACCGCCCTCGAACCACTGTGCCAGCTCTTCGAGGTTGCCGATGCGGCGCTGGTACACCGACTCTTCCTTGCAGGCGCCGCGCAGTTCGGATACCAGCCCGGAGTCCTTGACCAGCTTGCGCACCAGGTCGCCCGAGCTGAGCTTGGGCATTTCCGCGCGCAGGTCGCGCAGGATGTCGGTGAAGCGGCTCAGGCCGTTGGCCGCACGCGGCGGCAGCTGCGCCAGCGCGCCGATCGCCTCGGCCGCATGCGCCATCGGCAGCTCCTTGTCCGAGGCCAGCTCGGCCAGCTTGGCCAGCGTGCCGGCGCCCACTTCGCGCTTTGGCGCCTGCACCGCGCGCATGAACGCCGTATCGTCATCGGGGTTCACCAGCAGGCGCAGCCACGACAGCGTGTCCTTCACTTCCTGGCGTTCCAGGAACGCGGTGCCGCCGGTGATGTGGTACGGCGCGCGCACCAGCTGCAGCGCTTTTTCCAGCGGCCGCGACTGGAAGTTGCCGCGGAACAGGATGCAGAAATCGCTCCACGGAATCTTCTTGGAGGTGGCCAGGTAGGAGATCTCGGCCGCGACCTTCTCCGCCTCGTGTTCGCTGTTGCGGCATTCCCACACGCGGATGCGTTCGCCGTCGGCCTGGTCGCTCCACAGCTTCTTCAGGTGTTCGTGCGGGTTGTTGGCGATCAGCGCGTTGGCCGCGCGCAGCACGCGGTTGGAGCAGCGGTAGTTCTGCTCCAGCTTGATGATTTCCAGCGCCGGGTAATCGCGCGCCATCTGCTGGAGGTTTTCCGGGTTGGCACCGCGCCAGGCGTAGATGGACTGGTCATCGTCGCCCACGCAGGTGAAGTTGCCGGCGGTGCCGGCCAGCTGCTTGAGCAGCCGGTACTGCGCATCGTTGGTGTCCTGGCATTCGTCGACCAGCAGGTAGCCGATGCGTTCGCGCCAGGCCAGCGCGATCTCCGGGTTTTCTTCCAGCACCTGCACCGGCAGCCGGATCAGGTCGTCGAAATCCACCGCGTTGAACGCGGTCAGGCGCAGCTGGTAGCGCTCGTAGACGCTGGCCGCTTCCTTCTCGCGGTTGCTGCGCGCTTCGGCCATCGCCTGTTCGGGCGACAGGCCGGCGTTCTTCGCACGCGAGATCAGGTTCTTCACGTCCTCGATGTCGTCCGGCTTGGCGCCGTACATCAGGTCTTTCACCTGCGAGGTGGAATCGTCGGCGTCGAAGATCGAGAAGCCGCGCTTGAGGCCCACCGCGGCATGCTCGATCTGCAGGAACTTCAGGCCCAGCGCGTGGAAGGTGCAGATGGTGACGTCTTCGGCGTCGCCGCCGTGCAGGCGCTTGGCCACGCGCTCACGCATTTCCTTGGCGGATTTGTTGGTGAAGGTGATCGCCGCGATGCGCTTGGCCGGGTAACGGCGGGTGCTGATCAGCTGGGCGATCTTTTCCACGATCACCCGCGTCTTGCCGCTGCCCGCACCGGCCAGTACCAGCAGGGGACCTTCGCAGTGCAGCACTGCCGCGCTCTGGGGGGGGTTGAGACCGTGCATGCCTTCTCCGTGGGTGCCGCATTGTAACGGGCAGCAGCCCACCGGACCTGGCTTGACCTGCGCCGGGCGGTGGGATATCCAGAGAGCGATCGGAACGGAGCAGTCACATGAATGGATTCATGCATTGGATGGCCGGCAGCGCGGTCGGGGCGGCGCTCTGGCTGGCCACCGGGGTGGCTGGCGCAAGCGCCCCTGCCTGCGCGCGACAGGCCCCCCGGACCATTCCCGCCTCGCTGATGACCGATGGCTTCCTGGATGGCCATCCGGATCTGCGCTGGCGCCGTTTTGCGCTGAAGGAGATCGACAAGGGCAACCTGCCACGCGCGTTGTCGCGGTTCCGCAAGGCCGCCGAGTACGCCGACAAGTACTCGCAGCTGCGGGTGGCGATCATGTACCGCGAGGGCAATGGCGTGGCGGCCGACCCGGAGCTGGCCTATGCATGGATGGACCTGGCCGCCGAGCGCGGCTATCACGACTTCGTGCGCCTGCGCGACGCCTGGTGGGCCGAGCTGGACGCGGGGCAGCGCGAGCGGGCACTGCAGCGCCGGCAGGACGTGTTCGCCCAGTACGGCGACGAGGTCGCCAAGCCGCGGCTGGAAAGCGCCATGCGCGGAAGGCTGTCCAAGATCACCGGCAGCCGGGTCGGGCACGTGCACAGCGGCCTGCAGGTGGAACAGCGCACCGGCGCCACGGCGGGCGAAGTCCAGTCCGGCGCGGACTACTACGACCCGGAGTACTGGAAGCCCGAGCTGTACTGGTGCCTGCACGATACCTACTGGATGGCCCCGCTGCGCCAGCAGCAGGTCGACGTGGGGCTGCCGGAAACCGTCCATGGCGGCGAGGGCGACGGGAAGTAGCGCGCCGTCTAGAATTGGCCGATGGCCAAGCTCTATTTCTATTATTCGGCGATGAACGCCGGCAAGACCACCACGCTGCTGCAGTCGGCGCACAACTACCGCGAGCGCGGCATGCGCGTGGCCATCCTCACCCCGCGCCTGGACGACCGCGCCGGGCGCGGCGTGGTGGCGTCGCGGATCGGCCTGAAGGCCGACGGCATCGCCTTCGACCGGGATACCGACCTGGAACAGCTGATCCGCGCCGACATCGCCGGCCATGGGCCGTTGGGCTGCGTGCTGGTGGACGAGGCCCAGTTCCTGAGCCGCAGCCAGGTCTGGCAGCTGAGCGAAGTGGTCGACCAGCTGCGCATTCCGGTGCTCTGCTACGGCCTGCGAACCGATTTCCGCGGCGAGCTGTTCGAGGGCAGCCAGTACCTGCTGGCCTGGGCCGACGAGATGCAGGAGATCAAGACCATCTGCCACAGCGGCAAGAAGGCCACCATGACCGTGCGCGTGGACGAACACGGCCACGCGGTGCAGGACGGCCCGCAGGTGGAGATCGGCGGCAACGAACGCTACGTCTCGGTCAGCCGCGCGGAGTTCAAGAAGATCACGCGCGGCGAGGGCCGGATCGAGCCGATGCAGGCCACCCTGCCGATCTGATCAATACAGCGTGCGTTCCGGCGCCCCGGGCGGCGGCGGCGAGTATTGATACAACCAGGTTTCGGTCAGCGTTTTGCCGCCGCTGCGCAGGTACAGGCGGATGTCGATCTGGTCGGTGCTGTCATCGGGCGGCACCAGGTCGAACATGGCGCGGTAGCCCTTGATCTCGCGCAGCGGGCGCGCCGAAACGATCTCGGTGCGGCCGCGGCTGGCCTGCACCACCGCTTCCACGTCGCCCTTGTCGATCAGCGCGGCCAGTTCGCCGCCCTGGAAGTCCACGGCGAAACGCCACGAGAAATACTCGCGCTTCTTGCCGATCACCCCGCCCAGGCCGGTGCGGGTGGCCACGGCCTGCGCCAGCGGCGGTCGTGCCGGCGGCTCGGCGCCCCAGTACAGGCGGTAGCCCAGCAGCATTTCCTGGCCCGGCTGCGGCTTGGCTTCGGGGTTCCAGAACGCCACGATGTTGTCGAAGGTCTCGTCCACGGTGGGAATTTCCACCAGCTGCACCGAGCCCCTTCCCCATTGCCCCTTCGGCTCCACCCACAGGCACGGCCGCTTCTCGTAGAACACGCCGTCGTCCTGGTAATGGTCGAAGCTGCGGTCGCGCTGCAGCAGGCCAAAGCCCTTCGGGTTGTTGTCCACGAACATGTTGAAGCGCAGCTGGCGCGGGTTGGACAGCGGGCGCCAGATCCATTCGCCCGCGCCGTTCCACATCGACAGGCCGTCGGTGTCGTGGATCTCCGGGCGCCAGTCCCAGGCCATGCGGCGGTCGTTCTCGCCCACCTGGTACATGCTGGTGCAGGGCGCGATGCCGAGCCGTTCGATGGTCTTGCGCGGGTACAGCGCCACGTCCACGTCCATCAGCAGCACATCGCCGTTGGTGATGGCAAAGCGGTAGGCACCGGCCACGCTGGGGGAATCCAGCAGCGCGTACACCACCAGGGTGTTGGAGTCGGCGGCCGGCTGTTCCAGGAAATAGGCGATGAAATCGGGGAATTCCTCCGGGCGGTCCATGCCGGTATCGATCGCCAGGCCGCGGGCGGACTGGCCGTACTGGCCTTCCTTGCCCACCGCGCGGAAGTAGCTGGCACCCAGGAAGGCAGCGAAATCGCGGTCGGTGTCGGCGCGGGTGTTGAGCCGGAACCCGGCAAACCCCAGGTCGGCCGGCAGGTGGCCGTTCTTCAGGCCGCTCTTGCCGTAATCGAACGCGGCCGGGTCATAGGCCAGTTCCTGCGCCTTGCCGTCGACGACGTCGAACATGCGCACCGGCGAATGGAAGTACAGGCCCAGGTGGAAGAACTTGGCCTGGAAGCGGCCGGGCTGGTCGGCCCACAGCGCGTGGTCCTGGCGGTAGCGGATCGACTGGTACTGGTCCCAGTCCAGCGCCTCCAGCGGACCCGGCAGGGTGCGCCGGTGGCTCTTGTAGGCGGCCTCGGACAGCGCACGCGCCTGGCCCTTGAGGGTGGCGAAGTCGAACGGCTGCGGCTGGCCCAGCCGGCGCAGGCCTACCTGGCTGCCCTGCGCGGCACAGGCCGGCAGCGCGGGAAAACCGATGGCGGCCAAGGCCAGGGAGGCGTTGCGGATGAAGTCGCGTCGTTGCATGCAGGCAGCGATGGGCAGGAAAGGGTCGGCCATCATAGGCACGCGAACGTTAATTCGCCGCCGTGGCGCCGGGCCTGCGTTCAGGCTGGCCGGTGCGCGCCTGCAGGGCCTTGCTGCCACAGGCCTGCAGCGCCTGCTCGATCTGCCGTGGGATGCGTCCCCCCTCGGGACGCTGCGCGCGTACTTCGGCCTGCAGCCGCACCAGCGCCTCGCGCCCACGTGCCGGCGCCTGCGCGCAGTCCAACTGGGCCAGCGCGGTCCGTGCCAGCCAGCGCAGGTGGATGCTGCGCGGATCCATCGCCTCGCCCTCGGTCAGCGGCTGCAGCGCGCGCTGGGCCTCCACCGGCTGGTCCATGCGGATCAGGTTGCGCCCCCACGCCAGCTGCACCGCCTGCAGCTGCAGCCGGGCCTCCGGCCCTCCGCGCGCGGACTGCCGCATCAATTTCGTCAAACGCTCGCCAGCCTGCCAGGGGTCGACATGCTCGCCGATGATCTCGGCCATGCGGCGGTCGCCACGCTGTACCTCCGGGTCGTCGTCGCCGCGCTGCGCGGCCTGCCACTGGCGGCCTTCGTGGAACGCGGCCAGCGCATCCTGCCAGCGGCCCACTTCGGCCAGCGCGTTGCCGTAGTCGTACAGGCCCTGCGGCAGCAGCCCGATGCAGTCCGGCTGGCGCCAGATGGCCACCGCGCGGCCGAACGCCTCCACCGCCGCCGCGGTGTCGCCGCGTTCCAGCGCCGAGCGGCCGAGCGCATGCCAGGTCTGCCCGGTGTCGCGGTGCTGCTCGCCCAGCGCCTGGCGGGTGAGCCGGTGCACCTGCTGCAGGGCGGCCTCGGCTTCGGCGAGGTCACCGCGCTGCAGCGCCAGGGTCGCGCGCAGGCGGCGGATGGTCAGCGTTTCGGGATGGTCATTGCCGTACAGGCTGACCGCGTCGGTCCATGCCGCGCGCAGGCTGCGGTCGGCACCGTCCAGGTCGCCCTGCGCGGCCATCATTTCGCCCAGGTGGCCGCGCAGCGTGACCAGCTGCGGGTGGCGGTCGGTGGTGCGGGCCTGCAGCAGCTGCAGGGCCTGCCGGTAACCGGCCAGCGCGGCCTGCGCATTGCCATCGTCATTCTCCAGCGCGGCCAGGTCGGACAGGCTTTCGGCCATGCCGGTGGCGTCGTGGGTGATGTCGCGGCGCAGTGCCAGCGCACGCTCGAACCCTTCGCGCGCCTCATCGCGGTAGCCCAGCAGCTGCTGGCAGCGGCCCAGCTGGGCATGGAACTCGGCCACCACCGACGGCAATGCCTGGCGTTGTTCGGCGGCCAGCGCCTGCATCGGCGTCATGTGCGCCACGCATTCGCGCGAGCGGCCCAGCATGCGCAGCGCGCGGCCGCGCTGGGTGACCGCTTCCAGCTGCAGCCCGGGCGGCACCTGCTTGACCTGCTCCAGCAGCGCGCGCTGCCGGTCCAGGGTTTCCAGCGCCAGCGCGTAATCGCCCATGCCGATCCGCAGGCGGCCGATCACCCCTTCCAGGTCGGCCAGCGGCAGCGGCTGGTCGGCCAGCTCCGCCTCGCCGCGCTGCTGCCCGGTGGCCAGCAGCTGGCGCACATCGAAGCTGCCGTGGCGCACGCTGGCGGCGCGGTCGAACAGGCCGATGGTGAAATCCTGCATGGCCTGCGCGCGCGCGATCTCACGCCGCGCCTGCTGCATCTGCCACACCGCCAGCGCCGCCAATATCGCCAGCGCAAGGATCGCCACCGCAGCCAGCGCCACGCCCCAGCGGTGCCGGCCCAGGTACTTGCGCAGGCGGTACAGCGAACGCTGCGGGCGCGCGTGGATGGGCCGGCCTTCCAGGAAGCGCTGCAGGTCCTGCGCCAGCGCTTCCACCGAGGCGTAGCGTTGCGCCGGTTCCTTCTGCAGTGCCTTGAGCAGGATCGTGTCCAGGTCACCGCGCAGGCGCCGGGCCAGCCGCCGCGCAGCCGGGGTGGCGGCTGCATCGGTGATATCCCCGCGCAGCAGCACGCTGGAGGCGCGTGGGGCATCCACTTCCAGGATCGAGCGTTCCCATTCGGCATCGCTGTGCCGGCGCAGGCGGTACGGCTTGCGCCCGGTGATCACCTCGAACAGCACCACGCCCAGCGAATACACGTCGGTCAACGTGGTCACCGGTTCGCCGCGGACCTGTTCGGGCGCGGCGTAGTGCAGGGTGAAGGCGCGCGCTTCGGTGGGCGGGTGCGCGGCGTTGGTGCGCGCCTGCTCATCGTCGAGCAGTTTGGCGATGCCGAAATCGAGCAGCTTCACCTCACCGTTGGCGGTGACCAGGATGTTGGAGGGCTTCAGGTCGCGGTGCACGATCAGGTTCGCGTGTGCGTGGCTGACCACCGCGCATACCTGCAGCATCAGCTGCAGGCGGCGCTCCAGCGGCAGTTCCAGGCGCTGGCAGTAATCGGTGATCGGCTCGCCTTCCACGTACGCCAGCGCCAGGTACGGCTGGCCCTGCAGGTCCACGCCTGCATCGAGCAGCTGCGCCAGGTGCGGGTGCTGCAGCCGCGCCAGGATCTCGCGTTCGCGGCTGAAGCGCTGGCGCAGGCCGGGGTCGGCGTAGCCGCTGCGCAGCAGCTTCAGCGCCACCTGGCGCTGGTACAGCCCATCGGCGCGCTCGGCCAGCCAGACTTCGCCCATGCCGCCTTCGCCCAGCTGCCGCAGCAACCGGTACGGGCCGATATGGGTACCGGCGCGGCTGTCTTCGGGTGCGGCGGTCCACAGCGGCTGGGCCAGGAATTCCTGGCTCTCCTGCTCGTGCTCCAGCAACCGCTCCAGGTCGTCGGCCAGGGTGGCATCGGCCGCACGCAGCTGCGCCAGGCGCGCGCTGCGCTGGGCGTGCGGCATTTCCAGCAACTGATCCAGCAGCGTGGACAGCTGCCGCCAGCGCACTGCGTCCATCGTCCTTTCCCCTGACTACCGCTGCGCTCAGTCCTCGCGGACCGACGCCAGCAGGAACATCCGTGCCTTCTGCCAGTCGCGCCGGATGCTGCGCTCAGAGCGCTGGCACAGGTCGGCGATTTCCTGCTCGGACAACCCCGCGAAGTAGCGCAGTTCCACGACCTTGGCCAGGTGGTTGTCCACGGCCTGCAGCCGCGCCAGCGCCACGTCCAGCGCCAGCAGGTCCTCATCCAGGCGCACGCCGCTGCTGCTGTTCTCGGGTATTTCCGCCACGCGCTTCAGATCGCCGCCGCGCTTGCGCGCCAGGCGGTTGCGCGCGTAATCCACCACCACGCTGCGCATGGCCGAGGCGGCGTAGGCAAAGAAGTGCGCGCGGTCCTCGAACCGCGCCGCGCCGCGTGCGCCCAGCAGCTTGAGGTAGGACTCATGGACCAGGGAAGTGGCATCCAGCGTGCGGCCCTGCTGCCCGGCCAGCTGGCGCCGGGCCATGCTGTGCAGTTCCTGGTAGAGCAGGGTCAGCACCCGGTCCAGCGAGGCGCGGTCGCCCGCGCGGGCCGAATCGAGCCATACGGTGATATCCGGGCTTTCGTCCATCGCACACCCCCGCCGGTGACGTTTGCCCGACTATAGCGCCGCTTCCTGCAGATGCGTAGGACAGTTCAGCGCTGGCAGTGACCGCACCAGACGCTGGCACGCTGGCCGATGGTGGCGTGGCGCAGGGCCCGGCCGCACTGCCGGCAGGGCTCGCCTTCACGCCCGTAGACCAGCAGGTCCTGCTCGAAATAGCCCGGGGCGCCGTCCGGATTGATGAAATCACGCAGGGTGGTGCCGCCGCGGGTGATGGCGTGGCCCAGGATCTGTTTCACTGCCGTGGCCAGCCGCTGGTAGCGTTCGCGCGAGATCTTCCCGGCCTCGCGCAGGGGATTGATGCCGGCCATGAACAGGCTTTCAGCGGCGTAGATGTTGCCCACCCCGACCACGATGGCCTGGTCCATCAGGAAGGTCTTCACCGAGGCGCTGCGGCCACGGCTGCGCTGGAACAGGTAGTCGCCGTCGAACGTATCGTCCAGCGGCTCCGGGCCCAGCCCGGCCAGCAGCGGGTGGGTGTCCCCGGCCGGCTGCCAGAGCAGGCTGCCGAACCGGCGCGGGTCGTTGAAGCGCAGCAGGCGGCCGTTGTCCAGGCTGATATCGACATGGTCGTGCGCGCGGACCGGGGTGTCCCCCGGTAGTACACGGAGGCTGCCGGACATGCCCAGGTGCAGTACCGCGCTGCCGATGGCGGTATCCAGCAGCAGGTATTTGGCGCGGCGGCGCACGCCTTCAATCGCCTGGCCGGGCAGCAGCGCGCTGATTTCGTCGGGAATCGGCCAACGCAGGTCCGGCCGGCGCAGGATCACGCCATGCACGCGGCGGCCTTCCAGGTGCGGGGCCAGGCCGCGGCGGGTGGTTTCTACTTCGGGAAGTTCGGGCATGGGGGTTATCGCGGTGGGGCGGACAATTCCTTCGCGCTCAGGAAGCCGTCGCCGTTGGCGTCCTGCTTGTGGAAGCGTTCGATGATCGTCTGCCGCTGTTGTTCGCGGGTGATCGGCTTGCCCTTGCCGCCGGGCAGTTCATCGGCGCTGAGCACGCCGTCGGCGTTGCGGTCCATGCGGTCGAAGGCGTACATCATCCACTGCACGTATTCCTCGACGCTGACCTTGCCGTCACCGTCGGTATCCATGCGCTGCAGGTAGCTGCCGGTATCGGTGACCTGGGCCTGCGCGGAGGCGGCAAGCAGCAGCAGGGACGCGCAGGAAAAACGCCGCACTGGTCAGTGCGCCGTCAGCGCGTAGCCTTTCAGGCGCGCGGCGTAGTTCTGCAGCGCGGCGATGCCGCTGGCCTCGGCTTCATGGCACCAGGCCTGGAGCAGCTTCAGGCGTTCGGCGGCATCGTTGCCACGGGCTTCCAGCAGGGCGGCCAGGCGCGCGCGGTGTTCAACCAGCACGCGGATGCGCGGGCGCTGTTCGACCCAGCTGCTGAGCTCGGCGCGGCAATCGGGCTTGAGCCAGCGGCCATCGTTGACCAGGCCCCGGCGCATGCGGCGCGGCAACAGCTTGCGCAGCTTGGCGCCGGCAAACGCGGCTTCTTCGCGCAGCGCCGGCACGAACACATTGCGCTGGTAATCGGTCATGGCCTGGAAGCGGTGCGAGAGCAGCGCCTTCAGGGTTTCGGCATCGGGCACGGCGATGTTCGGGCGCACGTCCATGCTGGGCGCCACGCGCAGCACCTTGGCCAGGCCCACGGCCTGCAGGCCACGGATCGCCGCCCAGCCGATATCGAACTCCCAGCGGCGCATCGAGAAGCGCGCCGAGCTGGGGAAGGCATGGTGGTTGTTGTGCAGCTCTTCGCCGCCGATCCAGAACGCCCACGGGGTGAGGTTGGTGGAGGTATCGGCCGATTCGAAGTTGCGGTAGCCCCACCAGTGGCCCAGGCCGTTGACCACGCCGGCGGCCCAGAACGGAATCCACGCCATCTGGATCGCCCACAGGGCAACGCCGGGCAGGCCGAAAAGCAGCAGGTTCACCGCGAACAGGGCCACCGGGCCCAGGTTGGCGTGCGGGGTGTACAGGTGGCGCTCGATCCAGTCTTCCGGGGCGCCACGGCCGTACTGCTCGATGTCCGCGCGCATGCCACGGGCTTCGCGGTACAGCTCCACGCCGCGCCAGAACACCGTACCGATACCCTTGGTCACCGGGCTGTGCGGGTCTTCCTCGGTTTCCACCTTGGCGTGATGCTTGCGGTGGATGGCCACCCACTCCTTGGTGATCATGGAGGTGGTGAGCCAGGTCCAGAAGCGGAAGAAGTGCGCGATGACCGGGTGGAAATCCACGCCGCGGTGCGCCTGGCTGCGATGCAGGTAGAGCGTGACGGCAAAGATGGTCAGCTGGGTGAACACCAGCAGCACCAGGCCCATGCCCCACCAGCCGAGGCCGACTACACCGCCGGTCAGGAAGTTGATGAGGGTATCGAGCATCGCAGGACTCCGGGCCGTGATGGCCAGCAGGGAAACGGGTACAGGTAGGGCCATGATGGGGCCAGACGTTGCAAACTTCATCCGTCTGATGCGATTTTTGCGCAGTCATTCAGTTGTTTTCCCCCTTCGTGAGCATTGCCCCCGCATTCATGACCGTTGCCACCCCACCGCCGGCCGTTGCCGCCGCCGCCCCCCTGATCGAACTCGACCGCGCCTGCGTCATCCGTGGGCAGGTCCGCGTGCTGCATGACCTGAGCCTGCGCATCGCCCAGGGCCAGCACACCGCGCTGCTGGGCCCCAACGGCTGCGGCAAATCCTCCTTCATCAAGCTCATCACCCGTGAGCTGTACCCGCTGGCGCATGCCGACGGCACTGTCGCGGTCCGCGTGCTGGGGCAGAACCGCTGGCAGGTGGACCGGCTGCGCTCGCAGCTGGGCATCGTCACCGGCGACCTGAGCAGCAACCTGGCCGACATGCCCGGGCTGACCGTGGAGGAAGCGGTGCTGTCGGGCTTCTTCGCCAGCTTCGTGGTGCCCGCGTTCCGCGAGGTCACCGACGACATGCGCGCTCGGGTGCGCGAGACGCTGGCGCTGACCGGCGCGCTGCCGCTGCTGCACCGGGGTTATGCCGAACTTTCCGCCGGTGAAACCCGGCGCGTGCTGATTGCCAGGGCGCTGGTGAACCGGCCGCAGGCGCTGCTGCTGGACGAGCCCTCCACCGGGCTGGACCTGGTGGCGCGCCAGCACCTGATCGCCACCATGCGCACGCTGGCCGCGCAGGGCATCACGCTGGTGCTGGTGACCCACCACATCGAAGAGGTGATTCCGGAAATCGAACGCGTGGTGCTGCTGCGTGGCGGCCGGATCGCGGCCGATGGCACGCGCGCGCATTTGCTGCGGGATGGGCCGTTGTCAGAGGTATTCGGCGGGCCGATCCAGGTAATCGAGCATGACGGTCGCCTGACCGCGTTCGCAGGGTGACAACCGGGGGCGGCGCGGCCGCCCCCGGCGTGTTTCAGAACCGCACCGCGACCGCGCGGCTTTCGATCGGGGCCATCCGGCCCTGGTCCTGCAACTGCAGGTCACGCAGTTCGAACGGGGCGCTGTAGCCACCCGGCAGCGCCACGGTATCGAAGGCCAGCAGCAGTTCGCCGGCACCGGCCGCATCGAACCACGCCGCGCTGTGCGCCTGTGCCACAGGGTGCAGCTTTCCGTCGGGCCCGGTGGCGTGCAGCGTGCCGCGTGCCTCATAACGACCCGGCGCGCCGATCTGCAGCGGCAGCCGCACCTGGCGCCGGGCGGCATCCACCTCGACCTGGCCACTGAAGCGCGCCGTCGGCCGGGCCACCGCGAACGCCACCTTGGCATCCCGCTGCACGCCCTGCGCGGTGACGAAGGCCTGCAGTTCCCACAGCCCCTGTGCCTGCCCCACATCCTCGGGAATGTTCACCTGCGCACGCAGGCCGTCCTTGCCGGCCACCAGCGGCACCGGCCAGCTGCGGCCGTCCGGTGCCACCAGCAGCGCTTCGCCGCCCGCCGGCAGCGTGCGCGCCACCGAACGCCCGGCCGCCAGCGCCGCGTTGCCGCCGTCGTGCTGCAGGCGTGCGTTCAGCACCACGCTGCCGCCGGCCAGCACCTGCCGGCGGTCGGCCTGCAGGGTCAGCGCGATCGGGCTGTTGGGCTCCAGCACCTGCACCACGTAACGGCCCTGGGCCTGCGGCGCCTGCAGGCGATAGGTCCCCACCGCGGTGCTGGCGCCGGTGCGCGCCATCGCGCTGCCCTCGCCCACGCCCATGCCGGCAGCGCGCAGCTGCTGGGCATCCACCACCTTGTCCAGCGCCATGGCACCGGAGGGGTCGCGAACCTGCAGCTGCTCCACCTCCAGCGCGCGGGCGCCCTGCACCGGGCTGACCTGGATCACCGCATCCGGCGCGGTCAGCGGCAGCGCAAGGCCGCGCTGCAGCGTGGCCGCATCCACGGTGTCCCAGTAGCTGCGGCTCAGTGCGACGAACGGGGCCGGTGCGCTCAGCGGCTGGGTCGGGGCCAATGCCCAGGCAAAGCGCACGGGGGCGCGTTCCACCGTGGCATCGGGCATCGGCGCGCGTTCCACGCGCGGGGCCACCTGGTCGGTGCCGCGCGCGGCCTGCAGCGGTTGGGCGGCGTGCAGCGGCAGCGCGAACAGCGCCGAGGCTACGGCCATGGCAAGCATCAATCGTGACGTCATGGCGTGCTCCTCAGAGGGTCAGGTCGTTGCGCAGGATCGCGCCCAGGCCGAAGCATTCGCGGCGGCTCTGGTTGTGGCTGAGCGGTTCGGCGCCGTTGGTGCGCGCCTTGTCGGTGAACAGCACGCTGCCCGCCGCCTTCTGGCTGCTGCATTCCAGGAAGCCATCGGAACAGCTGTTGAGCCAGTTCTGGGTGAGCTCCAGCCCCACGTTCTGCGCATAGCCACCGCAGTAGCTGTTGCTGTCCCACACCGCCGATTCCACATCCGAGCCCACCACCGCGCGGAACGGTCTGGGCAGCGCCGGGCGGCCGGCGGTGCCGTACAGGTTCTGCGCGTTGTAGGTGGCCATCCAGCCCACCTGCTGCATGCGCACCGCATCGTTCTGGTAACCCAGCAGCCAACCGACCGAGGCTTCGAAGGCGTTGCCGTTGAGCACCGCATCAGCCAGCGGCGTGCCGGCCGACGACGGCGCCAGCGCGGTGACCTTGCTGATGGTCTGGATGAGCTTGGGGTAGCGGCTGTCGTAGGTGGGATTGGACAGGATCCAGCGCACCACGTTGCCGCCGTTGGAATGGGTGATCACCACCAGCTTGGTGATGCCACGCGTGTTGATGAACGTGGTTAGCTGGCCAGCCAGGCAGCCGGCTGCTTCCGGCTTCCACATGTACTGCTCGAAATCGCAGTTCACCACGGTGTAATTGGCGCTGTTGGGCAGGCCTTGGCGAACGGTGTCGATGATGCCCGGCTGCCAGTAATCGGCGCGCGCATCGGTCTGCTTGCCGGTGCCGTGTACGAACGCCACGCCCACCACGTCGGCGGCGTGCGCGCTGGCACACGCCAGCATCATTCCCAGGGCCAGGCCCACGCCCTTCCCCACTGCAGTGCTTTGCATCCTGTGACTCCCTTTGCTCGGCGGGGCACGCCCCGCCCTACCGGTGATCCCCCTGATTGCCGACAGAAGCTATTCCGCATGCGAATCGGTTTCCGTGAACCAGTAGAGGGTTCCTATCATTTGAAACGACTCCCAACGCCGCGCTGCACTGCGCCATGCCGGGTCTGGCGGCATGACCAGTGGCCGCTGGCAGGCGCCCGGGAAGCTGCGATCATGCGGGCTTCACGCTTTTGAGACCTGCCGATGCACGTTGCCGCTTCCGCCCCCTTCCTGCGCCCCCTGCTGGCCACCGCCCTGATCGCGGCCCTGGCCGGCTGTACCACGGTGGCCGCGCCGACCACCCCGGTGGAAGCCTCGGTGGTCACCAAGGCGGTGGGCTACCTGGCGGCGGACGCGGTGCCGGACAGCCTGGCGCTGGTGCCGGCCCCGCCGGCGGCGGGCTCGGCCGGCTTCGCGCTGGACGAGCAGGTCAGCCGGGAGGCGCGCGCGCTGCGCGACACCCCGCGATTCGCCCAGGCCCACCGCGATGCCGAGCTGGGCTTCCCGGAAGGCGCGAACCAGTTCGCCTGCGCGATCGGGCTGGACGTGGACGCGCAGAAGACCCCCGCGCTGTACCGCCTGCTGGAGCGCAGCCGCATCGATGCCAGCGCCGCCACCCGGGCCGCCAAGCACCACTACCAGCGCGCGCGCCCGTTCAAGGTCAATGGCGAACCCACCTGCACGCCGGAGGATGAGGAGGGCCTGCGCAAGAACGGCTCCTACCCGTCCGGCCACACCTCGATCGGCTGGGCATGGGCGCTGATCCTGTCGGAGATCGTCCCCGAGCGCGCCGACGCCATCCAGGCCCGCGGCCGCAACTACGGCGAGAGCCGGCTGGTGTGCAACGTGCACTGGCAGAGCGACATCCTGGAAGGACGCTTCATGGGCGCGGCAGCCGTGGCCAGGCTGCACGACAACGCCGCCTTCAACCGCGACCTGCTGGCCGCACGCAAGGAAATCGCGGCAGCGAGAAAGACCGGCGCGAGTGTCAGCCGTAACTGCGCGGCGGAAGAGACCGTGCTGAAGATCCGACCCGCCAGCGCGCTCTGAGTTTCGCGGTACGGTTTCACCACACACAAAAACGGCGCGGATCTCTCCGCGCCGTTTTCGATTCAAGCCATCATCCGCGACATCAGAACTTCGCGGTGAACTCCACGCCAAACGTACGCGGCTCGTTGAGGAAGCCGGTCAGGTTGTTGAAGTCGATGGCACCCACCACGCGGGTCTGGTTGGTCAGGTTGCGACCGAACACGGCCACGTCGTACTGGCCGTAATCCCAGTTGTAACCCAGGCGCAGGCCGCCTTCCAGCGACGAGCGGCTGCGGAATTCCGGCGACTCGTACAGGAAGAAGTTCACCGCGCTGCGGTAGGCCCAGTCGGTGTAGACGTAGAGCTCGCTGGCATCGGTGATCGGGAAGCCAGCGCGCAGCGTCATGTTGTGGATCCACTTCGGCGCCTGCGGCAACGGGTTGCCGTTGACCAGCGCGTAGGTGCCACCGTTGATCACCGTGGTCGGGTCGGTGATGGTGCAGCCGCCACCGCAGATCGCCACCGCCAGGTCGCGGTCCTTGATCTCGGTGTCGTTGTAGCTGCTGCCCAGGGTCAGCAGCACGTGGTCGGTCAGGTAGGCTTCGAAGTCCAGCTCCGCGCCCTGGCCGATGGTCTTGTCCGCGTTGAGCAGGGTGGCGGTATTGTTGCTGCCGCCCACTGCGATCAACTGCTGGCCATCCACGTTGTAGCGGAAGATGTTGAAGCCCAGGCGCGCGCGGCGGTCGAACAGGTCGGCCTTGACGCCGATCTCATACGAAATCACCTTCTCCGAATCGGCCTGCGACACGCCACCAAAGGCCAGGCGGCCCTGGATGGACGGGGCGCGGAAGCCCTTGGCCACGCGTGCATACGCGTTGAAGTTGTCGGTGACCTGGTACACACCGCTCAGGTCCCAGCTGACATCGTCGACATCGGTGTTGGCCAGGTACGGGCCACTGACCGGGGTACCGCCCGGCACCGCCTGCAGCACGCTGGCGGTGAAGTCCTTCTTGTCCTGCGTGTAGCGCACGCCGCCGCGCAGCTTGAAATTGTCGGTGACGTCGAAATCGCCGGAGGCGAATGCCGCCCACGCCTTGTTGCGCTGGCTCTGCACGGCATGGCCGGTCTGCGGGTTGCCCGGGGTCAGCGAGTCGTAGTTGAAGCTGTCGATGGTGACGTCTTCATCGAAGTAGAACACGCCCGCCTGCCAGTCGAAGCGGCCCCATTCGTTGGATTCCACGCGGAATTCCTGGGTCCACTGGCGGTGGTGCGGCAGGCCGTCGGCCGATTCGGACGGGAACGGAATGAAGCCCGGGCCGTAGTTGCCCGCGCCCAGGAAGCTGGCGCCGTAGCCGCCGTCGATATCGCCATGGTTGAGCGATTCGGCGGTTTCATAGCCGGTGATCGAGTGCAGCGTCACGCCGCCCAGGTTCCACTGCAGGCGTGCGCTGCCGCCCCAGGTTTCCAGCTCGGAGAAGTTCTCGCCGTCGTTGGAGACCTTGTCGCGGTCGAAGTTTTCCACCAGCGCATTGCTGCCCGGCTGGATGATGTTGGCGCGGAACAGGCGCGCGGTGCCGTTGAGCTTGCGCTTGTGCAGGTTGAACAGCGCCTCGAACTCGTCGCCTTCGTACAGGAACTGCACGCGGCCCGCGGCTTCGTCGTAGCCTTCAAAGCCTTCGGCCGGTGCGTTCGGGCGGGTGTTGTCCACGTAGTTGTCGCGGCGCTGGTACAGCGCCGACACGCGCGCGGACCAGCGGTCGGTCAGCGGGCCACCGTAGGCGGCCTGGGTGTTCCAGGTGTCATAGGTGCCGTAGGAGACCTTGACGTAACCATCGGCATCCTGCGACGGACGGGCCGAATCGAACTTCACCACGCCGGCCGGCGTGTTGCGCCCGAACAGCGTGCCCTGCGGGCCGCGCAGTACTTCCACGCCGGCCAGGTCGAACAGCGGGAAGCCCTTCAGCAGCGGGCTCTCCTGCACCACATCGTCATACACCAGCGACACCGGCTGCGAGGCATTGAGATCGAAATCGGTGTTGCCCAGGCCGCGGATGTAGAAGCGCGGGAAGGCACGGCCGTAGGACGATTCGATGTTCAGGCTCGGCACGCGGGCCGACAGGAAGCGGATGTCGTCGCCGGCCGAACCGAGCACGTCGAGCTTTTCGCCCTGGATGGCCGAGATCGAGACCGGCACGTCCTTGGCGTTTTCGACGCGGCGCTGGGCCGTGACCTGCAGGGTGTCCAGTGCAACCGGATCCTTGGTGGCGGGGGCGTCCTGGGCTGCGGCCGTCAATGGCAGCAGGGCGGCAAGAGCGACAACGAGGGGATGCACGGACGGAGTACGGCCGTGGGCAGTGCGGTTCGGGAACATGGCGATTAGGCTGTGTTGGGAAGGGTGGTGGACCGGCGCTACCAGACAATTGTTGCAGTACAACAACAGCGTCGCAAATACGGATCTTTCATTACCAAGATCCGCGCCCCCAGATGTGAAGGCAACCCGCCGCCGCCGGTTGACGAATCCGGTACTGGTGGCCGGTGCCCGGCGACCCTGCCTTCTGGCAGGATGAACGCCTTCAGCCAGGCCGATGCCCGGCATCACACACAGGTGCGCGATGACCCAGTGGTACTTCCATTCCTCCGGCCAGGCCGACCGCGTTGGCCCCCTCGGCGACGACGCCGCCCGCCAGTACGCCCGCGCCAATCCGCGTGCGCTGGTGTGGTGCGAGGGCATGAGCGGCTGGATGGCCATTGCCGACGTGCCGGAACTGCAGGCCGGCGCCACCGCGCCTGTCGCTACCCCGCCGCCGATGCCGGGCGCGGGAGGCCGCAGCCAGCGTGCCGACGACATCGATTTCCGCATCGTCGGCCATGAGATGCAGTTCGTGGAAATCGAGCTGGACCCTGGCGAAAGCGCCATCGCCGAGGCCGGCGCGCTGATGTTCAAGGATGCGTCGGTGCAGATGGACACCGTGTTCGGCGATGGCTCGCACAGCGGCCAGGGCGGCGGCTTCATGGACAAGCTGATGTCGGCCGGCAAGCGCGTACTGACCGGCGAAAGCCTGTTCGCCACGCTGTACACCCATACCGGCCACGGCAAGGCCAAGGTCGCCTTCGCCGCGCCCTATCCCGGCACGGTGCTGCCGATGAAGCTGGACCAGCACGGCGGCCGCCTGATCTGCCAGAAGGACAGCTTCCTGGCCGGCGCGCGCGGCGTGCAGATCGGCGTGCATTTCCAGCAGAAGATCATGACCGGCCTGTTCGGCGGCGAGGGCTTCATCATGCAGAAGCTGGAAGGCGACGGCTGGGTCTTCGTGCATGCCGGTGGCTGCGTGGTGGAACGTGAGCTGGCGGCGGGCGAACGGCTGGACGTGGACACCGGGTGCGTGGTCGCCTTCCACGCCAGCGTGGACATGGACGTGCGCCGCGTGGCTGGCATCAAGAGCATGGTGTTCGGTGGCGAAGGCGTATTCCTGGCCACCCTGACCGGCCCGGGCAAGGTGTGGCTGCAATCGCTGCCGTTCTCGCGCCTGGCCGGCCGCATGTGGATGGCCGCACCGCAGGGCGGCGGGCAGAGCCGCGGCGAAGGCTCGGTGCTGGGTGGGCTGGGGCGGATCCTGGATGGCGACAACCGGTTCTGAGGCCCACAGCGACATTCCACGCCGGCTTCAATCATTGAGGGGTCGTTTGGCAGCCCGTAGGCTGCAGACGTTGGCCGAAAGGCATCTGGGAGGGCCCCGCAAGTGCGGGCCTTCTCTTTTGGTAGCGCCGGCCCATGGCTGGCAACCTCGCATAACCGTGCATTGCGTGGCTGCCGGCCATGGGCCGGCACTACCGGTATGCTATCGCCCATTCACATTTCGCCACGCCCATGACCGCCTTCCGCCGCACCCGTCTCACGCTGTCCGTTGCCCTGCTCGGCCTGCTGGCTGGCTGCGGCGGTGAAGCTGTTCGCCCGACCCCGCCGCCGGTAGCCGCCACGGTGGTGCCGGCCAAGCCGGTGAAGATCGGCATCGCGCTCGGCGGCGGTGCGGCCAAGGGCTTCGCGCATATCGGCGTGATCAAGATGCTGGAAGCCAATGGCTTCGAGCCTGTGGTGGTGTCCGGCACCAGCGCCGGCAGCGTGGTCGGCGCGCTGTATGCCAGTGGCATGGATGCGTTCGAGATGCAGTCCAAGGCCGTGGCCCTGGATGAAGCCAGCATCCGCGACGTGCGCCTGTTCTCCGGCGGCTTGGTGCAGGGCCAGAAGCTGCAGGATTACGTCAATGCGCAGGTCAACAACAAGCCCGCCGAAAAGCTGAAGAAGCCGTTCGCCGCTGTGGCAACCAACCTGGATACCGGCGACCGCGCGGTATTCGTGCGTGGCAACGTCGGCCAAGCCGTGCGTGCCTCCAGCAGCATCCCGGGCGTGTTCGAACCGGTGAAGATCGGCAGCAACCTGTTCGTCGACGGTGGCGTGGTCAGCCCGGTGCCGGTGGATGCCGCGCGCCAGCTGGGCGCGGACTTCGTCATCGCCGTGGATATTTCCAGCAAGGCCAGCGGTAAATCGCCGACCGGCATGCTGGGCATCGTCAACCAGTCCATCTCGATCATGGGCCAGCGCCTGGGCGAGCAGGAGCTGGCGCGCGCGGACATCATCATCCGCCCCAAGGTGCTGGACATCGGCGCGGCCGATTTCAGCCAGCGCGGCTACGCCATCCTGGAAGGCGAAAAGGCCGCCATGGCCGCGATGCCGCAGATCCGCGCCAAGATCCAGCAGCTGCAGAAGGCCCGCGCCGCGGCACTGGCCCCGCCACCGCCGCCGCCGAAGTGCGACGAGCCCTCGCGCGTGGGAAAACTGATGGGCCGAAAAGAGAAGTGCGCGTAGAGCCACGCCCTGCGTGGCTGCCGTCGCCTATTCGAGTTGCGACAATGGCAACGCCCTGAAGTCCTTCACCGTGCGCAGCACGAAACTGGAATTCACGTCGGCCACGCCGGCGGCATTGAGCAGCTTGTCCAGCAGGAAGCTGGAGAAATGCTCCAGGTCGCGCACGTAGATGTGCAGCAGGTAATCCATGTCGCCGGTCAGCGCATGGCAGGCCACCACTTCATCCCAGTCCACCACGCTGTCGGCGAACACGCCGATGGCGTGCTGGTCGTGCTTTTCCAGCTGCACGCGCACGAAGGCCTGCAGCCCCAGCCCGATCCGGCGCGGTTCCAGCCGCGCGCCGTAACCAGCGATGACACCCTCGCTCTCCAGCCGCTGTACCCGCCGCAGGCAGGCTGACGGGGACAGGTTCACCCGCGCCGCCAGTTCGGCGTTGGTGGCGCGACCATGTTGCTGGATCTCCGCCAGAAGACGCAGATCCGTGCGGTCGAACTGGGCATCTCCGGACATTGCTGCTCCGCAACATTGATTGGACGCAACGATATTGCGCCAGATCGGCAGATCCGTGCAACTTTGCAATCCTCTTGCGCGCGCCCTGCCCTAGCATCAAGGGGTCACTTCCCAGGAGCCCACCTCGATGGAAACCGCCACCGCCCCCCGCCGCGTCGAACACCAGCAGACCGACAAGGGCTACGTGCCGGTGTACACCACCGCCGTGGTGGAACAGCCGTGGGAAAGCTACACCGCCGACGACCACGCCACCTGGAGCACCCTGTACCAGCGCCAGCGTGAGCTGCTGGTGGGCCGCGCCAGCAAGGAGTTCCTGCAGGCGCAGGACGAGATGGGCATGAACGCGCACATGATTCCGCGCTTCGACCAGCTCAACGAAGTGCTGGGCGCCGCCACCGGCTGGACCCTGGTCGGCGTGGAAGGCCTGCTGCCGGAACTGGATTTCTTCGACCACCTGGCCAACCGCCGTTTCCCGGTCACCTGGTGGATCCGGCGCCCGGACCAGATCGACTACATCGCCGAACCGGACATGTTCCATGACCTGTTCGGGCACGTGCCGCTGCTGATGAACCCGGTGTTCGCCGATTACATGGCCGCCTACGGCCGCGGCGGGGTCAAGGCGCACGCGATCGGCCCCGAAGCGCTGCAGCACCTCACCCGCCTGTACTGGTACACGGTGGAATTCGGCCTGATCAACACGCCCGAAGGGCTGCGCATCTACGGCGCGGGCATCGTTTCGTCCAAGGGTGAATCCCTGTACTCGCTCGAATCGGCCGCGCCGAACCGGATCGGGTTCGAGCTGGAGCGCATCATGCGCACCCGCTACCGCATCGACACCTTCCAGAAAACCTACTTCGTCATCGACAGCTACGAGCAGTTGATGGAAGCGACCGCGCCGGACTTCACCCCGATCTACGCCGCGCTGGAAACGCAGGAGCACCTGCCGGCCGGCGACGTGCAGGACGGCGACCGCGTGTTCCAGAAGGGCACCGGCGAAGGCTGGGCGGAAGGCGGCGACGTTTGACCGTAGCGCCGGGCCCTGCCCGGCTGCTTTCAGCGAGGTCGCTGGGCCACGCGCAACGGTGGCTGGTTGAGTCGCCTGAGCACGGCGTGGGCGTGGTAAGTCCTGCCCCACTTCTTCTCGCTGCCCTTCGACAGGATGCCGGCTTCCTCCAGCGCATAGATGCCGGTAAGCGCTGACCGGTCAGACACCTCCAGCAGCGAAGCAACCTGTGACGCCGTGACCACCGGATGGCCCACCAGCAGCGCCGGAAGTCGACGCGCAACGGAATCACCGCGATAGCGGCTTACCTTCTCCGACCACTCCGCTACGAGCGATTGCATGTCCTCGGCTATGGCGATCGCATCGTTGGCCGACTCCACCACGGCCCTGGAGACCATGTCCATCCACGGTACCCAGTTGCCTTTGATCTGCACCTGGTTGAGCGCGTCGTAGTAGCTGTCCTTGCTGCGGAGTAATGCGCCGGACAGGTATAGCGGTGGATACCCTTCTCCCGCCAGTATCAGCGGCATCAGCAGCCGACCGGTGCGTCCATTGCCATCCTGGTAAGGGTGGATGGTTTCGAACTGAGCGTGCGCGATGGCGAGCTGGGCAAGGATGTTCAGTTCGAACTGTTCGTCTTCCGCCGCCTGGTACTGCAGCATCTGGCGTTCCAGTTCCTGCATCGCCTCGCCGATCCGATCCGGCGGCGAAGGAACGAAGCGTGCGTCTTCAGGACGTCCTCCCAATGGTCCGATGACGGCCTGTTCCTGCCGATAACTGCCCTTTGGAAAGTCCTCCGGTGTGTCCTGCATGAGCACTGCGTGCAGGTGGTTGACCAGCGCAAGGCCGATGGCGGATCTACCCCGCTCCCTCACCGCTTCCAGGCCGCCCTGCAACGCCTGCACGTAGCGCTTGGTGACCAACACGTCGGCGGGCAGGCCGTCGAGGCCAAGGGTAGCTTCGTACACCAGCAGCTGGTCCAGGTCGGTCTGGGTCCCTTCGATCTGGGAGCTCTGCACGGCTTCGCGTCGCGCCAGGGTACGGGTGACCAGGTCAGGGGTCGGCCATTGCCGCATGGCCTGTTCCAGCCGCGCCAGGCCCGCGTTGGCGTCGACGAACAGCTGGCGGTTGCCCGACTGCCCTGGAGGCAGCCTGCGCGGGGTGGGCGGGGCTGTCATGGCCACCAGATTCGGCCGGCCTTCGACGGGCACCAGGTACTGGCGCAGCGGGGCCGCTATGTCTTCCCGTCGCATGGAACCCTCCGAGGCCTAAACTTCAAAAGCACTGTACGCTTTTGAAGTTTAGCGCGCCATCCTTCAAAAACATCAGTGTCTTTTGAAGTTTACCTGACTAAATTTCAAAAGACTAAGAAGCTTTTGAAGATTAACGTCGGTAGAGCCGGGCCCTGCCCGGCTGCGCTCTCACCGCGGATACGCCAGCAGCACCACCAGATCCTGCTCCCCGCGCTGCTGCAGCGCATGCAGGCTGCCCACCCGGGTCAGCAGGGCGTCGCCGGCCGCCACGTCGTACTGCTTGCCATCCAGCACGTAGCTGCCCTGTCCGCTGACGATGTAATAGATCTCGTCCTTGTGCTGCGGGTGCAGGCCGATGCCCGCGCCCTTGTGCAGCACGCGCTTGCGCAGCACGAACGGCAGGTCCTTGTCGTCGGCGAAGAACGGGTAGGCGGTGGTCGGCCCGGCGCCGCCATGCGGGCCCGGCTGGGAAATGCCGATATCGCGCTCGTGGACCACGCGCGAGGGCCTGGCCGGGTCGCTGCCCTGCCCTGCCGGCTGGCTTACGTCGCAATCGATGTCGCGCTTCAAGGCCGGTTTCAGCCCGGGCGTCAACGCCACCCAGTCGCGCAGCACCAGGCAGGCCACGGCGGTGGCGCCGGCGGTGCTGAAGTGGGTGCCGTCCGCCTTGTTCTGTTCGGGTACGAACATGAAGTAGGGCTTGGCGCCCTGCTCGCCCAGCGCGCGGATCCAGCGGGTGGAGCTGGCGTTGAGGTCGATGAGCGCCACCTGTTCGCGCGCGGCCAGCTGCTTCACCGCCTGGGTGTATAGCCCGTGCGTGTCCAGCAGCGAACCGAAGTCATACAGCAGCCGCGCCACCGGGGTGATCAACACCGGCGTGGCGCGCTTGTCGCGGGCCAGCTGCACATAGCGCATCAGGTACTGCGGGTAGGCGGTGTCCGGGTCGTCGTAGCGCGTGGGGTCTTCGAACTTGGCATCGTTGTGGCCGAACTGGATCAGCAGCACGTCGCCCGGCTGGAGCTCGGCGGCGATGGCGTCGAGGCGCTTTTCCTCGATGAAGCTGCGGGCGCTGCGGCCGGCCTTGGCGTGGTTGCGGACCTGCCAGACGGCGGGGTTCAGGTAGCTCGGCAGGGCCTGGCCCCAGCCCATCAGCGGCGCGCGTTCGGGGCCGTAATCGGCGGCGGTGGAATCGCCGGCGATGAAGATGCGGTGCGGCGCCGCGTGCGCGGCGCCGGCCGCGAACAACAGAAGAATCGGGAGCAGGAAGCGGTGCATGTTCGGGCTCCAGGAGGGCCGGCCAACGGCCGGCGCTACCGTTTGACAGTTGCGGCAGGTATCGACCGTTGGTCGATACCCATGCATCACCTCGCCAGCCACCCACCGTCGACCGGTATGACCGATCCGTTCACGTAATCCGACGCGCTCGACGCCAGGAAAACGGCCGTACCGGCGAGGTCTTCCGGAGTGCCCCAGCGGCCGGCCGGGATGCGGTCGAGGATGGACTTGTTGCGGTCCTCGTCGGCGCGCAGCGCGGCGGTGTTGTCGGTGGCCATGTACCCCGGGGCGATCGCGTTGACGTTGATGCCCTTGTTGGCCCACTCATTGGCCAACAGGCGGGTGATGCCGGCGATGCCGCTCTTGCTGGCGGTGTACGACGGCACCCGGATCCCGCCCTGGAAGGACAGCATCGAGGCGATGTTGATGATCTTGCCGCGGCCCTGCGCGATGAAATGACGGCCGGCCGCCTGCGAGATGAAGAACGCGGACTTGATGTTGACATTCATTACGTCGTCCCAGTCCTGCTCGCTGAAGTCCACCGCATCGGCGCGGCGGATCAGGCCGGCGTTGTTGACCAGGATATCCAGGCCACCGAGCCCTTCGATGGTTTCGCGGATCACCCGCTCCACCGGCTCGATGCTGATCAAGTTTGCTTCCACCGCCAGGCAGCGGCGGCCCAGCGAGGTGATCTTGGCGATGGTGTCGGTGGGCGGCGCGATGCCGGCCACGGCCACGTCAGCGCCGGCCTGGGCCAGCGCCACGGCGATGCCCTGCCCCAGGCCGGTGTTGCCACCGGTGACGAGGGCGACCTTGCCTTCCAGACTGAACGGATTAGCCATTGCGGTTACGGTCCTTATCCAATGCGGTGTGGGTTACTTGAGCTGGCAGATGTCCAGCACGTGCATGTCGGTGTAATCCAGGTTTTCGCCGCCCATCGCCCAGATGAAGGCGTAGTTGCTGGTGCCGGCACCCATGTGGATCGACCACGGCGGGGACACCACCGCTTCGTTGTTCTGGATCACGATGTGGCGCTGCGCGTCCGGCTCGCCCATGAAGTGGTACACGCGGTCGTTCTGGCCCAGGTCGAAGTAGAAATAGACCTCGCTGCGGCGGTCGTGCAGGTGCGGCGGCATGGTGTTCCAGACGCTGCCCGGCTTCAGCACGGTCAGGCCCAGCAGCAGCTGCGAGGACTGGCAGGTGGCCGGCACGATGTACTGGTAGATGGTGCGCTCGTTGCTGGTTTCCAGCGCGCCGCGCTCCAGCGCCACGGCGTCCTTGATCGACAGCTGCTTGGTCTCGAAGCGCGCATGCGCCGGGGTCGAGGCCAGGTAGAACTGCGCCGGGGTGGCGGCGTCATCGGAGGCGAACACCACCTCTTCGCTGCCCATGGCCACGTACAGGCCATCCTTCGGGCCGAGCGTGTACACGGTGCCATCGACGGTGACGGTGCCGCTGCCGGCGCCGACGTTGATCACGCCCAGCTCGCGGCGCTCGAGGAACGCATGGCCGGCGGCCGAGGCCGGTTCGGTCTGCTTCGGCAGCGCCACCGGGCCCTTCACCGGGGCCGCACCGCCGAGCACGAAGCGCTCGTAGTGGGTGTACTTCAGGGTCACCGCGTCGGCATTGAACAGGCCGTCGAGCAGGTACAGCTCGCGCAGGTCGTCGTTGCTGGCGCCCTTGATGGCGTCGGGATGGGTGGCGTAATGGGTCTTGCAGTACATGGCGTCTCCAGAGCAGGGGTGGGCCGACGGGGCGGCCCCGGCGCGATTTCCCCCATTCTAGCCAAGGAGGAAACCGGTGTCATTTTGCATTGCGGGATCGGTGGGAAGTCACGACCAACGGTCGTGGCCTACCGGGTGAAATCAGATCATGGGCCGGCCGGGTGGACTGGCTTGCCGGTAGGTCACGACCGTTGGTCGTGACCGGCATCGTTCGATCAATCTTCAGGCGGCTGGCAGGAATCGCGCACGATCAGGTGCGGGCGCACGCTGGCAATCTGCAGCGCGGCCTGGCCGTCGGGCTGGACCAGCATGGCCGCGGCGGTGCGGCCGGTGTCGCGGGTGTGGCGGCGCACCGAGGTCAGCGACGGCCACAGGCGTGAGGCCAGCGGGCTGTCGTCGTAGCCGATGATGGACAGCTGGCGCGGAATGTTGATGCCCGCGCGCAGCGCCACCTTGTAGATGCCGGCGGCCATTTCATCGTTACCGGTGAAGATCGCGGTCGGGCGCTGCTTGCCCAGCAGCAGCTTCTCGGCGGCAGCCACACCGGATTCGAAGGTGTAGCCGGCCTCCACGATGCGCCCGGGCGGCAGCTCGATCCCGCGCTGGGCGAGGGCATCGATGAAACCGGCGGTGCGCTCGTGCGCCGAACGGTAGGCGCTGGGGCCGGTGACCAGCGCGATATCGCGGTGGCCCAGCGACAGCAGGTAATCGGCCGCTTCGGCGGCGCCGTCGCGGTCGTGGGTCACCACCATCTGCGAGGTGTCATCCAGCGGCAGCGCGGCGATGCGGGTGAAGCGGCAGCCGATCTCGTCGAGCATGTCCACCAGCGCCTGGTCTTCGGAGGCACGCGGCACCAGGATCACCCCGTGCAGCTTCTGCTGCTGCACGAAGCGGCGCACGCCTTCGATGTAACCGGGGCTGCGCGAATCGCACGGGTGCACCACCAGTTCGAAGCTGGAGCCACGCAGCGCGTCCAGCGCGCCGTACTGCATGTCCACGATGTACTGCGCGGTGGGGTTGTCGTAGACCATGCCGATCAGGAAGGAGCGCCGGAAGGCCAGCCCGCGCGCCAGCGGGTCGGGCGTGTAGCCCACCTCGCGCATCAGCGTTTCCACCTTCTCACGGGTGTCCTTGCGCACCAGTGGCGAGTTGTTGATGATCCGAGAAACCGTTTTCTTGGATACACCCGACAGCCGCGCGATGTCATTGATCGTGGCGGCCTTGCCCTTGGTCAACCCGTGCGGTGACGGGTCGGTCTTGCTGCGCAGTGACATGTGTTCAAACCATGAGAGGTCGAAGGAGTCTACCGGCGCCCTCAATCGAGGGCGCGGTAGCGGAACTGGCGGAAGGTCACCTTGCCGTCGCCGGCAGCGTACAGGGCCGGCTTCAGGGCGAGGAACTTCCCGGCCACATTGTGATGGTAGCCGGAGACTTCCATCTGAACCGGGTACTTCTGCCAGGTTTTGCCGTCAGTGCTGGAATGGATGGTCACGATGTGGCGGTTGTTGGTCACCCGCAGCCACAGCTTGCCGCCTTTGGCACTGGGGGCCAGCCGGGTGGGGCGCTCTTCGCCGTAGCGGTGCATGATGAACTTCTCGCCATTGCTGCCCACGCCCACGTACAGCCGGTCGCTGTAGAAGAGCAGGGCACCGCCCACCGCGCCGGGCGCGATGTCCATTTCGACCTCGAACTGGTAGGCCTGGTCGCCGGCGATGGCGGTCAGCGGCGAGCTGTCCTTCGGGGTGTCGCCCTTGCCCTGCACGGTCAGCCCGTCGGCACCGAAGCCCAGCCGCTTGTATTCGTCCTGGGCCGGGTTGAAGAACGACCACTGCGCGCCCAAGGTCTTGCCGGTGAAGTCGTCCGACAGCGCCATGCCGTGCGGGCCGACCGACTCGCCGGACGGTTTGGCCAGCGGCTGGCCAAGGTCGCCGCCCTTGGCCACGAACCAGCCATCGTCGGTCCACTCGATCGGCTCCAGCAGTGCCTGGCGGCCCAGCGTCCAATAGCCGTTCTCGTAACCGTGGTAGATCATCCACCAGCGCCCGTCGGTGCCTTCCACCACGGTGGCATGGCCACGCGACCACCACGGTTCGCTGGCGGACTTCGTGCGGGTGATCGGGTTGTTCGGTGCGTTCACCCACGGCCCGTGGATCGAGCGCGAGCGGGCGGTGATCACCATGTGCCCGGTCGGCGGGCCGGCGGTGCCGCCCACGGCGGTGGTCATGTAGTACCAGCCGTTGTGGAAGTTGATCTTCGGGCCTTCCTGCGCATAGGCCTCCACGTCCCAGCTTTCCGGATACTTCCAGCCGTCGTAGACGTGCTTGGGCTTGCCGACCACGCTCAGGCCATCGTCGGCCAGCTGCACGTAGGCACCTCCGCTGAGGAACAGGTAGCGCTTGCCGTCCTCGCCCACCGCATGGCCCGGGTCGATGTAGCCACCCAGGCCGATGTCGATCGGCTCGCTCCACGGTCCGCGGATGTTGTCCGACCACACCACGAAGTTGCTGCGGGTCTCGCCGGTGCGCGCCGGGAAATAGATGAAGTAGCGGCCGTCGTGCTTGACGATGTCCGGCGCCCAGATCGCCCCCACGTTCTTCGTGATCGCATGGCCCAGCGGCTGCCAGTTCACCAGGTCGCGCGAGTGCCAGATCGGCAGGCCGGGGTAGGCATCGAACGAGGACAGGGTGAGGTAGTAGTCGTCGCCATCCTTCAGCACCGACGGATCCGGGCGGTCGCCGGCGAACACCGGGTTGAGGAAGGTGCCGTTGCCCAGGTCGGCCTGGCGCTGGTTCTCGATGCCGCGCTTCCAGGTGGGCGCAGCCGCATCAGCGGCGTGCAGGGTGCTGGCCAGCAGCAGGCCAGCGGTGGCCAGCCCGGCCAGCAGGGTCTTCAGGTGCATGCGGTGTCTCCCTTGTCCACATCAGCGACGGCGGCACGCAGCCGCCGCGCGGTCAGGCGCGCAGCAGCGCCGGCAGCCACAGCGACAGCTGTGGGAAGAACGTCACGATCAGCAGCACGCCCAGCGCCGCGAACCAGAACGGCCAGATCGACCGCATGCTTTCGCCCACGCTGATCTTGCCGATCGCCGTGCCGATGAACAGCACCGAGCCCACCGGCGGGGTCACCAGGCCCAGGCCACCGGTCAGCACCAGCACCAGCCCGAAGTGGATCGGATCGATCCCGTAGGCTTTGGCCACTGGCAGGAAGATCGGCGTGCAGATCAGGATCATCGGTGCCAGGTCCATGAAGGTGCCCAGCAGCAGCAACATCACCACGATCATCAGCAGCACCATGAACTGGCTGTGCGCGAACGACTGCAGGAAGTCCACCGCCGCAGCCGGCACCTGCAGGAACGCCAGCAGCCAGCCGAACACGGCGGCGGTGGCGATCACGAACAGGATCACGCCGGTGCTGCGCGCGGCATGGGTCACCGTGCCCAGGAACTCTCGCCAGTTGAGCTGGCGGTACAGCACCGTGGTCACCAGCAGCGCGTAGACCACGGCAATGGCCGCGCTCTCCACCGCAGTGAAGATGCCGGCGCGGATACCGATGAAGATCAACGCCACCAGGCCCAGGCCGGGCAGGGCGGACACCATGCGCAGCAGCACCGCGCGCCAGCCCGGGAACACTTCCACCCCGTAACCACGGCGGCGTGCCACCACGTAGCCGGTGATCATCAGTGCCAGCGTCATCAACAGCGCCGGCACGATGCCCGCCGCGAACAGGTCGGCAATGGACAGGCCACCACCGGCCGCGGCCGAGAACAGGATCAGGTTGTGCGAGGGCGGCACCAGCAGCGCCACCAGCGCGGCGGTGATGCTCACGTTCACGGCGAAATCGCGGTCGTAACCGCGCTTGACCATCTGCGGAATCATCGTGCCGCCGACCGCCGATACGTCGGCAATCGCCGAACCGGACACACCGCCGAAGAACAGCGAGGACAGGATCGACACCTGGCCCAGGCCACCCCGCATGCGCCCCACCAGCGACGAGGCCAGCGCGATGAGCCGTTCGGAGATGCCGCCGCGCATCATGATTTCGCCAGCGAAGATGAACAACGGAATGGCGATCAGCGAGGCCGAACCGGTACCGGCCGAGATCTGCTGCACCAGCACCAGCGTCGGTAGGTCCAGGTACCACAGCGCGGCCAGCGCGGCCGCCGCCAGCGCGTAGGCCACCGGCACCCCCAACAACAGCAGCACCGCGAACACGGTGAAGAGGATCGTAATACCCATGATTCAGCGGTCTCCTTCTGCGTCGGTCAGCGCCGGTCGCGCGGCCTGCACCATCTGGTTCACTGCAAAGATCGCCATCAACGCACCGCCGATGGAGAGCGGCAGGTAGTTGATGCTCTGCGGCAGGTTGGCGCCGGCGGTCTTGATATCCAGCCCATCGAGCAGCAGCACCGCGGCCCACCAGGCAATAACCACGCCCAGCACCGCTACCACCAGCGACGCGAATACATCCACCGCGCGGCGCAGAGTGGGGCCCATGTGCGCGGCCAGCAGGAAGAAGCCGAAGTGACGGCGGGTGTGCACGCCGGTGGCCGCGCCCAGGCTCATCGCCGTGGCCAGCAGCAGCAGCGTCACCGGTTCGGTCCAGCTGGGCGAATCGTTGATGACGTAGCGGGCAAACACCTGCCAGCCCTGCACCACCACCAGCCCGAGCAGGGCGACCACGGCGATGTAGATGGCAACGTCGGCAATGCGATCCAGCGCGCGTTGCGGCAGCGTGCGCAGGTCGACGAGGGTTTCAGAAGTCGTGTCGGACATCGCGGCGGGCCTCAGGCGAAGTCGCGGATGCGACGGGTGAGTGCGGCCAGCTCCGGCTGCTGCAGGTGCTGCTGCAGCAACGGGTCGGCGGCCTTGCGGAAGGCCGGCATGTCGACCTCGTTGAACTGGATGCCAAAGTCGGCCACGGCCTTGCGGGCGGTGCTCTCCGACGCATCCCACTGCTGGCGCATCACACCCACCGATTCGCGCGCGGTCTGCAGCAGCAGCTGGCGGTCTTCCGGGCTGAGCGTTTCAAAGCTGCGGCGCGACATCAGCAGCACGTCCGGTGCATACGAATGGTCGCTCTGCGACCAGTAGCGCGCTGCCTCGAAATGGCGGCTGGAGTGGAAGCTGCGCATGTTGTTTTCCGCACCGTCGATCATGTGCGTTTCCATGCCCGAGAACGTGTCGCCCAGCGACATCGGGGTCGGGTTGGCGCCCAGCAGGCGCATCAGCTGGATGAAGATGTCCGACGAGGCCACACGCAGCTTCAGGCCGTGCAGGTCCTTGGGTTCCACGATCGGATGCTTGGTGTTGTAGAAGCAGCGCGCGCCGGAATCGTAGATCGCCAGGCCCACCAGGTCGCGGCTTTCAAAGCCTCGCAGCACCGTGTCGGCGACGCCGCCGTCGAGCGCGCGGCGCATGTGCGCCACCGATTCGAACACGTAGGGCAGGCACAGCGCCTGGGTCAGCGGGAACGCGTTGTTGAGCGCGCCCGAGTACACGCGGGTGATGTCGATGGCGCCGAAGCGGGCCATGTCGATCGCTTCGGATTCACGGCCCAGCTGGCCGGAGTGGTACTGGCGCAGCTTCAGTCGGCCGCCGGTTTTGGCTTCCAGCTGCTGGCCGATCCACTTCACCGCGGTCACGGTGGGGTAGTCGGCCACGTGCACATCGGTGGCGGTCAGCAGCCGCGCACCGTCCGGTCCGGTGCTGCCGGACCGCGAGCATGCCGACAGCACGGGCACGCTGAGCGCGCCCAGACTGGTGGCAAGGAAACTTCTGCGAGTAATCATCTGCGCCCTCCCAAGCGTACTCGCCATGGCCGCACGGTTACCCGGCGGCGATGGCCCTGCAGGTAATGTCGCCGTAACCGGCGAAACGGATCAGTGCCTGTTGGCCTACGGCGATGTCATGGATACCGGTGGCATTGCCACTGGCGATCAGATCGCCGGCCTTCAGCGGGCGCCCACGCTGGGCCGAACGGGCCAGTGCGAAGGCATACGCGGTGCGCAGGCCGCCCGGCAGCAGGGTGGCGCCACCGGTGCCCACCACTTCGCCTTCGATGCGGGTTTCGGCGCGCAGGTCGGCATCGTCCAGCCGGGTCCAGTCCGCGATTTCCGGGCCCAGCACCAGGCCGTTGTTGTTGCCGAAGTCCGACACCACCACGCGCGGGCCGAGCTTGTTGATCGTGGCCAGCGGGCTGCTGGCCACTTCCACGCCGATGAACAGCTTGGCGGGCAGGGCTTCAGCCTCTTCGGCGGTCCAGTGCAGCTTGTCGGCCGGGGCGTCCTGCTGGAGCTGGATCACGTACTCCGCTTCGACCGCGCCGAAGCCGCCGACGAACACCGGAATGTCCACTGTTCCACCGGTAGCATTCCAGAGCCGCTGAGAGAAGATCGGGCCCAGCAGGCGGTCGTCGCCGGAAACGTCGCGGCGCTCGGCGGCGATGTAGCCGACCTTCCAGCCCACCACCTGGTCGTCCCAGAGCGCGATGGCCTGGTCCTGCACCTGGTAGGCGGTAACTAGGTCTTCCGGGATGGTTCCGGGGAAATCCGGCAGTGAACGGCCCTGCTGGCGGGCCGTGACGAACGCGTGGGCGATGTCGCCCAACCCTTGTTCTGGCAGGTCCTGTTTGCCTTGATCGTTGCTCAAGCGGGTCTCCCGGTGATTTGTTGCACTGCCCATCGACAGCACTTGGATGAGCTGTATATGGTAAACCGGTGTCATTGGCAATGTGCACCGCGTCAGAAACTGCACAGGCCCGGCACGCTACCGTTTGCCCACCCCTGAGAGGACTGCCGCGGATGCGTTGTGCTGTGTTGATGTCCCTGCTGGCCGGCTGCCTGCTGGCCGCTGTTTTCCCGCCTCCGGCCCAGGCTGGAGAACGGCCGGTGCCACAGACCGAACCCGCGCCCGGCACGCCCACCCGCATCGAACTCTGGCCCGCCGGCAGGGTGCCGGGCGAGCCCAAGCGCGCCCCGGTGCCCAACGTGATCGAGCGCAGCACCGACGCGGCGCTGCCGGACCGCTACATCGACAACGTCAGCGCGCCCTACTTGGTCGCCTACCGTCCGGCCAAGCCCAACGGCACCGCCCTGCTGGTCATTCCCGGGGGCGGCTACCAGCGCATCGTGCTCGACAAAGAGGGCACTGCGCTGGTGCCGGCCTTCGTGGAGCAGGGCGGGGTGACCCTGTTCGTCCTGCGCTACCGGCTACCGGCCGGGCGCGAGGACCGCCAGGCCGCACTGGCCGATGCACAGCGTGCGATGCGTGTGATCCGCGCGGACGCGGCGGCGTGGCAGCTGGATCCAACGCGGATCGGCGTGATCGGCTTTTCCGCCGGCGGCCACGTCGCCGCGCGGCTGGGCAACGGCTACGCCACGGCGCTGCCGGGCATCGGCGATGCCACCGATGCGCTCAGCGCGCGCCCGGATTTCGCCCTGCTGCTGTACCCGGTAATCGACATGGGCCGCCACGCGCACAGCGGCTCGCGCACCCGGCTGTTGGGCGCACACCCCACGCCCGCGCTGGAGCAGCAGTATTCGATGCAGGCGCAGGTCAGCGCGCAGACCCCGCCGACCTTCCTGGTCCACGCGCAGGACGACGACGTGGTGTCCGTGCACAACAGCCTGCTGTATTACCAGGCACTGCTGGCGGCGGGCGTGCCCAGCGAAATGCACCTGTTCGCGCACGGCGGGCACGGCTTCGGCGTACGCCTGCCGTCCGATGCGCTGGCCACCCAGTGGCCCAACCTGGCGCTGCGCTGGATGCAGGCACAGAACGTGGAGAAGGCGCCATGACCCTCACGCCTGCCGACCTGCAGCGCCGCCGCTTCCTGCGCGACAGCGCGCGTTACGCGATGTTGCTGGCCGCCGGAACGTTGCCGCTGGTGTCGTCGCTGGCAAGCGCGTCCAGCCGCACCGCCCCGACCGATTCGCTGGCCAACGTGCGCGGCGGCCGCCTGCGTGGCCGGTATGAGCAGGGCGTGCATCGTTTCCTTGGCGTGCCCTATGGCGCGGACACCGCCCCCCGCCGTTTCCAGCCGGCGCTGCCTGAAGTGCCCTGGCGCGGCGTGCGCGACGCCCTCGCCTACGGCGCGTCCGCACCGCAGGGCGGCAGCGACGGCCCCGGCAGCGAGGACTGCCTGTTCCTCAACGTATGGACCCCGGCACTGCGCGATGGCGCACGCCGCCCCATTCTGTTCTACATCCACGGCGGCGCCTACAACAACGGCTCCGGCAGCGACCCGCAGTACGACGGCAGCGCGCTGTGCCGCCGTGGCGATGTGGTGGTGGTCACCGTCAACCACCGGCTCAACGTGTTCGGCTACCTGTACCTGGCGCAGCTGGGCGATGCCCGCTTCGCCGATTCGGGCAACGTGGGCCAGCTCGATCTGGTCCAGGCGCTGCAGTGGGTGCGCGAACATGCGCACGCGTTCGGCGGCGATGCCGACAACATCACCGTGTTCGGCCAGTCCGGCGGCGGCGCCAAGATCGCCACGCTGATGGCCATGCCCGCCGCACGCGGCCTGTTCCAGCGCGCGTGGACCATGAGCGGCCAGCAGGTCACCGCGGCCGGCCCGCGCGCGGCCACCCAGCGCGCGCAGATCGCGATGCAGGCGGTGGGCGCACGGGATATCCAGGCCTTGCTGGCGCTGCCGGTGCCAGCGCTGCTGGCGGCCACCCGCGCGCGCGATCCGTCGCGGGTGGAGAACACCAGCCTGTATGTCGGGCCGGTGGTCGATGGCGGCGCGCTGCCGGTACACCCGTTCTGGCCGCAGGCGCCCGGGCAGTCCGCGGGGATCCCGATGGTGATCGGCAACACCCACGACGAAACGCGCGCGTTCCTGGGCCACGACCCGGCCAACTTCGCGCTGACCTGGGAAACGTTGCCGGCGAAGCTGGAGAAGGAGCAGTTCGTCGATCTGCTGCCATCGGCGGTGATCGCCGAATATCGGCGCCTGTATCCGCACTACACGCCCTCCGATGTGTTCTTTGCCGCCACCACCGCCGGCCGCTCCTGGCGCGGGGCGGTGGAGGAGCTGGAAGCACGGGCGCGGCAGGGCGCGCCTACCTGGGCCTACCAGCTCGATTGGGGCTCACCGCTGGACGGCGGCAGGCTGGGCGCCTTCCACACGCTGGATATCCCGCTGGTGTTCGACAACATCCGTGCGGAGGGTTCGCGCACAGGTGAAAGCGACAGCGCACAGCGCATGGCGGCATCGATGAGCGATGCCCTGATCGCCTTCGCCCGCACCGGCAACCCGCAGCACCCGGGACTGCCCCAGTGGGAGCCCTACGGGCTTGATCGCCGCCAGACCATGCTGTTCAACACCCCGCCACAGCTCGCTGACGACCCACGCGGCGGCGAACGACGCCTCTACCAGCAAGTCCCGTTCGTACAGCGAGGCACGATGTAGCGACACGCCACGCGTGTCCCACGCACAGCCGGCCCCGCTCCAATCAACGATAGGCAGCACCAACCAAACAACGAAATCCAATAGATTTTCGGCCAAAAAGCGGTCATCAGCCGTGATTCAGATCAAACATGTCCTTAACCTCCATCGCCTAGACTGGGGGCATGCAGGACCATTGCGATCCCTTTCCGCCGTTCCATGGCCGCGATCGATTGATAGCCGCCATCGATCACGCCGTGCAGCATGACGATCCACAGCAGATCGCCAGAACGCTGCGCGGTGCGCTCTGCGAGGCCATTGCCGACAGCCGCATCCAGCTGCCGGCCTGCGTGCACCGCCCGATCAGCGACCACTACGCCCGCCGCGAGCTGTACCGCAGCCCGGCGTACGGCTACAGCATCGTGGCGATGAGCTGGGCGCCGGGGCAGGGCACGCCGCTGCATGACCACAGCGGCCTGTGGTGCGTGGAAGGGGTGTGGCTGGGGCAGCTGGAAGTCACCCAGTACCGGCTTCTGGAACGCCGTGGCGAACGCTTCCGCTTCCAGCCCGAACCGTCGGTGATCGGCGACTGCGGCAGCGCGGGCAGCCTGATTCCGCCGCACGAATACCACACCATCCGCAACACCAGCGACGAACGGCTCGCCATCTCGGTGCACGTCTACCAGGGCGAAATGACCCGCAGCGCGATCTTCGAACCCGGCCACGACGGCTGGTACGAGCGCCGCATGAAGGAAATGGAAACCGACGCCGCGTAGCGCCACGCCCTGCGTGGCAGGGGGCGATGGGGCGTTGTCAGGCGCCGCTGGGTTGGATGCACCAGACGGCCTCGTCGCCTTTGCTGAAACGGGTCAAGGAGAAGCTGGTGCCGGCGTAGACCGTTGTGGACCTGGCGTTTTCGGGAAGCTTCAACTGCCAGTTCGGCAACGACACCCGCGCCGTGGGAAAGCCTACGTGCAATGCCCAGAACACGCCGGCCGCATACGCAATGACCAGCTGGACGCGCCCGGTGCCATCGCGCACTTCAACGTGGTCCACACCGCCGTCCTGGTACTCCCGCACCCGCCAACCGTGCGATACCCCGGAAACCTCGGGCTGTGGGCGCGGACGTGCCTCGGTCCGCACCGCCTCCTCGATGGCGGCAAGGCTGGTGTTCATAGGTGTATCCCCAAGAAGTAAGGCGCTATGCATCGGCGGGGCGATGACGACTCGATGCTATCTGCGGCCATTGGGGTGGTGCGTTGAAGATGCTCCTAGATTTGATGCGGGGTTCACCGCCAAGATGCCTGCATGTCGCCACATCCCGCCAAGGAACCGCAGCCCGTGACTTCCCGCCCCTTCCTCCAGGTCAACGTCTTCAGCACCGATCCGCTTCTAGGCAATCCGCTGGCCGTGGTGCTTGATGCCGATGGGATGAGCGATGCACGCATGGCCGCCTTTGCGCGCTGGACCAACCTGAGCGAGACCACGTTCGTATCGAAGCCGAGCGACCCGCGTGCCGATTACCGCGTGCGGATCTTCACCACGCTGGGCGAGCTGCCGTTCGCCGGGCATCCCACGTTGGGCAGCTGCCATGCGTGGCTGGCCACTGGCGGCGTGCCGCGTGGCGGGGAAATCGTGCAGGAGTGCGGCATCGGGTTGGTGCGGATCCGCCGCGATGCGGCCGGGTTGGCGTTCGAGGCGCCGCCGTTGCGGCGGGAGGGGCCGCTGGACCCGGCGTTGCGCGAGCGGGTGCGCGCGGGATTGGGGGTGGCCGTGGGTGACCTGGTGGATGCGCAGTGGGTGGACAACGGGCCGCCGTGGTTGGCGTTGCGGTTGCGCAGCCGCGCGGCCGTGTTGGCGGTGCGGCCGGACTACGCCGCGTTGGATGGGTTGATGGTGGGCGTGTTCGCGGCGTGTGGTGAGGGCGACGCGGTGGACGCGCAGTTTGAATCGCGCGCGTTCATTGCCGGCGAGGCCGCGCCGGAGGATCCGGTGACCGGCAGCCTCAATGCGGGGATCGCGCGGTGGTTGTTGCGCGAGGGCGCCGCGCCGGACCGGTATGTGATCAGCCAGGGCACGGTGCTGGGCCGCGCCGGACGCGTGCAGGTAGAGCGGGTGGGGGATGCGCTGTGGATGGGGGGTGCGTGCGTGACGTGTATTGGGGGCTCGGTGACGTTGTAGGCGGTTACTCGACCGCCACCACGTTGTTGAGCTGGGTCACTTCGGCGCTGCCATCGGCCAACATCACCCGCACCTTCAACCCGCTGCGGCTACCCGCAGGCAGCGGCAATCCAACCGTGGTGGTCTTCGGCATCAGGTCGGTGGGCGCTGCCATCGCTGGAATCTCGATCCGCGCCAGCTCGCGCCCGCCCGCATCCTCGAGCACCGCCGTCCCCAACGGCGTGCCCACATGCCCCAGGCTGTGCACGGTCACGTGCACCTGGCGGCCATCCACGCGCACATCGCCGCGGCCCACTCCCAGGTCCGGCCGCTGCTCCACCGGCGTGCCCGGCTGGATCAGCTCGAACTCCACCACCTGCGCCTGCCCGGGCGCGAACCGCAGTGGCACGGATGCACTGCGCTCCAGCGTTACCTCGCGTACGTCTGCCTTGCCATCGATCCGGTCATCCCCGTCCCGGTCGACCCCGCTGGTCATCCGCCAGGTCCCGGCAGTGACGTTCCACGTGCTCATCTGCGCATCCACCGCGCGCTTGCCGGTGTTGTACGCAATCACCTTGAAGCGCTCCGTGGACGGCGCATGCACCAGCAGCGCCACCTGTTCGGCCGCATCGGGCTGGGCGAAGCGCCAGCTCACCGTATGCCCCGGCCAGCTCTGGTTGCGCTTGAGCGCGATCCCGCCCAGCCGCGCCCGCTGCAGGAACTCGCTCGGTGCTTCCACCCGGTCCGACCACCAATGGCCTTCGGTGTTCATGTACTCGCGCTGCGCCTTGGCCTGGATGCCATCGGCGTGCAGCGCTTCCAGGTACTTCTTGTCTCCGGTGGCCTGCCACGCCATCAGGCTGGAGAAGCCGGTGTTGCCTGCATCGGCATCGGCCACCAGCGTCGGATTCCACGCCGCCGCCTTGCCCAGCACCTCCACGTAGTTCTCGCCCAGGTTGGCCAGCGCACCGGGGCCGCCACGCTCCACGCGGTAGTCCAGCGCCTTCAGGTACTTGTCGTCGCCGGTCCAGCGCCATGCCGCCCAGAACGTGTGCATCACATCGCCACCGCCCGAGCCGTTGTTGAGCTCGCCGCCACGCACCTTGCCCGTGGCCCAGTTGATCTCGTTGGGCAGCGCCCAGCGGCCCTTGTCGTCGGTGTAGGCGTGGGCCAGGTAGCTGTCGGCCAGCCCGGTGACCAGCTTGCGGCCGGTCGGGTCGGCGTTGTACTGGCCCATCAGGAACGCCGGGTGCAGCGCCGGGAACGAATACGGCTTCTGCCACTGCCAGTTCGGCTCGCGGTAGACCTTGTTGCCGCCGAACCAGTTGCTGGAGAACAGCAGGTGGCCCTGCGGGTTGGGCAGGATGATGCGCTCATCGAACGCCTTCACCGTCTCCATCAGGCGCTCCACCGTGAGCGGGTCGCCCCAGTTGAGGTAGAGCATGGCGCTGTTGGCGTTGATGCCTTCCTCGTAGGCGTGCAGCTCATCGGTTTCGATGGTGCTCAGCCCGTTGGAGAACATGCCGTTGCGGTACACCGCGTCGGACAGCGCGGTGAGCGAGCTGTTGAGCCGGTCCGGCTCCACGCCCATCAGCGCCAGCCCCGGCCACTGCTGGGTCAGGTCGGTATCGTCGGAAATGCCGCCGCCAAAGTCGCCGTAGGCGATCTGGCGGTTGTCGATCCACCAGTCCACGAAGCGGCGCACGTACTTCAGGTCTTCGGTCTGGCGGAAGGCCCAGAGCGGCACGCCCTTGGGCGCTTCGGGCTGGGTGAACGGCGGTTTCCCCTGGCTGTTGTAGCTGATGTAGTTCCAGTACAGCCGGCCCAGCTCGTGGTCCGGGTCGACGCGCAGCAGGTCGGTCAGATCCGCGTACACGCGCGCATACAGGCGCTGGCGCTTGGAGGTGGTGTGCTCTTCGACCAGGAAGCCCCAGTTGTCGCGGGCCTGGTTGAAGCGGTCGGCCACGTGTTCTTTCTTCGCTTCCGCACGCGCCTTGTACACCATGCGGATCTCCGCGCCATCCAGCGAGGCCGCGTTGAAGCCCGGCGCACCCGAGGCGATGCTGATCCACAGGCTGTCGGCGGTGAGGATGCGGTCGCGCAGGTCCAGCCACAGCGTGCGCTTCTCATTCGGCCTCACCGACACCGACACATCGATCATGTCGCGCGCCGGCCAGATCGGGTCCTTGATGCGGATGTTGAGCGGAATCAGTCCATCGCGCGCGGCTGGCAGGTTCAGCGCCGGCAGGTCGATGGCCACGCCATCCAGCCCGTCGTACATGTTTTCCCAGCTGTGCGCCCAGCTGCGGATCAGCGGCTGCGCGGCGGGCGCATCACCCACGCCGGAGGGTACCAGCACGTGCACGATCGGCAGCGGGTCGGCCGGCAGCGTATCCGCGCCGCGGCGGCGCGAGCCCGCGCCCTTGGGCAGCGCCATCACCGTGCTGCGCTCGGCGGCCGGGTAGCGGCCATCGATGTACTCGCGCAGCGTAGTGATGTTGAGGTAATCGGGCAGCGCCTGGCTGTCCACCCGGTAGCGCTGCTTGACCGTGCCTTCCGGCTCGGCCGCATCGCTGACCTGGTAAGCCCAGATCTCCTGGATGGGGGTTTCCTGCGCGGTGTTGCGGAAGTGCAGCACGCCACCGGTCTGCGCCGGGATGTCGTCCACGCTGCGCACCACGCCCTGCGGGCGCTGCAGCAGGGTCGTTGCAGCACCGTCGCCGTTGCTGTGGCTGAGCGAGCCGAACGCCGCACCGCGCACTTCGATGCGGTTGACGGTCTCGCCCGCCGGCAGGGTCAGGTCGAGCTGCTGGCCGCCTTCCACGTAGGTGTTCCAGTCCGGCAGCTGGAAGTAATCATTGCGGCCGGGCAGGCGCGAACGGTTGTACACGCCGGGCCAGGTGGTCTCGGCGATGCCGTCGGTGGCCTTCCACATCCACTGTTTGTGGTCTTTGCTGTCGGCGAACTCGATCTTGCGGATGCCGGTGGTCGGGCTGGCCAACGCGGGCGGCGCGGCGCTGTCCCAGCCGAAGCGGTGGTTCCAGGCGCGCATCGCGGAGGTATCGGCGACGGCAGTGGTCGGGGCTTTGTTGGCGGCCAAGGCGGCCATGCCGGCGGGATCCAGCAGCTGGTCGTACACCCGGATCTCGTCGACATCGCTGCCGCGCAGGAAGTTGTAGCGGCTCTGTACCTGGTAGGGCGCCATCACACGGCCGGCGAGGCCGAGCTGGTCCAGGGCGGCATCGTAGTCAGCGGTGGTCTCCTGGCGGGCGACCTCCTTGCCGTCCACGTACAGGCGCACGCCGTGGTTCTCATCCCAGCCGAAGGCGATGTGCTGCCACTGCTGGGGCGAGGGAGTCTGGTCGAGCTTGAACGACACGCGGGTGCGCGCCAGGTTGGCATCGGTGACGAAGGCATCGAAGCCGTGGCCGTTCCAGTCGATGCGCAGCCAGGCCATGTCCCAGCTGCTGTGATCGGCATAGCCGACCCGGAAGATCACGAACGGCGCTTCACCCACCGCGTAACGGGGGCGCCAGTAAAAACCGAGGGTACCGCGCTGGGCCTGGATGTTGCCGGGGGCGTTCCAGGACAGCACGCCATCGTCTTCCCACTGGATGGCCGCACCGTGCGCGCCATCGGGCACGCGCTTGACCTTGTCCTGGAAGTTCGGGATGGCATCGCCGTGCGCGGTGTCGGCGGTAAAGCCCTTGTCGGCCGATACATGGAACAGCAGCTGCGGTGCAGCCTGTGCGGACGAAGCACCGGCCATCAACATCAGCGCCAGCGCAATCGCCTTCGGTAGCGCCGGCCGTTGCCCGGCCCGCGGAATTCCACCCTCAACACAAAGCAGCATGTGACCTTTCCTTTCCACAGCGAGACGCCACGGCCGCAATGCCAACGCAAGGCCGTCAGAAACTAGCAAAGGGGACGCGGTGCGGCATCTTGCGCCGCAGCAGCGGCGTGGTTGCCCACGCCGCTGCCGGTTGCGATGGATCAGAACTTGTAGCGCGCGCCCAGCATGAACTGCCGGCCGGTTTCGGTGTACTGCAGCGGCAGGCGACCGGTGGCCGGCGAGTACACCCACTCGTCGCTGGCTTCGTTGGTCAGGTTCATGCCTTCCAGGCTCAGCTCCAGCTTGTCGCTGATCGCGTAGCGGATCGAGGCATCGATGAAAGTGGTGCCGGTCATGCCGTGGGTACCGTCCACGTTGAAGCCTGCTTCGGTGCCGGGCACCTGGGTCAGGTAATCGTCGCGGTTGGTGGCCGACACACGGCCGGAGAACACCTTGCCTTCGTAGAACAGCGTGGCGTTCCAGCTCGACTTGGACAGGCCGGTCAGGTCGGCCTTCATCACCGGCTGGCCGCTGGAGTTGATGTACTGGATCTGCGATTCCACCCAGGTGTAGTTCAACTGGATGCCCAGGTTGGACCAGTTGCCCGGCAGGAAGGTGAAGGGCTGGGTGTAGTTCGCTTCCAGACCGTGCAGCTCGCCACCGGGGGTATTGACCGGCTTGGTGTAGGTGAAGTCATCAGCCGGCGAGGCACCGGTACCGATCAGCAGCTCCGCAGGCAGCCCGCTGGCGCTGTACGGCGCCACTTCGCGGGTGGTCTGCACGAAGCTTTCGATGTCCTTGTAGAACAGGCCGATACCGGCCATGGCACCTTCGCTGAAGTACCACTCGAAGCCCAGGTCCACGTTGGTGGCGCGGATCGGGTCCAGGTTCGGGTTGCCGCTGGAGATGGTGCGTGCACCGCCGGCCACGGCCACCGTGGCACCCGGGGTCAGGCTGCCCAGGCCCGGGCGGCTCATCACCTTGGCCGCACCCAGGCGGATCAGGAAGTCCGGCGCCACTTCGGCCACCACGTTGAACGAGGGCAGGGTGTCGTCGTAGCTGCGGTCCACCGTGGTGGATACCGTACCGGTGGCCAGCGTGGAAAGACCCGTGGAGCTCTGCTTGGTCTTTACATAGCGCACGCCGAAGTTGCCGGAGAACGGAATGCTGCCCAGGTCGGTGGAGAACTCGCCCATCAGGTAGCCGCCGCGGTCTTCTTCATCCACGCTGCGCACGTTGTTGGCGCGCGGGGCGACGGCGAAGATGCCGGAGTTGCTGTAGATGTCGAACTGGTCGGCAATGGCGTCCAGGTTCGGCACCACCCACTGGTCAGGCGTACCGGTGATGCCCTTCAGGCCGGCCTGCTGGGTCATGTCCACCGGCACGATCTTGGTGCCGTTGGGGAAGTTGGGCACGGCCAGTTCGCTGGCGCGGCGCAGTTCCACGGTGCTGAAGGTGTAGTTCTTGGCCAGGATGCCGCCCTTCAGGCGGAAACCGGGGCTGATGTTCCAGTTGAAATCGACCTGGCCGGTGTCGAAGTCATTGTCCACGTACTGCGGACGCAGGCGGATTTCCGCCAGTTCCCAGCCGGCCGGGTTGGTCGGGTCGATGCCGTAGTTCAGCTTGGGGAACCGGCTGTTGCCCCGGTAATCGTAGCTGTAACCATCGACATCGTACTTGTCCATGATGATGGTGGTCTGGATCGGGTTCTCGTGCTTGGAGCGCGAGATGCCGACCTTGCCGGACAAGGTGAAGTCATCACCGAAACGGTGCTGGCCGTTCAGGGCGATCTGCTTGAACTCGGTGCTCCACTCGTCGTGGCGGTTTTCGGTGCGGATATCGACGTTGTCGAATTCACCGTAGACCAGCGCATTGTTCTCGATCACCCCGTCCTTGACGATCATGTTCGGCTTGCCAACCAGGCGCGGGGTGCTGCTGGTGCCGCGGCTGAAGGAAATGGCTTCGATGTAGTGCTCGTCGCGCTCGGCGTCGATCTTCGAATACAGGGCGTCCAGCGAGATTTCAGTGGCGTCGGTGGGCTTCCACTGCAGGGTGCCGGTCACGCCCAGGCGCTTCTGTTCGTGTTCCATCTGCACGTAGCGCGGAAAGCGCGGGTGGTAGACGTTGGCCGAACGCGCGGCGGTGAACGGCGAAGACGCGCTGAAGTTGCCGTTGCTCGGGCCGTTGGCCCAGCGGCCGGTGTTGGAGCCTTCTTCCAGCGCCTGGCGCTCGGAGTAGGCCACCGACAACAGGCCGCCGAAGGTGCCGTCGGCCCAGGTGTTGGAGATCAGTGCGGCCAGGCGCGGGTCGGCCTTCTGGGCCATGGCGTTGTAGCTGGCCTGGCCGCTGGCGGCGAAGGTGTAGCCGTCGTAGTCGAACGGACGCGCGGTGCGCAGGTCGACCGTGGCGCCCAGCGAACCTTCTTCCACGTCGGCCGATGCGGTCTTGCGCACGATCAGCTGCGAGAACAGGTCCGAGGCGAACACGTTGAAGTCGAAGCCACGGCCGCGATTGGTGCCGCCGCTCTGGTCGCCGGCGCCCACCGTGGTCAGCGCTTCCATCCCGTTGATGCGCACGCGGGTGAAATCCGGGCCCAGGCCGCGCACCGAGATGTTGCGGCCTTCGCCGGCTTCGCGGGTGATGACCACGCCGGGCACGCGCTGCAGCGACTCGGCCAGGTTCAGGTCGGGGAACTTGCCGATATCCTCGGCAACGATGGCGTCGACCACGCCCGATTCGCTGCGCTTGATGTCCAGCGCCTTCTCGACGCTGGCGCGGTAGCCGGTGACGGTGACGGTATCCAGGTCGGTGGCCGCGGTCGGGGCCGGATCCTGCGCCAGGGTGGTACCGCTCAGCGCCAGGCCGATGGACAGGGCGAGCAAGGTAACCGGTGTCTTTTTATGGATGTTTCGATATTGCATGTTTTCCCTCTCCCAAGGTGCTACATGAAACAGCTATCCGGCGACATGTCAGTGCAATGACACCGCTGGTCAGGGCGGACGTTAACAGTCCGTTGGGGATCGGGCATCTTGCACCGCAACAGACTTTCAATGTCCCGCAGACGCTTGCGGGACATAGGTTCCGACAAACCGGGCGGGTGGACGAAGGCCGCCGCACCGCTAGAATGACACCGCTAGCCATTACTGTCCGGGCCCTGACCCGCAGGTCATGCCCACCACGAAGGGATCCATCGCCATGAGTCGTGTTGTCTGTTTCGGGGAGTTGTTGCTGCGCATGAGCGCGCCGGGCCGTGAGCTGCTGCTGCAGACGCCGCAGCTGGCGGTGCATGCTGGCGGCGCGGAGGCCAACGTGGGCGTGTCGCTGGCCCACTTCGGGCACACGGTGCAGATGGTCAGCACGCTGCCAGCCAACCCGCTGGGCCAGTTCGTAGCCGGGGAACTGCGCAAGCATGGGGTGGACACCTCCGCTGTGCAGACCCGCCCCGGCCGCATGGGACTGTACTTCCTCACCACCGGGGCAGTGCAGCGCGCCAGCGAAGTGGTCTACGACCGCGTGGACTCGGCATTCGCGCAGGGCACGGCGGCCGACTATGACTGGGATGCGCTGCTGCGCGGCGCGCAGTGGCTGCACCTGTCCGGGGTGAGCCCGGCGCTGAACCCGGCGATGGCCGAGGCCACCCTGGCGGCGGCGCGCGCGGCGTGCGAGCGCGGGGTCAAGGTCTCCTTCGATGGCAACTTCCGCCCCTCGCTGTGGGCGCGCTGGGAAGGGGATGCACCGCGCATCCTGCGCGAGCTGTTCGGCTGCGCCACCGTGGCCTTCGCCGACTACCGCGATATCGGCGTGGTGCTGGGCGGGCAGTTCGAGCAGCCGGAGCTGGCCGACCGCGTCGACGCCGCCGCCGCGCAGGCCTTCGCCGCCTTCCCGCGCCTGCAGTGGATGGCCTGCACGCAGCGGGCACCGGTCAGCGTGGATCACCACCGGCTGGGGGCGATGCTGTTGGGCCGCGATGGCACCCGCGCGGTGGCGCCTATCCGCGAGATGATCGGCATCGTCGACCGCATCGGCGGCGGCGATGCATTCGCCGCCGGCATCCTGCATGGCATGATGCAGGGCTTCGAACCGGAGCAGATCGTGCGTTTCGGCCTGGCCGCGGCCAGCCTGAAGCATTCCATCCCCGGTGATTTCAACCCCGTCAGTGAAGCTGACGTACTGGCCCTGACGGGCGAGGAGCGATTCGATGTCCGGCGCTGATCCGCGCGTACGCGCAGTCCTGAAACTGGCCCCGGTGATTCCGGTGTACACCCCTGAAAGCGTGGACGAGGCGGTGCACGTCGCCCAGGCGCTGTTCAACGGCGGGCTGCCGGTGATCGAGGTGACCCTGCGCACCGCCATTGCGATGGACGCGATCCAGGCGATGGTGGAAGCCGTGCCGGATGCAGTGGTGGGTGCGGGCACCGTGCTGACCGCCGCGCAGATGGAACGGGTGAAGGCCGTGGGGGGGCGCTTCGCGGTGGCACCCGGTGCAACCGAACGCTTGTACGCCGCCGCGCGCGATACCGATCTGCCGTTCCTGCCGGGCGTGGCTACGTCTTCCGAGCTGATGCTGGGGCTGGAGCACGGGCTGGATACGTTCAAGTTCTTCCCGGCCGTGCAGGCCGGTGGCACGGCGATGCTGTCGGCGTGGAACGGCCCGTTCGGCGATGTGCGGTTCTGCCCGACCGGCGGGATCAGCGCGCAGACCGCGCGCGATTTCCTGCACCTGCCCAATGTGCTGTGCGTGGGCGGTTCGTGGTTGACCACTCGGGCGCTGCTGCAGGCGCGTGATTGGGCGGGGATCGAGGAACTGGCCCGGGCTTCGGCGGCGCTGGTGGGGTGAGTTCGATGTCCGCACTGTCCACCACCAAGACCGTCGTGCTCTCGGTGCTCTGCGTCGTCGTGGCGCTGTTCGTGCTGGGCATGGTGAGCGGTGCCGGCGGATGGATCGCGCCCTGGCTGGGGTTGGGCGAGGGCGAGGTGCGGCTGGCGTGGGACCTGGGCTGGACGATCATGGGTGGCGTTGCCGCTACGGCGTTCGCTGCTCGCTATGCGCCGATGTGGCCGTACGTACATGGCGGGGTGGTGTGGGTATTGATTGCCGCCGCGTCGGTGTATGCCGCGTGGGATCTGGGCAGCGATTACCCGTTCTGGTTCGTGGTGACGTTGTTGGTGTCGTTGCCGGTGCAGGCGGCAGGGGTGTGGTTGGGGGCGCGGTATCGGCCTCGGTGAGGCCCCGCTGACACGCATGGCGTGTCGCTACGAGGTTGGCAGCGTCTGCTTGATCTGGTCGATGCCCGCCCATGGATCCTGTTTCAACTTTTGGGCGCGCTGCAACGCTTTGGGCAGGGAAAATGCGTCGGCGGCGGTTACACGCCCCAGCTCTTCCCAGCGCAGCGGCACTGCCACGCCGGCTGATGGCCTGGCACGCAGCGACCACGAACACACGCTTGTGGCGCCGCGCGCATTGCGCAGCCAATCAATGAAGATGACGCCGTTGCGCTTGGCCTTGCTCATGGTGGCGACGTAGCGGTCGGGTGCGTGCTCGGCCATCGCCTGGGCGAACGACTCGCAGAAGTCCTTCGCCTGCGCCCAATCCGCCTTCGGCTTCAGCGGCACCACCACGTGCAGGCCCTTGCCACCGGACAGGCGCACGAAGCTTTCCAGCCCGATCTCCTGCAGGCGGTCGCGCACATCGCGTGCTGCGGCTTTGATTGCCGCCCAGGTCACGCCCTCACCGGGATCCAGGTCGAACACCAGCCGGTCCGGATGCTCGGGGTCGTCCACGCTGGCACCCCATGGGTGCAGCTCCAGGGTGTTCATCTGCACCAGCTGCAGCAGGCCTTCGGCGTCTTCGATGTAGAGGTAGTCCTCGCGGCCGCTCTTCTGCTCCAGCGGGATGGCTTCCACCGCGTCGCCCAACCCGGTGCCGTGGTGCTTCTGGAAGAAGCACTGTTTATCGACGCCATCGGGGCAGCGCAGCAGTGACAGCGGCCGTCGGGCGACCTCGGGCAGGATCCAGCGCGCCATCTGGCGGTAGTAGTCGGCGACATCACCCTTGGTGAGTCTGGCCTTGGCGAACACCACGCGTTCGGGGTGGGAGATGTTCACGCCGTCGGCTTCCTGAGCGGACGCTTTCGCCTTTGCAGGTGCCTTCGTCGCCTTCGCTGCCTTGGCAGGTACCGCACTGGCCGCCGCGCCCAGGTCGTTGGCCGTCTTGTCCCCGCGCAGGCGCTTGAAGCTGGCCTGGCGCAGCAACCCTTCCTTGGCCCAGCCACGGAACGCGACCTCCGCCACCAGCGTGGGTTTGACCCAATGCACGCTGCTCGCCTTGAACGGCACGTGCGGGGGCAGTTCAACGGCGGCCTTGTCGGTATCCAATGCCTTCAGCTGGCGGTGCATCGCAGCCAGCTTGGCATCATCGAAGCCGGTCCCCACCCGACCCACGTAACGTAGGCCTCCCTTATCCGGAGTGGCCATCAGCAGCGAGCCGAAGCCGCTGCGTGAGCCCTTGGGGTCGGTGTAGCCCACCACCAGGAACTCATCGGTGTTCTCGTGCTTCACCTTCACCCAGCTGGGCGAGCGCGCGTTGACGTAAGGCGCATGCACCCGCTTGCTGATGATGCCTTCGAAGCCCGCCTTGCCGCTGGCTTCGAACACCGCCGGGCCGTGATCGAGCACGTGGTCGCTGTATGCCAGCGTGCCAGGCGTATCACCCAGCAGTTCCTTCAGCAGTGACTTGCGCCCCAGCAGCGGCGCACGGCTGATATCGACACCGGCCACGCCGGGCATGTCGAACACCACGTAGCGCAACGGCTGTTTGGCGGTGCCGTCGATGACTTTCTGCAGGCCGGTGAAATCGCTGCGGCCCTGCGCGTCCAACACCACCAGCTCGCCATCCAGGCGCAGGTCGGTGACCGGCAGCGCTTCGATGGCCTGCACGACTTCGGGGAAGTCGTCGGTCCAGTTCAGGCCATTGCGCGAGCGCAGCGCCACCACGCCATCGCGGACATCAGCAAGCAGGCGGTAACCATCCCATTTGATCTCGTGCAGCCAGGCCTCGCCGTCGGGTGCACTGTCGCGGTGGTCCGTGAGCTGGGGTTTGAAGTCGTGGGGGTAAGGCTTGTCGCGGGCATGCTCCAGCGACAGCGCGCGCTTTGCCCAGCGCGCGTCGGCATTGCGGCGCGCCACGCGCTTGGTCGTCCTGGACGTCCTGGTCGAGCTGGTCTTTTTGATCGTGGTGGACGTGGTTTTCTTTACGGTCTTCGTCGATGTTCGCTTGGGGGGCACGACTTCCTCCAGCAGCGCATCCGCATCGGAATCGCACGCTTCTTCGTCATCACGCTTGATCAGCAGCCACTGATGCTGCTTCCCCTTCATGTTGGTGCGCACCAGCTTCCAGCCGCCCTTGAGCCTGCTCCCATGCAGAACGAAGTCCACTTTCCCGGCGGCGATCGCCTCCAGCGGGTCGCCATCGCACGCCCAGGTGCCGTGGTCGTACACATCCACATGGCCGGCGCCGTAGTGGCCTTCGGGGATGTCGCCCTCGAACGTGGCGTAGGACAGCGGGTGGTCCTCTACTTCCACCGCCAGCCGCTTCTCACCTACGCGCAGCGAGGGTCCCTTCGGCACCGCCCAGCTCTTCAGCACGCCATCGGCTTCCAGCCGGAAATCGTAGTGTCGCGCACTGGCGTGATGCAGCTGCACCACGAAGATGGGTCGGCGTGCGACTGCGCTCCGGCGCTCGTCGTCGGGTTCGGGTGTCTCACCGAAGCGGCGCTTGCGCCGGTACTCCTGCAACGACATGGCCGCTCACCCGGCCTTGCGCGTCGGCGCGCTCTTGGCAGCCTTCTTCGTCGCCTTGGTGGTTTTGCTGGCGGTCTTGGTTGCCTTGGTCGCCTTCTTGGCCGGGGCCGCCTTCTTCGCAGGCGCAGCCTTCTTCACCACCTTCGACACCGCCGTCTTCTTGGCCGGCGTTCGCTTCTTCGCATCCAGGCTCTTCTGCAGCAGCGACATGAAGTCCACCACGTTGGTAGTGGCGTCATGCGGCGCGGCCGGTTCGTCTTCCACCGTGGTGGTGCCGCCCTTCTGCTTGATGCGCTTGGTCAGCACCGCCTGCAGGCGTTCGCGGAATTCATCGTGGTAGTCATCCGGCTTCCACTCGCCGGACATGGACTCGATCAGCTGCTCGGCCATCGCCGTTTCCTTGCTGCTGATCCGATAGTCGGACAGCGAGCCGGTGGGCAGCTTGTGTTCTTCCGGGTCCACCAGCTCCTGCGGGTAACGCAGGATCAACAGCACCAGCGCATGTTCGTGCGGCATTACCGCGCACAGGTATTCGCGCGTGCGTACCACCACGCGCGCAATGCCCACCTTGCCGGTACTGCGCAGGGTTTCGCGCAGCAGCACGTAGCCCTTCTCGGCCTTTTTGCCCGGTACCAGCAGGTAGGGCTTTTCGAAGTAGCGCGGGTCGATCTGGCTGGCATCGACGAAGCTTTCCACTTCCACCGTCTCGTGGCTTTCCGGCGCGGCCGATTTGATATCGGCCTCATCCAGCACGACATAACTGCCCTTGTCGTACTCGTAGGCCTTGACGATGTCCTTCCACGGCACTTCTTCGCCGGTATCGGCGTTGACCCGCTCGAAGCGGATCGGCTTGCGGTCGCGCGAATCGAGCATGCGGAAACTGAGGTCGGTCTTGCGCTCGCCCGACATCAGCGACACCGGCACGTTCAGCAGCCCGAATGACAGGGTTCCAGTCCAGATCGGTCGGGCCATGGCGGCGCCACTCCAGTGCAAACGGGAGGCCAGCTGTACCGCGCAGGGCGTGAAACGCCCGTGTCCGGCCCGTAAAGGCCGGCTGCACGCGCGCGGGGTTTACTGCAGCTGGCCGTGGACCGCGGCGGCCGGCATGTGGTCCAGCGCCATCCAGGCGTCTTCGACAATGGCCCGGGCCTGCTGCCAGCCCAGCCGCGATTGGCCACGCATCTGTTCCCAGTGCTCGGCCAGTTCGCCGTCGGTGTCGTCGTCGCTGCCACGCGGCCAGTCGGCGTAGTGGGTGGTCAGCGCGAAGGCGTACGCCGGGTACAGATCCTTCCAGCTTCGCCTTCCCTGACTGCGGCGGCGTTCGTAATCGCTGCGCATGTACTGCAGGTAATCCTGCGCCACGGCCTCCGGCTCTTCGGCGCGCGGACGACGGCCGCGGCGCGCGTTCCGGTCCGGCTGCAGGTAGGCATTGAACAGCGCGGGTGCGGTACGGCGATCCAGGCGGGGCATGGCACGTCTCCGGCAGGGGTGGGGGTTGGCAGGAATAGCCCCGGCGCCGTTATCCAGCCGTGACAGATCCGTTGAGATCGGCGCGCTGCGCTTCACGTCGGCCTCCCCTCGGGGGTGCGTACAGTCCAGCCACCCCTCCACGGAGACCACCACCATGCAACGCGATCCCCTGCGCGAAGCCACCGCCCCGGTGCCGGGCGAGCAGCGCGCCAAGCACGACCTGCAGAACGAAGAAGACCGGGGCGCCGGCATGTCGCCCTCCGAAGCGCCCGAGCACATGCGCACCGGCATCGACCCGGTCCACGCCAGCGAGGTACATCCCTCCCGCGACCGCAAGGATCCCGCCGCCGCGCCGCACCCGGGCGGGGAAGAGCACGAGCACCATCGCGCCGCGCGCAAGGCGCACGAGAGCGACAACCAGGACGAAGCGCTGGAAGAGACCTTCCCCGCCAGTGACCCGACATCGCCATTTGTGCCGGCCAAAATTCCGAAGTGAATGGGCCCGGTGCGCGGGCGGTCATGCACCGCGCCCGCCACGACCAACGGTCGTGACCTACCAGGTAGCGCACGACCGTTGGTCGTGCGCCGCCCCAATCATTGCCACTGCCACTGCACGCCCACGCTGTAGCGCCGGTCCGGCCCCGGCTCGAAGAAGCGCTGGTTGCCGTCGTTGACGATCACCGAGCCGATGTAACGCTGGTCCAGCACGTTGTCCACCCGCGCAAACACCCGCAACGCGCCCTGTGCGGTGGTCCACTTGCGGGCCGCTTCCAGGTTGAACAGGGCATAGCCCGGCGCCTGGTCGGTGGCGAGGTCGTTCACCACCGTATCGCTCGAAGCCACCACCTCCCCGGCCCACTGCCACGCCCCGGGCTGGTACTGCAGCCGCCCGAACCATTGCTGCTCCGGCACGCCCGGCAGCCGTGAGCCTGCCGCCACCACCGTGTTGGGGACGGCGCAGCCGGTACCCGCGCACACGAGGTACGGCTCGCGCACCGTGGCTTCCACGTAGGTGTAGGCCAGGCTGGCCTCCAGTTCGGTGGTGATCGGCACCTGCAGGCTGGCTTCCACGCCCTGACGGCGGGTCCTGCCGATGTTGCGGTAGGTACTGCGCCCGTTGGTGTTGCTGGCCACGGCCAGCTCGTCATCGGTATCGGCGCGGAACACCGCCGCATCGAAGGCCGCGCCACCCGCGCCACGCCACTTGCCGCCCAGCTCCAGGTTCCGGCTGCGCGCGGCCGACAGGTTCAGCGCCAACCCGGCCGCCCCGTCGGACCGGTAACCCAGCTCGTTGAAGGTAGGGGTTTCAAACCCGCGCCCCGCCGAGGCGTACACCCGCCAGGCATCACTGGCGTGGAACACCACCCCGGCCACCGGCGTGGTGGCCGAGTAATCGCGCGACCCGCTGTCATCCGGGTTGCGCGCGGTGATGTAGTGGTCGTTGGAGCGGAACCGCACCTCGCTGTGGCGCGCCCCCAACAGCAGCGACCAGCGCGGCGCCCACTGCCAGAACGCCTGCGCGAACTGGTCCACGTTGCGCACCCGGTCGCTCTGGTCGCGCCGCAGCGCGCCGCGCACGCCCAGCGTATCGCCCACGAAATTCTCGAAACCGCGCCGATCCTGCTGCTGTTGGTCGGCATTGGCGCCGATCACCACTTCCAGCGGCCGCCCGGCCCAGTCGCCCTGCCAGGCCCAGCGCAGGTCCAGCCCGCCGTAGCCGCCGTCCAGGTCGATCACGCCGCCGGCATGCAGCGGGTTGGCCTGCGGCCCCGGCGGAATGGCCAGGAACTGCTCCACGCTGCGCTGCCCGGCATAGCCCATCGCGCGCCAGGTCTGGGCGCCCTCGGTGCGGGTGAACACCAGCCCGGCCTGCGCCTGGCGCACCGATTTGCGGGTGTTGTACTGGGTAGCCACTGCCGTGGCCTGGCGCGGGTCCTGCCGCACCTGCTCGCGGGTGAGGCCCAGCGGGTCCTGCGCGTCTGGCGAATCGAAGTAGTTCAGCACCAGGTCCAGCTGGCCGCCGCCCACGTCGGTGCCCAGCCGCGCGTTCACCGATTCGCGGCGCGCCGCGCTGTGCTCGCGCCAGCCATCGGTGCGGAAGTGGTTGGCCGCCACGTTGTAACGCACGGGCCCCTGCTCGCCGCGCAGCTGCGCCCCGGCACTGAGCGTGCCGTCGCTGCCGCCGGCCACCCGCAGCCGCCAGGGATCGCCGGCCTGGCCGTCGGCGCTCCAGACCTGCACCACCCCGCCGGACGAGTTGCCGTACAGCGCCGAGAACGGCCCGCGCAGCACCTCCACGCGCTGGGCCGAGAGCAGGCTCGCGTGGGAAAGCTGGCCCTGCCCGTCGGGCATGGTGGCCGGCACTCCGTCCACCAGCACCCGCACCCCACGCACCCCGAAGGTGGAACGCGCGCCGAAGCCGCGGATGCTGAGCTGGGTGTCCTGGGCCAGGTTCTGGCGGTCACGCGCGACCACGCCGGGCACCCCACTCAATGCGTCAGCAATCTGGGCCAGGGTGCCGTTGGCGTCGTCATCCAGCCACACCGTGCTGAGTGAGGCCGGCAGGTCCACATCGGCCACCTGCTGGCCGCGTGCGGCCTGCACCTGAACGGTGGGCAGCCGCTTGATCGGAGCAGGGGAAACGGGGGCGGCCTGGGCCTGTGCCGGGTTCGGCAGGGCAGTGGCCGAAAGCAGCGCACAGCCGATGGCCAGCGGGGAAAAACGGAACGTGCGCAGAGGGGGTTCTCCGGAGAAAAGGGCACCGCACGACAGGGTACGGTGCCGGTCGTGACGGGAGGCGCCGCGCCCATGCCAAGGCTTTGTTACGATGAGGTAGTTTCGCGCCAACCTCCCCCATCCGTCATCCGAATGAGTACCGCCGTGTCCTTCTTTGCAAATGTGGAACTGGTCCCGGGCGACCCGATCCTGGGCCTGACCGAGGCGTACAACGCCGACAGCCGCCCCACCAAGGTCAACCTGGGCGTGGGCATCTATTACGACGAAAGCGGCCGCATTCCGCTGCTTCGCGCCGTGAAGCAGATCGAGCAGCAGCTGGCTGCCGAAGCCAAACCGCGCGGCTACCTGCCGATCGTCGGCCTGCCTGCCTACACCCAGGCCACCCGCGAACTGGTCTTCGGCAAAGAGTCGCCGCTGCTGGCCGCCGGCCGCGTGGCCACCTCGCAGACCATCGGTGGCAGCGGTGCCCTGCGCGTTGGCGCGGACCTGCTGCACCGCCTGCTGCCGCACGCCACCATCGCCATCAGCAACCCGAGCTGGGAAAACCACCGCGCGGTGTTCGGCGCCGCCGGCTTTGAAGTGGTCGAATACGCCTACTTCGACCCGACCACCCACGGCGTGGATTTCGCCGGCATGCTGGCTGACCTGGACAAGCTGCAGCCGGGCACCGTCGTGCTGCTGCACGCCTGCTGCCACAACCCCACCGGCGCCGACCTCACCGTGGCCCAGTGGAAGCAGGTGGCCGAGCTGCTGAAGGAACGCCAGCTGTTCCCGTTCATCGACATGGCCTACCAGGGCTTCGACAAGGGCATCGACGAAGATGGCGCCGCCGTGCGCATCATCGCCGAGGCCGGCATCGACAGCTTCGTGGTCGCCAACTCGTACTCCAAGTCGTTCTCGCTGTATGGCGAGCGCGTGGGCGCGTTGTCGGTGGTGGCCCCGGATGCGAACGCCGCCAAGGCCGTGCAGTCGCAGGTCAAGCGCATCATCCGCACCATCTACTCCAGCCCCTCCACCCACGGCGCGGCCCTGGTGGCCGGCGTGCTGACCAGCCCCGAGCTGCGCCAGCTGTGGGAGCAGGAGCTGACCGAGATGCGCGAGCGCATCCACGCCCTGCGCCACGGCCTGGTGGACAAGCTGGTGGCCGCCGGGGCACCGGAGTTCGCCTTCATCAACGACCAGGCCGGCATGTTCTCGTACTCCGGCCTGAGCCGTGCGCAGGTGGACCGCCTGCGCGACGAGTACGGCATCTACGCCGTCGGCACCGGCCGCATCTGCGTGGCCGCGCTGAACCAGGGCAACCTGGAGTACGTGGCCAAGGCTGTGTCGACCGTCGCCAAGGGCTGAGCCACTGCAACGATGAAATGAACAACGGCCGCCACGTGCGGCCGTTTTTCTTTTCGTGCCTGCAGGTTGAAACCGGTTACGTGTCCGGTTGCCTCGTAATGCCCTGCCGAACGGGCCACAATACGGCCCCCGAAATGTCTTTGGCAGCCATTCCATGTCCCGTACGTCGCTTACCCGGTACCTGATTGAAGAGCAGCACGCAGGCCGCATCAACGCCGACCTGCGCCAGCTCATCGCAGTGGTGGGCCGCGCCTGCACCAACATCTCCATCGCGGTCAGCAAGGGCGCGCTGGGCGGTGTGCTCGGCGACGCCGGCACCGGCAACGTCCAGGGCGAAGCGCAGAAGAAGCTCGACGTGATCAGCAACGAGATCCTGCTCGAAGCCAATGCCTGGGGCGGCCACCTCGCCGCCTGCGCCTCCGAGGAAATGGACCACTGCCAGCCCGTGCCGGATACCTACCCGCGCGGCGACTTCCTGCTGCTGTTCGATCCCCTCGATGGCAGCTCCAACATCGACGTGAACGTCTCGGTCGGCACCATCTTCTCGGTGCTGCGCAGCCCGGCGGGCACCGAACAGCCCACCGACGAGAGCTTCCTGCAGCCGGGCACCGCCCAGATCGCGGCGGGTTACTGCATCTACGGCCCCAGCACGCAGATGGTGCTCACCACCGGCCACGGCACCCATTCGTTCACCCTGGACCGTGAAACCGGCGAGTTCGTGCTCACCCAGCGCGGCATGACGATTCCCGAAGACACCCAGGAATTTGCCATCAACATGTCCAACCAGCGCCATTGGGAAGCCCCGATGCAGGGCTACGTGCAGGACCTGCTGGCCGGCAAGGAAGGCGCGCGCGGCAAGAACTTCAACATGCGCTGGATCGCCAGCATGGTGGCCGACGTGCACCGCATCCTTACCCGCGGCGGCATCTTCATCTACCCGTGGGACAAGAAGGACCCCAGCAAGGCCGGCAAGCTGCGCCTGATGTACGAAGCCAACCCCATGGGCCTGCTGGTGGAACAGGCCGGCGGCGCCGCCACCACCGGCCGCGAGCGCATCCTGGACATCCAGCCCGACCACCTGCACCAGCGCGTGCCGGTGTTCCTCGGCTCGCGCAACGAGGTAGCCGAAGCCACCCGTTACCACCGCGAGCACGACGCCCAGGGCTGACGGTCACATCACCCCGTTGCATGTGGCAACGGGGTGACACCTGCACCAACACAGGTCAACATCGGGCTCAAACGCCCACGGATGACCCCATGCAGGCCGAAACCCCGCCCGACTTCATTGAAGTAATCCACAACGCCATCCCGATTGAGACCTGTGCCGCAATTCAGGCGCAAATGCGCGCCAGCGCCCAGCTCCAACCCGGCGAAGTAGGCAGCGGTGTGTTCCCGGAACTCAAGCACAGCAAGGATCTGCGCATAAGTGGGCGCCCGGAGTGGCGCCAGGTCGAAATACAGCTGCAACAGGCAGTATTCAGCGGTGTTTTGAGTTATCTACGCCGTTATCCACAGGCGCTGATCTCCCCGCTCATGTTGCAGGTCCAAGACAACGATGGCACCACGCGCCGCCTGAAAGCCGAAGATTTTCCCGGCATGGACGACAACGCGCTGTCCGGACTGGCCCGTACGTGCCTGCGCCCGGGCGCCATCAACCTGCAGTGGTATGCGGCAGGCGAGGGTGGATACCCCTATTGGCACTGCGAGCTGTACCCGCGCGACCCGGCCGGGGAAACCCTGCACAGGCACCTGCTGTGGACGCTGTACCTCAACGACGAGTTCGAGGCGGGGGAGACCGAGTTCCTGTTCCAGGACCGGAAGGTGGCGCCGCGTACCGGGAGCCTGTTGATCGCGCCTACCGCCTTCACCCACACCCACCGAGGCAACCGCCCGCAGGGGGGGGACAAGTTCATTGCGACAAGCTGGATCCTGTTCCAGAGCGCGGAGAAGTTGTACGGGGGTGGGTGAGTTCTGTGGGCTGGTTCACACGGAAGCGCCATTCGGAATGCTGCAACGGGCTGGACGCGTCAATCAGTAGGCTGAGCCTACTGAAATCGAAAATTCAACAGAAACAATCGTTTTGTGTTCCGCAGCCGACGTCTTCATGGTGGGTGCCGGAGCTCAAAAACTCCGCATAACCGAAAATAGTGGATGCCCCATGTCGGGAGGGTGGTTAATACAAGACCCTTCACAGGGGAATACGCCCGCCGTCTGGTTATGCACGGTTTTTGACCTCCCGACGCCCTCGCCCTGACCGGCGAGGGCCATTCCCCGTTTGGAGGCAAACCATGAAGAGCGACCCGGCCCAGCCGACTGAAGACCAACGCGTCCCGCGCGAGCGGTGGATGCAGTACAGCCAGATCAACAACGTACGTGCCGTGCCGCAGATCTCCGAGCGGGACCGCGACCACTTTGGCGCCATCCCATTTGTCATGCTGCGCGGCACCTGGCTGCGCAGGTTTGGCTTTGAAGTGGGTGTCCATATCAGGATTGAAGTGGTCCACGGCCAGATCACCGTCAGGCCGCTGTGGAACGACGGCCAGGACAAAGGCCAAGGCACTGCGGCAGACAAGCCCATCACGTGGCGCGCGCAAGTGAAGGACCGCTGAGGACCGAGGCTGGGCGGGCCCCCACGCAGCGCCATGTACTGGCACCGCACCCGCCCATGTGCTTCCATTGCCAGGCACACAGATCCGTGAGGAGTCCGCCATGCCCCTGGCCCGCATTGACCTCCGCAAAGGCAAGACCGCCGCCTACCGGCAGCAGGTTGGCCAGGTGGTGTACGACGCCATGCTCAGCGTCGGCGTGCCGAAGGATGATCGCTTCCAGATCATCCAGGAGCACGAACCGGACGGACTCATCTACGATCCTGGCTACCTGGGCATTACGCGTACCGATGACTTCATCTGCATCCAGGTCACCTGGAACGAAGGCCGCACCCTGGAGCAGAAGAAGGACTTCTACAGCGCCATCGCCCATGGCCTGCACGAGGCAGTGGGCATTCGCCTTGAGGACGTCTTCATCAATCTGGTGGAGGTGAAGCGTGAGAACTGGTCGTTCGGGAATGGACTGGCGCAGTATGCGATGTGACGCGCGCTATCCAGAGGTTGGGATGATGCTGTTTTCAGGAAGCTGTGCATGAGCTTTGGCAGTTCGCCATGGGAGCAGCAAGGCTGTCCTTCGTGTCGATGGGCATGGGAATCAGCGTCCCGACAGTCGCTCCTGTACTTGGGATGCAGCGTCGAGCTCCACACGCATCTGCACCAATGCCAATCGTGCGGCGCATTGTGGGAGGAGCTTGAACGGTATACTCATGTCATATCGACGGATGAGGCTCGTGCAATTGTTGACCAAGGCACGTTCGAGCTGGCCCAAGAGCCACAGGGTCTACAGGCAAAGTGATTTGACCCCACCGCTGCCGGAAGTAGGCATGGCCTGTGGGCCAAATGGTTGATTTCGTGGAGAGCGGCGATCCATTGCCACTGACACTTTCTCAGCGCGCTCAACCCTATCTGGTCTAGAGACTGGCACCGGGGGTGGGATAGTGGGAAGAACCTGCGAGTCATCCATGCACCGCAAGCAGTTGCTGGCGAGCGATGTAGCCGCTTGCTACTACTGCTTTTCGGAGTTTCCGCCCAGCGCCGTCGAAGCGTGGTGCGATGGCGACGATCAGGACCAGACTGCGCTCTGCCCGTGTTGCGGCGTGGATGCCGTGGTCGGGTTCAATGGCCCGGTGGATGCAACGTGGATGCGGTCCGCACACCAGATTGGATTTGGTTAGAGCGAAGGAGAACTGCACATGCTGAAGGAAGTCGGCGGCGTCCCCATCCAACCCAAGCACCGCGCCACGTGCCACTGCGGCGCCGTGGAGCTGGAGCTTGATCTTCCCAACGGCATCGAGAGCCCACGGCGGTGCGACTGTTCGATCTGCCGTCGCAAGGGAGCAGTTGTGGCTTCGGTGCTCCTGTCCGGGCTTCGTTTGGTAAAGGGTGAAGAACACCTCAAGCTCTACGAGTTCAACACGCACACGGCCAAGCACTACTTCTGCGGCATCTGCGGCATCTACACCCATCACCAACGCCGCTCGAATCCTCATCAGTACGGGTTCAACGTCGGGTGTCTGGAAGGCATCAACCCCTTCGCCATACCCTACGTTCCCGTGGAGGATGGAGTTCACCATCCGGCCGACAGTACAAGCTGACGGGTGGTGGGGCAGGCCGGCCCGCAACCTGCCTCCGTGATAATCTGATGGGTTGCACCCACCCATCTGCCAACCCATGCCCACCACGCCCAAACCCAGCGTTGCCACCCAGGCCGGAACCGGCTTCCGCACGCTTTGGCCGCTGCTGGCGGTCATGCTGTTCTTCCTCGGCAGCGGGTTCCTGGCCGGCAAGAACATACGCACCATCCGCGAGGGCAACGCCCTGGTGATCCGCTCCCAGGAGACAATGACCGCCTTGGGCGATGTGCTCTCTGCGGTGCAGGATGCCGAAACCGGCCAGCGCGGCTATCTGCTCACTGGCGACGACAGCTACCTGGAGCCCTATCGAACGGCCTTGGGTGTGGCCAGCACCCGGCTGGAGACCGTGGAGAAGTCCTTGGCCGATGACCCGGCCCAGGTGGACCGTCTCAAGCTGCTGGCACGACGGGTCCAGGACAAGCTGGACGAACTGCATGAAACCATCGAAGTGCGCCGCACCCAAGGACTGGAGCCCACCTTGGCGGTGGTCGGTTCCAACCGCGGCAAGGCGGCCATGGATGACATTCGCGCGCGCCTGGCCTCGATGGGCGCCATCGAGCTGGACAAGCGCGCCCGCCGCCTGGCGGAGATGGAATCGGCCTACAACACCGCGCTGAGCTCGGGCGCTGCCAGTGCGGTGCTGGGCATCGTGCTGACGATCTTCATCGCCATCCTGCTGCGCCGCCATACCCGCGCCCGCGAGCGCGATGCCTGGCTGCAGCGCGGCCGGCTGGAGCTCACCACGGCCACCGGCGGCGACCTGGACAGCGGTTCGCTGGCGCGTGCCAGCCTGGGCTTCCTGGCGGGCTTCACCGGCGCACAGGCCGGCATGCTGTTCGTGCCGGAGGACAACGGCTTCCGGCAGATCGGCGCGGTGGGCACCGCTTCCGCCCCGGACGGCACCGACCAGCTGCGCGACAGCGGCAGCCTGCTCGGCCGCGCGGTGGACGAGAAGCGCGTGCTGGTGGTGTCGGATGTACCGCCGGGCTACTTCACGGTCGGCTCCGGGCTGGGGCAGGCGCAGCCGCGCCACTTGGTGATCGCTCCCAGCATCCACGAGGGTGAGGTGAGCGGGGTAATCGAACTGGGCTTCTTCGGTGCGGTGCCGGCCGAGGTGGTGGAGCTTCTCCAGCTGGCCTCCGGCGACATGGCGGTGGCGCTGCGCTCGGCAGCCTACCGGGCCAGGCTCTCCGAGCTGTTGGCACAGACCCAGCGGCAGACCGAAGCGCTGCAGGTGCAGAGCGAGGAACTTCGCGTCTCCAACGAGGAACTGGAGGAGCAGAGCCGGGCACTGCGCGGCTCCCAGCACGAGCTGGAAGAGCAGCAGGCCGAGCTGGAGCAGACCAACAACCAGCTGTTCGACCAGTCGCAGCAGTTGGAGAACGAGCGCGACAAGCTCGCGCGGGCCAACGCGGCCATCGTGGCCGAGGCGGACAAGGTGCAGCGCGCGAGCCAGTACAAGTCCGAGTTCCTGGCCAACATGTCGCACGAGCTGCGCACGCCGCTCAACTCTGCGCTCATTCTTTCCAAGCTGCTGGGCGACAACCGCGACGGCAACCTGAGCGCGGAGCAGGTGAAGTTCGCGCGCACCATCCACTCTTCCGGCACCGACCTGCTCAACCTCATCAACGAGATCCTGGACCTGTCCAAGATCGAAGCCGGGCACATCGAGGTGCACGCCGAACGCTTCGGCGTGGAGAAGCTGCTGACCGATATCTCGGCGCTGCTTGGCCCGGTGGCCAGCGAGAAGGGCCTGACGCTGGACGTGTCGATGACGGGCGATTGCCCGGTGGTGATCGAGTCTGATCGCCAGCGTATCGAGCAGATCCTGAAGAACCTGCTGTCGAACGCGTTGAAGTTCACCGAAACGGGCGGGGTGACGGTGTCGGTTTCGTCGGCCGGCAACGGCAAGGTGGCGTTTGCGGTGACCGACAGCGGCATCGGCATTGCGCCGGAGCAGCAGGCGCGCATCTTCGATGCCTTCCAGCAGGCCGATGGTTCGATCAGCCGGCGCTATGGCGGCACCGGCCTGGGGCTGTCCATTTCCCAGGAGCTTGCACGCCTGCTGGGCGGCGACATCACGGTGGAAAGCGAGCCTGGCAAGGGCAGCTGCTTCCGGTTGGTGGTAGCCACACGACTGGCAACCACCGAGCGCCCTGCAGCGCCTGAAGCGCTGTCGGCCATGGTGCCTGCACGCGCGGCATTCGCAGTGGGTGGTGTGACCATGGCGCTGGAAGCGCGCCCCGTGGCCGCCCCAGGCAACAAGGCCAGCAGCAACGGCCGCGGCCTGATCCTGATCATCGAGGATGACCCTGCCTTCGGCCAGATCGTCAGCGACCTGGCGGTGGAGATGGGCTTCCGTGCACAGGTGGCGCAGACGGCGGCGGAGGCCCTGGCCGCCGCGCGCACCGAGCTTCCGCACGCCATCGTGCTGGACATCGGCCTGCCCGACCAATCCGGCCTGTCAGTGCTGGACGTGCTCAAGCACGATATCCGCACACGGCACATTCCCATCCACGTGGTGTCGGCGACGGACCATTCACGCAAGGCGCTGGCGCTGGGTGCGGTGGGCTATCTCGGCAAGCCGGCCACCCGCGAGGAGCTGGGCAACGTGCTGCTTTCGCTGGAGCGCCGCCTCTCGCAGCGGCCGCGCCTGGTGCTGGTGGTGGAAGATGACGATGTGCAGCTGGACGCGGTGCGCCAGCTGCTGGCGTTGGCCGATGTGGAAACCATCGGTGCGCGTTCGGCGTCGGAGTGCCTGCAGGCGTTGGCGCAGAACACGTTCGACTGCATGGTGCTGGACCTGACCCTGCCCGATGCCTCCGGCTTCGAGCTTCTGGAGCTGCTCAGCGAGCAGAGTCCGCACGCGCTGCCGCCGATCATCGTCTACACCGGCCGGGTGCTGTCGCCGGCCGAAGAAGTGCGGCTGGGGCGGTACTCGAGTTCGATCATCATCAAGGGCGCGCGCTCACCCGAACGCCTGCTCGATGAGCTCACGCTGTTCCTGCACAAGGTGGTGAGCGACCTGCCCGAATCACAGCAGGGCATGATCCGTACGGCGCAGCACCGCGACACGGCACTGGAAGGCCGCCGCGTGCTGATCGTCGAAGATGACGTGCGCAACATCTATGCGCTGATGAACGTGCTGGAGCCGCACGGCTGCAAGGTGAGCATCGCGCGCAACGGCCAGGAAGCCATCGATGCGCTGACCGCCGCCGTCGACGGCCCGTCGCCCATCGAACTGGTACTGATGGACATCATGATGCCGATCAAGGATGGCCTCACCGCCACCCGCGAGATCCGCCAGGACGGGCGCTTCGGCAAGCTGCCGATCATCGCCCTCACCGCGAAGGCGATGCCGGATGACCAGCAGCAATGCATCCAGGCCGGTGCAAACGACTACGTAGCCAAGCCACTGGACGTGGACAAGCTGGTGTCGCTGATCCGGGTGTGGCTGATGGCGTGAGCCGGAGAGGGAAGCGCAGCACCGTGTAAGCTGTGGCTGATCAACGTGAACAACAAAGGAGCTTCATGAAAAAGGCATTTCAACGTTTGAGCATGCTCTCGGTATTTGCTCCATTGGCTGCAGCGGCCGATACCGCTTCCCACGAAGCAGGCTATAGCGCGGGTTACAAGCTGGGCTGGTACGTGGGCTGGTTTATTGGAACCTTCGGCCCGTACCTGATCGCCGCCGCCTTGGTAGGTGTTGTTGGGTGGTTGTGGTTCCGCCGCGCAAAAGCACGGCGGACCCGTGGTGATGGCAGCTGAGTCATCCCAGGCGCTGCTGGACCTCCAAGCGAAGCCGCGCCTGCTCCCGCTGCACCCATAGCTCGGCGCCGGTTTTCCCGCTCGCAAAGGCGGTACAACGGCGATGCCGCCGTCCTTCCGGCTCGCGATGCGCATCAAGCATGGCCACCCATTGCCTGCCTCGCTCGGGTTGATAGATGTGGACCACCCAGGTATCGCCATGGGCGATCACCGTCTCGTCGTAGGCGGTGGCGGCGGGTTTGATCCATCGGAAGTCGGGCGGGAGCATGCGTGAGAGTCTTACCATTCCGCCTCTCAAATACTGCGACAAGCGCCTTGGCCCGCTACCCATTGACGGCCTGCGCGGATCTGGCCGTTCCCTCAGAGCTTGCCAGCTTTCTTGTAACGGGAAACGCCGTGTTCAATCAGCTGCTCGAGCTCCTGCAGCAGGTTGGGATCCATGACGTCAAAGTTGAAGCATGATTTCCCCTGCATGTGCTTCTTCAGGGCAGGGCTGAGGCCCAGCACCAGCTCGGGAAAGTCGTAGACCGGCATGAAGTGGAAGGCATGCTTTCTGGCAGAGACTTTCACCGCTCCGAAGAACTGCGCCTTGCCCTTGCTGTCAGCGTTCCTGCAGTTGGCGTAGAAGTGGGTGTCGGTATCGTGCACGACCGCCAGCGCATCCTTGTGGGCCAGCAGCAGATCGCGCAATGCGACGAACAACGCCGAGGGCGTCCCCGATTCCGAATTCTGCGTCTGGGAGGTTGGTTTGCCTGGAGTCTTCATGGGTAGCTCCGGAAGTTCTCGCCACCATACCGCCGGCGCGGGCACAACAGGTAGTGGCTACCTGGGCCCAGCGTTTGAGGGTGACCGGAGACGGCGCTATGCTGGCCCGGCTATTACGATGGGAGCTGCGGGTGCGAAGTGGATGGGCTTGGTGTGTCGTTCTGGCGCTCGCGTGCATTTCGGGTATCGCCCATGCGGCTGAGCCGGATCGGCGCATCGCGCTGACCATCGACGATCTTCCGTGGCAGCGGCTGGGTGAACGTGCCGAGCCGGATCTCGCCGCCCAACACGCCAGATTGCTTGCCGCGCTGAAGCGGGCCAACGTCCCGGTGGTGGGCTTCGTCAACGAAGCCAAGCTTGAGGTCGGCGGCCAGGTGCAACCCACGCGCGTGCAGATGCTGCGCGACTGGCGTGATGCCGGGTTCGAGCTGGGCAACCACACCTTCGGGCATGTCGACCTGCATGCGATGCCGCTGGAGGCCTACGAGCAGGACATCCTGCGCGGTGAAGCCACCCTGCGCCCGCTGCTGGCCGAAACCGGGCAGGTCCCACGCTGGTTCCGGCACCCGTACCTGCATGCCGGGCAGTCACCGGAGGCGCGCGCGGAACTTGCCGCATTCCTGAAGCAGCACGGCTATGAGATCGCCCCGGTCACAATCGATAACAGCGAATGGATCTGGGCCTTTGCGTACGACCACGTGCGCGATACCGAGACCGACCCCGCCAAGCGGGACGCCCTGATGCAGCAGCTGCGTCGTGGCTACGTGCCGTACATGCTCAACAAGCTGGACTACTACGAACAGAAGTCGCAGGAACTACTCGGCCGGGTGCCGGCACAGGTCTGGCTGATGCATGCCAACGCGCTCAATGCCGATTCCGTGGGCGAGCTGGTAGCCGCCACCCGTCGGCGCGGCTACCGCTTCATCTCGCTGGAAGCAGCGGCGCAGGATCCTGCCTACCAGCACGCCGACGGTTACAACGGCGGCAGTGGCATGAGCTGGATCCAGCGCTGGGCGATGGCCGAGAAGATGCCGAAGGCGTTCTACGCGGGCGAACCCACGGTGCCTGGCTGGGTGATGAAGCTAGCCGGGCGGGATGGCGAGTAGTCGGCTTGGCTCAACGGCGAGGTCCTAGCCGACTCGGATGCATTTTCGGCCTTGGCGAGGTGCTTCCCTACCTGATACCCCAGGACGAACATTCCGAACAGGGCTATCAGCACCGCGAGAATCGTCTTCACTGACTTGGTGGTTGTCATTGAACTTCCTTGTTTAGTTGAAGCCAGCTGATCGATCAGTTTTCCTGATAGTCGCTTTCATCGTACGTGCCCGCAACCGTGCAGGTCAGCTGCGGCGCTCCGCCGTCGCTGAGCATGAGCTCACCCATCGTGGTCGTGCGTCCACCCGCCGTGCTGAGTTTTGCAGCTTTGCGCACCGCAACCGCGTTGGTACCGAGGGTCGCGGTGTAGCTCTCACCCAGCTCGCCGTCCGGGTCGATGAAGATGGACACTTCCTGCACCGGCAGACCGAACACCGTGAAAGGCGCAGGTGGCTTGATGGCCTCAATGCCGCCGGATTCGTCACGAGGCAGGGCTTTCCAGGCGGCGGCGGTCGTATCCGGCTTGGCGCGGCATTCAACAGCTGCCTGGATGGCGGGTGCTACGGCCTGCCATTGCGTAGCGTCGATCGCCTGCGCTGCTGGGGCGAACAAGACGCCAACAAGCAGCGTGATGAGAATCTTGGTGGTTGCGCCGCGCTGATGCGGCTTCCCTTGGGTAATGGTCATGAGGCATTCCGTTTGCGCTGTGGGGTTCTACTTCCAGAGCAAGTTTACTGCGCAACGCATCAGGCCGCCCAGTGGCGGCCTGATGGTCTACAGGGTTGCGATGCTCAGAAGAAGATCGCGTAGAGGATCAACAGCGGGATCGGTACGCCGAGTGCCCATAGCAGCAGGGTCTTCATGGGAAGTCTCCTTGTTCGATTGGGAAGTTACAGGTCGCGGCGACGGCCGCCCCACGTGGCGCTGAGGCTGGCGAAGAAGGCACCGATCAGCAGCGTGATGAACAGCCACAGCGCCGCGTAGGCCGTGGCCTTGCGGGCGTCGTCGGCTACTTCCTTGGCCTTGTTCTTTGCGTCTTCCAGCGCGGCACGCATGCGGGTCTGGGTCTCGGTGACACGCGCTTCTGCCTCCGCCTGACTCATGCCGGTCTCGCGGGCGATCACCTGCGCCAGGTACTGCTTGTCTGCCGGGTTGAGGCCATCGGACTGCAGGCTGGTGACGATGATGCGGTTCACCTCCGCGCGCACTTCACGGCGGTCGCCGCCCGGGCGCGGCCCCTGCGGGGGCAGCGGTCGCGGCGGCGCAGCGTTGGCAGGGCCGACGCCCGGAACCATCGCCGACGGATCGACCGGTGCGGCAGGATCGGCCGGCGCCTGGCCGGGCATGGGTGCCGGCATGCTGCCATTGCGGAACAGCGAGTCCACCCAGTAGTTCAGATCGCCCTGGTCCGAACCTGCGACGGCGGTGCCGGCGCCTGCGGCAGCAACCCCGGCGGTGGACGCTGCAGCGCCTGCGGTTGCGCCGACAGCTTTGACGCCCGTGCCGAGCACGCCGCCAATGGCCGAGGTCAGCAGGCCTGCGGTGAGGAGGGTAGCGACAGCCCAGGAGACGAAGCCATGGGCGGTATCGCGGAAGTAGGTTTCGTCGCCGTGCAGGCGGGTCCACTTGGTGCGCAGGCGGCCGGCCAGGTACCCGCCGAGGCCGGAGGCGGCCAGCGCGGTGAAGGTTAGCCAGACGATGCTGCCCCAGCCGAAGGTTTCCTTGGAGACGCCATCAAATGCCCACGGCGATACCGAGGACAGGCCAAGGCCAACGCCGAGGATCAGCAGGACGAGCGACAGCGCGGCGGCGGCGACGGCACCTGCCAGGATCGCGCCCCAGGACACCGCGCTTTCGGGCGCAGGTTCGATGACGGAAGTTTCAGTCACAACGGCGATGTCGGGCCCGAGGGCGCCTCGATCGGGGTAATCAACGCGGGTGTTCATCGGTACTGCGCTCCGTCTGGATGCTGCATGTGCAGCTGGCACCCAGAGGCTGCGCGAAGGCAGGTGAAATCGGTGAGACCTGCGTCTTCACTTCCTGCATGCGCGGGCGGGCGCCAGGGAGCTATCAGCTCAACGCTCTCTGACGGCGCCGTGGGTGATGGCCCGCGCTACCTCACTGTCAAAGCGCTCACTCGTGGTGATATGTCTTCTGACGTCGTCGGCCATCAGCTGGTCAGCATCCAGGTAGGTGAGCTCGACCAGCTTCACCAGCACATCCTTCGATGGAGACTGCTTCAACCACCAGTGGAAGACGCCGTTGCGGTCGTGTTCGGAGGCATTCTCCATGCCAGGTTCGTAGGTCTCCATCAGCAACCGCAGATGATCTTCTGGCACCAGGCCGTACTCTTTCCACCTGGGGTGGAAGTGCATGAGTGCGAGGTAGCTCTCGATGTCCATCACGCGCTCCGTTGAAATCGCTTGCGCCTGCGACGGCGCAGCATGAGGGCGGCGCCAGCAAGCACCAGATAGATGCACGCTACCATTGCCCTGCCAGAAGGCTGCACGAAGAAGCCTACTTCACTGTCGGGCATGAAGAATGGCTCGCCCAGCCAGTATGCAAAGGGCCAGTAGTAGAGCTGGTGCAAGGCGAACGTGATCAGGTCATTGCCAAGGTCGAGCACCCATGGCAGCGCGATCCACGCGAGGAGGAAACCGACCCAGAGGCGTGTTCTGTGCTTCATTGCCGGACAACTCCTTGTTCCCAGCTCCAGATGGCCGTCTGCAGATCGCCGAAGTGTAAGCCAAGGTATCGTCAATCATGTCCGCGAACGCCATCCCTTCTCGCAACCGTCAGCGCAAAGGCCAACATGCCCAGCGCGCGGGTCGAGCTGCTCCGAAGATGATCAGCTTCAACTGTCATCTTTCCCAATGCAACGCTGCAACGATGTTCACTTCCTGAAACTATCCCTCTCTCTCCTTTGTGGACCATCCAGTTCTGATGACGAGCCACCTCATGGATCTGGATGTAAGGTACACCCACCCTATTCCTAGCAGGATTGAGAAGTCCGATAGGGGGCTTGGGAGGTTCCAGATGCCTGTGATTCCGCCCAAGCTAACCAGCATGAAAACGCAGTTTACGAGAAGCCTTCTTCCACGCTCCGACATCATTATTAATCTCTGGCTTGATGTAACTACTTAAGCCCGGCCAGGCATTCGACGACCAGAAGGGTAAGTGTGAGCCCCCGCCAGAACTGGTTCACTTATTTCGCGCATCACCTTGTTTGGCGGTCGATTCCCTCAATCCACTCCTGTGGGCACTGCCTGTCCTAAAGCTACTTCTCCCTCTCATTTGTCGTCCATCCGATTCGGACGAAGAACCACTTCAATCCTTTGGAGGTGGCGAAAAGCCAAACTATGGCGAACACGGGCGACGCTTCCGATATCAATCCTGGCAAGCTCCAGAACGTTACCAGCCCACCTATGTAGACAACGAAGAACGTGCAATGTCCAACTATGATCTTTGATCGTTCTCGCATGAATTCGCATACCGCATCGATGCTGGAGATCGCACCACGCCTGCTAGTCTGAAGGCGCGGCGCTTGTAAGGGCTATCGACTACCGTTCCTTGATGCTCTGATTACTGCTCGGATATGCATGTAGCTTACATAGAACGATAGGACTGCGAAGAAGCACATTGCCCAGTGGTAGCCATCAAGCGACTCTCCCTTGGTCAAGGTGGTAATTACGACATGCACCACCCGCATTGAGATGGCAAGGAATGCAAGTCCAGCCAACCAGTTGTATGTCCTCAGCCACGTATTCATTGCTTTTTTCACCCTGACAGCTCATTAGGGAAATCATCGATACCGATCAGCGGGCTGACGGCCCATTGAGCTGATGCACTCGGCACCAACTTGCCAATGCACTCGTTCATAGCCCCAACGCGCGACGATCCTCGTCGTGTCTTTTCGCTACTTCTTGCTCCTGGCGCGCTCCATTAGGAACTCACGATACGTGTACGTTGCCGATATGATTCCGAATAGAGCGAATGCGGATCCGATGGCGTCCTCCTCTCCGAGAGACACTCCGTGCACGAGCTTCCCAACCAGCTCCACTGCGAATCCGATCGGGAGGAGTGCAAAGGAGATCACCCCTCCCCAGTAGACGAGTCGCAACCACCTGCACGCGAACGCCCGCTGATGCCAACCTCTGAATCCAGATGGTCGTTTGTGCATGGTTTTTGCCAGAAGTAGAAGAACAGGCGGGCGAATAGCGTCACTGCCGCCCTGGTTCGCGACGATTGGCGATTCATGCATGCCCTTATAGATGGTCATTCTTTCGCCCGTAACTTCTTCTGCTCTCAGCGATACGCTTGTCTGCTTCCAGCTCTGGGCTTCTTGCATGAAGTACCAGTGCAGGCGGCACGGCAAGAATCATGAACGCTGCAATGCATACTGTAGCTAGACACCAGGTTTCACTGATCAGCGCAGCTATGAGCGGCAGGCCAAGTACGACTACAAATGCTTGGTCGTAGATGATCAGTACCATGTGCTTGCCAGACGTTATTCTCGATTTTATTGACGATCCACACTTCTTGCATTTGGTCTTAGCGACTTGGTCGAGGCATGTCAGTGATAGAAAATGCTGCCCCTGGGCACTGCAGGCAGGGCAACAGAAAGTCATTGCGTTGACTATTGGCATGGATCCTCGCGTCTATTGCCTCCTGCGTCGTCGCGCTTCTCTATCATCTTCCACAGAGCGCGGAATACGCCTGGGTAGGTCATGTCCTGATACGCGAAGTCGTCAACTGTTCGACATGCGCTCTTGGTGGCTTCCCGCCAGCTCGCTTCACCTTGTGTGCCATGCGCATCCGACTTTGATTGCTAGGCTTACGCTCATCTGAGAAGCTTGCAGACGGCACGTATCAACAGAAATACAATGGAGTACATCAGTCCGTTGATGGCGATGGCAGAGAACAGGATCAGGACCGACTCGGGACTCCAATCCGACGCCACCATCAGCAATAGCGAGCTTGGCCAAAGTACCGACGTGATTTCATCTCCAAGGGCGGATCCTGCCTGCTGCCCCAGCATCGGCAGAATCGCAAGCCGCAGAAGCGCGATAAGAATAGATACTGCGCAGCCTGCCATGAACCCTAAGACAGCATATTTTGCCGCGCTCCTCATGGGGTCACTCGATCTAGATGCTCCAAGAACTCGCTTGGCTTGATGGTTGATGGAGATTCTATTCCCGCCTCTCGAAGCACTCTCCTGACGAAGTTCACACAGTTGTTTCCAGTGAAAGTGTACTGCCCTGGATTTGTCGCAATCCGCTGGATCTCATCTTTCATAGCTGCGTCTTGTTCTGGAATGGTGGCGACTGCTTTGCAGCTCGCGGATGCCCCTTAACGAGCTTTGATGAAGTGGTATTGATGACTTCTCATTGCGCTTCCTTCTCCGGTGTGTCGTGTTCTATAGAGTAGTCTTTCTCCTTGTAGACCCTCCCTGAGCTGTCGAACCATTTCCAGTGCCCCGCCCTACTTCCGCGGTCGTACTCACTGATGAAACGAATGGTTCCGCCCTCGGCGACCAAGAATCTTCCATGCTGTATGTAGCACCCAGACGACATGCCGGTCTTTCCCCACGCACGCAGCTCCGGCACCGAGGGTGGCGCACATACCGGGCGCTCTTCCCTCTCCAGCGCTGCATAGTCTTCGTCAACTTTTGGCGCGTCACTTCTGGCACATCCACCGCTGGCAATGACTGGCGCTGCGATGAACAGCGCAGCTTTGAACTTGTTCACTTTCATCGCAGACTTGGAACCTTAGAGTTTAGAAGGCGTTCGTTCTTATCATTTCCATCAGGCCGCTGCGCCCACGCCACTGCGTCACCGGCGGAAAACGCCAGTGAGTAATCCAGGTTGCTCAGCCAGTGATGGCCGAAGACGCCGGCAGCGCTCCAGTGGTGGTTGTAGGTGCGCTGCAGGTGCGGGCCCATCTCGCCATGGCTGCTGAAGTCCAGTTCATGCTCGACTTTGTTGCCGGTGTAGAGGACGACGGGATTGCCTGCGTTCTCGCCGCAGTCTTCGTTGCGGTCGTCGGTTTCCTGCTCTTTTGCCGTGTTGCTGCGGAGCGAGCCATAGCGGCCGTATGGCGATCGTCCACCGCGGTGGTTCACCGGATTGGAGAACGGATCGTAGTCGGGGGGGCGGTGGCCGTGTCGCGGTAACGTGGACGGTGTCGAGATTGCTGGGTATCGGATCGTCCAGGTGATAGGGCCCGCCTGGCCGGAGCGCTTGGGATTCAGCGCTCCATAGCATGGCTGTTGCAGCCAGTGAGGCTGATAGAGCGGACGACTGCACAGACGCGAGCTTCATGCTCGACTCCTTTGCGATGAGCGGTTCGGCTCGCCTCGGATCAGGCGCTGGCGGAACCTATCACCTGCAAACGGAGGCGCGAACGCACCATTCGGAACCGTGGAGAATCGAGCAGCCAATCAGCGACGCGCATCGCAGTCGAGATTTGACCGTCACTGCAGTTGTCGCGGAATCAGACAATTCCTAGTGTGCAGTTCACGACACGCGATGCGCAGATCTGCGCGAAAGGGCTGCCAGGTGTGTGACGCGATGAGCCGAACGACGGAGCCTGTCGGCCAACAGTCGCTTCAGAACAGCTGCCCCTGCGGCGAATCCTCGCGCGGCGGCAGCGGCCGCACGAACTTCGTGCAATCGAGCTTCGGCCAATGGCTGTTCTTCGCATCGAAGCCAAGGCGCTTGCGGGCGAGCTTGAAGCGGCTGGAAAGCAAATCGGCGTAGACGCCTTCACCGCGCATCCGGGTGCCGAACTCGCTGTTGTAATCCTTGCCGCCACGCAGCTGGTTGATGGTGCTCATCACGTGTGCGGCGCGGTCGGGGTGATGCGTATCGAGCCAGTCGCGGAACAGCGGCGCCACTTCCAGCGGAAGGCGCAGCAGCACGTAGCCGGCGGTACTGGCGCCGGCATCGCGTGATGCTTCGAGCACTGCTTCCAGTTCCGCATCGTTGATCCAGGGAATCACCGGGGCCACTATCACGCCCACCGGAATGCCGGCGTCGTGCAGGCGACGCATGGCGCGCAGGCGCGCATGTGGCGCCGATGCGCGCGGCTCAAGGCGCGCCGACAGATGCGGGTCCAGCGAGGTCACCGAGAAGTGCACGCTGACCAGGTTCTTCTCCGCCAGCGGCGCGAGCAGGTCGATGTCGCGCTCTACCAGGGCGTTCTTGGTGATGAGCGAGAACGGGTGCTGGGTGTCCAGCATCACTTCGATCAGCTGGCGGGTGAGTTTGAGTTTGCGTTCGATCGGCTGGTAGGCGTCGGTGTTGATGCCCAGGGCGATCGGTTGCGGGGTGTAGGCAGGCCGCGACAGTTCCTTGCGCAGCAGCTGCGGGGCATTGGTCTTGGCGAACAGCTTGGTTTCGAAGTCCAGGCCCGGGGACAGGTTGAGAAAGGCGTGCGAGGGGCGCGCGAAACAGTACGAGCAGCCGTGCTCGCAGCCGCGGTAGGGATTCACCGATTGGCTGAAGCCCACGTCGGGCGATTTGTTGCGGCTGATGATGCTGCGCGCGGTTTCGGCGCGCACTTCGGTACGCAGGCGCGGGGCGGCGAATTCTTCGCTGGTTTCCGGTTCCCAGCCGTCGTCCATGGCTTCGCTGACCGTTACTTCGAAACGCCCGGCGAGATGCGTGGTGGAACCACGGCCTTTGATTGCGATACCCATCTTCAGAGGCTACCGGCGGGACGTCTCAGGGGTTGAGACGTTGTGTGGAGCGCAGGGACGGGTGGAGCGTTGCGCATGGGTTAGTAGTATTACTAACCACAGGGCCGGAGGGAAGCGGAATCCGCGTCCGCGTTGGGTTTGGGCTGAATCGTTGTGGTTTGATCCCCAAGGTTATCCACAGGTGCTATGGGACCTTTGGTTGCACGCCAGGAGCATCCGGGCAGGGCCCGGATCTACGCAGGTGCGCGGAACAGCGCGCTCAAAGAAGGGCGAGGTAGCCCTTTACCGTTGCGTCCAGCCCGGCATACAGGGCTTCGCTGATGAGGGCATGGCCGATGGAGACTTCGAGGACGTTAGGCACCGTTTGCAGGAAATCGCGGAGGTTTCCCTGGGAAAGGTCGTGGCCGGCATTGACGCCCAGGCCGGCGGCCTGGGCACGGCGGGCGGCGTCGGCGAACAGCGCCAGCATGACGGTGGCGTCGCCTGCGGCGTGCGCCTCGGCGTAGGGGCCGGTGTAGAGCTCGATGCGGTCGGCACCGATCGCGGCCGCCTGGGCCAGGTCGGGGTTGCCGGCGTCCACGAACAGGCTGACGCGGCAGCCGTAGCGCTTCAGTTCCGCGATCAACGGGTGCAGGCGCTCGGCGTCGCGGCTGAAATCGAAGCCGTGGTCGGAGGTGAGCTGGCCGTCGCTGTCGGGCACCAGGGTGGCCTGGGCCGGGCGGGTCTGCGCGCACAGCGGCAGCAGGCCGGGGTAGCCCGGGCGCGGCGGGGCGAACGGGTTGCCTTCGATGTTGAATTCCACGCCGCGCGCGGTGGTCAGCGCCGAGAGGGCGAGCACGTCCTCGGCATGGATATGCCGGCGGTCGGGGCGCGGGTGCACGGTGATGCCGTGGGCGCCGGCGTCCAGGCAGGCGGTGGCGGCCTGCAGTACATCAGGGTCCTGGCCGCCGCGCGAATTGCGCAGGACGGCGATCTTGTTCACGTTGACGCTGAGGTGGGTCATAGGCTCGGTGGAAGGTCGTTCGGGTCGCGGTCGGCTTCGCGGCGGGCCTGGGCCTGCTCACGCAGCCGGCGCAGCTCGGCGGGGTCGATCGCGTTGTAGATGTCGTGCGGGCCGGCGGTATCGCGCTGGCTGCCGCCGAAGCTGGCCAGGTAGCGGCCGCGGATCCAGGCCAGCAGGAACACCAGTGCGCCGGCCAGCCACAGCATCATCAGGCCGGTGGACGGTGTCTTGATGGCGAAGGTGAAACAGCCCAGCGACAGCAGCAGGAACAGCCAATACATTGTCATTCTCCCCGTTGACCTGCGCAGTGTAGCGCCGGGGCGGGGGCCGGTTCCACGTGGCCGCTACAGCAACGGGGAGGCCAGGCGGGCGAACGCCTCGGGCACGCGGTGCAGCCACAGCGAGCGGCGGCGGTCGTCCCGCACCGGGCTGGCGGCGGCGAATTCGGCCACCAGGATCTTCTCCAGTTCGGCCACGCACGCTTCGTCGCTGATCATCATGGAGAGCTCGAAATTGAGCCGGAAGCTGCGGTGGTCGAAGTTGGCGCTGCCGGCGATGCACACGTCGTGGTCGGCGATGAACGCCTTGGTGTGCAGCATGCGCGGACCGTACTCGTAGATCTTGACCCCGGCCTGCAGCAGTTCGTCGAAGTACGAACGCGCGGCCTGGGTGACGAACCAGGAGTCGCTCATCTTCGGCACCAGCAGGCGCACGTCCAGGCCGCCGAGCGCCGCGGAAGTCAGGGCCATGCGTGCGGCTTCGCCGGGCACGAAGTAGGGCGTGACCAGCCACACGCGCTTGCGCGCCTCATGGATAGCGGCGACCTGCAGCCGGTGGATGGTTTCCCACGAGGAATCCGGGCCCGAGACCAGCACCTGCGTGTTGATCGTGCCGTCCTGGCGGCCGGGCATGTCGTTGGGCCACAGCTGGGCGATGTTGAAGCGTTCCCGGGGCTCGCCGGTGGCGTAGATCCAGTCTTCGACGAACACCAGCTGCAGGCTGCGCACGACGTGCCCGGCCAGGCGCATGTGCAGGTCGCGGTAAGCATCGCGCCGGCGGCTTTCGTCTTCTTCATCGGTGATGTTGATGCCACCGGTAAAGGCGATGCGGCCGTCGATCACCACCAGCTTGCGGTGGGTGCGCATGTTCATCCACGGCCGCTTGAACGGCTTGAGCAGCTGGCGCGGATGGAACCACGCGACTTCGGCACCGGCTTCACGCAATGGCTTGAGGAAGGCGTTGCGGATGCTGGAGGATCCCACCGCATCCAGCAGCAGGCGCACGCGCACGCCGGCGCGGGCTCGCTCGACCAGCGCATCGCGCAGCGCGGTGCCCGCATGGTCGGGATTGAAGATGTAGTACTCCACGTGCAGGTGGTCGCGTGCCTGGGCCACGGCCTTCAACAGCGCGGCATAGGTCTGCGCGCCATCCACCAGCCACTCCACTTCGGTGGCCGAACTGGGCGCCAGCCCGGTGGTGGCCTGGGCGATCTTGGCCAGTTCGGTGCAGTCCGCATCCGGCGGACACACGCTGTTGTAGTGCTCCATGCCGGAACGCGCGCGGCCACGGCGCAGGCGCTGCCGCTTCACTTTCTGCGGGCCCAGCAGGTAGTACACGAACAGGCCCAGGTAGGGCAGTGCGGCCAGCGACAGGATCCAGCTGAGGGTGGCCACCGGTTCGCGCTTCTGCAGCATGATCCAGCCGCTCAGCCACAGCAGGTAGAGCACGTAGGCGGCAATGAGCAGCGGGCGCAGGTGCGGAACGGCATCCAGCCAGTGGAGCCATTCGGCAAGCGCGGGGTAGGTGGCAAGCATGCGCGGATCATAGCTAAAAAAAAAGCGCCCCTGTTTCCAGGGGCGCTTTCCAGTCGCGTCATGACTTGATGTTGCGTCTTACTGTTGCTGCTGGAACCCGATCTTCTTCATCTGCGCGTTCTTCGCGGCGGCCAGAACCTTGGCCATCACGTCGTACTCGGAGTCCGGGCTGGCGTCGATGCGCAGCTCGGGCTGGTTGGTCGGGTCACGCTGCACTTCCTGTTCCATACGCTGCTGGAGCTCAGCCGTTGCAACCGGGCTGTTGTTCCAGAACACCTGGTTGCTGGCGTCGATCCGCAGCTCGATCGGCGGCGGCGGTTCGACCAGCTGCGGCGGTGGGTTGAGCACGCGCTGCGGCAGGTCCACGGCGATCGGGTACGTCATGATCGGCGCGGTAACGATGAAGATGATCAACAGCACCAGCATCACGTCCACGAGGGGCGTAACGTTGATGTCGGCCATTGGGCCCTTGCCACCACCAGAACTGAATGCCATGGCTTACTGCCCCTTCTCTTTGGTGGCCACGAAGCCAACGTCGAGCATGCCCTGCTCCTGCGCGATCTTCGTCATCTCGTTGATGACGCGCATCTTGGTGGTGCGGTCACCACGCAGATTGAGCGGGGGCTGGGGGGTCTGCTGGGCGGCGGTCGCCAGGCGGGACTCGAGAGTCTGCTTGTCGATTTCTTCGTCGTTCCAGTAAATCGAGCCGTCTTCCTTCACCGCCAGGGTGATGGGGCCCTTACGATCAGCCGCATCGTCAGGGTTCTGCACCAGGTTTGCCTCGGGCAGGTCGACCTTGACCTTATGGGACATCAGGGGCGCCGTGATGATGAAGATGATCAGCAGCACCAGCATCACGTCCACGAGGGGCGTAACGTTGATGTCGGCCATGGGGCCGCCGCTGTTACCACTACTGAAAGCCATAACGGGCTCCGTCTAGATCGTGTTGACTACGTTCTCGCTGGGTACAGCGCGTCGCAATTAGCGGACGCGCGAACCGGTGGCGAAGAAGTCGTGCAGGTCGTGAGCGAACGTATCGAACTTGCTGATCGTGGCGCTGTTGATCTTGCTGAAGAAGTTGAAGGCGAACACGGCCGGGATTGCCACGAACAGACCGATGGCGGTCATGATCAGGGCTTCACCCACCGGGCCGGCAACGGCGTCGATGGAGGCCGAACCGGTTGCACCGATCTTGATCAGCGCGCCGTAGATGCCCCACACGGTGCCGAGCAGACCGACGAACGGAGCGGTTGCACCGACGGTGGCCAGCAGGGTCATGCCCGACTGCAGGTTGTTGCTTTCGCGGGTCACGGCCTGACGCAGGGCGCGGTCGACGAACTCCGAACGGCTCAGGTTTTCACCCAGGCCACCGGTGGCGCCACCTTCGGCACGCTGGTGGTGGGCAGCAGCCTGGGCTGCGTCCAGGGCGATCTTGGAGAACGGCTCGGAAGCCGGCTGTTCTTCCATGGCGCGGATGGCGTCCTGTGCGTTCGGGGTATCCCAGAACAGGCTCACGACCTTGTCAGCAGCGCTCTTCAGGCGGGTAGCACGGAAGATGTTGATGACGGTCCAGTACCAGGACATGGCCGACATGATCACCAGGGTCAGAAGCACGACCCAGGAGACGGCGAAGTCACCCGGCTTGGAGGTCATTTCGTGGATCAGATGCTCGAAGCCCATCTGCGAGAGGGCATTCGACGGGTTGCCCCCGGCAGCAGCGGCGATGAAGAGTTCCTGCAGCATGACGCTTACCTTTGTTGTGTGTGGTGATGAATGTTGTAGCTAGGTTCAAGTGACGGGTGGGTGGCCGGCAGGCCACCCGGACCATCAATTCAGCGCAAAGTTGACCGGGACGCGGACGCGACCTGCAGCTTTCTTCCCGCCCGATTCGGCAGCGTTGAAGCGCCATTTACGGGCGGCTTCCATCGCGGCACGGTCCAGATCGCGGTTACGGCTGGACTTTTCGACCGACACATTGGTGACGTTGCCGTTGGCATCGACATCAATGATCAGGATCACTTCACCCTGGATACCTGCGCGGAATGCAGCCGGCGGGTAACGCGGGGGATTCATGGCCTTGGACGAGATATCGACGCTGGCCTCGATGGAACTCGGCGGCTGCGGCGGGCTCGGCGGACTCGGCGGCGTGACGATGTCGTTCGGACGCGGTTCCGGCACGTCGATCACCGGCGCCTGCGGCGGCGGCGGCACCGGCGAGGGCTTGGGCGGCGACAGGTTCTTGACCGGCGGCGGCGGCGTTTCAGTCGGCGGCGGCGGCGGCGGCGGCGGTGGGGGCGGCGGCGGAGCGTCGACCAGGGTCACCATGATGTTGCGTTCCTTCTCCGTGATGGCCTTGGGGGCCACGGCGGGAATAAGGAGCAGCATCAGGGCGGCGAGATGCAATGCGATTACAAAGGCGATACCCACGATGCGCGGCCAGCTGAGGCCGGTGTCATCGCGTTGTTCGTACCTGTGAACGACTAGTTGTTCCGTCATGCGCCAAGAGCTCATTAGTGGGGCCGGGTACCTGGGGACAGATAGCCCATGATCAGCGGTGCATGACACCGCAGGAACCTCCAAGCTTATACCAATCCTGAGCGCCTGCGCATCACTCACGCAGGCGTTCAGGCGTTATTCCTACTTACTTCAGGTTGATGATTTTCTTGGCATCGGCCTGGTTCTTCACACCCTTCGCCAGCGCCTGCTGGGCGGCCGTCTTGGCCTCCGGAATGCGACCTTCCGAATGCAAGACACGTGCCAGGTTCAAGTAGGTTTCACCGTCCTTGGAAAGCGGGGCGGCCTTCTGCCACGCTTCGATCGCCTTTTCGACCTGCGGCGGATCCGAGTAGTAGTACGCCTGGGCCTGGGCCAGGTACACCTGGTAATCCGGCTTCAGGATGCCCTTCTGCAGGCCATCGTTGATCACCGCAATGACCTCGGCTTCCTTCTTGTCCGAGTTGGCGTAGATCGAGTACGCCTGCTTGTACTCGCGCTCCTCGGTCAGCTGGCCGCCCTTGAAGAGCTTGTCCATGACCGCGCCGGCCTTGTCCATCTGGTCGGCCTGCAGGTACATGCTGGCCAGGTTCATCTGGGCCTTCTTGTCGGCCGGGTTCTTGGCGGCAAGGGCTTCGGCCTGCTTCACCGCTTCACCGGTCTGGCCGGACTCGGACAGGGCCGCCATCAGCAGCTGGTTCCAGTTGTCCTTCGGCTCGGTGGCACCGGCGATGGCCTGCTGGATGACCGGCACCGCTTCCTGGTAGCGCTCGAGCTGGTACAGGGCCTGGCCCTTGATGATCAGCTCTTCCGGCTTGGTCGACTTGGTTTCAGCGAAGTACTTGTCCAGGGTGGCCAGGCCTTCGGCAAGCTGGTCGTCCTGGATCTGCAGCTGGCCCAGCATCAGCATCGACTGGAAGTGGCCGTTGTTGTCCAGGCCGTTGAATTCCAGCACCTGCAGCAGGTACTTCTTGGCAGCGGCGTTGTCGTCGGTGTTGTAGGCGGCCTGCGAGGCCAGCTGCGCGGCCAGCGACTTGTCGTACGCATTGGCGGCGCTGTTGCCCAGGATTTCATTGGCCGCGGCCAGCGTCTCGGGGAACTTCTGATCGTTGTAGCTGTCGATCATCTTCTGCAGCTGCTTGCCCAGCTTCGGCGACGCCTTGATGTCCGGCTCGGCACGGGTGGCCTGCGGGTACAGCGCTTCGGCCTTGGCCTGGTCCTTCTTGCCACCACGGCGATCGGCACTGCGATCAGTGGTGCGGGTCTGGGCGACGGCGTCAGTGACCACAACGCCACCAATGGCGGTCGCGATGAGGACGGAAAGCACGGCTTGCTTGTGGTTGCGGAAAATCATCTTTCACCTCGATCGAACCGCCGCGGCGGCATCAAAACGGACTGTCAGAAAAATCTGAGCCGCCAAACGTATCAGAAACTGATGGCGTGAGAAATCGTTTCCGATGCTGCAATACAGCATCCTTTAGTCGAATCACCCGCACTTCGGGCGCCGTCCAGCGGCCTGGGCCTGCTGGAAAACACCGGTCAGGGCGGGGGCATCCCGTTGCAGCTCCCGGATCCGGTTGGCCGGGTCCGGGTGGGTGGACAGCCATTGCGGGGAACGCCCGCCGCTGGCGGCCATCATGTTCTGCCACAGGTTCACGGCCTGGGCCGGGTCGAAACCCGCCTCGGCCATCAGCCGCTGGCCGACCACGTCGGCTTCGCTTTCCTGGGTGCGCGAACCGGGCAGCAGGAACGCCGCCTGGGCGCCGGCGCCGCCAAGCTGGTTGACCGTGCTGGCCGCACCGTCGCCATACGCTGCACCAGCCAGCGCGCCGAGCACGGCCAGGCCGGTCTGCGCGCCCATCTGGCGGGTGAGGCGCTCTTCGTGGTGGCGCGAGATGACATGGCCGATCTCATGCCCGATCACGGCGGCGAGCTGGTCCTGGTTCTTGGCCACGGTGAAGATGCCGGTGTTCACGCCGACCTTGCCGCCGGGCAGGGCGAAGGCGTTCGGCTCGGCATCGACGAACACCGCGGTCTCCCACCGTACGCCACGGTACTGAGGCGGCAGCTGGGCGACCAGCGCATTGACCACGCACTGCACGTAGCCGTTCTGGCGGCCGTCGCTGCTGATCTTCTGCTTCTGTTTGGTTTCGGCGAAAGCCTGCGCGCCGAGCTGGTCCAGCTCGGCCTGCGATACGCCGCCCACCATCTGCTTGCGCCCGGTGGGCGAGGTGGTGGTGGCGCAGGCGCTGAGCGCCAAGGTGATGACAAGTCCGAGCAGCAAGGGTTTCAAGGCGGGGACTCCCGTGTTCATGTCTGCAGTGTGGCGTGCGGAATGTAAGGTTTTGTCAAACCGTCGGGTCAGTGCAAGCCCAGGAACACCAAGGCGGCCAGGGCGATGGCGTTGTTCAACGCATGCGCCACGATCGGTGCCCACAAGGTTCCGGTGCGCTGGTACAGCCAGGCGAACGCGGCGCCCATGCCGCCGTAGACCAGCCACAGTTGGGCGATTTCCCACGGGCCGTTCGCGCTGGTGCCGGGGACTTCATGGACCAGGGCAAATGCCAGGCTGCTGAGCAGCATGCCCAGCCACGGGCGGCCGGCCTGCCACAGGCGGCCGAACAGCACGCGGCGGAACAGCAGTTCTTCGTAGGCCGGGGCCAGCACGATGGCGAACACGGCCAGGAACCACGGGAAGCGGGCCAGCGCCTGTTCCATCAGGGCCAGGTTGGTGGGTACCGGTTCAATACCGGCCTGCCGGGCCAGCCAGGCAATGCCGTTGCTGCCGATGATCACGCCCACGGCAACCAGCGCGGTCCAGCCCCAGGTGGATGGGCGGCGGGCAGCCTCGAACGAGGCGCGGCGCTCGTTGGCGTCCGCACGGCGGCGAAGGAAGTACAGGAATACGGCAGCACCGCCGGTGGCGAACACGGCCATCAGGATCTGCGCGAGCGCGCCGGGTTGGCCCACCTGCTGGGCGAGCGCTTCGGCCGCTTGTGCGCCGGTGTCGCGGACCACGACCACCGCGCGATAGAGGCCCCAGAGCAGGCCGCTGGCCAGGCTGAGGCCGAGCAGGGCCAGGGTGCCGATACCCAGGTCGATCAGGAATCCCGCAACGGGCGAGCCTGGTTTCCGTTGGGGCGCCTTGGGCAGGGCGGGCGGCAGCGGAGGCGTGGTGGACGCCGGAGCGGTAGCGGACATCGGGTTCCTGGCAGCAATAGGCGGTGGCCAGGCCGGTTGCAGGTCGCAACCGGCCGGCCCTGAGCCGATTGTGTCAGATATCCAGGTTTGCGACCCGCAGCGCGTTGTCTTCGATGAAATCGCGGCGCGGTTCCACCACGTCACCCATCAGGGTGCTGAAGATCTGGTCGGCCGCCACGGCGTCCTCGATGCGCACCTGCAGCAGCCGGCGCGTATCGGGGTTCACGGTGGTGTCCCACAGCTGTTCGGGATTCATTTCGCCCAGGCCCTTGAAGCGCTGGATCTGGCGGCCCTTCTTGGCTTCGTCCAGCAGCCAGTTGCGGGCATCGGCAAAACCGCCGATCTCCGACGACTTGGCACCGCGGACGATCCTGGCACCCTCACGCACCAGCCCGTGCAGCAGCAGCGAGGACTGGTGCAGGGCACGCAGCTCACCGGTTTCGAAGGCCGACAGCGGCAGCACCTGGATCAGCTGTTCGCCCATGTGGCGACGGGTGACCAGCAGCGCTGCGGGACGCTCTTCGGTGGGCTCCTGCAGTTCCAGGCTGAAACGCGGCGACCCCAGGCTGCCCTGGTTGAGGCGCTTGGCCAGTGCGGCCAGGCCTTCGTCGGCGCCGGCCTTGCGCAGGTGCTCCAGGTCCATCGGCGTGAAATCGACCAGGGCTTCAAGCACCTGGCGGTCGTAGCGATGGGCATTACGGCCGATCGCTTCCTGCGCCGAGGCGTAGGCCAGCAGCAGCTTTTCCAGGGCGACGCCTTCGATGGCCGGCTCGTTCTCGGCCGGAATCAGCGAGGCATTTTCCACCGCATTGCTGGCCAGGTAGGCATCCAGCGCGGGGTCGTCCTTCAGGTACAGCTCCTGCTTGCCCTGCTTGATCTTGTACAGCGGCGGCAGGCCGATGTAGACGTGGCCACGCTCGATCAGCTCCGGCATCTGCCGGTAGAAGAAGGTGAGCAGCAGGGTGCGGATGTGCGCGCCGTCGACGTCGGCGTCGGTCATGATGATGATGCGGTGGTAGCGCAGCTTGTCCGGGTTGTACTCGTCGCGGCCGATGCCGGTGCCCAGCGCGGTGATCAGCGTACCGACCTGGTCGGAGGCGAGCATGCGGTCGAAGCGGGCGCGTTCCACGTTGAGGATCTTGCCGCGCAGCGGCAGCACGGCCTGGTTCTTGCGGTTGCGGCCCTGCTTGGCCGAACCACCTGCGGAGTCACCCTCGACGATGAACAGTTCGGACAACGCCGGGTCTTTTTCCTGGCAGTCGGCCAGCTTGCCGGGCAGGCCGGCGATATCCAGCGCACCCTTGCGGCGGGTCAGGTCACGCGCCTTGCGCGCGGCTTCGCGGGCACGGGCAGCGTCGACGATCTTGCCGGCGATGGCCTTGGCTTCGTTCGGGTTTTCCTGCAGGAACTCTTCCAGGCGCTGGCCGAACGCGCTTTCCACGGCCGGGCGCACATCCGAGCTGACCAGCTTTTCCTTGGTCTGGCTGGAGAAGCTGGGGTCGGGCACCTTCACCGAGAGCACGGCGATCATGCCTTCGCGCATGTCATCGCCGGTCAGGTTGATCTTGGCCTGCTTGGCGATGCCGTTCTGCTCGATGTAGTTGTTGAGCACACGGGTCAGCGCGCCGCGGAAGCCGGCAAGGTGGGTACCGCCGTCCTTCTGCGGGATGTTGTTGGTGAAGCAGTACATCGTTTCCTGGTAGGAATCGGTCCACTGCAGCGCCACGTCCACGGTGATGCCGTTGGACTCGCCGGTGACCGAGATGACGTTCGGGTGCAGCGGGGTCTTCAGCTGCGCCAGATGCTCCACGAAGCTGCGGATGCCGCCTTCGTAGTGGAAGTCGTCGCGGCGGCCATCGCCACGCTCATCCACCAGGACGATCTTGACCCCGGAGTTCAGGAACGAGAGTTCGCGCAGGCGGCGCGCCAGGATCTCGTAGTGGAACTCGACGTTGTCGTGGAACGCGACCACCGACGGCCAGAAGCGCAGGGTGGTACCGCGCTTGGTGCTGGCTTCCACCTGGGCCAGCGGGCTGACGGCCGCGCCATCGGCGTATTCCTGGTGGAAGTGGAAGCCGCTCTGGAAGATGTCCAGGGTGAGCTTCTGCGACAGCGCGTTGACCACGCTGACGCCGACGCCGTGCAGGCCGCCGGAAACCTTGTAGCTGTTGTCGTCGAACTTGCCGCCGGCGTGCAGCACGGTCATGACCACTTCGGCAGCAGACACTTCGCGGCCGAGCTTCTGGCTCATCTGCCCGTGCTTGCCGGTGGGGATGCCACGGCCGTTGTCGGACACGGAGACCGAGCCGTCGGCGTGGATCGTCACCGCAACGTGGTCAGCGTGGCCCGCCAGCGCTTCGTCGATGGAGTTGTCGACGACTTCGAACACCATGTGGTGCAGACCGGTGCCGTCATGGACGTCGCCGATGTACATGCCGGGCCGCTTGCGGACCGCCTCCAGGCCTTCCAGGGCGGTGATGCTGTTGGCGTCGTAATTGCCGGTAGGTGCCGGAGTGTTCTGTTCTTCAGTCATTGCGCTTGCCATAGGCTCCGCAGGTCGGGCCGCCGCAGGAAGCGGGGCGCCGATGGATAAGGGGTTGCAACAGCAATTATACCAGCCGGGCGCTTCCGCCCCTGCCAGCACTATGGCACAAGCTGGACCTGGCCATGTTCCACGTGGAACCGGGTGATATCGGTGCGGTCCTGCAGTGCGGCGGGGGTCTCGGTGGCGGTGATGAATATCTGCGCGGGGCCTGCACGCAGGCGGTCCAGTACCCGGGCTTGATGGGTACGATCCAGCTCGGAGGCCAGGTCATCCAGCGCGATCACCGGCCATTCGCCGCGCTGTTCGGCGTAATCCTCGGCCTGGGCCAACAGGCAGGTGAGGGCGGTGAGCTTGGCCTGGCCGCGCGAGAGCGCATCGCGACCGGGAATGGTGGCAAACCCCACGCTCCAGTCAGCCCGGTGCGGACCCACGGAGGTGTAGCCCGCCAAGCGGTCGCGCTCCCGGGCCAGCAGCAGGGCGTCGGAGAGGGAAAGCTCGTGTTTGCGCCAGCCGGGGCTCAGGGTCAGTGACTGGATGCCCAGGTTCGGGGCCAGATCCTGCGCCAGGCCGATGGTCCGGTCCTGGAGGCGGTCCAGGTAGTGCTGGCGGCGGGTGGTGAGCGGTTCGCCGGCCTCCGCCAGCTCCCGATCCCACGCATCCAGTGCATTCGGGTGCCCGCCTTGCTTGAGCAGGGCATTGCGCTGCTTCAGGGCCCGCGAATACCGTCGCCACAGGGCAAGGAAGTCTGGTTCCACGTGGAACAAACCCCAATCCAGGAACCGACGACGCGGTTCGCCACCGCCGCTGACCAGCGCGTGGCTGCCCGGCTCGAAGGTAACCACAGCAAGGGCTGCGCAGAGGTTTCCCAGCTGCGCGACGTCTTCGCCATCGAGCCGTCCCTTCCATTCCTGGCCGCTGTGGCGCAGCCCGGCCTTGCGGCGCGTAGCCGAATCCGCACCGGAACGTTGTTCGTCCCATTCGACGAAGACATCCAGCGCATCCTGGCCTTGGCGCACCAGGCCATCGCGCACCCGCCCGCGGAAACTGCGTCCGTACGCCATCACGTGCAGGGCTTCCAGCACGCTGGTCTTGCCCGCGCCGTTGTCGCCAGTGATCAGGTTGATGCCCGGTTGCGGGGCCAGTTCCACGCTGTCAAAGCGGCGAACCTGGTGCAGGGACAGACGACGGATGTACATGCGATCGGATCTGGGCCGCGGATGCGGCAGAAGGGTTGGGGGAATCGATCAGCTTACTGCATCGGGGTGCGTTCGCCGCACCTCCAAGACCCCCTGAATTCTTTGAAATCTGGAAGAGCACCATAGGTGTAGCCGTGCAGATTTCAAGGAATTTGCGCCATTTCTGGATCGGACTCGTGGCTGCCCAATCCGACGACGCTCTCGATTCTTTGAAATCTGAAGAGCGGGGCAGGGTAGGCGTTCTCAGATCTCGCGAGATTGAGGCCTTCCATTTTCGGCTATCCACAGGGGGCCTGTATGACTTATGCACAATCTCTGTGCAATCTGTGGATAAAAAAGAGGCCTTGGGTACCCCTGAAAGATATCCACAGGTTGAACCCCAGGCTCAGACCCTGTTTTACCGGGGGTTTCAGGTGCATATTCTCCTTTAGATTCAATTAGATAAGGTACTTTTCAACCAAATCTGGCTCTACCACCACCACCTAGCTTTAGATTTATATACAGTTTTTAAAAGCTTAGAGCTGGGAACCAGGGGCAACCCAAGGCGTTCTTCGAACCCCGTAGAGCCACGCCCTGCGTGGCTGCTCTTTCCGTAGAAAATCGAACGATCTCCGGGTTGATGGCAATCCAGATCGAGGCGCAGAGATTCACGGGACAAGACGCGAGATCGAAGGTAGCCACGCAGGAGGCGGCGATGTAGCACAGTTCGTCAGATGATCCACGTGGAACGTTTGGGCAAAAAGAAACCCGGCACTTGGCCGGGCTTCCTGGTTACCGCGGTTCCACGTGGAACCAAGCGTCAGGTCAGAGACGCAGCGGCATCACCACGTGACGCGACTTCTCGCTGCTGGCTTCGCGCACCAGGGCCGAGGAGTTGGAATCGCGCAGCTGGATCACCACGTGCTCGTCGCGCAGTGCGGACAGGGCGTCCAGCAGGTAGTTCACGTTGAAGCCGATGGCCAGATCGCTCACGGTGGTATCCGCTTCGATCTCCTCCTGGGCTTCTTCCTGCTCCGGGTTGTGCGCGCTGATCTTCAGGTTGCCCGGCGACACTTCCACGCGGATGCCGCGGTACTTCTCGTTGGACAGAATCGCGGCACGCTGCAGCGAGGCACGCAGGGCTTCGCGATCGACCTTCACTTCGCGGTCGGCACCGATCGGAATCACGGCCTCGTAATCCGGGAAGCGGCCGTCGATCAGCTTGGAGGTGAAGGTCACATCGTCGCGCTTGACGCGCACGTGGCTGCGGCCGACTTCCAGCTCGATCTCGCGATCACCGCTCTCCAGCAGGCGCTGAAGTTCGGTCACACCCTTGCGCGGCACGATGATCTGACGCTTGGCGCCACTGGCTTTTTCCAGGTCGGTTTCGCACAGCGCCAGGCGGTGGCCATCGGTGGCGACGGTGCGCAGCGCGTCGCCGCGCAGGTCGAACAGCAGACCGTTGAGGTAGTAGCGCACGTCCTGCTGGGCCATGGCGAACGCGGTGCGTTCGATCAGTTCCTTCAGGGTGGCTTCGCCAATGGCCACGCGCTCGGTGGCTTCCACTTCGTCCACCGACGGGAAGTCGTTGGCCGGCAGCGTTGCCAGGGTGAAGCGGCTGCGGCCGGCCTGCACGGTGATCTTGTCACCGGTCTGCGAGACGGTGATCCGGCTACCGTCGGGCAGGGCGCGGATGATCTCGAACAGTTTGCGTGCCGGGATGGTGGTCTCGCCGTCCTGGGCATCATCCACCGCGATCCGCGACACCATCTCCACTTCCAGGTCGGTACCGGTCAGCGACAGCTGCCCGTTCTGGACCTGGACCAGGAAATTAGCCAGAACCGGCAAGGTCTGGCGGCGTTCGACCACGTTGACGACTTGTGCCAACGGCTTGAGAAAGGCTTCGCGCTGCAGTGTGAAACGCATGTGGTTCCGTGCCCCTATGCTTTAAAAAGATGTGGAATAAATCAAAAGCTTGGTGGTGATGGTAGAGCCAGAATTGCGGGAAAACACATCTAAGTATTTGTAAATAAAGGCTTTTATGGCCTCGAAACCCTCTGCACTACTACCCCCCAAGGGGTGGGGAAGCCTGTGGATAAAAATCCCGCCAACTCAAACGGGTTTTTTATCCACAGCCTGTCCCTCGCTTACACCCGGATTTTGCACCGTTTTATGCGATGACGCCCGTGCGGCGTGCATGCATCATTCGCTCAACTTCCGGATCAGCTTGTCCCAGTCTTCCCGCAACTTGCCGTCGGTCTCCATCAACGTCCGGATCTGCCGGCACGCATGCAGCACCGTGGTGTGGTCACGACCCGCAAAGGCATCGCCGATTTCAGGCAGGCTGTGCTCGGTCAGTTCCTTGGTCAGGGCCATGGCGACCTGTCGCGGACGGGCCAGCGAACGGGTCCGGCGCTTGGACAGCAGATCCTTGATCTGCAGCCCGTAGTAGTCGGCCACGGTTTTCTGGATGTTGGGAATGCTGATGGCCTGCTGCTGGGCACGCAGCAGGTCGCGCAGGGTTTCCTGGGCGAAGTCGGTGGTGATCGCGCGGCCGGTGAAGTTGGCACGGGCGGTCAGGGTATTGAGCGCACCTTCGAGGTCGCGGACATTGGAGCGCATCTTCTTGGCAATCAGAAACGCCACATCGTCGGGAATCTCAGCACCGCGTTCGCGGGCCTTGGCCAGCACGATCGCCGCGCGCGTTTCGAAGTCCGGCGGCTCGATGGCGACCGACAGGCCCCAGGCAAGCCGCGACTTCAGGCGCGCTTCCAGCCCTTCGACTTCGCGCGGGTACCGGTCGCAGGTGAGGATGATCTGCTGCTTGCCGTCGAACAGGGCGTTGAACGTGTGGAAGAACTCTTCCTGGGTTCGGTCCTTGCCGGCAAAGAACTGGATGTCATCGATCAGCAGCGCGTCCACCTGCTGGAACTGGCGCTTGAACTGATCCATGGTTTTTTCCTGCAACGCACGGATCATGGCGCTGAAGAACTGTTCCGAGCGCAGGTACAGCACCTTGGCGGCCGGATTGGCCTGGCGCATGGCGTTGCCGGCGGCGAACATCAGGTGGGTCTTGCCCAGGCCGGTGCCGCCGTACAGCAGCAGCGGGTTGTGCGCCCGGTCGCCCGGTTTCTGCGCCGCCTGGAACGCCGCGGCCAGGCCCAGCTGGTTGCTGCGGCCTTCCACGAAGTTGGTGAAGGTGTAGTGCGAATCCAGGTTGCCGGCGAACGGCACCAGCGGCTCAACCGGCGCAGCAGGCGCGGAATGGCCCGGAATCGGCGCGATCTGCGCCTCCACGGCCCGCGGACGCGAGCCGATTTCAAGAAAAACGTCGCCAAAACCGGCGAAGTGCGCCAGCAGTTCCTTGATCCGCGCCAGGTACAGCTCGCGGACCTGGTCGACGATGAAGGCGTTTGGCGCATAAAGCACCAGGCTGTCCGCGCGCAGATCGGCCTGCAGCGGCTTCAACCAGGTGTGAACATCTTCGGGCGGGAACTCCGCCTCAAGGCGTTCGAGACAACGGGACCAGGCATCCATCGGCAATAATCGTCTGGGGCCAGCGGTTGGGGCGCAGAAAGCCGCCGTGCCGCAGGCCGGAAGGGGAAAGAATGGATGGCGCAGACTACCACCGACGCGGGGTGCCGGGAATGGTTGTCCCGAAGTTATTCACAAAATGATCCACAGCTATTGCACAGGCCGGTGAAATCCCGTAGTGACATGGGCTTGACGCGCCCCGGGGTAGGTCTATAGAATTTCCGGTTCTTTCCGTCCCCTTCATATAGAGGCCCGCATGGCCACCAAGCGCACTTTCCAACCCAGCAACCTCAAGCGTAAGCGCGACCATGGCTTCCGTGCCCGTATGAAGACCGCTGACGGCCGCAAGATCCTGTCGCGTCGCCGCGCCAAGGGCCGTAAAGTCCTGAGCGCTTGATTGCAATGCCGCTTCCCGCGGCAGACGCAATCCTGACTGTGAGCAGTTCCGACCCGCGCAAGCGATTTCCTCGCTCTGCGCGGGTTCGTACGCGTGCCGAATATACAACGGTCTTCAACGGCGCCCGCCGTGTGTCCGAACCGCTGATGACCCTGCACTGGCTGAAGAGCGACACGCCGGCCAGGCTGGGTCTTGCCGTTTCGCGCAAAGTCGATCCCCGAGCCGTGGGTCGCAACCGTATCAAGCGTGTGCTGCGCGATGCCACACGCCACCTACGGCCGTGGATGACTGCCGGCGATTATGTCGTAGCTGCCCGCAGTTCCGCCCGTACCGCAAGTAATTCCGAGATCCGCCAGGCCTTCGAGCGCCTGCTGCGCCGGCTGGGCGCATTGCCCATGCCGGGCGCGGACGGCACAATGCCGCCGCCCGGGGTTGCACCCCTTTCCCAGTCCGAGCCGGCACCTGCTGCCGGCCCCGTCGAGCCTGCACGCTGATGAACCAGACCCGCGTTTTCCTGATTGTTGCCTGGCTGATGGTGGCCATCCTGCTGTGGATGCAGTGGGGTAGCGACAAGGCACAGCCGGCGCCCACCGCCCCGGTGGCCGCCCAGACCCAGGCACCGGTGCCGGGCGTAACGGGCTCCGTGCCCGGTGCCAACGTGCCGCAGGCCCCGGGCAGCGCCCCGGCCACCCAGCCGACCGCGCAGGCCCAGGCCGGCGCGCCGCGCGTGACCGTCACCACCGACGTGCTGCGCCTGGTGCTCGATGGCGGCACCGTGCTGGATGCGGAGCTGCTGCAGTTCCCGCAGACCAAGGACGACGGCAGCCCGCCGGTGCGCCTGCTGACCGAAGACCCGGCCCACCCGTACCGCGCGGTGACCGGCTGGACCAGCCAGGACAAGAGCATGCCGGTGCCGGAAGCCAACGGCTTCACGCTGGTGGGCGATGCCAAGGACTTCGTGCTGGCCAAGGGCCAGAACGAACTGCAGATCCCGTTCGTGTGGAATGGCCCGAACGGCGTGAGTATCCGCCGTACCTTCACCGTCAACCGCAATGAATACGCGGTCAAGGTCAAGGACGAAGTGATCAACGCCGGCACCACCCCGTGGAGCGGCTACGTGTACCGCACCCTGGACCGCACGCCGACGATCCTGTCGCGCAGCATGACCAACCCGGACTCGTTCAGCTTCAACGGCGCGACCTGGCTCGACAAGGACGGCAAGTACCAGCGCCGTGCCTTCAAGGATTACCTGGACGACGGCCCGCTGAACCAGCAGGTCACCGGTGGCTGGGTGGCGATGCTGCAGCACCACTTCTTCACCGCGTGGGTGCCGCAGAAGGACCAGGCCGCGAACTACTCGCTGTCCCAGCATGACGGCCGCGACCAGATCCAGGCCACCGGCCCGGCGTTCACCGTGGCCCCGGGCCAGCAGGTGAGCAGCGAGGCACGCCTGTGGGTGGGCCCGAAGCTGGTCAACCAGATCGCCAAGGAAGATGTGCCGGGCCTGGATCGCGTTGTCGATTACAGCCGCTTCTCGATCATGGCCGTGATCGGCCAGGGCCTGTTCTGGGTGTTGAACCAGGTCCACAAGGTCGTCAACAACTGGGGCTGGGCCATCGTGGGCCTGGTGGTGCTGCTGAAGCTGGTGCTGTATCCGCTGTCGGCGGTGCAGTACAAGAGCGGTGCCAAGATGCGTCGCTTCCAGCCGCGCATCGCGCAGCTCAAGGAGCGCTATGGCGATGACCGCCAGAAGTTCCAGACCGCGATGATGGAGCTGTACAAGAAGGAAAAGATCAATCCGATGGGCGGCTGCCTGCCGATCCTCATCCAGATGCCGATCTTCTTCGCGCTGTACTGGGTGCTGGTGGAATCGGTGGAACTGCGCCAGGCCCCGTGGCTGGGCTGGATCCAGGACCTGACCGCACGCGACCCGTACTTCATCCTGCCGGTGATCAACGTGGCGGTGATGTGGGCCACGCAGAAGCTGACCCCGGCACCGGGCATGGACCCGATGCAGGCCAAGATGATGCAGATGATGCCGCTGATCTTCGGCGTCATGATGGCCTTCATGCCGTCCGGCCTGGTCCTGTACTGGGTGGTCAACGGTGGCCTGGGCCTGCTGCAGCAGTGGTGGATGACCAAGCGCCACGGCGGCGACCCGGTCCCGGCCACCGCGACCCCCGCCAAAAAGAAATAACCCCTGAAAAACCCGCCCTCCGGCGGGTTTTTCTTTGCCGGCGATACAATCGCTTGCATTCACCCACCCGCATCACCCACCGAGCCCTCCATGCCCCGTGCGTCGTCGTTGTTCCGCCTGCCGTCCCTGCTGCTGCTGACCCTGGCCGTTGCCAGCTGCGGCAACAACGACCCCGCCGCCCCGGCAACGCCGACTCCGACGCAGCCCAGCGCGCAGGCCGCGGCATCTGCAGATCCTGCGGCCGCGCCGCTGCTCACCGCCCTGCAGAAGCAGCTCGACGGCCACCGCCGCATCATCGTGCTGCTGGCCGACGAAGCGCAGCAGTCGGCGCGCGACCGTGACACCTCCAGCCGCATCGGCCAGCAGCTGTTCCACGATGGGCTGGACCAGCGCCAGGCCATCGCCACCCAGTTCGATGCGCTGCTGCGCGGCAGCAGCCCGCAGCGCTTCACCACCCTGGGCACGGTGCTGGACTACATCGAATCGGCACCGGAACTGTACGACGCCGATCGCCTGGCGTTCCGCGAAGTGCTGCGCGACCTGCACGAGCGCATCGGCACCGATTCCTCGCTGCCGGCGGTGAAGCTGCACCAGCGCGTGGGCGAGGACCTGGACGCGCTCGATGAAATCGAGCGCAACTACAACCAGGAAATCACCAACATCTTCAGCCGCTTCGACCGCACCCGCGCGATCACCCTCAAGCGCGAAAAGTGGGACGACTACCTCGCCCACCTGCACAAGCAGTACAGCCGCGAGGCGATCCTGCGCGATTACGGCGTGATCGAGCCGTACCCGATGTCGATGAAGGACAGCGATCGCGAGATCTTCGGCCGCGACCTGCCGCCCAAGACGGTGGTGCTCACCTTCGACGATGGCCCGCACAAGGCCTACACCGACGAAGTGGTGGCCATCCTCAAGCGCTACGACGTGCCGGGCGTGTTCTTCGAAGTGGGTCGCAACCTGGGCGAAGTGCATGCCGATGGCAGCGTGAAGCTGGGCCCGATGGCCGGCATCAGCCGCAACCTGATGGAACAGGGCTACGCCGTGGGCAACCACAGCCTGACCCACGCGCAGCTGTCGCGCACCACCGGCGAGGCGCTGCGCCAGCAGGTGCTGGTGACCGACACGCTGCTCAAGGACGTGGACAAGCGCCGCGCGCCGCTGTTCCGCTTCCCCTATGGCGCACGCAACGCCGAAGGCCTGCAGCTGCTCAACGAGGCGGGCCTGAAGTCGATCATGTGGAACATCGATTCGATGGACTGGGCCGACCCGGTGCCCGAATCGATCGTGCAGCGCGTGCTGGGGCAGGTGCAGAAGGAGCAGCGCGGGATCATCCTGTTCCACGACATCCACGACCGCGCGGTGAAGGCGCTGCCGCAGATCCTGGACCGGCTGATTGCCGAGGGCTACCAGTTCGCCGGTTGGAATGGCCGGGAGTTCACCGTGAGCCGCCCACGCAGCGCCGCCGCCAGCGAAGCCACCGTCACCACCGGCTACGAGAAGTCGTGGGCGATCGTGATCGGCATCGACGAGTACGCCAAGTGGCCGCGGCTGGAATACGCCAGCCACGATGCGCAGGCCATCGCCGATACGCTGACCGGGCAGTTCAAGTTCCCGTCCTCGCAGGTGATCGTGCTGAAGGACAAGCAGGCCACCCGCAACAACATCCTGGCCGCGTTCCACGACCGCCTGGCCGATGACCGCACCGGCCGCAACGACCGCGTGTTCGTGTTCTTCGCCGGGCATGGCGCCACGCGCCGGTTGGCGTCGGGCCGCGACCTGGGCTACATCATCCCGGTGGATTCGGACCCCAATGAGTTCGCCACCGATGCCATCGCGATGACCGACATCCAGAACATCGCTGAAAGCATGCAGGCCAAGCACGTGATGTTCGTGATGGATGCCTGCTACAGCGGCCTGGGCCTGACCCGTGGCGGCCCGTCGTCGTCGGCGTTCCTGCGTGAGAACGCCAAGCGCAGCGCGCGGCAGATGCTCACCGCCGGCGGCAGCGACCAGCAGGTCGCCGACAGCGGCCCGAACGGCCATTCGGTGTTCACCTGGGTGCTTCTGCAGGCGCTGGCAGGCAAGGGCGACCTCAATGGCGATGGCCTGATCACCGGCACCGAACTGGCAGCGTACGTGGCCCCGGCGGTATCGGCGGTATCCCGGCAGACCCCGGCGTTCGGCAGCCTGCCCGGTTCGCAGGGCGGCGAGTTCGTGTTCCAGGTGCCCGACAGCCAGGAATACCTCAACGCCGATACCAGCCAGCTCTCGGCCGACGCGATCGCGCTCAACAACCGGGTGGATGCCGCGCAGGACGCCAAGCCGCCCGGCGAGGCGCCGGTGACCGTGGCCGACCTGCAGGGCGGCAAGAGCACGCTGGTGGTGCCGGCGGCCGTGCCGACCTCCGACCGCCAGCGCGCGCAGCAGGCCAACGACCGTGGCCTGCAGCTGTACCGCGAGAAGCGCTATGACGAGGCGGTTGCCCAGTTCACCGAAGCATTGAAGCTGCGCCCGGACTTCGCCCAGGCCGCCAACAACCTCGGCTTCGTCTACTACCGCCAGCAGCGTTACGCTGAAGCGGCGCGCTGGCTGGAAAACACGCTGAAGATCGACCCGTCGCGCGCGGTGGCCCACCTCAACCTGGGCGATGCGTACTTCCACGCCGGCGACAAGACCAAGGCCAAGCTGGCCTACACCACCTACCTGGCGCTGCAGCCGCAGGGCAGCGGCGCTGCCCAGGCCCGCGCGCAGCTGGAGAAGCTCTGAGCCATGAACGCCGCCACCGACACCATCGTTGCCATCGCCACCGCGCCCGGTGCCGGCGGCGTGGGCATGCTGCGCGTGTCAGGCCCGCAGGCGCTGCGCATCGCCGTGGACCTGGGCTGCCCGCCACTGCAGCCGCGGCACGCGCACTACGCGCGCTTCCGCGACGCCGCTGGCGAGGTGCTGGATGACGGCATTGCCTTGTACTTCCCGAATCCGCGCAGCTTCACCGGCGAAGACGTGGTGGAGCTGCAGGGCCACGGCAGCCCGGTGGTGCTGCAGCAGCTGGTCGGTCGCTGCATCGCACTCGGCGCGCGACAGGCGCGGCCCGGCGAGTTCAGCGAGCGCGCCTTCCTCAACGGCAAGCTCGACCTGGCCCAGGCCGAGGCCATCGCCGACCTGATCGCGGCCAGCGATACCCGTGCCGCCCGCGCGGCGCGCCGCTCGCTGGACGGCGTGTTCTCGCGCCGCGTGGACGCGGCCGGCGAGCAGCTGGTGCGCCTGCGCATCCATGTGGAAGCGGCGATCGACTTCGCCGACGAGCCGCTGGATACGCTGGGCGGTGAGCAGGTGCGGCTGGGCCTGGGCGACGTCCTGCGCGCGCTGGTGGCCCTGCGCGACGATGCCGAACGCGGCCGCCGCCTGCGCGATGGCCTGCACGCCGTGCTGGTCGGCCCGCCCAACGCAGGCAAGAGCTCGCTGCTCAATGCGCTGGCCGGCAGCGAACGCGCCATCGTGACCGACATTGCCGGCACCACCCGCGACACCCTGCGAGAGACCATCCGCATTGATGGGCTGGAGCTGACCCTGGTCGACACCGCCGGCCTGCGCGAAGGCGGCGACGCCATCGAACGCGAAGGCATGCGCCGTGCGCGCGCCGAGATGCAGCGCACCGACCTGGCCATCATCGTGCTCGACGCGCGCGACCCGCAGGCCGGCCACGCGGCGGTGGCCGATGCGATTGCCGAGGTGCCGCTGCAACTGTGGATCCACAACAAGAGCGACCTGCTCGAGGCGCTGCCGGCCGACATCGACGCCAACGTGGTGCACGTCTCGGCCGCCACCGGCCAGGGCCTGGACCTGCTGCACACCCGCCTGCGCGAGCTGGCCAGCGGCAGCGCCGGCGACAGCGTGGAGGGTGAGTTCTCCGCCCGCGCCCGCCACGTGGAAGCGATCACCCTGGCCATCGGCCACGCCGAGCGCGCCGAAGCCGAGCTGGTGCACGAACACCTGGAGCTGGCTGCCGAAGAGCTGCGCCTGGCACACGAGGCGCTGGGCGAGATCACCGGGCGGATGAGTGCGGATGACCTGCTGGGGCGGATTTTCTCGAGCTTCTGTATTGGCAAGTAAGGTCTTCTTCCGGCTGTAACACCGCACTGGCAGAATGCGCCACGTCTTATCCGGCCCCGCCGCATCGGCGGGGCGGTACCAACAGGGGTTTGCAGTGTCGAAGTCGTTGTGGGGTTGTGCGTTGCTGTTCTCGCTGGCCGTGGCACCATCGGTGGCCATGAGCGCTGAATCTTCCCCACCCGCGCCGCGCAAGGCGGCGGTGTACGGCCATCGCGGCGCCAGCGCGCTGCTGCCCGAGCACACCCTGGCCGCCTACGCGCAGGCCATCGCCGATGGCGCCGACTACATCGAACCGGACCTGGTGATGACCAAGGACGGCGTACTGGTCTCGCGCCACGAGAACGAGATCAGTGGCACCACCGATGTGGCCACCCATCCCGAGTTCGCCGACCGCAAGACGACCAGGACCATCGATGGCGAACGCATCGAAGGCTGGTTCACCGAAGACTTCACCCTGGCCGAGCTGAAGACGCTGTACGCCCGCGAGCGCCTGCCGCAGCTGCGCAGCACCGCCTTCGATGGCCAGTTCCGCATTGCCACGCTGGACGAGATCGTCACCTTCCTGGTCCAGCAGGCCGGCCGCGCCGGGCGCGGGATTGGCCTGGTGCCGGAGATCAAGCACGGCACCTACTTCAAGGGCATCGGCCTGCCGATGGAAGACCTGCTGGTGAAAACGCTGCAGGCCAACCCCTACACCCGCGTGGCGCCGGTGACGATCCAGTCGTTCGAGGTAGGCAACCTGCGCTACCTGCGCAGCAAGCTCGGCCGCGACAGCAACATCCGCCTGCTGCAGCTGCTGGGTGACCCGAAGCAGCAGCCAGGTGATGTACTGGCCGCCAAGGGCAGCCAGCACTACGCGGACATGATCACGCCGGCCGGGCTGGACCAGATTGCCGGGTATGCCGACGGCATCGGGCCGAGCCTGCGCATGGTGATTCCGCTGGATGCCGCGGGCCGCCTGGGCACGCCGACCACGCTGGTGCGCGATGCGCATGCGGCCGGGTTGCTGGTGGTGCCATATACGTTCCGACCGGAGAATGCCTTCATGGCCGCCGAGTTCCGCAAGGGCGAGCCCAACACGCGCAATCCCGAAGGATCGGTGGCGGAGATGCGCGCCTACCTGGCAACAGGGATCGATGCGTTCTTCACCGATGACCCGGCATTGGGCCGGCGTGCGGTGGACGGGAACAATTGATCAACGTTCGTCGGGCCGACGGAACGGCAACACGACGAAATCCTGCCCTTCGCGCGGCTGCCACAGCACCGGCACGCGGTGCGGGGAGGGCGGTTCGAGGTCGCTGTCGCGCTGTGCGTCCAGCGCGTCCTCGTCTTCCTCTTCCCAGCTGTAACGCTTGCGCGGGGCCATCGGGTCGGACAGGCGGAACAGCAGCGCGCTGATGATGCCGGCGAAGGCGCCGCCCATGTGCGACTGCCAGGACACGCCCGGTTCGTGTGGGAGGATGGTGATGAGCATGCTTCCGTAGAACAGGAAGGCGATCAGGCCGGCGGCAATGGCCGGGCGGTCGCGGCGCAGCAGGCCGAGCACGAACACCAGGAACATCAGGCCGTGGGTGATGCCGCTGGCGCCCAGGTGGCGGCTGCCGATATCGCCCAGCAGCCACGCGCCCAGCCCGGAACCGATCCACAGCAGCGGGAAGGCACGCAGGGTCGCCTTTGGATAGACGCTTCCTGCCAAAGTGCCAAGAATCAATAGAGCAAAACTATTGGCGGCCAGATGCTGGACCGAGCCATGCAGCAGCGGCGCACCGAGGATGCCGAGCAGGCCGTCGCTTTCCAGCGGGGCCACGGCCCAGGGGCGCCAATCGAAGTGGCCCTGCGCGGTGAACACCGCCACCAGCACCAGCACGAAGGCCAGGCTCAGGTTGAACGCCCGCACCACACGGCCACGGTCGTTGCGGGGAGAGGCCGGCGGCTCGCCGGCAGGCAGGGGCAGGTTGGCGTTCATACCCAAAGGGATTGCGTCGCGTCCGCCTGAACACAAGGGCAACGCGACGGGAGACAGAGGTGCCGCCGACGGGACAATCCCGCCGACGGCGATCAGGGGTTACGCGTCGCCGGTCTTCGGCGGGTTCTTCAGGCTCAGCACCACGGTGGCGGCAATGATCAGCGCGACCACGCCCAGCGAGATCGGGGTGGGGATCTTGAAGATGTCGATCAGCATCATCTTGGCGCCGATGAAGGCCAGCACCAGGGCCAGGCCGTACGGAAGCAGGTGGAAGCGGTCGGCCATGCCGGCCAGCAGGAAGAACATGGCGCGCAGACCCAGCACCGCGAACACGTTGGAGGTGAGCACGATGAACGGGTCGGTGGTGATCGCGAAGATGGCCGGGATGCTATCCACCGCGAAGATAACGTCGGTCACGGCAATCAGGATCAGCACCACGAACAGCGGGGTGTACCAGCGCTTGCCGTCGCGCATGACGCTCATGGCATTGCCGGCGTAATCGGGCAGCAGGCGCAGGTGCTTGCGCATCCAGCGCAGGGCCGGGTTGGTCTCCAGGTCAGGCTCCTGGCCAGCCGAGAACCACATCTTCCAGCCGGTGAAGAGCAGGAACGCGCCGAACACGTAGAGCAGCCAATGGAACTTGGTGAGCAGCACGCTGCCGGCGAAGATCATGATCGTACGCAGCACGATCGCACCCAGGATGCCGATGATCAGCACCTTCTGGCGCTGTTCCTCGGGCACGGCGAAGTAACCCATGATCATCAGGAACACGAAGATGTTGTCTACCGCGAGGGCCTTCTCGACCAGGTAACCAGTCAGGAACTCCAGGCCGACCTTGTTGGCCACCACCTGGCCGGCGGTCTCGTTCAGGTAGTACCAGAGGCCACCGTTGAAGGCCAGGGCGAGGGCGACCCAGCCGATCGACCACCACAGGGCCTCCTTGAAGGTCACCTTGTGCGGGCCGCCGTGTCGCATCAGTACCAGATCGACCAGCAGCGCGATGATCACCACCGCGCCGAAGCCGCCCCACAACCACAAATTACCGATCGTCTGCATGAGTTTGTCCGTTGAATGAATGAAATGCCTCAAGCCGGACGGCGAGGATCTGCAACGGAGGATCGGAGGGGATCCGGGGACAGAGCTTCGCCATACGGCGAAGGTCTCGCTCGCAGTCCCACCGGGTGGGACTGCCGTTGCACCGGAGCCTGCGGGCTCGAATTGACGGCGACAACGTCTGGGAGCTACTCCCCTTCTGGGGCCGATTCTGCGGGCTGAATGGGTTGGCGTCAAATCGGCGGCCTGCCGGGCCATGGCGCCCGTCTACAATAGGCAGATGAATACCGTCCCCACTCCCGTTGTCCGCCTTAAAAACGCCTGGCGCTCCAGCCACCCGTGGATCTTCCAGAAACTGGTCGAAAAGCCCGCCGTCCGCCCGAAACCCGGCGCCATCGTCGACGTGGTCGGCGTGGATGGGGAGTGGATTGGGCGTGGCTTCTACAACGGTCATTCGCGCATCGCCGTGCGTATCCTCGAGACCGACCAGCGCGTCCCCGTCGATGCCGGCTGGTTCTCGCGGAAGATCGCCCAGGCGGTGTCGCTGCGCCGTGATGTCCTGAAGCTGGACGCAATTTCCAATGCCTGGCGCGTGGTGCACAGCGAGGGCGACGGCCTGTCCGGCCTGGTGGTGGACCGCTACGGCGACCTGGTGGTGGTGGAGTTCTTCGCCGCCGGCATGTTCCGCCACCGCGAGTGGGTCTACGAGGCGCTGCGCGAGCAGTTCCCGGGCTGCCGCTTCCACAGCTTCGCCGACGAACACGTGCAGAAGCAGGAAAGTTTCGACTTCCACGGCAACACCACCACCGAAGCCTCGGTCATCACCGAGTACGGCGTGAAGTTCCGCGCCGACCCGGCCGGTGCGCACAAGACCGGTTTCTTCGCCGACCAGCGCGAGAACCGCCAGTGGCTGAGCCAGGAAGTGGAAGGCAAGTCGGTGCTGGACCTGTGCTGCAACACTGGTGGCTTTGCGGTGTATGCCGCGGCGCGCGGTGCCTCGGACGTGCTGGGCATCGATATCGATGAAGACGTGATCGCCATCGCCAAGGGCAATGCGCGCCTGAACAACGTGCGCCCGCGCTTCGTGCAGTCCGACATCTTCCCGTGGCTGCGCGACGCGGCCAACCGCGGCGAGCAGTTCGACGTGGTGATCCTGGACCCGGCGAAGATGACCCGCGACCGCGACCAGGTGATCACCGCGCTGAAGAAGTACCTGGACATGAACAAGCTGGCGCTGGGCGTGGTCAAGCCGGGCGGCCTGTTCGCCACGTTCTCGTGCACCGGCCTGGTGGCCGAGGACCAGTTCCTGGACATGCTGCGCCGCGCGGCGTTCTACTCCGGCCGCACCATCCAGATCCTGAAGGTCTCCGGCGCCGGCCCGGATCACCCGTTCATGGCCCACGTGCAGGAATCGCGCTACCTCAAGGCCGTGTTCTGCCGCGTATTGGATTGATTGAGTGCCGGGCTTGGCCCGGCACGCGACACCCGCCGTAGAGCCACGCCCTGCGTGGCTGCGCGGACCGGATCGAAGCCCAGCCACGCAGGGCGTGGCTCTACGACGTAAGACAACCCAAACAAAGAGAGGCGTCATGACGTTGCGCAGTCTGTCCCTGCTGGTGTCACTGGCGTTGTGTGCGCCGCTGTCGGCCCAGGCCATCGAATTCAGCGCGCAGGAGCTTGCGCGCGCTGCCACCCTGCAGAAAAAACTGCTCACCCTCGACAGCCATCTGGACACGCCGGCGAACTTCCACCGCGAAGGCTTCGACATCCAGCAGCGCCACGACCACAACGCGCTGTCGCAGGTGGATCTTCCGCGCATGGTGGACGGCGCACTGGACGGCGGCTTCTGGGCCATCTACACCGACCAGGGCGACCGCAGCCCGGCCGCACACCAGCACGACCGCGATGCGGGCCTGCTGCGATTGATGGAAATCCGCGAGATGCTCGCCGCGCATCCGGATACCTTCGCGCTGGCACTGACCGCCGCCGATGCCGCCCGGATCAAGGCAGCCGGCAAGCGCGTGGTCTACATCAGCATGGAGAACGCCAGCCCGCTGGTCGACGACCCCACGCTGCTCAGCTTCTACCACCAGGCCGGCCTGCGCCTGCTCAGCACGGTGCATTTCGCCAACAACGAGTTCGCCGATTCGGCCACCGACAGCAAGGGCCCCGAATGGAAGGGCCTGAGCCCGGCCGGCAAGGCATTGGTGGACGAGGCGGTGCGTCTTGGCATCGTGATCGACCAGTCGCATGCCTCCGATGCCGTGTTCGACGATCTGATCCAGCGCATGCCGGTGCCGTTCGTGCTGTCGCACAGTTCGGCCAAGGCGATCTACAACCACCCGCGCAACCTGGACGATGTGCGCCTGAGGCAGCTGGCCAAGGCCGGTGGGGTGATCCAGGTGAACGCCTATGGCGGCTACCTGATCGACACCGGCAAGAACGAGGCGCGCAAGCAGGCCGAAGACGCGCTGATGAAGCAGATCGGTGCCGACTACGATGACCTGAGCATGGCCCAGGGCGTGCAGCTGAAGCAGGGTCTGGCGGAGATCGACCAGCGCCTGCCGTTGCGCAAGGCGACCCTGGACGACTTCTTTGCGCACTTCGAGCACATCCTGGCCGTGGTCGGTCCCGAGCATGTGGGCATCGGGCTGGACTGGGACGGCGGCGGTGGCTTGGCCGACCTGCAGGACGTAAGCGATCTACCGAAGATCACCGCGTGGCTGCTGCGCAAGGGCTACACCGAGAAGCAGATCGCGGGGATCTGGGGAGGCAACCTGCTGCGTGTGCTGCAGCAGGCGCAGGATCATGCCAGTAAAAAATGACCGGTCGGGTGCCGGGCAACGCCCGGCACCCCTACCGTCAAGGCCTCAACGGCCGATAAGCGCGTTGCGGCGGCTGTAGAGGAAATACACCGCCAGGCCGATCACGTTCCAGATCAGGAAGTACAGCTGGGTGCTGCTCGGCAGGCTGATGAACAGGTAGATGCAGCCCAGCGCCGCCGCCGGCCCGATGAACCAGGCAATCGGCGTGCGGAAGGTGCGCTTGGCATCCGGTGCACGCTTGCGCATCACCACCAGGCAGATGCCCACGGCAGTGAAGGCCGCCAGCGTGCCGGCATTGGCCAGCGCGGCAATCTCGTCCAGCCGCGCCACGCCGGCCAGGGCCGAGACCACGGCAGCACTGAACAACGTGGTGGCCACCGGGGTACCGGTGCGCTTGTTCACTGCCGACAGGCCGCGCGGCAGCAGGCCATCGCGGCCCATGACGAAGAACACGCGGCTCTGGCCGAACAGGAAGGCCAGCAGCACGGTGGGCAGCGCGATGATCGCCACCACGCCGATGACCGCCGCCGCCTTGGGCTGGCCCAGTTCGCGCATGATCAGGGCCAGCGGTTCGGCGCTGTGGCCGAACACCGCGTAGCTCATTGCGCCAACGGCGGCCAACGCCACCAGCATGTAGATGATGGTGCAGCCGACCATCGAGCCGATGATGCCGATCGACAGGTCACGGCCCGGGTTCTTGGTTTCTTCGGCTGCGGTGGAGATGGCATCGAAGCCGTAGAAGGCGAAGAAGATGATGGCGGCCGCCGCCATCACGCCACGCTCCACGCCATCCGGGCCCAGCGTCTTGGCGAAGCCATGCGGCATGAACGGGTGCAGGTTGGCAGAATCGAATGCGGGCAGCGCCACGGCGACGAACACACCCAGCGCGATGATCTTCAGCACCACCAGGATCGCATTGAGCGTGGCACTCTCCTTGGTGCCCAGCATCAGGCCACCGGCGACCACCCAGGTGATGATCACGGCGGGCAGGTTGAACACGCCGCCTTCCACGTGCGGGCCGGCCGACAGGGCCAACGGCAGCCGCATGTCGATGCCGGTGTTGCCGTGTATCCATTCCAGGAAGCCGACGAAGTAGCCGGACCACCCCACCGCCACCGTACTCACCACCAGGGAGTACTCCAGGATCAGGCTCCAGCCGACCACCCAGGCGAAGATTTCGCCCAACGCGGTGTAGCTGTAGGTGTAGGCACTGCCGGCGGCCGGCATCATGGTGGACAGCTCGGCGTAGGACAGCGCCGCGCAGGCGCAGACCGCGCCGGCAATGGCGAAGGAGATCAGCACCGCCGGGCCGGCGAGATTGGCACCCACGCCGATCAGCGTGTAGATGCCGGTACCCACGATGGCACCGATGCCCATGGCGATCAGGTGCGGCCAGCTCAGGGTGCGGAGGAGGCTCCTGCCGGCTTCATGGACAGTGACGGAATCGAGCGACTTGCGCCGTAGCAGCGATGACATGGAACCTCACAGAGTGACTGGTATCGACAATTTTCCGAGTGTGACCGAACGCGGCGCAGCATTACTACTGCCGGACGTCGTGAATCCCTTGACGATCATTTCAAATAGCCCACGTTGACGAATTTGGCACAACCCGGCTGGCCGCGATCAAGGGGCCCCAGCGCGCCACATCGGCGGCGCCCTGTGGATAGACCACGCAGGTGTCGTCGGGAAGTTTCTTGCAGCGCAGGACCCCCCGTTCATCGAATACCCGCCAGCCGCAGGCGTCGGCCTCGGCTTCGCAGATGCGCCGGCGCAGCCCCAGCAGCAGGCTGGCAGCGCAATCGAAGCGACAACCCCGCAGCTCGATGCGATCCAGCGGCTGCAGGTCCGCCATGATCCGCTGGACCGAGGGGTGGGCCAGGTCGACGCGGTCGGTGCTCAATGCCAGCAGGCGCTCGTCGTGGCCGGCCAGGTGCTGCACGAAGTACACGGGGGTGGTCATCTCGAAGGTGCCTCGCCACGGGTCGGATGCCCGCGATGGCACCGATTGGACACCGGCCGGCGCCCGGGAAGAATTACGCGCTATCGATCGCCGGGGGCCGCTTCGATGACGCGGTCTATCGCTCCAGGCCGGGATCCCAGGCCAAACACCCGCCCCCCAAGCGTTCAGCCACTCAGCCCCAGGCGCACGCCAAACCCGATCAGGAAAACCCCCGCGATGCGCTTCAGTACTACCCCCACACGCGGGTGCTGGATGATCCGACGGCGCAACAGGTTGCCCACCCCGATCAGCACCGAGCAGTACGCCAGGCTGAGCACGAAGATCAGCGTCGCCATGGTCGCGAACGTCACCACGCCCTGGTGCCGCGCCGGGTCGATGAACAGCGGCAGGAACGCCATGTAGAAGATGATCGCCTTGGGGTTCAGCAGGCTGATCAGCACCGCCTGGCGGAAGTAGTGCCCCGGCTGCAGCCGGATGCCGCCGGTGTCACCGCTGGCCGGCGCGGGCCGCAGCAGGCCGATGCCCACCCACACCAGGTAGGCCGCACCGAGGTACTGCACCGCGTGGAACACCAGCGGGTTGGCCTTGAGCAGGGCGGCCACGCCGGCCACCGCCAGCCACATCAGGATCTGGTCGCCCAGCAGCAGCCCGAACAGGGCGGTATAGCCGCCGCGCACGCCACCGCGCCCGGTGGCGGTGAGCAGGGTGAAGGTACCCGGGCCCGGCAGCGCCAGGAACACCAGCACGGCGATGACGAAGGTCCACAGGTCCTGGATGCCCATCCACGGCATGGCGATGACTCGAATTCGGGGGGCCGCCATTGTCGGCTACCCGGCCCGGTGCCGACAGCGCTACAGCGCACGTCCCGGCAGATCAGCCAGCATCGGCTGCAGGCGCTGGGCGCACAACGCATGCAGCTGGCGGATCGCGGGCGAAAACTGCTTGCGGTGCGGGCACACCAGGTTCAACGGCAGGCTGTCGCCTGCGCCCCCCATCAGCACCTGCAGGCGCCCGGCGCGCACATCGTCGGCCACGTCCAGCCACGACTTGAACACGACGCCTTCGCCGGCCACCGCCCAGCGCCGCACCACGTCGGCGTCATCGCACACCAGCTGGCCGCGCACCGGCACCACCACGCGCCGGCCGTCCTGCTCGAAACTCCAGCGGTCATAGGGGCGCCCGGCGAGCTGGTAGACCAGGCAGTGGTGGTCCTTGAGCGCGTCCAGCGAGGCCGGCGTGCCCTGCCGCTCCAGGTAGGAAGGCGCGGCGCACAGCACGCGCCGGTTGCCCGGCAGCAGCGGCAGCGCCACGTAGCTGGCGGTGTCGAAGCGGCCCAGCCGGAACGCGATATCCACCGGATCGCGGAACACGTCGGCGACCTGGTCCGACAACAGCAGGCGCAGCTGCAGCTTCGGATGCGCGGCGCGGAACTCGGTCAGCCAGGGCAGCAGCACGTTGCGGCCCAGGTCCGACGGCGCGGCCACCTGCAGCACGCCACGCAGCTCGGCATCTTCGCCGCGCACCCGGGCCTGGCCCTCATGCAGGGTGTCCAGCAGGTCCTGGGCGTAGGGCAGGTAGAGCACGCCCTCGGCGGTGAGGCGCAGGCTGCGGGTGGAGCGCACGAACAGGCGCAGGTCCAGCTCCCGCTCCAGCCGGGCCACGGCGGCGGCCACCTGGCCGGGCAACAGGTCGGCCTCGCGCGCTGCGCTGGAGAAGCTGCCCAGCGCGGCGGTGCGGACGAACAGCTGCAGATCCTCGAAACGGACCATTTTCATTCCAGGAGAGAAAGTGCTGCTGCATTCTGCGCCTTTCCGGACGGGGCAGCGCAGGCCAACCTGAGCGCCTCATCCACGGACCGCCCCCATGAAAGCCATCGCCTATACCCAGCACGGCCTGCCCATCACCGACCCGACCGCGCTGGTCGACCTCACCCTGCCGGTGCCGGCGCCGGGCCCGCGCGATCTGCGCGTGCAGGTTCGCGCGGTGTCGGTGAACCCGGTGGACACCAAGATCCGCCGCGGCGTGGCAGTCGAGGCCCCGCGCGTGCTGGGCTGGGACGCAGTGGGCATCGTCGACGCCGTGGGCAGCGAGGTCGCCCTGTTCCAGCCGGGGGATGCAGTCTTCTACGCCGGCGACATCAACCGCCCCGGCAGCAACGCCGAGTACCAACTGGTGGATGAGCGCATCGTGGGCCGCAAGCCGGCCAGCCTGGACGATGCCGCCGCCGCAGCGCTGCCGCTGACCGCGATCACCGCATGGGAGCTGCTGTTCGACCGTCTGCGCATCGCCGAGGGCGGTGGCGAAGGCCAGACCCTGCTGGTGATCGGCGCGGCCGGCGGGGTGGGCTCGATCCTGGTCCAGCTGGCGCGCCAGCTGACCCGGTTGACGGTGATCGGCACCGCCTCGCGCCCGGATACCCAGGACTGGGTGTACGCGCTGGGCGCCCATCACGTGATCGACCACAGCCAGCCGCTCACCGAAGGCCTGGCCCGGATCGGGATCGAGGCCGTCACCCACGTGGCCAGCCTGACCCACACCGACCAGCACTACGCGCAGATCGTCAGCGCACTCGCGCCGCAGGGCCAGCTGGCCCTGATCGACGACCCCGGCCAGCTCGATGTGATGGCGCTCAAGCGCAAGAGCCTGTCGCTGCATTGGGAATCGATGTTCACCCGCTCCAGCTTCAGCACGCCCGACCTTCAGCAGCAGCACGTGCTGCTCAACCGGGTGGCCGATCTGGTCGACGCCGGCGTGCTGCGCACCACGTTGGGCGAGAACTACGGCCGCATCGATGCGGCCAACCTGCGCCGCGCGCACGCACACATCGAAAGTCACCGCGCGGTGGGCAAGGTGGTGCTGGAAGGCTTCTGAGCCTCAGGCCACGCCGTTGTCGCAGTGGCGGGCAAACCCGGGCCGCGTGCCCAGGCGGTCGAACCACGCCGCCACCGCCGGCAGTTCGGGTTTGTCGCCCGGGGTCAGGCGCCAGCGCTGGGTGGACAGCCCCAGCACGATGTCGGCGAGGGTGAAGTCCTCGCCGACCACGTAGGCCCCGGTGCCGGCCAGCTGCTGCTCCAGGTGCTGCATGAGCCGGTTCCACTGCGTGAGGCTGGCCTGCGCGGCGGCATCGTCGGGGTAGGCCGGGTGCTGCCGCACGCGGGCCATGAACACGTGCCGCCAGGCGGTGTTGAGGTCGGTGGCCTGCCAGTCCATCCACTGTTCCACCCGCGCGCGCGGCTGCGGGTCGCGCGGCAGCAGGTCGTGGCGGCCGGCCTGCGCGGCCAGGTAGCGGCAGATGCTGTTGGACTCCCACAGCACGAAGTTGCCATCGCGGATCACCGGCACCTGGCCGTTCGGGTTGAGCGGGTGCAGGGCCGCGAGGAAATCCGCATCGTGGCCGTCGGCCCCGAGCTGGCGGTATTCCAGGCCCAGCTCGGCGCACAGCCAGAGCACCTTGCGCACGTTGATCGAGGTCGACTTTCCAAGAAGATCCAGCATGGAGCGATCCGGCGCAGCGAATGAGACCGGCTCAGCCTACACTTCTTCCATGCAACCTGAATTCCTCATCCTTGGCGGCCTGCTGTGTGCCGTCCTCATCCTGCAGCTGGTAGCCCTGCTGCGGCGTTCCGGCCATGGCGACCTTGAGCAGAGCCTGCGTGAAGAGGCGCGGACCGGCCGCAGTGAACTGCGCGAGCAGCTCGAAGGGCTGGGCCGGCAGCAGGACGCACGGCTGGAAACCTTCGCGCGCGCGCTGACCGATCTGTCCACCCGTACCGACCAGCGCCTGGACCTGCTGCGCGATGCCTTGGGCGAAGACGCGCGCAAGGCCCGCGAGGACGCCGGGCAGGCCCAGCAGCGCAACGACGCGCACCTGGCCGCGCTGCGTCAGACCCTGGCCGACGACGCCCGCCTGGGCCGTGACGAAACGGGGCAGTCGCAGCAGCGCCTGGCCGAATCGCTCGGCCTGCGCCTGCAGGAGATGACCCAGCGCAACGAGCAGCGCATCGGCGAAATGCGCGCCACGCTGGAACAGCAGCTGCAGAACCTGCAGGCCGACAACGCGCAGAAGCTGGACCAGATGCGGGTCACGGTGGACGAGAAGCTGCAGACCACGCTGGAAGCGCGCCTGGGCGCGTCGTTCCAGCTGGTCTCCGACCGCCTGGAGCAGGTGCAGCGCGGGCTGGGCGAAATGCAGCAGCTGGCCACCGGCGTGGGCGACCTCAAGCGCGTGCTGACCAACGTCAAGAACCGCGGCAGCTGGGGCGAAGTGCAGCTGGACAACATCCTGGAGCAGACCCTCACCCAGGAGCAGTACGCGCGCGGCGTCAAGGTGCGCCCGGACAGCGGCGAAATGGTGGACATCGCGGTGCGCCTGCCCGGGCGCGGCCATGACGACACGCCGGTGTGGCTGCCGATCGATTCCAAGTTCCCGCGCGAAGATTACGAGCGACTGCTCGATGCGCAGGAACAGGGCGACGCCGATGGCGTACGCGTGCAGGGCGCGCAGCTGGAACGCGCGATCCGGATCCAGGCCAAGTCGATCTGCGACAAGTACATCGTGCCGCCGCACACCACCGATTTCGCGGTGATGTTCCTGCCCACCGAAGGCCTGTACGCCGAGGTGATCCGCCGCCCGGGGCTGGTGGACCTGCTGCAGCGCGAGCACCGCGTGGTGGTGGCCGGGCCGACCACGGTGACCGCGCTGCTCAACAGCCTGCAGATGGGCTTCCGCACGCTCGCCATCGAACAGCGCTCCAGCGAAGTCTGGAGCCTGCTGGGCGCGGTGAAAAGCGAGTTCGGCAAGTTCGCCGGCATCCTGGAAAAGGCCGAAAAGCAGATCAGCACCGTCGGCCGCAGCCTGGGCGAAGCCAGCCGCAAGACCCGCACCATCGAACGCCGCCTGCGCGGGGTGGAATCGCTGGGCAGCGAGCAGACCGATCTGCTGCTGGGCGATGCCAGTGGCGACGATGACGATACCGGCGCGGATGAGACCCCCCTCGCGCAGGACTGACACCTCCTGCCCGCACACTGCACCCCCCGCCTTCATGGTTTCCACAAGGATTGAACCGATGCGCTTTGGCTTGATGTTGTCCCTGATGTTCGTGCTCGCCGGTTGCAGCACCGCGTCCCACCCGACCGATACCACCGCGGCTGCGCCCGGCACCGAAGCAGCCGTTGCGGACGCAGCCAGCTGTGCCGCCGCCGGCGGTGAAATGCGCCCGCTCGGTCGCCTGCAGCGCGTGCAGTGCGTGAAGCCCTATGCCGACGCGGGCAAGGCCTGCAGCGCCAGGACCGACTGCACCGGCCAGTGCCTGGCCGACGGCGAAACCGAGCTCGTGGCCGGTGCGAAGGCGCGCGGTACCTGCCAGACCGACGTGAGCCAGAACTTCGGCTGCCGCCAGCGCATCGACAACGGCGTGGCGCAGGGCACGATCTGCGTAGATTGATTCCGTTTCATTCCCACCCCACAGGATTTCCCGTGAGCCAGACCGTCTACGACATTCCCGTTTCCACCATCGAAGGCCAGCCCAGCTCGCTGGCCGACTACCGCGGCAAGGTGCTGCTAGTGGTCAACGTGGCCTCCAAGTGTGGCCTGACCAAGCAGTATGAAGGCCTGCAGGCGCTGTACGCCGACAAGCACGCGGCCGGGCTGGAAGTGCTGGGTTTCCCGGCCAACAACTTCCTGGGCCAGGAGCCGGGCAGCGACACGGAGATCCAGCAGTTCTGCCAGCTGGAATACAACGTGAGCTTCCCGATGTTCGCCAAGCTCAGCGTGGCCGGCGCTGACATCCACCCGCTGTACCAGCAGCTCACCCAGGCCCAGCCGACCGCCACCGGCGAAGGCCCGATGCGCGAGAAGCTGGATGGCCTGGTAACCAAGTACCCGGATCTGGTGGTCAACCCGGCCCCGGGCGTGCTGTGGAACTTCGAGAAGTTCCTGATCGGCCGTGATGGCCAGGTCATCGCCCGCTTCGCGCCGGACGTGCCCGCCGACGACGCGCGCCTGGTCGCGGCCATCGACGCCGCGCTCGCCGCGTGATCTGACAGCCACCGTCGATGCAAAAAAAACCCCGCCAAGGCGGGGTTTTTCTTTTGATCAGTTACCCCAGTTGGGCATCGGCATCGCGTCGACCGGGATCGGTGCGCTGTCGTCGTCATGCCCGCGGTCGCGGCGGCCGCGCAGGTCGTTCTGGATCTGGTAGTTGCGGCGCTGCAGCCAGGCATCGCGGGTGAGCGCGTACTCGTCCACGGCGTTGTCGCGGATGTCGTCCAGTGCCAGCAGCTGCGAGCGCATGTCCACCAGCTGCAGGCCCTGCAGGGTGATGCGGATCTTGTCTTCCTCGATCGTGCGGATCGGCGAGAGCGGGATGTCGCCGGCCAGGCCGAACACATCGCGCACGGTACGCGGGCCGAAGAACGGCAGTTCCACGTAACGCGAGCTGCGCCAGCCCCAGGCACCCAGGGTCTGGCCGAAGTCTTCACTGCGGCGCGGCACCAGCGCGCGGCTGGCCGGGTCGAACAGGCCACCAATGCCCAGCGTGGAGTTCATCACGAACCGGCCCAGGCTGTCCCAGGCATCGCCCGGGCGGCCCTGCAGCAGCTGGTTGGTGATGGTCACCGGGGCGCGCAGGTTGCTGAAGAAGTTGGTCACGCCGGTGCGTGCGAAGCGCGGCACCACGTTGGTGTAGGCGGTGGCCAGCGGGCGGGCCACGGCGCGGTCCACCACGTTGTTGAACGCGTGCACGCGGCGGTTGAAGCCTTCCCACGGGTCGTACGGCGAGCGGCCCGGTTCGGCGCCATCGGCGGTCGGCGCCGGACCGCCGTACAGCGCGGCGAAGTCGTCCTCGGCACCGGTCGGCGGCGCTTCGGTGGTCGCGGCCGGTGCCGAGGTGGCATCGGCGCCCTCTGCGGCAGCCACGGGTGCTGCAGCGGCATCGGTCGCGTCAGCGGTTATGGCCGGCGCGTCAGCGGCCACGTCACTGGCTGCGGCGGGCGCCACGGCTGCGGGCGGCACCGCCACGCTGGCCGGCGCGCTGTCGCGTGCGGGCTTGGCCGCACAGGCGCTGAGCGCCACGGCGAGCAGGAGAAGGGAAGCGGTGCGTACGACGTTCATGTCAGCTCGCGGCAGAAGGGGCATTGAAATCCAGGGACGGCGCCAGCCGGTAGGCGGCGCTGAGTTCGTTGAAACCAGCAGGCGTGCCGTTGAGTGCCAGCGTACGCCCGTTGGCGCGGGCGTGAGCGGACAGCTCGGCCAACAACGCCAGGCCGGCGCTGTCGACACGCTCCACGGCGGTCAGGTCGAGCTGGGTCACCGCGTCAGGCAGCGCCTTCAGCTTGGGCCACAGCGCGACCACCGCATCGCGGTCCAGCACGCCGGTGATGCGGGCGCGCGGACCGTCCAGCTGCACGGTGGCGTTACTTGCCATTGCCGGCCGGCCCGGCCTGCAGGGACCCGCTGCGCAGGTCGTTGGCCACCGCCTTGATGCCCTTCTGGCGCAGCGGCGCGTCGAACTGGGTACGGAAGGTCTGCACGTAGGAGATGCCTTCGATGTTGACGTCGAAGATTTTCCACTGGCCGTTCACGTTGCGCATCATGTACTCCACCGGGGTGGACTCGCTGCCGGCGCGCAGCAGTTCGGTGGATACCTTGACGCCACGGTTGCCCGGCAGCGGCTGCTCGCCCTTCAGGCGGAAGCTGGGCTTGCCCTGGATGGTCAGCAGGGCCGAACCGTAGCGCTGCATGAGGTTGTCGGCCATGGCATCGGCAAACAGCTTCACGTCCGCGTCGGAAGCACCGCGCGCATTGGCACCCAGCACCAGGCGGGCTGCGTAGTCACGGTCGAAGGTGCGGTTGAGTTCGCTGTCGATGTAGCTGCGCAGCGCGGCCGGGTTCTTGCTGAATTCCGCCTTGCGCTGTTGCAGGGTGGACAGGATGCGCGTGCTGGCGGCCAGCACTTCGGTGCCAGCGCCCTGCGAGGCGGCGGTGGCGGCCGGTGCGGGCTGGGCGAACGACAGCGAGGGCAGGGTGGCCAGCAGGGCCGACGCGAGCAGCGCCTTGATCAGGGTCTTTTTCATTTCTGCGGTTCCGTTGCCGGCGCTTCCGCGCCGGGAGCTTCCTGGGAAGCGGCGCCGGCATTGCCCGGGCCGCTGAACATGTACTTGCCAACCATCTGGATCAGGTCCACGGCCGGCTGGGTGAAGACGATCTCGTCACCGGACTTGAGCACCTCCGGGTCACCACCCGGCTGCAGTCCGATATAGCTTTCGCCGAGCAAACCGCTGGTGAATATGCCGGCGGAGGTGTCGGCCGGCAGATCCTTGAACTTCGGGTCCAGCTTCAGGGTCACGATCGAATCGAAGCGGGTCGGGTCCAGGTCGATGTTGCCCACCTGGCCCACCACCACGCCGCCGATCTTCACCGGTGCCTGCTTGCGCAGCTGGCCGATCTGGGTGAAGCGCGCCTTGAGTTCATAGCCCTCGCTGCCGAAGCCCCAGCGCTGGTTGGTCGATGCCATCGCCAGCACCAGCAGCGAGGCCAGCGCCAGCAGCAGGAATGCGCCGACGGAAAATTCGAGTCTGGGACCGCGGATGGCCATGTTCATCTCACCGTATCTGATCAAAGGGGGGTGCGGGTCAGCGGAACATCATGGCCGACAGCACGAAGTTGAACATCAGCACCAGCAGCGAAGCGTTCACCACCGCGCGGGTGGTGGCCACCGACGTGCCCTCGATGGTCGGCTCGGCGTGGAAGCCCACGTACGACGCCACCAGCGCGGCGGTACCGCCGAAAATGGCCGACTTCAGCATTGCCACGCCGAAATCGTCCCAGAAGTCCACGCTGTTGCTCAGCGCCGACCAGAACACGCCGTTGTCCAGGCCCAGCACGTGCACGGCCTCGAAGTAGCTGGCGCTGATCGCCAGCGAGCAGAAGATGCCGGTGAGCAATGGCACGGTCAGCACCGCCGCCCAGAAGCGCGGCGCGACGACCTTGGCCACCGGGTCGATCGCCATCAGCTCCAGCGCCTTGATCTGGTCGGTGGCGCGCATCAGCCCCAGTTCGGCGGCAATCGAGCTGCCGGCGCGGCCAATGAACAGCAGCGCGGTCAGCACCGGCGCCAGTTCGCGGTACAGCGACAGGCCCAGCAGGGTGGACAGCGCATCGGCCGCGCCGAACGTGGTCAGCGTGCGGTAGCCCTGCAGGGTCAGCACCAGGCCTACGAAGGCACCGCCGACGGCGATGATCGGCAGCGAACGCGCACCCACCTTGTAGATCTCGCGGGTCAGCTCGGCCAGGAAATCGGCGGTCGGCAGCGAACCACGGAGCACGGTCAGCGAGAACAGCCCAGCCCGGCCCAGTGAACGGGTGCTTTCAACGAACGGCATCAGGCCACCTTCGCGCGGGGCGCGGCATCGAACGGGATCGGGCCGTCCGGCTGCCCGTGCAGGAACTGGCGCAGCAGCGGGTCCTGGCTGGACTCCAGCGCGGCCGGGCTGCCCTGGAAGACCACGCCGCCATTGGCGATCGCAATCACCTGGTCGCAGATCGGCAGGGTCTCGTGCACATGGTGGCTGACGATGATGCTGGTCAGGCCCAGGCTGTGGTTGAGGCGCTGGATCAGGCTCATGATCACGCCGCTGGCGATCGGGTCCAGGCCGGTCAGCGGTTCGTCGTAGATCATCAGTGGCGGGTCCAGTGCCAGCGCGCGGGCCAGTGCCACCCGGCGCGCCATGCCGCCGGACAGCTCGCGCGGCCAGGCATCGGCTGCGGCCAACAGGCCCACCGCGTGCAGCTTCATGTCCACCAGTCGGCGCAGCACCGGGGCCGGCAGCTGGGTATGGGTGCGCAACGGCAGCGCCACGTTCTCGGCCACGGTCAGGTCGGTGAGCAGGCCATTGCCCTGCAGCAGCACGCCGACGCTGCGGCGCATCGCGCGCAACGCGCTGCTGCCGGTGGGAATCGGATTGCCGAACAGGGTCACGCTGCCCGCCGCGGGGCGCAGCTCGCCGGTCAGGGCGGCCAGCAGCGTCGACTTGCCGCTGCCCGACGGACCCAGCACGGCGGTGATGCTGCCACGCGGTACCGACAGCGAAACGTCGCGCAGGATCGCCCGACCGCCGCGATCGATACGCACGTTGTTCAACTGCACCAGCGATTCTGCGGAAGCCGTCATGGACGCCATTAACAAAATTCCAACGTTGTAAGATCGTGGTGGGAGGCTGAACAAAACCGAACTGGACCGTGCAGTATTGTCGCATGTCGGGGTCCCCAGCCCCGCCGCGGCACGGTTCCCGGGCCGCAACAGTGCGTACCGCCCTGATCCGTGCGGGCGGCCACAGACGTCACTGGCCGGCCTCCCCGTATCGGCGAGGGTCGAGATTGGCGCCGGGCTGCGGCACACTGCCGCGATGACCGACCCCGCTTCAGACTTCCGCCTGTACCACTCCAATTCGCTCGACGTGCTGGCCGCGCTGCTGGCCCGCACCCTGCGCGAGCCGGTGGCCGGGCAGTCGATCCTGGAGCCGGACGTGGTGCTGATTCCCCAGGTGGCGATGCGGCGCTGGCTGCAGTCCACCCTGGCGGCGGAGTATGGCATTGCCGCCAACCTTGCGTTCCTGACCCCCGGTGAGTTCGTGGCCCGCGCGCTCAATGCCAATGTGCCGGGCGAACATGACGACCTCACCGCTGCCGCGCTGCATTGGAAGCTGTACGCCGCGCTGACCGACCCGGGCCTGATGGCGCAGCCGCCGCTGCGCGCGCTGCAGGCCTACCTGTCCCAGCCCGACCCGCTCAAGCCGTGGGCGCTGGCGGCGGAGCTGGCCTCGGTGTTCGAGAAGTACCAGGCCTGGCGCCGCGACTGGCTGCTGCGCTGGGAGGCCGGCGCCGACCCGCTGGATCCGCAGGCGATCCTGTGGCGCCACATCGGCAGCGGGCACCAGTACCGCGCGCGCCGCATCCATGCCTACCTCGAAGGCTTCGAAGGCGCCGACCGCCCGCTGCCGGCGGGGCTGCCGCCGCGCCTGTTCGCCTTCGCCACCTTGAATGTCTCGCCCGATGTGCTGCGCGTGGTCGCCACCCAGGCGCGGGTTGGCACGCTGCACTTCTACCTGCCCACCCCGACCCGTTCCTACTGGGGCGACCTGCAGACCCTGGGCGGGCGGCTGCGCTCGGGCGCGGTTGATCCGTTCGGCAACGGCAGCGACGAGAACCGCCTGCTGCAGGCCTGGGGAGCGGCCGGCCGCGACTTCATGGCGGTGCTGGGCAGCTATGAAGTGGTGCATCCGTCCGGAGAGATCGCCGCATACGACGATCCGGAAGAGGACGCGCGTCCGGACATGGCGCACGGCGGCCTGTCCGACAGCCTGCTGCACCGCCTGCAGCGCGACCTGTTCCACCGCCGCGCGCAACCGGCGGGCGCGCTGCGCCCCGCACTGGCGCGCAACGACCCCAGCCTGCAGGTGCATGCCTGCCACACCCGCCTGCGCGAACTGCAGGTGCTGCACGACCAGCTGCGCGCGCTGCTGCAGGACCCGCGCTTCGACCCGCCGCTGCAGGCACGCGACATCGCGGTGCTGGCGCCGGACATCGACCCCTACGTGCCGTACCTGGAAGCGGTGTTCGGCGGCCGCAGTGGCGGCGAAGACCACATTCCCTATGCCCTGGCCGATACCAGCCCGCTGACCGGAGAACCGCTGGCCGATGTGTTCGTGCACTTGCTGGGGTTGCCGGTGTCGCGCTTTGGCCTCAATGAAGTGCTGGACCTGCTGGCCAGCGCGCCGCTGGCCGAAGCGGCCGGGTTGGACGCGCCCGCGTTCGACCGCCTGCACGACTGGCTGCAGGCTGCGGGCGCGCGCTGGGGCTTGAATGCGGCGCACCGCGCCCAGCACCAGGCGCCGGACGACGATGCCTACACCTGGCAGTTCGCGCTGGACCGCCTGCTGCTGGGCCATGCCAGCGGCAGCGACGGCGACATTGCCGGGGTGGCGCCGTGGCCGGAGCTGGAAGGCAGCGCGCTGGACGCGCTGGACCGCCTGCTGGGACTGATGCGGGTGCTGGCGCGTTACCAGCGGGCGCTGGGGGATGCACTGACCCCGGCGCAATGGCGGCAACGCCTGCTGGCACTGTTGGATGCGTTGCTGCCCGAGGCACCGGAAGCGGCCAGCAGCCAGCGTGCGTTGGAGCGATTGCGCAAGCTGATCAACGAGTTCGCACGCGATGCCGAACGCGCCGGATTCGCCGGCGCGGTACCGCCGGACGTGGTGCGCGCGCATTTCGCCGGTGCGTTGAGCGAGGCCGACACGCGCGCGCCGCTGCTCACCGGCGGCATCAGCTTCGGACGCATGGTGCCGATGCGGCTGCTGCCGTTCCGGGTAATCTGCGTGCTCGGCCTGAACGATGGCGATTTCCCGCGCCGCGACCCCGCGGCCGGGCTCAACCAGCTCACCGCCGAACTGGGTACCGACAAGCGCCGCCACGGCGACCGCTCGCTGCGCGAGGACGACCGCTTCCTGTTCCTGCAGCTGTTCGCCTCGGCGCAGGATGTGTTCTACCTCAGCTACCTGGGCGCCGATCCGCGCGATGGCAGCGTGCGCGAGCCCTCGGTGCTGGTCAGCGAGCTGATCGATGCCGCTGCCGAATACCACGAGGACCCCTCAGCGGCGACCAGGCAGCTGACCGTGCGCCATTCGCTGCAGCCGTTCTCGCCGGCCGCGTTCGGTGGTGGCGATGAGCCGCGCCGTTTCAGCTATCGCCAGCAGTGGCACCCCGCCGCCGGTTCGCTGGGCAGCGTGCGCCGCGCGCCGCCGGCGTGGTTCGAGCAGGCGCTGGCGCCGCTGGAACAGCAAGGCGCGCCCGAACTCTCGCTGGACGCGCTGCGCCGCTTCCTGGTTGATCCTGCAGGGCAGTTCCTGTCGCAGCGGCTCGGCCTGCGCCTGCCCGATGATCTCACCACCGCCGATGACCTGGAGCCGCTGGTGCTGGCGGGGCGTGGGCTGGAACAACGCCTGCTGCAGCACGCGGTGATCGACGCGACCCTGCAGGGCGATGACACGCCCCTGTACGCCCGCCTGCGCGCCCGTGCGCTGCTGCCTTCCGGTGCACTGGGCGAACGCCAGTTCCAGGCACTGCAGGAGCAGACCCGCCCGTATGCGCTGGCGCTGGCCCAATGGCGCGGCGACAGCGATGCCGACAGCCGCCGCTATGAGGTGGAGGTCGATGGGGTGCGCCTGCATGGGCGGGTGGACGACATCCACCCGCAGGGGATCGTGCGCCTGCGCGCGGGCAGCCTGAACGGCCCGGCGGCGATCCGGCACGGCCTGGACTGGCTGCTGGCCAACGCCGCCGGCGATGGGTTGCCGCTGGTCGAGTTCCACGATGGCGGCGACGACGGGGTAGGGCCGCATGTGCTGCCCGCCTTGCCCGCACCGGCGGCCAAGGCCGCACTGCAGGCGCTGCTGCAGCTGCGCCGCGACGGCATGTGCACGCCCCTGCTGTACGGGCCGTACACCGCCTGGACGCTGTACCGCGCACCCGCCGCCAAACGCGAGGGCGAAGGCTGGGCGCAATGGCATGGCGGCGACCGCCGCTGGGGCGAAGCCAGCGGCGATGCGGTGCAGCTGGCCCTGCGCGGCCGCGATCCCTTCGCCGATGCCGACAGTTATCAACAGCTGCTGCACACCAGCTTCGTGGTGTTCAGCGCGGTCCGCGAGGGCCGGGTGTTCCAGGGCTTCAGCGACGAAGGAGCCGTGGCATGAGCGAGCTGATGCTGCAGGACGACCCGTACCTGTCGCTGCCGCTGGACGGCGTGCGCCTGATCGAGGCCAGCGCCGGCACCGGCAAGACCTTCACCCTGGCCACGCTGTTCACCCGGCTGGTGGTGGAGCAGGGCTACCGCATCGGCCAGATCCTGGCGGTAACCTTCACCGACGCCGCCACGCAGGAACTGCGCAAGCGCATCCGCGAGCGCCTGGCGCTGGCCGCGCAGCTGCTGGCGCGCGCGCCGGCCGCCGATGAAGCGCCCGAGGTGCAGCTCACCCGTTACCTGCTGCAGCGCGAACTGGCGTTGGGCCGGGAAACGCCCGCCGCGCTGGCGCAGCGCCTGCAGACCGCCGCCGATGAGATCGACCTGGCCTCGATCTTCACCATCCATGGCTTCTGCACCCGCGTGCTGCGCGAGCATGCGCTCGAAAGCGGGCACACCTTCGACCCGCCCACGCTGCTGCCCAGCGAACGCGAACTGCACGACCAGCTGGCCGCCGACCTGTGGCGCGTGCACGCCAACGACCCGGCCACGGTGGAGGCGTTGACCCGGTTGTGGTCCACGCCCGATGCGCTGGCGCGCGACCTGTCGGCGCTGATCAAGCCGCTGCCGCTGCTGCCCGCGCTGCCGAAGCAGCAACTGGAGGATCCCAGCGTAGCGCTGCAGGCGGCCGCCGACGCGCTCGCCATTGCGGTCGACGCGCACGTCCAAGCCGCCCAGGCCAGCATCGCCAACGCCTTCGAACGCAAGATCTTCGACGGCCGCCGCGCGCGCCGCCCCAGCTTCGACAAAGCCTTCGCCGAGCTGCTGGCCGGGCGTGCGGCGCGCAGCTGGCCACGCAGTGACAAATCGCACCTGGGCAAGCTGCTGCCGGTGGCGTTGCTTGCCTTCTGCAAGGAAGACCAGCAGGGCCATTGCCCGGCCTCGCCGCTGTTCGATGCGCTGCAGGTTTGGTGGCACGCTGCCGATGCCTACGAGCAGTGGCTGCGCCAACAGGCCCTGCTGCTGCTGCACCAGCTGCGCGGGCAGGCCCGTGAGCGGCTGGACGAGCTCAAGCGGGTCGGCCGCGTGCAGACCTACGACGACCTGATCGACGGCGTGGCCGCCGCACTGGAAGGCCCGCACCGCGCGGCGCTGGTGCAGCAGCTGCGCGCGCAGTACGCCATCGCGCTGGTGGATGAGTTCCAGGACACCGACGACCGCCAGTGGGGCATCTTCCAGCGCGTGTTCGGCAATTCGCCCGAAACCCGCGAGGCCGGGCTGGCGCCGGCGCTGTTCCTGATCGGCGATCCCAAGCAGGCCATCTACGGGTTCCGCGGCGGTGATATCCACACCTACCTCAAGGCCAAGCGCGAGGCAGTGGCCGCGCCGGCGTTGAACCGCAACTTCCGCTCGCGCCCCGGCGTGCTGCGCGCGCTGCAGGCGCTGTATGACGCCGCGGGCGAACGCGCGTTCCTGGAAGCGGACATCGCCTTCGAGCCGGTGCTGCCGGGCAGCACCCGCAGCGATGCCGATTTCCTGCGCGATGGCCAGCCTGCACCCGGTCTGACCCTGCGCCTGCTGCGCAGCGACGATGGTGCCGACCTCAAGGCCGACCCCTCGCGCCAGCAGGCCACCGATGCCTGCGTGGCCGCGATCCACCAGGTGCTGCTGGCCGGCCGCGAAGGCCGCGCACTGCTGCGCGGGCAACCGGTGCAGCCGGGCGATATCGCGGTGCTGGTGCGCCGCCACCATGAAGCCACCCGCATCCAGCGCGCGCTGAGCGCGGTGGGCATCCCGGCGGTCGCTGCCGGCAAGCAGAGCCTGTACGCCACCGCCGAAGCCCGCGAGCTGCGCGTGCTGTTGCTGGCGCTGCTGCAGCCGGCCGATGAAGGCCGCCTGCGTGCGGCGCTGTCGACCGTGCTGCTGGGCGAGAACGCCGCCTCCATCGACGCGATGGAGCGCGACGGCGACCCACAGCGTGCGTTCCAGACCCGGCTGCTGCTGTGGCGCGAGCGCTGGCTGCGCGGCGGGCCGTTCGCGGTCATCGCCGACCTGTGCGCCGAACACGCCGAACGCCTGCTGGGCCTGCTGGATGGCGAACGCCGGCTCACCAATTACCTGCAGCTGGGGGAGCTGCTGCAGCAGGCGGCCGGCCAGGCGCTGGGCATGCACGGCCTGCTGGATTGGCTGCAGGTGCAGATGGCGCATGCCGACCAGGACGACGAACAACAGCTGCTGCGGCTGGAATCGGACGCGCGCCGGGTGCAGATCATCACCCTGCACAAGAGCAAGGGCCTGGAGTACCCGTTGGTGTTCCTGCCGTTCGTGGGCATCGACAGCGGCGGCGGCACCACCGATTCCAACTGCACCGTGTACGCCGATGGCCGCCGCGAGCTGCACTGGAAGCTGGACAAGGACGAGGCCTGGAGCGCGGCCAGCGACCGCAGCGCGCAGGAACAACGCGCCGAAGACGCGCGCCTGCTCTACGTGGGCCTGACCCGCGCCGAACACGCGCTGTGGATTGCGGCCGGCGACCTGGCCGGGCTGGCGAAGACCCGGCTGGCGCCGATGCTGTCGGGCCTGGATGCAGTGCGCGCGCACCCGGACATCGCGGTGATCGAAGGCCCGGTGGAGCCGCGCCCGGCGCAGTTGCCGGTGCAGCGCGAAGGCGAACTGCCGCCGGTGCGCGCGATCACCCGGCGGGTGCCGCACGACTGGTGGGTATACAGCTTCACCCAGCTGGCGCACGCCGATGCCGGCCACGACACCGACGCGGTGGCCACCGAAGCACCGGCACCGGCCGCCGATGAACCCGCCGGTCCCGAGCTGCCGCTGGAAGTGGAACCGCCGGCGCCGGGCGAACCGCAGCCGGAGATCGACCCGCGCTTCATGGGCAGCCGCTTCGGCAACGTGCTGCACGATGCGCTGGAGAACACCGATTTCGCACGCTGGGCCGACTGGCGGGCGGGCGACCCGGCACCTGGCGACGAGGCTGACGTGCTGCGCGAATCGCTGCGCAACGAAGGTTATGCCGATGCCGACCTGGACGACGGCGTGGCAGTGCTGGTGCCACTGGTCGGCCAGACCCTGACCGTGCAGCTGCCCGAAGGCGGCGCGCTGCACAGCCTGCCCGCGCATGAACGCCGGGCTGAAATCGAGTTCCACTTCGCCATGCAGCCCACCGCCGTGCCGGCGCTGCTGCAGCTGCTGCACCACCACGGCGTGGCACTGGACCGCCGCAGCTTCGGCACGCGGCGCCAGCTGGAAGGGCTGATGACCGGCAAGATCGATCTTACCTACGTGCGCGATGGGCGCTGGTACGTGCTCGACTACAAATCCAACCGGCTGCCCGGCTATGACGCCGCGCGCCTGGCCGCCGCCATGCAAAGCAGCGAGTACGACCTGCAGGCGCTCATCTACACCGTGGCACTGCATCGCTGGCTGCGCTTCCGGCTGGGCAGCGGCTATACACAGGAGCGCGACCTGGGCGGCATCCGCTATCTGTTCTGCCGCGGCCTGGAAGCGGGGCGCGCGGACGCGCCGGGCGTGCATGCGCAGCGCTTCGCCCCGGCCCTGGTCGAGGCGATGGATGCGCTGTTCGCCGGTGGCCCGGAGAAACATGCCGAGCTGGTGGCACGCGCGCGGGGTGAGGCATGAGCCTGCTTGACGCACTGCTGAAGCAGGGCACCCTGCGCACCCTGGACCATGCGCTGGCGCAGAGCCTGCGCCGGCTGCAGCCGGACACCCCGGATGCGGTGCTGGCCGCGGCTGCGCTGGCCTCGCTGGCGGTGGCGCAGGGCCACGCCGGGGTGGACCCGGCCGCCCCCAGGAAACTGGTGGATGCCGAGCTGGACTGGCCGGCACCGGAGGCGTGGCTGGCGCAGTTGCAGGCATCGCCATGGGTGGCATCGCCCGAACGCGATGACGCGCTGGCTGCCGATGCACCGCTGGTACTCGAACACGGTCTGCTGTACCTGCGCCGTTACCGCGAATACGAACGCCGCCTGGCGCTGGGCCTGCAGCGCATCGCCGCGCATTCTTTGCCGGCGCACGATCCGGCCGGGCTGGCAACGCTGTTCGCCCAGCTGTTCCCGCAGGCGCTGGACGGCATCGACCACCAGGCGCGCGCGGCGGCAGTGGCGCTGCGCCATCCGCTGGTGCTGGTCACCGGCGGTCCCGGTACCGGCAAGACCACCACCATCGCACGCCTGCTGGTGCTGCTGGCCGCGCAGGCGCAGCAGGCCGGTGCGGATCTGCCACGGGTGGCACTGGCCGCGCCCACCGGCCGCGCCGCCGAGCGCATGGCCGACAGCCTGCGCCAGGCGCTGCAGCGGCTGCGCCTGGTGGGTGTGGCGTCCGAACTGGCCGAGGCCATGCCGACCACCGGCGCCACCCTGCACCGGTTGCTGGGCGTCATTCCCGATTCGCCACGCTTCCGCCACCATGCCGACAACCCGCTGCCGTACGACATCGTGGTGGTGGACGAGGCCTCGATGATCGACCTGCCGCTGATGACCAAGCTGGTCGAAGCGGTGGCCAGCGGGACCCGGCTGGTGCTGCTGGGCGACCCGGACCAGCTGCCGTCGGTGGAGGCCGGCGATGTGCTCAGCGCGATCCTGCAGGCCAGTGGCGACGGCCTGGGCACCCAGGCCGACGATGCGGCCGCGCTGCGACCGCTGCTGGCCGCCCCTGCGTTGCTGCCGCTGGCCCCGCCGCGCGCGTTCGCCGGCCGCCGCGTGCAGCTGCAGCGCGGCTACCGGCAGAGCGATGCGCTGGACCTGGCGCCGCTGGCGCGCGCGGTGCGCGAAGGCGACAGCGCCGCCGCGCTGCAGCTGCTGCGCGGGAACATCTTGGCGGGCGTGGCCTTCCATGAAGACCAGGTCGATCCACTTCTGCATCACCGGCACACCCTGCTGGCGCACTGGCGCGGGTTGGGCGACGCCGATGATCCGGTGCAGGCGCTGGCGCAGGCCGGCCGGCTGCGCCTGCTCACCGCGCTGCGCGAGGGCCCGCAGGGTGCGCGCGGCCTGAACGAGCGGATCGAAGCCGCCCTGGCCGGCAGCGCGCGCCCGGGCAGTGGCCCGCGCTACTTCCACGGGCGGCTGCTGCTGATCACCGAAAACAGTTACCGGCACCGGTTGTTCAACGGCGATATCGGGCTATGCCTACGCAGCCGCGAAGGCGCGATGCTGGCCTGGTTCCCGGGCGACAGCCCCGAGCAGCCGCGCGCGTTCCACCCGGCGGCATTGCCCGCGCATGAAAGCGCCTTCGCCATGACCGTGCACAAGGCACAGGGCTCGGAATTCGATGAGGTCTGGTTGCAGCTGCCGCGGCGCGACAACCGGGTGCTGTCGCGCGAGCTGGTGTACACCGGCATGACCCGCGCGCGGCAGGCGCTGCATGTACTGGGCAGTGCGGAGGTGTTGCAGGCCGCGTTGGCGCGGCATGCCAGCCGGTTGTCCGGGCTGGCACAGCGGCTGGGCGCGGGCGCCACGACGATCGATGCGGCGGCGGCGCCCGCCCAGGGCGAACTCTGGTAGAGACCGGCTCTACCAGACCTTCCAGAATCAGGCGTCGCCTTCTTCTTCTTCTTCCCCGGGGATCAGCACGGTGCCATCCGGATACACGATCGCACCGTCGCCGCTGACGTCGAAGAAGCCCACCTGGTGCTTGTTGGCCAGGATCTGCACCTGGCCATGGGCATCTTCGGCCACCTCGTCGTCGAACGAGGCATAGATCACGTGGGTGCCGATGCTGTAGTCGGTCACCTGCGGGCGGTCATCCTCGTCATCGGACAGCGGACCGTCCATCGGCGGGAAGTCTTCGGCCAGCTCGGCGAAGAAGGCCTGCAGCGCCGGCACCGACACGGCGGCATCGTCGTACTCGTGCTTCTCGTTCCATTCGGTCTGCGCGTCGTACCACTGCAGGAACGCCTCGGCGTCGCGTGGCGCCACGGCCGGGTCGAATACCATCACGTCGTAACTCATTGGGGATCACCTTGTTCCATGCAGGAATGCAGGGCGTCAGGATACTCCCCCCTGTGTGACCGCCGGCTGCTCCGGGAACAGTGCATAACGCAGCCCCAGCACGCCCATCAGCGCCTCGTCACGGGCCTTGCCGGCCTCCACCGTCTGCACCCGTTTCAGCGAGGCCTCCAGCTTGGCCTGCAATGCGGGCGGCGCAGGCTGCGGCCGGCGCAGCGCCACCTGGGCGCGGTAATGCGCGGCCACGTCGTCCAGGATCGCCTCGATCGCCTGCATGCTCGCCGCCGGCAACCCATGCCGCGCGCGGCGCAGCTGCAGGATGTTCAGGCCGATGCGGGCCTCGGTGAGCATGTCCACCGAGGCGATGTCGCTGCCTTCGGGGGTGGCGGCCAGGCGCGGGGCGAGCAGGCCCAGCAGGTCCAGCATGCGCGTGGCGAACTGCTGGCGGTCCTGCTGGCCACGGCCTTCGGCCGCTTCGGCCAGCGTGGTCCAGCCCTGGCGCACCAGCCGGCGGGCGGTCCATTCGGCCCCCACCGAGCGGAACAGGCGGGTCATCACCACCGCAAAGCCGATGCCGATGAACATCGCCACGGCCGAATTGATGAAGCTCTGGATGTTGGCGCTGTAGGTGTTCTGCACGTTCAGCAGGGCCACCAGGTTGACCGTCAGCGGCAACCCGATCAGCGCGGTCTTGGGCCGGTGCAGCAGCAGCCCAAGCGGCAGGAAGATCACCGCCAGCACCAGCGCCAGGCTGCCGAAGTCGTGCACGGCGGGGAACACGCCGAACAGGTACACGCCGGCCACCAGGCTGGCCACGATCGCCCACAGCAGGAACTGCAGCATGCTCGGCGCCGGGTCGTCCTGCGCGGCAAAGAACGCGGCGGCCACTGCGGCCATCATCGCGCCGTTGCCACCGCCTTCCCAGCCCAGCCCGATCCACAGCGCGCAGTAGGTCATCAGCGCCACGCCGGCGCTGGCGGCGGAAAACAGCGCCATCCCGTAGTCCACGTGGCGGGCCGCGCCCACGCGCTTGGCGCGCACCCGGTAATGGGCGGTATCGCGCGGCGCGCCGCCGTGTTCAATGGCGTCCTGCAGCGTGGCGCAGTCCTGCCACAGGTCCACCAGCTCTTCCAGGCGCAGCAGCAGGGTCACCAGCAGCAGGTGGTCCAGTTCGCCATCCACCGCCGGCTTCAGCGCCAGGATCCGCGCGCGCAGGGCGGTGTAGTCGTCGGCGCTGGAACGGCCGGGCCGTTCCAGCCAGTGCGCGATGTCGTTCACCAGCGGCTCCAGCCCCGGCGGCAGCGCGCGACCGCCGGCGCGCAGCGCGCCCAGCCGGTCGGCAATGGAGGACAGCACCGGCAGCATCAGCAGCATGCGCTCGCGCAGCCGTTCCATCGACACCGCCGCACCGGCATGGCGCGGGTCATCGCGGCGCAGGAATTCGATCAACGCCTCGAACTGCACCAGGTCGGCGGCCAGCCGGTTGCGCGGGCCATGTGCCTGGCCGCGCAGCAGGATCTGCCGGCACCACTGCGCGGCATCGCCCATCCAGCCCCCGATCCGCGCGCGCAGCATCGGCCGCACCGAGGTGGGGAAGAACAGCGAGGCGAACAGCACCGCCACTACCGTGCCCAGGATGATTTCTTCGCTGCGCGCCACCACCGTGTCGAAGATGGTGTCCGGCGAGGTCACGGCGGGGAAGCCGATGAACGCGGTGGTGTAACCGGCCAGCAGGAATGCATAGCCGCGCGGGCCGCGGTTGAGCAGGGCGATGAACAGGCACGCCGACAGCCACAGCGACATCGCTGCGCTCAGCAACAGCGGGGTTTCCACCAGGTGCGGCAGCATCCACAGCGTGGCCGCGCCGGCAATGAGCGTGCCGACGATGCGGTACACGCCCTTGGCCCGGGTCGGGCCCAGCATCGGCTGGGTCACGATGTAGACGGTGGCCATCGCCCAGTACGGGCGCGAGAGGTTGCCGGCCAGGCCGATGTAGAGCGCGGCGAGGGCGGCCAGGAAGGTTTTTACCGAGAACAGCCAGGCCTGGCGGTCGAGCAGCAGCATGGGTCAGTCCTGTGCCACCGCGTCGGCGTTCCAGCCGCCGCCGAGGACCAGGAACAGCTGGATCTGGTCGCGCGAGACCTGCGCCTGCTGCTGGGCAAGCGTGGCATCGGCCGAGACCAGGGTGCGGTCGGCATCCAGGCTGGACAGGTACGGGGTGCGCCCGCCCTGGTACAGCCGGCGGTTCTGCTCGGCGGCCAGTGCGGCCTGGGCCTGCGCCTGCTGCAGGGACTGCAGGCGCTGCAGGTCGTGTGCGTAGCGGCTCAGCGCGGTCTGCGTCTCGCGCAGCGCCTGCAGCACGCTGTGGTCGAACTCGGCCAGCGCCGCATCGGCCCCGGCTTCAGTGGCGTGGATGCGCGCGTGGGTGCCCGAGGACGGCAGCGTCCACGAGATCAACGGACCGAACGACCACTGCTGGGTCAGCGGCTCGCCGAAATCGGCGAGCAGGCCGGCCGCGCCCAGCGACGCGCCCAGGCGGATGTCCGGGTACAGCTCGGCCGTGGCCACGCCGATCCGCGCGGTGGCCGCGGCCAGCTTGCGTTCGGCCTGGCGGATGTCGGGGCGGCGCTGCAGCAGCGTGCGGCCATCGCCCACCGGCAGCGGCTGGGCCAGGGTCGGGGCGCGGTCGCACGCGTCCACGCCCTCGGGCAGCTGGCCCGGGGTGCGGCCGAGCAGGGCGGCCAGCTGGTATTCGGAGGCCTGGCGCTGCGCCTGCAGCGGCGGCAGTGCGGCTTCCAGCATCGCCACCTGGGCATTGGCGCGGGCCAGTTCCGGCGGCGTGCCGCGTCCGGCGCTGATCAGGCGCTGGGTCACCTCGCGGCTGCGCTGCTGCAACTGCAGGGAATGCTCGGCCACGTGCAGTTCGTGGTTGGCGTGGCAGATCTCCACGTAGCTGCCGGCCACCTGGGCCACCAGCGAGACCCGCGCCAGGTCCATCGCGGCGGCCACCGACTGCTCGTCGGCCCGCGCGGCTTCGGAGGCGCGCTTGAGCTTGCCGAACAGGTCGAACTGGTAGGACACCGCGAACTTGCCGTCGGCCAGGTTGATCGGCGGCAGCTCGTGCTCGAGCAGGAACGATTCGGCCGACAGCTGCGCGCGGCTGACCCCGGCCTCGGCTTCGTACTCAAAACCACCGGCATCCAGCGCCTGCTCGTACACGGCGGCGGCGCGGCGCAGGTTGGCATCGGCCACCTTCAGTTCCACGTTGTCGCGCAGCGCCTGTTCCACCAGCCCGTTGAGCGTGGCGTCCTGGTACAGCTCCCACCAGCGTGCCGGCAGCGCGGCGCCCGGCGCCACCTGCGGGTTGCCGGTGTCGATGAAGGCCGCATTGGCCTCGGGGCGCTGGAACGCCGAACCGGCGGGTACCGCGTAATCCGGGCCGACCGTGCGGCATGCGGCCAGGCTGCTGGTCAGCGCCAGGGCGAAGGCGATGCGGTGCAGGGCCGGGCGGTTCACAGGGCCGGCCGTGCCGGTTGCGCCGGCGTGGGGGTGGCAGTGGCGGCGTCCGGCTCGATGGTGACCGTGGCGGTGCGCCCGGCGATCAGGTTCACCCCGGTGGGGATGTTGTCGATGTGGATGCGCACCGGGATGCGCTGGGCCAGCCGCACCCAGTCGAACGCCGGGGTCACGTTCGGCAGCAGGCTGGAGCCCTCGCTGCGGTAACGGTCCTCGATGCCGGCGGCGATGCTCTGCACGTGGCCCTGCAGCGGCTGCGCCTCGCCCATCAGGCGGATGTCGACCTTCTGCCCGGCATGCACGCCGCGCAGGCGGGTTTCCTCGAAGTAGCCGTCCACCCGGAACGAGCCGGTGTCCAGTACCGCCATTACCGGGCGGCCGGCGGTGACGTAGTCGCCGGCACGCACGGTGCGGTCGTTGACATGGCCGTCGCTGGGGCTGCGCACTTCGGTGCGGGCCAGGTTGAGCTTGGCCAGGTCCACCGCGGCCTGCGCGGTGGCGGTGGAGGCCTGCGCGGCCTGCAGCTTGGCGCGGCGCACTTCGGCGTCCTCGGTGGCCACCAGGTCCTGCAGGCTGCGGTCGCGGGCGATCTCGCGGCGCAGCTGCTCCAGCGTGGCGCGGCGTTCGCCCAGGGTGGCCTGGGCCTGTTCCAGCGCGATCTGGTAACGCGCGCGGTCGACCACGAACAGCACCTCGCCGCGCTTCACCGGCTGGTTGTCGGCCACCTTCACCGCTTCCACCAGCCCGGACACGTCCGGCGCGACCTGGACCACGTCGGCGCTGACGTGCGCGTCGCGGGTCCACGGTTCGTCCATGTAGTACGACCACAGGTGGCGCAGCACCAGCAGGGCGGCAATGACGGCAACCACGGTCAGGACGACCGGGAAGGTGTGCTTGAGGATCTTGTTCACGATTGCATCCAACGCATCAGGGAAAACAACCCGCCGAGCACGATCACGTACACGGCCAGGTTGAACAGGGCGGGGTGCCAGATGTGGCGATAGGCGCCGGTGCGCTGCAGGACCAGGCGCAGCCCGCTCTTGAGCAGGTAGGCCAGCAGCATCAGCCCGAGCAGGGTCGGGACGAACACACCATAGAGACTGAATTCACCGTACATCGGGGCAGGAAGTTCGCAGGAAAGCGGAAAGGGGAAGGCCACGGCGTCGCAGGACAACACCGGGCGGTGGGGCAGGGCAGCGGCTTACGTCACGCGGTCGGACGCATCGGCCAGCAGCTTCCACAGCTTCAGCACGGTGCGCAGTTCCTCGGTGCTCAACTCGCCAAACACGTCCTGGCGCAGGCCGATCAGCTGGCTTTCCAGCTCGCTTACCAGCGCTTCGCCCTTGTCGGTCAGCCACAGCAGGTTGGCCCGGCGGTCGCTGGCATCGCACTCGCGGCGGACCAGTTCGCTGGCCGACAGCTTGTCCAGCAGGCGCACCAGCGAGGGGCCTTCCATGCCCAGCTGCTGGGCCAGGGTGACCTGGCGGATACCCCCGCCGGCCCGGCCGATCATCAGCAGCGGCATGGTGCAGGCGGCCGAAATGCCATAGCTGCCCAAGGCCTGGTCGGCCAGGCGCTGCCATTGCCGCCCTGAGTGGAGCAGGCCGGAGCTGAGCTGCATCTGCAGCTGGGTGCGTTCGTCGAGGGAGCGTTTCATGGCAGATCGATAGGATACTACTAATTTCATTCCTATCAATACCCTTGGCCCAACCGCAGCCCAACGCCCGGGGGACGCCCGGGGGGTCTGTCGGGTACGATGCTCGCCCCCCTTCGGGTGCTGTATGTAATGAGCAAACAAGACAACGACGTGACCCCGGTGACCCAGGACGAGGCCGAATCGGCCGTGCGCACCCTGCTGCGCTGGGCCGGTGAAGATCCCACCCGTGAAGGGCTGCTGGACACCCCGCGGCGCGTCGCCGAAGCCTATGGCGACTGGTTCAGCGGCTACCGCGACGACCCGCGCGCCTACATGGAACGGACCTTCGAAGAGGTTGCCGGCTACGACGAGCTGATCGTGCTGCGCGACATCGAGTACGAAAGCCACTGCGAACACCACATGGCGCCGATCATCGGCCGCGTGCACGTCGGCTACCTGCCGGCCGGCAAGGTGGTCGGCATCAGCAAGCTGGCCCGCGTGGTGGAGGCCTATGCCCGCCGCTTCCAGGTCCAGGAAAAGATGACCGCGCAGATCGCCCAGTGCATCCAGGACGTGCTGCAGCCGATCGGCGTGGGCGTGGTGGTGGAAGGCGCGCACGAGTGCATGACCACCCGCGGCATCCACAAGCGCGGCGTGAGCATGGTCACCTCCAAGATGCTGGGCAGCTTCCGCGAAGATGCCCGCACCCGGGCCGAGTTCCTGCGCTTCATTGAAGTGGGCGGCAAGCGCTGAGACCCTCGCGCGCCCGGCAATACCTTGCCGGGCCGGTGCCCCTCCCGCTGCGCGGCGCCTGGCCGCGCGGCGTCTATCCGGATGTCCTGGCTGCATGAAGCACCGCGAACGCATCACCCGTTACCGCACCCTGCGTGAGCAGCCCCAGTGGAAGCTGCTGGCCGCTGCCAATGCCCCGGAAATCATCGGCCTGCTGCAGAGCCTGCTGATGGACGGCGAGCGCACCCTGCCGGCGGCCGTGCTGCACGACCGCCTGCAGCGCGCCCTGGACCAGCTCAACGGCGAAGAACTGTCGCGCGAGCTGCCGCGCACCGCCCAGGCCTACATCGCCCATTGGCTGGCGCAGGGCTGGCTGGAGCGGCGCCTGCCCGAGGGCGCCGACCAGGAGCAGTACGAACTATCCACCCAGGCGCTGCAGGCGATCCGCTTCGCCGACAGTCTGGAGCAGAGCCGCGTGGCCGCCACCGAAAGCCGGTTGGCGCTGGTCATCGAGCAGCTCTCGCAGCTGGCCGCACAGACCGAATCCGATCCGGACGCTCGCCTGTCGGCACTGCGCGACGAGCGCGACCGCATCGACGCGGAGATCGCGCGGGTCGGCGTTGGCCGCGTGGCCACCCTGGATGGCAAGCGCGCGCTGGAACGCGCGCGCCAGATCATCGGCCTGGCCGACGACCTCACCGAAGACTTCCGCCGCGTCCGCGACGACTTCGAGCGCCTGAACCGCGAGTTCCGTGAACGCATCATCGACGACGAGAGCGAGCGCGGCGACGTGCTGTCGCGGCTGTTCGAAGGCGTGGATGTGATCGGCGACAGCGACGCCGGGCGCAGCTTCCAGGCCTTCTGGCGGCTGCTCAACGATGCCGAACAGAGCGCCCAGCTGGATGCGGCGCTGGAAACCGTGCTCGCGCGCGGCTTCGCCCGCAAGCTGGACCGCGACGAGCGCGCCTTCCTGCGCGGCTTCACCGGCACCATGCTCGACCGCGGTGGCCAGGTCCACGATGTCCTGCAGCACTTCGCGCGCAGCCTGCGCGGCTTCGTGCAGAGCCGCGGGTATCTTGAGCAGCGCCGGCTCAACCAGCTGCTCAAGCAGGCGCAGTCCGAAGCCCTGGCGCTGCGCGATGAATTCACCGCCCAGCGGCCGATCGGCCGCGACCTGCAGCTCACCACCAGCCGCCTGCGCTCGTGGTCGCAGTGGAAACTGCATGACCCGCGCAGCGCCCATGTCGATGGCAGCGTGCAACGCAACGATGCCGCCAGCATTTCGCTGGAAAGCGTCGGCGACCTGGTGGCCTCGTCGGAAATCGACTTCCGCACCCTGCGCCGCGACCTCCACGACCTGCTGGCCATCCAGCCGAAACTGAGCATTGCCCAGGCGCTGTCGCAGCGCGAGGCGCCGCAGGGGTTGGGCAGCGTGATCGGCTACCTGTCGCTGGGCACGCGCCACGGCACGGTGGTGGAAGGCGAACAGGAAACCGCGCATTGGCGCGGCGGCGATGGACAGTGGCGGCGGGCCCGTATCCCGTTGGTTTGGTTCACCCAGGAGAAACGCCATGAACTGGCATGAAGATTCCAACGACGCCGCCCTGATCGACGGCGACGCACACGACCTCGATGCAGAGCCGGTCGTGGTCACGCCGCTGCCGCGGCGGAACAACGACGTCTACTACCTGGGCGATACCGGCCGCCTCCCGCTGGAAGGGCGCCGCGCGCTGTGCCAGCTGCTGATCGGCCCCAGCATCGATCAACTGCGCCACCCCAAGCTGTGGCCGGCACTGATCCGCAGCGAAGCGGCCATCCGCTCGTCGCTGGCCGACCTGTTCCTGGAACTGGTGCTGGACCGCGACAGCGGCGTGGCGTTCACCCGCCAGGCCGACACCGAAGACGTTGAAGCACCGGTACTGCTGCGCAGCTCGCCGTTGACCTTCATCGACTCGGTGCTGCTGCTGTACCTGCGCCAGCAGCTGGCCGAGGCCGACGCCCGTGGCAATCGCGCGGTCGTGGCCGACACCGAGATGGCCGAAGCCCTGGCCATCTATGAGAAGAACCTCTCCACCGACCGCGCCGGGTTCAACCGTCGCGTCGCGTCGGCGGTGCAGAAGATGAAAGAGAACCACATCCTGACCCGCCTGGCGGGCCAGGAAGACCGGCACGAAGTATCGCCCGCACTGAAGCTGCTGTTCTCCGCCGAAGACGTGTCCGCACTCTCGTCGGTGTACCGCCAGCTGCGCGAAACCCCTGCTGCCAAAGCCTGAACGGAACGACCGATAACGCATGGCCATCTCCAAGAACACTCCTGCCCTGTTCACCGAAGGGCTGCCGGACCCGCGCCAGCAGCAGTTCCGCATGCGCCGGCTGCAGGTGCACAACTGGGGCACCTTCAACGGCCTGACCGAGGTTCCGATCGCCGAGCGCGGCTTCCTGTTCGTCGGCCGTTCCGGCTCGGGCAAGTCGACCCTGCTCGATGCCATGTCGGCGATGCTGGTGCCGCCGTCGATCGTCGACTTCAACGCCGCCGCGCGCGAAGCCGAACGCAGCGGCCGCGACCGCAACCTGGTGTCGTACGTGCGTGGCGCGTGGGCTGACCAGCAGGACCGTGGCACCGGCGAAATCGCCACCCAGTACCTGCGAAAGGGCGCCACCTGGACCGCGCTGGTGCTGGAGTACCGCGCCGGCGATGGTCGCGTGGTCAGCCTGGTGCGGCTGTTCTGGATCGCCGGCAACGGCGCGGCGGCGGCCGACGTGCGCAAGCACTACCTGATCGCCGAACGCCCGTTCGATATCGCCAAGGACCTGGGCGGCTTCGACCTGGACCTGCGCAAGCTCAAGCAGCGCCTGGGCGATGTGCATCATTTCGACAGCTTCACCGGCTACGCCGAGCGCTTCCGGCACCTGCTGGGCATCGACAATGAAATGGCACTGCGCCTGCTGCACAAGACGCAGTCGGCCAAGAACCTGGGCGACCTGAACGTCTTCCTGCGCGACTTCATGCTGGATACGCCGCGCACCTTCGACGCCGCCGAACGGCTGGTCAGCGATTTCGCCGAACTGGACGGCGCGCACAAGTCGGTGGTCACCGCCCGCCTGCAGGTGGAGACCCTGCTGCCGGCGCGCGCGCTGCATGCCGAACTGAAGGCGATGAACCTGCAGCGTGCCGACGAGGAGACGCTCAAGCTGGGCCTGGACAGTTTCCGCGAATCGCGCCTGCAGCTGCTGCTGGAGAAGCGCCTGCAGGAAATCGACGTGCGCAATCGCGGCCTGCAGGGTGAGGAAACCCAGCGCCGCCAGGCCTTGGGCAACCATGAGGAGCACCTGGCCGAGCTCGAGCTGCAGCGTCGCCAGCAGGGCGGCGAGCGCATCGAGGAACTCGAACGCGAACAGGGCCGCGCCCAGGCCGAGCAGGATCGCCGCCAGTCCAAGCGCGAACAGGCCCGCCAGGCTGCGGCCAAGCTGCAGAATGAACTTCCCGATGACGCCCATGCATTCGCTGCGCTGATCGCGCGCGCGCAGGGCGAACTCGACAATCGCCAGCAGGCCGCCGCCGCGCTGGATGACGCCATCTCCGAGCGCCAGGCCGGCAAGCAGGACGATACCCGCCGTTTCGCCGATGTCCGCGCGGAACTGGAGGCCATGGAGCGCAACCCCTCCAGCATTCCCGCCCCGCTGCAGAAGCTGCGCAGCCGGATGTCCGAAGAGACCGGCGTGCCCGAGGCGGCACTGCCGTTCGTGGGCGAGCTGATCCAGGTCCACGACGACCAGGCGGCCTGGCAGGGCGCGATCGAGCGCGTGCTGTTCGGCTTCGCACAGTCGCTGCTGGTCGAAGACAAGCACTACAACGAGATCAACGCCTGGGTGAATCGCACCCAGCTGGGCATGCGGCTGACCTACTATCGGGTCCGCCGCAACGACGACGCGATTGCACGCTCGCCCTCCGCGCGCTCGCTGCTGCACAAGCTCGAGCTGCGCGACAGCGTGTTCGAGCCGTGGCTGCGCCGCGAGCTGGGCAAGCGCTTCGACTATGAGTGCGTCGATGCCAGGCAGCTGCGCGATGTCGAACGCGGCATCTCGCGCGAAGGCCAGGTCAAGCATCCCGGCGACCGCTTCGAAAAGGATGACCGCAGCGCGATCGGCGACCGCCGTCGCTGGCTGCTGGGCTTCAACAACCAGGAAAAGCTGGCGGTGTTCCGCCGCGAGGCGCAGGAGCTGGCGCAGCGCATTGCCGCCTGCGACGAGGATGTCGTGCGCCTGCGTGGCCAGCGTGACCTCGACAACGAACGTCGGCTGGCCTGCCACCAGCTGGTGAACGTGGTGTGGGAAGAGGTCGACGTCGCCACCGCGCTGCAGCGCCTGCAGGACATTGAAACCGCGCTGCGCGAACTGCGCGAAGGCAATACCGACCTGGCCCGCCTGGCCCAGCAGATCGACCAGGCCCGTGCGGACATCGTGCAGGCCCGGCGCACCTACGAAGACACCCGGGTCGAACTCATCCAGCTCTCGCGCGAACGCGACAAGCTCGATGCCCAGCGCCAGCGCAGCCGCGCCTTGGTGCTGCCGGCGCTGGGGGCCACCCAGGAAGCCGGGCTGAAGAAGCGCCTGGACATCCTCGGCGGGCTCAGCCTGGAAACGCTGGAAGCGCACATGCGCGAGATCAGCAAGGGCATCAACGAAAGCCTCGCCTCGTCCCAGCAGGACGTGCACCGGGTCGAGACCCAGCTGGTGGGCTGCTTCCGCCGCTTCGCGCAGGCATGGCCGGAGGAGTCCGGTGATTTCACCGCATCGGTGGCCTCCGCGGAGGATTACCTGGCCCGCCTGGCGCGGCTGGAGCGCGATGGCCTGCCCCAGCACGAGGAGCGCTTCTTCGACCTGCTGCAGAACCAGAGCAAGAACAACCTGCTGGCCCTGCAGCGGCACAGCGCCGAAGCGCGCAAGTCGATCGGCCAGCGCCTGGATGAGGTCAACGCATCGCTGGAGCAGGTGCCGTTCAACCGCGGCACCCTGCTGACCATCGAGCTCAGCGACCGGCGCCTGCCGGAGGTGCTCGAGTTCCACCAGCACCTGCGCGAGGTGCTGTCGCATCACCAGACCGAAGAGCGCGACGTCGCCGAGACCCAGTTCGCCGTGCTGCGCGAGCTGGTCAAGCGGCTGGGCTCGCAGGAAGGCGAGGACAAGCGCTGGCGCGAGAACGTGCTCGACGTGCGCCTGCATGTGGAGTTCATCGGTGTCGAGCTGGACGCCGCCACCCGCCAGCAGGTCGAGATCTACCGCAGCGGCGCCGGCAAGTCCGGTGGCCAGCGGCAGAAGCTGGCCACCACCTGCCTGGCGGCGGCGCTGCGCTACCAGCTCGGCGGCGCCGACAGCCAGCTGCCCAGCTATGCCGCCGTGGTGCTGGACGAAGCGTTCGACAAGGCCGACAACGAGTTCACCGCCCTGGCGATGAACATCTTCGAGAACTTCGGCTTCCAGATGGTGGTGGCCACCCCGCTGAAATCAGTGATGACGCTGGAGCCCTTCATCGGCGGCGCCTGCTTCGTCGAGATCAGCGGCCGCCACGACTCCGGCGTGCTGTTGATCGAGTACGACGAAGAAGGCAAGCGGCTCAAGCTGCCCGAGCGCACCCGCGCGGTGGCGGAGCAGGTCGAGGACTGACCTGCTCAGCCGGCGAACGTGTCCCAGCCCATCCGGGCGATCAGCACCACCACCAGGCCTACGAACAGCTTGCGGATGAACGGCGTGCCGCCGCGCAGCGCCAGCCGGGTCCCGACCACCGAACCGACGATGTTGGCGGTGGCCATCGGGATGGCGAACAGCCACAGGATGTTGCCGGTCGGCACGAAGAACGAGATCGCGGCCACGTTGGTGGCCAGGTTGACCACCTTCGAGGCAGCCGAGGCGCGCAGGAAATCCAGCCCGAAGAAGCGCACGAACAGGAAGATCAGGAAGCTGCCGGTGCCCGGCCCGAAGAAGCCATCGTAGAAGCCGATCACCGCGCCGATCGCCAGCGCGGTGGCCAGCTCCCTGCGGCCGATCTCGCGCGGCCGGTGCAGCGCGCCGAAGTCCTTCTTCCACAATGTGTAGCCCAGCATCGCCACCAGCAGCACCAGCACCAGTGGGCGTACCGCGTCCTTGGGCAGCAGGCTGACCGCCGTGGCCCCGGCGAACGAGAACACGAACGCCGTGGCCGCCGCGAACAGTACCGGTCGCCACGGGAAGCGCACGTTGCGCGCGTAGCGGAATGCCGCTGCGGCGGTGCCGAACATCGAGCTGAACTTGTTGGTACCAAACAGCATCGCCGGGGTGTGCTGCGGCAGCACCGTGAACAGCCCGGGCAGCTGCACCAACCCACCCCCCCCCACGGCGGCATCGACCAGGCCGGCGATGAAGGCGATCGCCACCAACCACAACAGTTCAGGGGGAACCAGCTCGAACACGGCAGCGCATCACGGCGGAAAGCGCGCCAGCATACGCCTCCTCGCGGCACAATACGCCCATGACCCCTGCCGATCCCTGTCCCTGCGGCCGCCCCGTCGCCTACGCCGCCTGCTGCGGCCGATTCCACGGCGGTGAGCCCGCGCCCGATGCCGAGGCGTTGATGCGCTCGCGCTACAGCGCGTACGTGCAACAGCTGCCGGCCTACCTGCTGGCCAGCTGGCATCCCGATACCCGCCCCGAGACCCTGTCGCTCGACGAACCGGCCGGGCAGCGCACGCGCTGGCTGGGCCTGACCGTGCACGAACACACCCTGCAGGATGCCGACCACGCCCAGGTGCGCTTCACCGCGCGCTACCGGATCGGCGGCGGCAGCGCGGTGAAGATGCAGGAGCACAGCCGCTTCGTGCGCCTTGATGGGCGCTGGTTCTATCTCGACGCGCTGCCCTGATCGCCTATTCAACTTGAACGGCGTAACACCACGTACGCCGCGCCATGACATCGCGCTCACCCATGCTCGCCGATCCTTCGTGCGATGAACGCCGTCGTTGCCCCGCCTCCTTCCGCCGTCACCGCCGCCATCGCGCTGGCGGCCCAGTTCGCCCGGGTACGCGCCCGCAGCGTGGCCCTGGCCGCACCGCTCAGCGCCGAAGACGCGATGGTGCAGAGCATGCCCGATGCCAGCCCGAGCAAATGGCACCTGGCCCATACCACCTGGTTCTTCGAACGTTTCGTGCTGGCGACCCAGCCGGACTACGTCCCGTTCGACGCCGATTGGCATTACCTGTTCAACAGCTACTACCAGAGCATCGGCCCGGCGCATGCCCGGCCGCAGCGCGGCCTGCTGTCACGGCCGTCACTGGACGAGGTGCTGCGCTTCCGCAGCCTGGTCGACCAGCGCGTGCTGGCGGCGCTGCAGGCAGATGCACTGGATGAGCAGGCCACCCGGCAGTTGATGCTGGGCCTGCACCACGAACAGCAGCACCAGGAGCTGCTGCTCACCGACATCAAGCACGCGCTGTGGAGCAACCCGCTGCAGCCGGCCTACCGCGACGACCTGCCGCGCAGCACCGGCACCGCCTCGCCGCTGGCGTGGATCCACAGCCCCGAGCAGATCGTCAAGATCGGCGCGCCCGCGTGGCCGGCGCATGCCGCGTTCGCTTACGACAACGAATCACCGGTGCACCGCGTGCTGGTGCCCGCCCATGCACTGGCCAATCGCCCGGTCAGCAATGCCGAGTTCCGCCGCTTCGTCGAAGCAGGGGGGTATCGCGAGCCGGCCCATTGGATGAGCGAGGGTTGGAGCCTGTGCGAGCAGGAACATTGGCAGCACCCGCTGTACTGGGATGACGCGCTGGCGCGCGAGTTCACCCTGGCTGGCTGGCGCCCGCTCGACCCCGATGCACCGGTCTGCCACCTCAGCTACTTCGAAGCCGACGCCTACGCCCGTTGGGCCGGTGCGCGCCTGCCCACCGAATTCGAATGGGAAGCGGCCGCCGCCGGGCAGGCGCCGCAGGGGAACTTCGCCGACAGCGAGCGCCTGCATCCGGCCGCACCCGACCACGACAGCGCACAGGGCCACGTGCAGCTGTTCGGCGATGTCTGGGAATGGACCAGCAGCGCCTACGGGGCCTATCCGGGCTTCCGCACTTTCGAGGGCAACCTCGGCGAATACAACGGCAAGTTCATGTGCGGGCAGTGGGTGCTGCGCGGCGGCAGCTGCGCCACCCCGGCCGACCACATCCGTCCCAGCTACCGCAATTTCTTCGCACCGTCGGCGCGCTGGCAGTTCGCCGGCCTGCGCCTGGCCAAGGATGCCGCATGAGTACCGTCAGTGATGCCCTGGATGCGTTGACCGACCTGCAACCGGATTGCGCGCGGATCACCGCCGACATCCTGCATGGCCTGTCCCAGCATCCGCGCCAGTTGCCGTCCAAGTATTTCTACGATGCGCGCGGCTCGCAGCTGTTCGAACAGATCACCCGCCAGCCCGAGTACTACCCCACCCGCACCGAGCTGCAGCTGCTGCAGCAGGTCAGCGCCGAGATCGCCCGCGCGGTGGGGCCGCACCTGCACGTGGTGGAACTGGGCAGTGGCAGTGGCCGCAAGACCGAACTGCTGCTGCATGCACTGGCCGATCCGGTGGCCTACACCCCGATCGAGATCTCGCGCGCGGCGCTGCTCGACAGCGTGGCACGGCTGGCTGAAGCGCTGCCGGAGATCGAGATGCTGCCGGTCTGCGCTGATTTCACCCGCCCGGTAACGCTGCCCGAACCGCAGCGCGAACCGGCACGCCGGCTGCTGTTCTTTCCCGGTTCCACGCTCGGCAACTTCGCCCACGACGATGCCGTGGCGCTGCTCGATGCCATGCGCCAGACCATGGGGTCCACCGGGCTGGCGCTGATCGGCATCGACCTGCACAAGGACCCGGCACTGATCGAAGCGGCTTACAACGACGCGGCCGGGGTCACGGCGGCGTTCACCCTCAACCTGCTGCGCCGGCTCAACCGCGAGATCGGCAGCGACTTCGACCTGGACGGCTTCGAGCACCGCGCGCGTTACAGCGTGCCGCGCCTGCGCATTGAAACCGAGCTTGTCAGCCGTTGCGCACAGCGGGTGCACGTGGCCGGCCGCGCGTTCGATTTCGCCGACGGGGAAGCGATGACGGTGGAATACAGCCACAAATACACCGACGCCGCCTTCGGCGCGCTGATCGCAGAGGCCGGCCTGCGCGTGCGCATGCAGTGGAATGCCGATGCCCCCGCCTTCGGCCTGCGGTTGCTGGAACGGGCCTGAACCGCATGGGTTGCCGCTATGATGCGGTAACACTTGGCTGCAGGGATTCACGCCAATGAGGGTTTCCACCGTCGGCTTGCTGGGCGCGCTGTGGCTCGCCAGCACCCCGGTCGCTGCCGCGCCGCAGGACGATTTCGACCGCTGCCTGGCCGCGTTGCAGCCGCAGGCGCTCAAGCAGGGCGTCAGCGCGGCCGGGTTCACCCGGCTCACCGCCGGCCTCACCCCGGACCTGAGCGTGCTGCCGCTGCTGGATGCGCAGCCGGAGTTCACCACGCCGCTGTGGGATTACCTGGCCGCCCTGGTCGATACCCAGCGCGTCGACGACGGCCGCGCCCGCCTCGACCAGCACCGCGACCTGCTCGCCAGCGTATCGGCGCAATACGGCGTCGATCCGGCCACCATCGTCGCGGTCTGGGGCGTGGAGAGCGATTACGGCCGCGTGTTCGGCAAGCGCCCGCTGCTGCAGTCGCTGGCCACCCTGTCCTGCAACGGCCGCCGCCAGCCGTTCTTCCGCGGCGAGCTGCTGGCCCTGCTCAAGCTGCTGGACGCCGGGGATCTGAGTGCCGATGGCCTGACCGGCTCCTGGGCCGGCGCCTTTGGCCACACCCAGTTCATGCCTTCCACTTATGCGCGCATCGCGGTGGACGGCGATGGCGATGGCCGCCGCGACCTGGTCGCCAGCATTCCCGATGCGCTGGCCTCCACCGCCAATTACCTCAAGCAGGCCGGCTGGCGCACCGGCCAGCCGTGGGGCATTGAAGTGAAGATCCCCGCCGGCTTCAATGCCAACCTGGCCGGGCGCACCCAGCGCAAGCCGCTCGCGGCCTGGCGTGCATTGGGCATCGCCCCGATCGGGGGCGGCGCGCTCGCGCCTGCGGGCCTGCCTGGGGATGCCAACGCCGCGCTGCTGCTGCCCACCGGCGCCAAGGGCCCGGCCTGGCTGGTGTTCCGCAACTACGACGCGATCTACGCCTACAACGCCGCCGAGAGTTACGCCCTGGCCATCGCCACCCTGGCCGACCGCCTGCGCGGCGGCCCCGGCATCGTGGCGGCGTGGCCCACCGACGATCCCGGCATCGGGCGCACCGAGCGCCGCGAGCTGCAGACCCTGCTGCTCGCCCGCGGCCACGACATCGGTGCCGCCGATGGCATGGTCGGCACTGCCACCCGGCGCGCGATCCAGACCGAACAGCAGGCGCTGGGCTGGCCCAATCCGGACGGCCGTGCCGGCCAACGCATCCTCACCGCGCTGCGCAGCGCACCTCCTCTACCCAAGCCCACTACCGCCATGCCCGACAGCACCGCGTTTTCCCTGCCGCCCAACCATGCCCGCCTCGTCCAGTCGCCGGCCGCCCCCGGCGCCGCGCTGCCCAAGCTCGAGGGCCTGAGCATCGTCGACATCCAGGGCTTCCCGGCCTGGAAGGTGGAAACGCCGCTGGCCAGCGCCGCCATCTCGGTGTTCGGCGGGCAGCTGCTCTCGTTCGTCCCCAAGGGTGGCCAGGACGTGCTGTGGCTGTCGCCCACCGCGCAGGCGCTGCCGACCCCGATCCGCGGCGGCAGCCCGGTGTGCTGGCCGTACTTCGGCAAACAGGGGCAGGGCAGTGACGTGCCCTCGCACGGCTTCGTGCGCAACGTGCCGTGGACCCTGCAGAGCGCGCAGCGCGACGCCGACGGCACCGTGGTGCTGACCTTGGCTCCGCCCGCGCTGGACAACCTCGATCTGCGCCTGACCATGCAGCTGCGGATAGGCCGCACCCTCGAGCAGCGCCTGGTCACCGAGAACACCGGTCGTCAGCCGGTCACCTTCACCCAGGCCCTGCACAACTACTTCAAGGTCAGCGACGCGATGCAGGTCAGCGTGTCCGGGCTGGATGGCCTGGCCTACCTGGACAAGTTCGAGAACTACGCCACCCCGCGCATCCAGCAGGGCGACTGGTCGCTCAACGACCCGCGTGACCCCGGCCGCAGCGACCGCATCTATACCCAGGCCGGCGGCCGCTACGTGCTGAAGGACCCCGGGCTGAAGCGCAGCATCGAGATCACCACCCAGGGCAGCCGCTCGCTGGTGGCCTGGAACCCCGGCGAAGCAGGCGCGGCCAGGATGGCCGACGTCGGCGCCGGCTGGAAGAACTACGTGTGCCTGGAGGCGGCCAACGCCGGCCCGGACGTGGTCACCCTGGCCCCGGGCGCGCAGCACAGCCTGGTGCAGACCCTCCGCGTCCTGCCCCTGTAAGCGCGGCCAGCGCTCAGGGCAGGGCGCGAGCGCGCGGCCGAAGTGCCACCAGGCAGATGCCACCGGCCACCAGGCCCCAGAACGCCGAGCCGATCCCGGCCAGCGACAGGCCCGAGGCGGTCACCAGGAAGGTGACCAGTGCGGCCTCGCGGTCGCTTTCCTCACGCAGGGCCATGGCCAGGCTGTTGGCGATGGTGCCAAACAACGCGATGCCGGCCACGCAGGCCACCAGTTCTTTAGGGAAGGCGGCGAACACTGCGGCCACCGTCGCCCCGAACAGACCCACCACTATGTAGAAAGCGCCGGCGGCCACGGCGGCGGTATAACGCCGGGCCGGGTCCTCATGCGCTTCGCGGCCCATGCAGATGGCCGCCGTGATCGCCGCCAGGTTGAGGCCGTAGGCGCCGAACGGGGCCAACACGGTATTGACCACCCCGATCCAGCCG